>NZ_WOFU01000004.1 GCF_016879755.1 Bacillus sp. B15-48
CTATGTGCGGACGGGATAAGTGCTGAAAGCATCTAAGCATGAAGCCCCCCTCAAGATGAGATTTCCCATAGTTTATACTAGTAAGATCCCTGAAAGATGATCAGGTTGATAGGTCAGAGGTGGAAGCGCGGCGACGTGTGGAGCTGACTGATACTAATCGATCGAGGACTTAACCTAAAACGTTAAGGAAGATACTCCTTTTGCTTTTTCTTCTTACAAACATTATCTAGTTTTGAGGGAACAAACCTCAATTTAATAGTAGTCTGGTGGCGATAGCGAGAAGGTCACACCCGTTCCCATGCCGAACACGGAAGTTAAGCTTCTAAAGCGCCGATGGTAGTTGGGGGCTTCCCCCTGTGAGAGTAGGACGTTGCCAGGCATCCGCAAAAAACAACCTAATTTAGGTTGTTTTTTTGTCGTGTGGACATTTATTTACTAATTAGGTTTTAAAACCTAGAAGGTTTCCTAACAAAAGACTTAGAAAAAGCGGGACCATTGAAGTGGGATGTTATAAATCGATGAAGATAGGGGAAATTATCATATTAATATAAGTCTTTCAAATAAGCCCCCCGATCCGTTTTTACCATTAAAAATTAAAACCATAGTAGGATATGACTAAACAAAAAGGTTAAATCTAAATTATTCATATACTTTTTTCCTCGACTTATCCAAATTATAGTTAAAAATAATCAAAAAGGCCTAGAAAATGATTTTTATCCACACTCCATGAATGATTTTTCCAATAAACTAAAGAGACAATGTCACTTCATAAACAATAATCAGGAATTAAGTACCAATAAATTATCTTTATCCCAAGATAACGATAGGTAAAAATTCATAGGCAAAATTCTACATTCTTTACCGTGAATTTGACTGAAATGTGAACACATGTTAAAAATTATAAAGCTAGTATGTAAAAATTCCCATAAGCTAGGGTGAACGGTTTTTCCTCTTAATTTGTAAAATCTTTTACTGGAGAGAGAGTAAAACATACTTAAAGAAAAACTAGTTTGTTATTCTAAGAAAATTTCAACTTTAGGAGAAGAGATAGGATGTTAGAGTCAAAAAGAAGAGCTGCAATATTTTTACTTCTGGCGTTTTTGTTAGCTTTGGCAGCTGGATACCTGGTCTTTGAGAAAGTAAAGCAATTAAATTCCGAATTAGGGGGAATGACTAAAATTTATATTGCCAATGATAGTATTCAAGCGAGAACTCCTATCAAGGAAAATCAAATAACGACGGAAGAGATTCCAAATAAATTTATCAAACCGAATTGGCATATAGTTGATAAGGAAGATATTTTAAACAAAGTATCAATAATTCCTATTAATGATGGAGAGATCATTCCAGAAACTATTCTTAAAGATTTCTCAATTGCAACAGATGAAACGAAACGTTTAATTGCAATGTATCCTTCAGAAACTGTTCAATTTGATCAGGAAGTCGAACCGTTGGATCGTGTCGATATTGTCGTTTCTACAGAAAATAGCGGTCAAAGAAAAACAGAGATTTTTATGCGAGATGTTTTGGTTTATTTTGCAAGTAAAGAGGATGGAAACTTCCTAGGAGCTGCTCTCGAGGTCGGAATTGATGATGCACCAAGATTGATTCATATGCAGCATTATGCAGATAAAATACGTATTTTAAAGGCAAGTAGTGGCATGAGTGATACGCTGACACCTTCTCCAAGTGAAACAGTTAATGAAGCAGAACGGAAAAAAGAAGAGGAGAAGGAAACTGAAACCGACACTGGTGAAAAACCGGTGGCTAATGAGGAAGAATCATCGTAAGTTACATACTTATAAAAATCACATGAACCAATGATAAAGAGGGAATCGTATGCAATCAACATTAAAAATTTTATTAATTAGCGATGATGAGGTTATTCATAATCAAATATTAAATGCACTTACAGGCAGTTACGCGGTTCAATTGATTCGTACTCGTGATATTGTTCGTGAAATAAACCGGGATGTTCAGGATATAGTCATTTTTGTTCAGCCAGAAAGTGATATTGCAGTCGAAAGTATTCAATATATTAAAACCACGAATCCTTCTACATTAGTCATTTTTATTGCGAATGAAACGGATTTTACACTTCTTAGAAGTATTACGAAAGCAGGAGCAACAGAATTTTTTGTGTATCCTGATGAACATTCTTTATTTATTAGTCGTGTTCCTACTATTTTCCAAAACTATGAGAATAATAAATTGAAACAAAGTGAATCTATCCATTCATTTGCAAAAGGAAGGGGTCAAATCTTTTCGGTTTTTAGTGGAAGTGGAGGAAGTGGTAAATCCTGTCTTGCTGCTACATTAGCACAAACAATAAAAGTAGAAACAACGGCAGAAGTGATCCTAATTGATTTAAATTTGCAGTTTGGTGGAATAGAGACATTATTATCAATCCAATCGAATCGATCGATTGCAGACTTAGCGCCAGTTATTAATGAACTTAACGAAGGTCATATTCGTAACGTTTCTCAGAAATTAGATTCATCAAAATTAGAAATTTTAATAAGTCCATGTGACGCTGAGGCAGCCGAATCGATAACGGATGAGTTTATCGCCAAACTGTTAAGAACTTGTCGAAGAAGTTTTGACTTTGTGATCGTTGATTTACCTTCGTATATTAATGGACAAGTTGTTACTTCCTTGGAGGAATCAGATCGAATTTTTTATGTGCTTACACCAGATACACCAGCACTTAAGGTATTGAAACAGTTTGAAGAAATATCAATCAGGCTAGGAATTGAGTTGTCATCAAGAACATCAATTATCCTTAATAAGGTTGGGAAAGATAATGAAATTCAGGCGAAGGACCTAAAAGATACGCTGATGTTTCCAATAGCTGCTCCTATCCGCTTAGATTATAAAGGGTTGCAACCATATGTTAACAAGGGGGAACCCGTAAGAAAAATGAAAAAAGAGCGAAGACTAATCCCATTTGCAAAAGATGTAAAAAAATGGGGAATTTCGCTTCTTGAGTAGGGGGGATCGCAAATGGCATCAATATTTGATAAACGTAAAGAAAAAATTGTTGCATCAGCCAAACTGCAATCCTATCAATATGAAAACCATCTTGTTGATGAGCTTGTTGAGCATTATAAATCGAGATTATTAAGAGATACAAATTTAGAAACTTTAACAAAGCTTTCGCAAGGTGAAATGAGACTAAGTATAGAACAATTTGTCAGCCAATTTATGGCTGAAGAAAAAGTGATTATCTCACGTCATGACAAAGAGATTTTGATTAATCGGATTCTTGATGAGTCAGTAGGGTTTGGACCGTTGGAACCATTGATTAATGATCCAACGATTACTGAGGTTCTCGTTAATGGTGTGAATGAAGTTTATGTTGAACGTCTTGGTAGGCTAGAATTAACGGATGTTAAATTTCGTGATGATAACCATATTAGACATATTGTTGACCGAATCGTTGCTCCAATTGGTCGAAGGATTGATGAAAGTTCTCCAATGGTTGATGCACGCTTGCCCGATGGTAGTCGTGTTAATGCAGTTATCCCACCAATCAGTTTAAATGGAACTTTAGTTTCCATTCGTAAGTTCCGAAAAGAACCTTTTAAGATGGATGATTTATTAAATTTTGACACTCTAAACTCCTCGATGGCACGGTTTCTAGAGGGAATTGTTAAAGCAAAAATGAACACACTCATTTCTGGAGGTACCGGAAGTGGGAAAACAACGATATTAAACGTCCTGACTACAGCGATTCCTCTTGGAGAAAGAATTGTAACCATTGAGGATTCTGCGGAGCTACGATTAAACCGAGCGAATGTAGCTGGAATGGAGGCAAGACCAGCAAATGTTGAGGGAAGTGGAGAAATTTCAATTAGACAGCTAGTGAAGAATGCACTTCGGATGAGACCTGATCGAATTATTGTCGGTGAGGTACGTGGCGGCGAGGCATTTGATATGCTTCAGGCGATGAATACTGGTCATGAAGGCTCGATTACAACCGTACATGCTAATTCCCCTGACGATGCTCTTCGACGTGTTGAAGCGATGGTTGTTATGGCAGGAATGGATCTTCCTAGTCATATTGTGAGGGAATACATAGTTGGAGCCCTTGATATCATTGTTCAGGCAAATAGACTTACAGATGGAACTAGGAAGATTGTCTCTATTTCTGAAGTTGTGAAAAATAGAGATGGTTCACATGATGTTAAAGAAATTTTCCATTTTAAACGAACAGGAATGACGTCAGAGGGAATGATTAAAGGTTATTTCACTCCTACTGGTTATGTACCAAAATGCCTTGAAAAACTAAATATTTTTGGAATTTCAATTCCCGAAAAGGCATTTGTCCCAGTCTATACGGAGGTAAACCAATGATCATTACCCTCCTCTCTATATTATCTATGTTGATGTTTATTTTTGCTGTATATTTCCTTTTGGATTATCGGAAAGAAAAACGCGAATGGAAAAAAACTGTTCATGATTTTTATAGTAATGGTCAAAAACGGAAAAGCACGATTGTTTTGTTGGGGGATAAATTCGACAAAACCGAATATGCCACACCAATTTATGACCGATTACGTAGTGCGAATATTCCCTTGACACCATCGGAATATATCGGAGCTGTTTTTGTTTCTTATATGGGAATGATGCTTTTTTTACAAAACTTTTTTGGCATTACCTTTCCAGGGAATATCATTATTTCTATTCTTATCGTTGAAGGTGGAAAGAGAGTACTTTTCGTTATTAGAAAAAATTTAATGAAGCAGAAGATTGTCGAACAGCTTCCAGAAATTTGTCGTACCCTTGCTAATGCAACACGGTCCGGTATGACATTAACACAGGGGATTAATTTAGTTGCCCAAGAAATCAACGAACCGGCTAGAGGAGAGTTTCAAAGGCTAGCACAGGAAATCGCTTTAGGGATAGATTTTAATACAGCCTTAAAGTCAATGGAAAAGAGAATTAATAGCAAAGAGTTTCAATTATTTGTTGCGACAATGATGATTCAAAAGAAAGCAGGCGGAAATATATATTCCGTTTTAAATGAAATGAGCCAAACACTTGAAGAAAGAAAAATCCTTCAGCAAGAAATAAAAACGATGACAGCGGAACAAAGATATGTTTCCTATATTGTCCCGATTATCCCCATCTTTTTAGTTCTTATGATGAATAATGTTATTGATGGATTTCTAGACCCCTTATTTTCTGGAATTGGGATTATATTACTTATCTTTTTTATCGGTGGTACAGTATTAACATTCATACTGGTAAGAAAGATAACGAACATTAGGGTGTGAGTACATGGATGGCTTAATCATGATGATTGTTAGTCTTAGTTTAATTTTTTTCGGATTTTCATTACGAAATTTTTATCACTTCCTCGCCTTAAAGGAAGATTTAAAGATAGTAGTAAAGAATAAAATTATTGTAGAAAATAAGTTTGAAAAGAAAGTTAGTAGAAAAGAAAAGTTCGTTTCTAAAATGCTAAAATATGCGGATGATTTTTCGTCAATGGGTCAAAGAATCAATTTTTTTAGCGAAAATCATGAGGTGAAAAAACTTCTTATGCAGGCTGGCTTTCCTTATCAATTGACAATTGAGCGTTTTCAGGGATTAAAAATATTCTTGCTTATTATTGGTCTTATTATAGGTGGCTTCATGCTTATCTTGAGATTTCCATATGCGGAAGTCCTCGTCATTCTCTTACCAATTGGCGGATATTTAGGGACGATATGGTGGTTGAAAAGTAAAGCAAAACAAAGACAAGAAGAATTATCCTATCAATTACCAGATTTCTTAGACACGATGAGCGTTACTCTACAGGCTGGGGTAGGGCTAGATCAAGCATTAAGGGATATCGTTCCATATTTTGGAGGTCCAGTTAAGGATGAGTTTGGCCGATTTATTCAAGAAACCGATGTTGGGGTACCTAGGACTGAGGCGTATCAGTCACTTCTTGATCGCAATGAGAGTAAAGAATTTCAAATGTTAATAAAATCCCTTGTACAGGGAGAAAAACTTGGGGTGCCGATTTCAAGAACGTTTAAACATCAAGCAGTAGAAATGAGGAAAATTAAGAAGGAAAAAATTAAGGAAGCAGCAGCTAAAGCGTCTCCCAAAGTCACCTTAATTACTACTTTTATTGTCATGCCATCAGCTCTAATATTAATCGGGGGCTTGATGATTATGAATATGTTTAGCGAAAATAGGAATCTATTTTCTATATTTAATTAACAAAAGGAGAGATATTAATGAAAAATTCAATGGTGAAATTTGCGAAACGAATGTTGGAACCTGTGAAAAATGAAAGAGGGGCACAGTCATTAGAGTGGTTAGGATTAGCAGCGTTGTTGATTTTAGTTCTTGGAATTATTTCCACTGCTGTTAGCGGTCAAAGTGAGGGGATTGGAAACATAATTACAAATATTATTAGTAAAATCTCCGGAATGGTTGGATAAGGAGTATAAACTCCTCATTTAATAGGTGATGTTTATGAATAAGTGTTTAAATATACTAGCATTCCTAGTCATTTCCCTGTTTTTTCTTGCAGGTTGTAATCAAGATAATGAAGTGAATAGGAATGAAAACAATCCACATCCTGCTGACAATGTGAATGAAACGAATCATCAAAACAACGCAGAACAAAAGATAGAAGAAAATAAAGTACTAAAGCTTGAGCCACTCCCATCGACTTATGAGGAATTAGCTTCTAGAAAGATGGGGGAATATCATGATTTTTACTTTTCTCTAAATAGTGAAGAAATACAAGGGATGCTGGATATTTTCAGCACTCTTCCAGATGTTTCAAACAACCCGACTGATGAGGAATTAGATTATTTTTATCAAGAAATATTAGCGATGGTTCAAGAAGATTTTGAAGGCCCGGAAAGAGCCATTCGACAACTCCGTTTTCAATCGATAGGTGATCCTGAAATCGAGGATTCACGCTATCAATTTAAAGAGAATTTAAATGTAGTAATAATTTTGGATGCTTCCGGCAGTATGGCGGCTACAGTAAATGGACAAGTGAAGATGAACGCGGCAAAAGCTGCAATTCTTAAGTTTGTAAACGAGCTTCCGGATGAAGCAAATGTTGGCCTTCGTGTTTTTGGGCATAAAGGTACAGGTGCTTATGAAGATAGGGAATTGTCGTGCCAGAGTAGTGAAATGATTATCCCCATTTCTACATTCAATGAAACTAGCTTTCAATCTGGATTAGAGCTAATTAAACCAAGTGGCTGGACACCGACGGAATTAGCTATAAGAGAGGCTAAAAAAGACCTTGAGAAATTTGATGGAAGCGACAATACGAATATTGTTTATTTAGTCGGTGATGGAATTTCTACTTGCGATGATGATCCTATCAAAGCTGCAGAAGAATTATTTCATTCTAATATTTCACCAATTATTAATGTAATTGGGTTTGATGTTGACAATGAAGGCCAAAATCAGTTGAAGGAAATTGCAAATGTAACAGAAGGCTTATATACCCATGTTTCCGATGGCAATGAGCTTAGCAAAGAACTGTCTAAAGTATCTGATCTAGCAAAGACATGGGAGCAATGGAAAACAAAAGGGACGCAAAGTCTTGAGTATAAAAAAGTGAACAATACTATCGACATTTTTAATTACATTACTCAAGAAGAATCGAAAGCAGTCGATGAAAAGGTGAGAATCGATTTAATCATCACTCAGTTTTGGCAAAATGAATTAATGGATAGGGAGTCTTTTCAATATCTTCAAGATAAAAACAACCAATATCATGACTGGGTAATAGATAAGATTAGAAGGTTCAATCAGGAACTAAAAGAATTAAATGAAAAAAATTATACTGAGGCATTGAAAATACTCGAAGAAAAATATGAGCAAAATACTCAGTAAGTGAGGTGAGCTAAAGGATTGGGTAGAGTCCACTTTAATCGAATTTTTGCAATCATGATGATTACGATATTACTAGTTTGGAATACATTTCCAGTACTAAGTCATGCAAACTTTATTACTCCGGGTACAGCTATTACTCCGGGGCAGGCAATAAGCCCGGGGCAACCGGTTACTGGTGGCCAATTTATAATCCCTGGAAAAGCATATAAACCAGGAGGAAATTATGAGGCAGGGAATGGGAATTTATCGTCAGGTCTTCCGATTTTCCCAGGATCCTATTTAAATAATGGGGCATTTTTAATTCCAAGTGCTCCTCCTCAACCACCAGGAATGCTATATTGGGAGTTAAGAGGAATTGATCCTGGAAATGCTTTGCAAGGAGGAAATGCAGTTGACCGTGGTACAGCAGCCGAAGGAGGTCAGGGACCGAGCGGTGGTACAGCAGCTGAAGGAGGTCAAGGACCGAGCGGTAGTACAGCAGCCGAAGGAGGTCAGGGACCGAGCGGTGGTACAGCAGCCGAAGGAGGTCAGGGACCGAGCGGTGGCACAGCGGCCGAAGGAGGTCAGGGACCGAGCGGTGGCACAGCGGCCGAAGGAGGTCAAGGACCGAACGGTGGCACAGCGGCCGAAGGAGGTCAAGGACCGAACGGTGGCACAGCAGCCGAAGGAGGTCAAGGACCGAACGGTGGCACAGCGGCCGAAGGAGGAGAAGGTCCGAGCGGCGGCACAGTAGCCGAAGGAGGAGAAGGTCCGAACGGTGGCACAGCGGCCGAAGGAGGAGAAGGTCCAAACGGCGGTACAGCAGCTGAAGGAGGTCAAGGCTCGAACGGTGGCGTAGCCGGTGAAGGAGGTCAAGGTTCAAACGGTTCAGGAATAAAATGGAATTTAATTGAAGCAATCCATGGAACAGCTAAAGAGGCGAAGACGTGGCTTGTTAGTAATCGTACAAAGGCAGAACAATTGTTAGACGGTACTTTATCCCTAATAGCTGGATTCCAAATAAAAGATTTAAATACCCATATTGGCAATCGAAACCTTCATGAAATTGTGGGGAAAAAGAATTTTACGAATTCTAAAAACCCAATTGCAAACTGGTTGGATTCAAGGTATCAAAAATACCTTCAAAGTTTTGATGAATCAAAAACGATTTTACGAAATGGGGAATTAAGATCAGGGACACAGAAGAAAGCGAAGCATATGGCTTCATTCTTTAAAGAAAACTTTAGCTTAACGAGTACGTTAAGAACGATTAGTAGTGACTTTACGAAAAACTGGAATCCTTTTGCTAACCCATTTAATGCGAATAATACAGGAATAGGCAAAATTATAAATAAAGATTTCTTTAACTTAAAGAACATGGCAAAGGGGAATGGAGTAGTAAATGTT
Organism: Bacillus sp. B15-48; assembly: GCF_016879755.1. Taxonomy (GTDB): domain Bacteria; phylum Bacillota; class Bacilli; order Bacillales; family Cytobacillaceae; genus Mesobacillus_B. Next base: position 9,250 of record NZ_WOFU01000004.1, read on the forward strand.
CTTTTAAGTACGGGAGATCGGATAATTGATTTTGCGAAGAATCCGAAAAAATCATTCGCAAGTACTGACTTTGCAGCAGGAATTACAACGGATATGGCTTTTGGAGTTGGTACTACAGCGATTAGTGCAGGTGTTGGTTGGGGGGCTGCTGCTGCAACAGGCGCAGCATTTGGTTCTGTAGTTCCTGGTTTAGGTACTATTATTGGAGCTGGGGTTGGAGTTGGCTTAAGTTTTGCACTGGCTTCACCAGCTGGAAAAAGGTTCAAACGGAAAGTAGAGGATGGAGTTAAGAAAGTTTTTGATGGAGTCGTTAATATAGGTTCATCGATTAAGAATAAACTTTCTGGAATATTTGGATAGTTGTTAAAATGGAGGAGAGGATATATATGGTAAGAAAAGCAGCACCGCTTATAATTGCACCGCTAGGGGTTTGGGCTATTTCTCTCCCCATTCCTTTTTTTTCGATGAATTATTTTTTAGGTTCCTTATTAATCATGATTCTCTATCTTTTATTTATTCTATTTATTGATGTAACAGGGAAGAACAAATCTAGTAAAACCATGAGTTATGCCGGATATATTTCACTTTTATTAACAGGGATTTTTTTCGGAGGACCAGCATTTAAGCTTTCTAGCCACTCTCTGTTTTTACAAATGGTCATGGTTGGCGTTGCATTGCTAATATTATTCTTTGCCCAAAAGTACAATAAAATAATCGCAGATTCACTTACTGGGCAAGAGAATCGAAATATTAAATTTCTAGTTGTCTATTATGGTTTTGCTGCTCTGATCATCATTGCTGGCGGTGGAGGTTATTTTATGGCTGCTGATCTGTTTGCCGATAGATTTGGCATGCAGGCAATGCAAAATTATTTTTCTATTGTATTATTATTAATCGGGTATCTGGTTCTTATTGCTAGTCAAAGTGCAACAAGTCGCTTTAAAACATTTAAGAATTAGAAAGGGGTGAGCAGATGTTATTTCCAGGTATAAAAACGCTGGGGATCTCTATTTTAGTCATGCTTGTTACTAGTTTATTAGGGATACTGCTCATTCAAGATGTATTAATGCTGTCAATTGTTTCTTTTTTATTCACTTACAGTCTAAATGGATACATAGCAGCAATGTTGTACCATAAGTATCCTTATTTTCTAGCTTATATGACATCTTTTTTCCTTATTATTATGAATCTGCTATTTGCGCAATTTGTTGTCGGATTAGATGTATTTCTTAATCCGAATATTATCTTTTATTCTTTACTAGTCGGTACACTAACGTCCTTATTAGGGGCATATGTAAATATCTTGTTTAAAAAAAGAAGGGCCGCTCATGCTTAAAGATCTGTTGTATTTCTATAATCAAGGTATTTTAAAAATCCTTGGCTTTACATTGTTAATCGTTCTTCCTTGGCAATTATTTTTGTTCGGGTTGATTTATTATATTTATCAAATCGATTTAATTGCGCAAAACCTTTTTGCGTTATTTCTCTATGTTTTTATGTTTATTGCGACGCAGAAGCCGTTTATACATCTGTATAAACAGCTTAAATTGAATGAAGAATATGGAATTAGACAGATGCTTCGCGATTTTATAACTTCTTTTGGAGTCATTTTCGTAGGGGCATTGGTTCTCTTTGTCTTATCGTATTTTGGGACAGGGTTTTATATTATTCCAGGGGTTATTATCTTAACTTTTGTTTTTTTGTTACCTTATTACCAAGAAAATCAAGCATCATTAAAGAAAACCGTTGCAAACGGACTCTCATTTTATAAAAATAATTGGTTTTCAATTTATACAGATTTATTATTATGGGTTTCAATTGATGTGATTATTTGGGTTATTTTTTTAAACAGTTTCTCAAGTTTCGATATTAATCTACTAACTTATACTTTGCTTAGAATTGTCATTAATCTATTCTTATTTCCCTTTATTTATTTTTATTTATCTGAAAAATATGAGCAAAATACTTAGGAGAGTGCGATGGATACAGTGAAATTCAAAAAAACAAATGTTCCGTTAATGGTAGTTTTAAGCTATTTTACGGCGGGGGTTTACATTGCATACTGGTTCCTTTCAAGAAGAAAAACATTTGATAAAATGCAGACAAATGATTTAAGGGTTTCTTTTATTCATATTATGCTTGCAATTAATATTGTCATTTTTGTTTATAGCATTGTAAAAGGAGCTATTTTCGGAGAAGTAGGGATTCTAATTATCGATAGTATAGAATGGATCCTAGCTTTTTTAGCACTAGGATGTCTATACTATTCTGTTTTTCGAGCAAAAGAGTCGATTGAAGATGAATTAGGTGAAACGCTCTATCGTCCATGGTTATTAATCGTTTTTCATGTGTGGTACTTACAGTATAAAATCAATCAAACAGATTTAAAGGGAGCATAATGGTTTAGCGAATTTTTGGGGTGAGATGATGAAAGTCAAACGGATGATTAAAAATGAGAAAGGAGCCATTAGTATTGAGTTCCTTGGAATTCTTCCCTTTTTCTTTATGTTTTTCTTATTGCTCTGGCAAGTTGTTGGTACAGGATATGCCGTTTTTACAGCGAAGACAGCTGTAAATGATGCTGCAAAAGCTTACGGAGCATCGGATAATATTAATGAAGCAATCAATGCAGCGAAGGATACATTGGGGAGTAGTAATGTTATTGAATATAAGAATTTAGTTCCCCAATCATTAGGAAATGGACATTTTAAATTAGTACTGTATACAGATCATTATTTAACCTTTGTTCCTGAAAAATGGCGGCAAAATTTGCCGTTAAAGCTAGAACAAGAAGCATATGGTAAGGTGTTAATTTCCCCATGAACTATTTTAAGAATGAACGTGGCAATGCAGCAATCTTTCTCCTTTGGTTACTTGGCATTGTAGCGATTATCTTCATTTTAACCATTAATATTGTTAAAGTATATATCGTAAAAGAGCATGCAAACCTAGCCGTTGAACAAGCCGCTTTAGCTGGTACAGCAGTTTTATTGGAAAAAACAAAGAAGGCAGTGAAAGATTTTGACACGAAACCTACATTAGACCCGCTATATATTTTGGATCGGGAAGCTCAACAAACGTTGGACCTTGGTAAGAGTGTAAGTGAGTTAATTGAAAATCGGAAGAATCAATTAGTAGGAAGTGGTCGAGCTGAGGCAGATGCGTACATAAAAGCAGCTAATGAGATATTACCAGTGAGAGTTGATCGGCATTATTTTTTAAAAAAGGAATTAAAAGATGCTTTTGGCTCTTTAGGGAGTGAGTTATCAGCTGCTGTTATCCGTGTCATCAACGATAATGATGCCCGACAGGAAGATACAGTGATTGAGCTTTCTAATGATCATTGGCGTGTTGAAGTGGAATCAACGGTAAGATTCGAAAGCATCTCAGACAATAAATATATTATGAGTTTTTTTGAAGATATTCCACAAGTCGGTTACGGGCCTACATTAAGTTTTTTAGAAAAGGTATACAATTGATGATTAATAGACCAATAAAAGGCGGCTTTCTCTTTTATAGAGGGGCAGCCTTATTATTTTTAAGTATAAAGGAAATGTTCATTTGAGTGGTACAACACAACTCGACGATTTTTAACAAATTCTTAAAAAACGGATAGTATTATTCTTGTATACGTGTATAATGGTTTTAAGAGAAATTTCATAATAAAGAATAGGTGTCTTATGGAAGAATGATTTATGTGGATAAATGATTCTTTCATGACTTAAAAGGGAAGTTGGTGTAATTCCAACGCGGTCCCGCCACTGTGAATGGGAGCTAATGCACTTGCCACTGTACTTAAGTGTATGGGAAGGCGCATAAATAGCGATGACCATTAGCCAGGAGACCTGCCTGATTCTTAGCACCAGAACCTACGAGGATAGGAGGTGTTTGCTAGGATTGCATTCTCAGGAATGGACTCTATACAAACATCTCCTTGTCTCGTAGGGAGATGTTTTTTATTTTATTTAAATAGGAAGTACATATTGTTAGAATGTGTAAAATTTTAAAAGCTTCCTAGATGATCAAATGGAGGAATGAAAGATGAAGAAAATGTACACGTTATTACTCGCCCTGTTATTCGCGATTGGATTGCTCGTCGGTTGTGGGGGGAATGCTGGTGAGGAAGCAAATGAAACACCAACAAATGAAACGGAGCAAAATGAAGAAGGGCAATCGACTGAGCAAGCAGAGCAAGATTTTCCAGTAACGATTATTGATGCTCTTGAAAATGAAGTAGTGATTGAATCGAAGCCAAAGAGAATTGTAACGCTTATCCCTAGTATTACCGAGATTGTTTTTGGGATAGGTTTAGGTGATGAGGTTGTCGGTGTTTCCGACAATGATACTTACCCTGAAGAAGTAGCTGAAAAAGAGAAAGTCGGTGGAATGGAGTTTAATGTTGAAAAAATTATTTCCTTAGAGCCGAACCTGGTTTTAGCACATGCTTCAAATGCCAATAGTGCAGAGATTGGGTTGCAGCAAATTCGTGATGCTGGAATTACGGTCCTGATTGTAAACGATGCCCAAAATTTCGATGATGTATATGATTCGATTATCATGGTGGGGACTGCAACAGGAGAAAAGAAAAAAGCAGAAATACTCGTTGAGGAATTAAAAACAAAAATCAATGAGATAAAAACGAAAGCACAAGAGGTAGCTGAAGAAGACCGTAAAACGGTGTTAGTTGAAGTTTCGCCAGCTCCTGAACTTTACACGGTTGGAGCAAATACGTTTATGAATGAAATCATTGAAATCATCAATGCAGAGAATATTATTACTGAAGATGGTTGGCCGAAAATTGATTCTGAGGCAGTAATTGAGCGAAATCCGGATGTCATCATTACTACACATGGATTCTATACTGAGAACCCTGTTGAAAATGTCGTTAACCGTGACGGTTGGCAAGACATAACAGCCGTAAAAAATGAGCAAGTCTTCGATGTGGATTCTGATAGGGTAACACGACCAGGCCCAAGAATTGCTCAAGGAGTCGAGGAACTTGCAAAAGTTGTTTATCCGGAACTTTTTAACTAATAAAATCATTGCTTATGTGACGGCAATTGTATTTTTAATCATTGCTATGTTATTAGGGATATCTATAGGAACGGTGTCCGTTCCTTTTTTGGATATCCCTCAAATTATCGGTGCCGAAATCTTTCGTTTTGTTTTAAATGAAAACATTGATCCGATGCACGCAAATATCGTTATGAATATTCGTCTACCTAGGGTCATTTTAGCTGGTTTAGTTGGAGCATCCTTAGCGATTGCGGGAGCTGCCTTTCAAGGGTTATTAAGGAATCCTTTAGCAGATCCTTATACTTTAGGGGTTTCATCTGGAGCATCCGTCGGTGCGGTCATCACTTTATTTTTTGGCTTTACAATTCCATTTGCTGGGATATTTACATTGCCACTCCTAAGTATTTTATTCGCTTTTCTAACGATAATTATTGTTTTAATCTTCGCCCGCAAAATCGATCGGTCGATGAAAGTCGAAACGATTATTTTAACTGGGATTATTTTTAGTTCTTTTTTAGGTGCAATAATATCCTTAATGATTGCTTTAACTGGAGAAGAATTAAGACAGATTATCGGGTGGTTAATGGGGAGTGTGTCGATGCGTGGTTGGGAATACATAAAAATTATTACCCCGTTTTTTATTATCGGCTCGATTATTCTCTTAATTAACGGAAGAGAGCTAAATGCGATGTCATTCGGAGAGGAACGAGCTCAACATATCGGAGTAAATGTTCAAAAACGGAAAATGCTCATTTTAATAGCTGGTTCCATTTTAACGGGGGCAGCTGTTGCAGTTTCGGGAACAATTGGTTTTGTCGGTCTTGTTATTCCACATTTAACAAGACTCCTATGGGGACCAGACCATCGTCATTTATTGCCTTTATCGATTCTTACTGGAAGTGGGTTCCTAATTCTTGCAGATCTTGTGGCCAGGACGATTATTTCCCCAACAGAGTTGCCGATAGGCGTAATTACCGCGATGATTGGTGCTCCGGTATTTGCCATCATCTTAATGAAAAGACGTTTGGAAAGAAGTGGATAAGCATGTTGAAGGTTCAGCAATTAACAGGAGGATATTCAGGAGAATCGGTCTTGAGAAATGTCTCCTTTGAGGTTAAGCGAGGGGAGCTATTTGGGATCTTAGGACCGAATGGAAGTGGAAAAACGACCTTATTAAAAATGATAAGCGGTGTGCTTCCATATACGAATGGAAATGTCCAATTAAAAGGGAAATCAATAAAGAGTTACTCTCCGAAGGAACTTGCTCAAATCGTTGCTGTACTTCCACAGCACTCCACTCAAGCTTTTTCCTATACAGTAAAAGAGACGGTCTCACTTGGAAGGTATGCCCATCAAAATGGGTGGTTTCAAGCTTGGACAGATGAGGACGAAAGCATTGTTCAACAAGTAATGGAACAAACAGGGATTACACGCTTCCAAAATCATGATATTCAACAACTTTCTGGGGGAGAAAGACAACGGGTATTTCTCGCGCAAGCATTAGCCCAGGAACCAGAGATTTTATTACTTGATGAGCCAACGAACCATTTAGACCTTTCTTATCAAAAGGAATTGCTTGATCGTTTGAAAACATGGTCTAAAGAGCAAGGACTGACAATTATTTCAATCTTTCATGACTTAAACCTAGCTGGTTTATATTGTGACAGATTGCTGTTAATGGAAAATGGCCATATTAATTTGGACGATATTCCGAACGAGGTTTTACGTGAAGATCGGATAAACGCTGTTTATCGGACGAAAATTCAGAAACAACCTCATCCAAAAGTTCCTGCTCCACAAATGGTCTTATTGCCAGAAGTGAAAACGATTCAATCGGAGGAAATCGTCATCAATGAATCCTTTTTGAAAATTAATCACGAATATATTGAACTAAATTCTCCTATTCCGCTAAGAACGATGTCTTCGGGTGTTGTTGGCTCAGGAACAGGATGGTATCAAGTATTTATTAATCGTCATGTTGATAAAAATTATAATTGTTCTGATCATCGTAGAGAAATGGTTGAATTTCTAAAAGAAAATGGGATAGAACCAGGAGAAACTGTAGGCATGATGACAGCGGTAATGACGGAAGATGTTAGTTATCAGTTGTTAAAAGGACAAGGTTTTTCTGTATTCATAGTTGTCACAGCGGGTGTGGGAAATGCGATTGATGCTTCTAACAGTGCCCAACATACATTTCAATTGACACCGGGTACCATTAATACTTGGGTTCTCGTTAATGGAACACTAACAGAAGAGGCGTTTATTCAAAGTATTATGACTGCAACGGAAGCAAAGGCAAAGGGATTGCAGGAACTTGAAGTGAAAGATCAACTAACTGGAACGATTGCTAGCGGAACCTCAACGGATAGTATATTGGTTGCAGCAACACAAATAGGACGAGAACTAGAGTATGCTGGGACAATTACCCCACTCGGCAAATTAATTGGCCAAGGCGTCTATGAATGTACCGTAAACGCAATAAAAAAGAGTAGAAAAAGGGTGAAAATCGAATGATTCTAACTCATTTAGTTGCTCTTACGTTCGCATTTGTAATTGACCTTATCGTTGGTGATCCTCCAAAATGGCCTCACCCTGTAAAATGGATGGGTTTCCTTATCAGTAAACTCGAAAAAAGCTTGAACAACGGAAAATTTAAAAAAGCAAAAGGGATGCTAATGCTTTTTACAGTTTTGGTCATCGTTGGTGGACTTTCGATTTTACTTGTAATATTTGCGTACCGAACTCACCTGATTGTAGGAATTGCTGTAGAATCATTACTGATTTCGACAACCATTGCCCAAAAAAGCCTTAAAGAGGCTGCAATAACAGTATTTGAGCCATTGAATAAAGGCAAGCTGGAGGAAGCGCGATTAAAGCTCTCCTATATTGTTGGTAGGGATACAGATCAGCTTAATGAAGCAGAAATTACCAGGGCAACAATCGAAACGGTTGCAGAAAATACGAGTGATGGGATAACTGCCCCGCTTTTTTGGGCGCTAATTGGTGGTGCCCCACTGGCTCTTATCTATCGAGCGATTAATACATGTGATTCCATGGTTGGCTACAAAAATGAGAAATATAAACAATTTGGCTGGGCATCTGCTCGATTGGATGATGTCGTAAATTGGTTTCCTAGCCGTCTAACATCTTTTTGTATGCTCATAGTAAATCAGCCTGAATTTATTTCTCGCTCGGAAGCGAGGAAAATAGTAAAAAAAGATGCGCCCAAACATCCAAGCCCGAATAGTGGCTGGGGGGAAGCCGCAGTGGCTGCCATTCTTGGTGTACAACTTGGAGGAATCAATTTCTATAAGGGTCTCGTTTCTAATCGTGCGACGATGGGGAATCCACTCATTCAACTAGAAAAAAATCATATTTTGAAAACGAACACAATTGTCACAAGAACAATCCCTGTCTTTTTAATCTTACTATGGGTCGGAGGAATTTTAAGTGAAATGGCCATCACATGGATCGAATCCACAATATTTGTTTGAGGCATTAAACAAGGAAATGCCAAAGGAAAAAGTAGATTTTAGTGCGAATATTAATCCACTTGGTCCACCTGCTATTTTAAAAGAAAATTGGCAAAGTCTTTTTCATACAATTACTGATTATCCTGATCCAAAAGGAAATCTGTTAAAGGAAAAGCTTGCAAACCATGTTGGAATAACGAAAGATCAACTTCTCTTAGGAAATGGTGGGGCAGAGTTGATTTACTTGATAGCTAGAATGCTAGCTGGTAAGAGGGTGGTTATCGTACAACCGGCATTTTCTGAATATGAAGAAGCTTGTCGAGCCAATGGATGTACAATTGACTACCACCAGTTACAACCTAATCAATGGAAATGGGATTTTGCAAATCTCTCATCAAAACTTGATAAGGCTGATGCACTGTTTTTGTGTAATCCGAACAATCCTACAGGCATTTATTATTCAAAATCAACGGTTTTAGAAATTCTTCAGTTATGCGCTCAAAAAAACTGTTTTCTAATTGTTGATGAAGCTTTTTATGATTTCGTTTTAAATTATGAACCGCTCATTGATTGCATAAGTGATTTCAAGAATTTACTGATTATTCGCTCGATGACGAAAATGTATGCGATTCCTGGCCTTAGGCTTGGATATTTAATCGCAAATCGAACAATTATTAATAAACTTATCACTTATCAACCTCAGTGGAGTGTAAATGCAATTGCACTTAAAGCAGGAGAATGGTGTCTTTCAAACGAATCCTATCGTAATAAAACGATTGAATTAGTCAGTACGGAGAAGAAGCGTTTGTTTTCCTTTTATCAAAGTCTGAATTTCCAGGTATCATTATCAGCAACAAATTTTTATTTGTTAAAGGAACCTAAGTTAAAGGATCAATTTCCGTTTTTTCAATTTTTACTTGAAAAAGGAATCATTCCGAGACATACAATGAATTTTCCCGGAATTGATGGAGAATGGATAAGGTTTGCAATAAAAGCACCTCACGACAATAATCGATTAATGGAGGCGGTGGTGGAATGGCGGGACAGTCTTCAATCATCTTTATAACCGGTGGGGTTCGTAGTGGGAAAAGCAGCTTTGCTGAAAAAATGGCCGTTGAAATGGTTGGTGACACTGGCAAGCAGCTCCATTATATTGCGACGGGGCAAGCTAGTGATTATGAAATGGAAGCTCGTATAGCTAAGCATAAAAAAGATCGTTTAGAAAGTGGATTTTATTGGAACACGTGGGAGCAATCTTTTCAGTTAGAAAAGATAGAAGATGTCTTTAACATGGAGGATATCGTCTTGCTTGATTGTTTGACAACGCTCTTAAATAATGAATTCTTCCAAGGGGAGGATCAGTGGAGGGACCGATTATTTCAACAACAGCTAATCGGTTCCGTCTTAAAAGCTGTAACGACAATTGCTAGCAATTGTCAGGCGTTGATTGTTGTTAGCAATGAAGTGTTAAATGACGTAATTGTAGATGATGAGCTCGTTTTAACCTATCAAAAAATGTTAGCTGTTCTCCATCACGAAATGGTAAAAATGGCAAAAAAGGCATTTTTGGTTGAAAGCGGGTTTCCGTTATTGATGAAAGGAGCGGAGCAAGGATGAAAGGAATTATGATCCAAGGTACCGCATCAGACGTTGGGAAAAGTTTAATTGCTACTGCTATCTGTCGAGCATTTGCAAATGAAGGGGTTCGCGTCGTGCCATTTAAATCGCAGAATATGTCAAATAATTCTTACGTTACGATTGATGGCAAAGAGATCGGTAGAGCGCAGGGAATACAAGCAGAAGCGGCGAATACAGAAGCAACGGTTGAAATGAATCCGATTTTGTTAAAACCGAGATCAGATCAGGATTCGGAAGTTGTTTTACTTGGAGAAGCTACGAAAACATTATCTGGTAGAGACTATCGCGATTCTTTTTATGAGAAGGGTCTTGAAACGATTACCTCTTCCCTAGAAAAACTAGAAGAAAAATATGATTTGATCGTAATGGAAGGGGCAGGGAGCCCTGTTGAAGTGAATTTAAAAGCGAAAGAGTTAGTTAATATGAAGGTTGCCGAAATGGCCGATGTTCCGGTCATTTTAGTTGCTGATATTGATCGTGGCGGGGTATTTGCAAGTATAGTAGGTACTTTAGAACTTCTAAGCGATGATGAAAGGGCAAGGGTTCAAGGGATTGTTATTAATAAGTTTCGTGGTGATTCGTCTTTATTTGAGAATGGAATACAGTGGCTTGAGGAAAAGACAGGTATTCCTGTTTTAGGATTATTGCCCTATATGGATAACCACATGATAGATGCCGAGGATTCTCTTTCATTGCCATTATCATCAACGAATGAGTCGATTAACACCATTGAGATTGTCGTAATCAAGCCTCCATATATTTCAAATTTCAGTGATCTTGAGCCTTTTTATTATGAGCAAGATGTTGCGATTAAATGGGTAAAGCATCCCGATGAAATTAAAAACCCAGATGCAATCATTCTTCCGGGTACGAAAAGTACGATTCGCGATTTACAGTACTTTAAAAATGCTGGTTTTGATAAAAGAGTCAGACAATTTGTCGATGAGGGCGGTTATGTTGTAGGGATTTGTGGGGGTTATCAGATGTTAGGCATGAGATTAATTGATCCAACAGGTTCGGATACGGGGATCCGTTTTACAGAGGAGGAAGGGCTTGGGTTCATTCCGGCGGTTACAACTTTTTCCAAAGAAAAGCTTACGATTAGAGTCGAAGGAAAACTTCACCCATACACAGGAATGGATTTAACGATCGATGGATACGAAATTCATCTCGGTGAGACAAAGCAGGAAAGTGATCGACACTTTTTATTATTATCCGATGGACGTGAAGAAGGTTATTATGGCAATAGCGGTCAAATGATTGGAACTTATCTTCATCACCTGTTTCATAATGATAAGTGGAGAAACCAGTGGTTAAATCGTTTGCGTAGAAGAAAGGGGCTTAAAGAACAGGGAATTGTTCCCATTCAAGAATTAAAGGAACAGAAATATGATGAACTTGCCGCTCATTTTCTAAAGCATATCGATTGGGAGAAGCTGAAAGAGATTACCCTTCGATGGAGAAAGAAAAATGAGTTGGATTAAAGGATTATTAATTAATTTTCAATTTTTCACAAGTATCCCAATTCCCATATCATTGCCAATGGATAAAGCACATTTAGAAAAGGCCATTCAAACATTTCCTCTGCTCGGGCTCGTCCAAGGTGGAATTTATGCATTTATCGTTTTTGCTCTATCTGAATGGACACCTTTTTCGAGTTTAGCGATTGCCTTTATTGTATGGCTTGCTTGTATTATTATTACTGGCGGGATTCATCTCGATGGTTGGATGGACGCGAGTGATGCCTTTTTCTCCTATCAAGAGAAAGAAAAAAGGCTTGAAATTATGTCTGATCCGCGAACAGGGGCATTTGGTGTATTATCGGTCATCATCCTGTTAGCAGGAAAGTTTTTCTTTATATATGAAATCATTATCATGCAAACACCACAATCGTATTTTTTGATTGCGTTAATTCCATTTTTCGGAAAAATGGTCATGGGTGTTCTTTTGCTAAAAGGGAAAACAGCAAAAAAAAGTGGCTTGGGAACTTTATTTAAAGGTGCAGCAAATAAATGGACACTCACTGTCTATCCTCTTTTTTTGTTATTGCTTTTAATCTTTACAGGAATTGTTTTTAGCAATGCTTTCTTGGGAATGCTTGTGTTTATTGTCGTTTCAAGTTTGATATTAACGCTTTTAATTAAAAAAACAATTTCCTGGTTTGGTGGCACGACTGGAGATGTTCTTGGAGCGAGTGTAGAAGGGACGGAGCTGTTGCTATGGATGACACTATGGTTATTACATTACTTCGCCATGGGATGACAAAGGATAACAAACGGGGAGCTTATTTAGGATGGAGTGATTCGCCTTTATGCCAGGAGGAGAAGGATAAACTGAAAAACTCTCGGTTAAAGGCTGAACTTATCTTTACAAGTGATTTAGGAAGATGTATTGACACGGCTAAGCTTCTTTTCCCGAAAAAAGCACCTAGATTGGTATCAGAGTTCCGTGAACTGCATTTTGGCGAATGGGAAGGAAAGACATACAACGAATTAAAACACAACCCCGATTATAAAAATTGGTTAGCTAATTTTCATACGACTAAACCGCCAAACGGAGAATCGTACATTGAATTTGTCAGCCGAATTGAGCGTGGTTGGGAGAATGTTTGTCAAACCCTATCTAATTTGGATCAGAAACGAGCGGTAATTATCACACATGGTGGTGTGATTCGTTACATGTTATCTAAGTACGCACCAATACAAAGAGATTTTTGGGATTGGCAAGTTCCCCATGGAACTGGCTATGAACTTTTATGGAAGAATGATGGGTGGAGGAGGAAAGAACGATGCACTTTGTTACAGGAGGTGCCTTTAACGGCAAAGCAAATTGGGTCAGGGAGTATTACGACTTAAGTCAAACCTCTCATTATTGGTGCTCGGCTTACCATGGGGTACCTCTACCAGAAAATTTGGAAGATGAGAATGAATCGAACGTGATTGTGTTAGAGGGAGTTGAGTATTGGCTTAAAGATCTGGCAACTCAATATGATAGAAGGGAAATCCGTTTTAATTGGCGAAAGTATTTAAATGGATGGTTAGAATGGGAAAACGAACAGAATCAACGTACACTGATCATAATTGGAACGGATATTTCAAAAGGAATTGTCCCAATCCATACGGATGAACGGAAATGGCGAGATGGGACTGGTTGGGCTTATCAGGATACGGTCGCATATGCGAAGCGAGTTGATCTTATCTGGTATGGAATAAATAATAGAATAAAATAGTGTGATACAACATGTAATCCAGTTTAATAAATTAATTTAAGAAAAGGGGAGAGTATGAATGAAATTATATACGCGAACAGGGGATAAAGGAAAAACGAGTCTAATCGGTGGTAGAGTAGACAAGGATGATATTCGCGTTGAAGCTTATGGGACAGTGGATGAGGTAAACTGCTTTGTTGGTCAAGCGGTTACTCAATTAGATCCATCTATTTTCCAAGATTTATTAGCTGATCTTGAAAAAATCCAACATGAATTATTTGATTGCGGTGGAGACTTAGCGAATATAACCGAAAAGCGAGAATTAAAATTGAAACAAGAGTCAGTAGAATATTTAGAAGCTAGAATTGATGAATTGATTAAGGAAGCACCTGAGCTTGAACGGTTTATCTTACCTGGAGGTACACCAGCAGCAGCTTCGATTCATATTGCGAGAACAGTGACAAGACGAGCGGAAAGATTAGTCGTTTCTCTAGTAAAAACAGATAGTGGTGAATCTGAGCAACCACTTAAATACTTAAACCGGTTATCGGATTATTTCTTTGCTTTAGCGAGAGTAATTAATTTCCGCTTAAATGAGAAAGATGTTGAATATGAGCGTAGTGCGAAAGTTTTTCGTGACGGGAAGCGCAAGGGTGAATAAGAAAATGCATAAAAAAATTACGACAACGGCAGTTCTTGTTGCCTTAACAGCAATTGGAGCAGCTATAAAGGTGCCGGCGATTATCGGGAGTGTCGCATTCGATGCTTTTCCAGCGCTCCTTGCAGCTGGATTGTTAGGTGGAGCTGCAGCAGCTGTCGTTGGGGGAATGGGGCATCTTCTTTCAGCTATAATTGGAGGCATGCCATTAGGAGCGATGCATGGCCTCATTGCGATAGAAATGGCTGTATTAGCTTTTATTTTCTATCTATTCTATAAAAATGGAAAAATATGGGTGGCAGCAATCCTATTTATTTTAGGAAATACATTTGCGGCACCGCTTCCGTTTTTATTTTTGCTCGGAGAAGCTTTTTATTTAGCACTTGTTCCTTCTCTTTTTGTAGGTTCTGTACTTAATACAATCGTTGCGTTGATTCTCATTCCGAGGCTAGCATTTTTGTTGAAGTCTGAGCTTCCAAGGGAAAAGGTAAACGGATGAGAGATGTTTTATATATTCCGTTTAATCAAGACGAAACAATTGTGATTGCCTGTGATAATAGCGGTGCAATTGGTAAGAAGGATAAAGATGCGGTGAAGGTACCGTATGATGTCGTTGCATATTTTTCATTTCGAGTTGCGGCAATGGAATGTATTGCAGCTGGCGGGGAGCCGTTTGCTGTGACGCTGCAGAACTTTTGTGAAGAAGATGCCTGGCTGGATCTTATAGCAGGAATTAAAAAGGGTTTGATTGAGCTATCCATTGAAAACATTGAGATTACAGGAAGCACAGAAAGTAATTTCCAGTTAAACCAATCAGCGATTAGCCTTACCATTTTAGGAAAAAAGAAACGAAAAAAAGATCAAGCACCGTTGGTATATTCCGAACAAACGAAAATCGCCGTGATCGGATCCCCTCTCGTTGGCAATGAAGTGGTAGATGAAGCTTTTAAAGTAGTTCCATTATCGCTGTTCAAAAAGCTTTCGTTAATAGAGGACGTAATCATATTACCTGTCGGTTCTAAAGGAATTTTATATGAATTAAATCAACTTTTTTATAATCGTACATTTAGCCTAACTCAATTAGAGTCTGATTTAAATTTGCTTAAATCAGCTGGACCCGCTACTTGTTTTATTGTCGTTTATGAACAAGAAAAAGAATCTGTGATTGCGAGTCTCTCCGATTTTTATTTTCATGAAGTAAATGTGGGATGTGGATACAATGCTTAATGTTTATGTGATTCGCCATGGCGAGACAGAATGGAATGTACAAAAAAGGATGCAAGGGCGGTTGGATTCAGCTTTAACGGAAAAGGGAAGGGAAAATGCTATTTTATTGGGTGAACGATTAAAAAATACGCAATTTAAGCGAATTTTTTCTTCACCAAGCCCACGTGCAATGGCTACAGCCAAAATTGTTCGTGACGAACGAAAAATCCCTATTGAAGAAGATGACAAATTATTAGAAATTGATCTTGGCGAATGGCAAGGAAAGACAGAGGCGGAAATAAAGGCACTATTTCCAGCAGAGTTCCATTCATATTTCCATAAACCGGAAAAATTCATAAATCTTGTTGGAGAGGTTTTTGTAGATGTTCAAAAACGAGTAAGTGAATTTTTAAACGATTTAGAGGATACGACACCTGAAGGGAATGTTCTCGTTGTTACCCATGGAGTAGTTGTAAAAACTCTCCTGCTCTTATGTCGTCAGGCTCCAATTGCGGAAATGTGGTCGTCACCTTCTATTTCCGGAACAAGCTTAACCATTGTTCGTATCCAAGACGGAAAAAAAGAATTAGTTTTAGAAGGATGTACGAAGCATTGCAGCTTTTAGCTAGACGTTTTTAAAATCTTAAATAAGCCCATGGTGTTTTCACCCCGGGCTTATTTAAGATTTAATTGTATCCAAAATTACTCATTTGTCCCACCGACGCTGACGGTAATATTCATTACCCCACGATCGCTTTTATATACAGTAACGACGAAATTACCTGGATCGGTCCCTCTAAAGCTATGACTGGGAATCGTTTTTCTTAATGACTCACTACGGTATTCAATTATCTCCTGATTCGAGTTTGTATTAAGTCGCTTAATCTCAACAGCGTCAAGAGGAAGTCGTTCCTGTAGGTATGAATGAATCTCTTTATCAGATAATTTTTCACCAGGCTTGTAAGGGAATTGATATTGAATATTTACGGCTCTGTGATTTTCAAAATTAACAATCATAAATTCACCCTCGTACCTGGCGATTTCTAAGTCGCCAACATTCTGTCCATATGCCTGATCAAATTGTTTACGAGTCGCTCCGAGCCCTACTTCATTGGAAAGTAGATAGGAATCATTTGGTTGAATCTGCGTTTTTGCACGAATTTCTTCTCTAGAAGGATTATTTAAATCTTCCATTATAACGATTTTCTTTTCATCAGCACTACAGCCGATAAGAAGGGAGAAAAGGATGAACATCATCAAGAACGCTATTCTTTTCATGAGCGATCTTCCTTTCTTTCTAATTATGTATTTTCTATCATTCCCAAAACAATAAATTGTATGAAAGGATTTAAGGAGGTGGATATATGTTTAAAACATTAAAGATGTTAAGTGTTAAAATAAATCTTAGAGAGGTCGCGGAAGGAGAAGTTGCAAATGAACATTGATTTAATTGAAAAGGCACTTCAAGTAGCAAGTAAAGCTCATGAGGGGCAATATCGGAAGGCAACAAAGACCCCTTATATCACTCACCCTGTAGCAGTTGGAATGTTGTTAATGAAAGCTGGTTATCCGGATGAGTTAATTTGTGCTGCCATTCTCCATGATACAGTAGAGGATACAACGTTGACTTTGGCTGAAATTAACCATTGGTTTGGAAACGAAATTGCAAAAATTGTTGAAGGTTGCTCTGAACCAAATAAATCACTTCCTTGGAAAGAAAGGAAAGAACATACCATTCGATTTCTAAAAACTGCTTCAGAAGATATACGAGTGGTCGCATGTGCAGATAAACTTCATAATATTCGCTCCATACACTCTGACTTAATAACGAATGGAGAAGAAGTATGGACAAGGTTTAAACGTGGTAGGGATGACCAAGAGTGGTATTACCGAAACATTGTAGATAGTTTAGGCTATTCCTCTAAATTTGAGTTGTTAGCTGAGTTACGTCGAGAGGTAAACCGATTGTTTGACCGCTAATTTTTATAAAGGATATTCTTGATTTTTAAAAGGCACTTGAGAAACCAATCTGAGTGCCTACTAGTGATTTACTCTTCGACTAATTCGTTAATAGGTACAGGCATTGGTTCATCTTTTGTATCTCGTCCAGTAACAATCGCCATATTTGATGAGTCATCCACATCTTCAATCCAAACAGAAACACCATTATAATGGACTGAAATATCAGCACTTGATGATAAAATTTGTTTGACACGGTTTAAATCCATAGGAATCACCTCTAAGCAATATTGTCGTTCTTTACTAATATCATCCGTAAAACAAAGCCTACTAAAAGTCCTGGCCCTACAAACAATATCGGGAGCCAAACAGGACCAATTAACACACCGAATAGTGTTATCTTAGTTGAAAAAATTAAGCCTGCTGTTACAAAATAAGCAGCAAATACAAATGGCAGAAAAGAAAAACGACCCTTTCCTCCGCCAGCATCTTTAAAAGCATCCCACATAGCAAAAAAATATAAACAAGGGTAAAACATTAACCATTGAAAATTGGTTTGTTCGATTGCTTTGTCAATATTTCCATGAAAACTATGTATGATAATCGTGTTGAAGTTCGCTTGCACATTAATGATAATTTCAAGGAAAACAAACATGATACCCTTTATTAGTTTTCCATTTATAAGTTGACTAAAGCCTGGGAGTGCTATACTCCAAAAGATCGCTTCTACTTTTCGATTCACATTCTTCTAACCCTTTACTATTTTTTGGTCATCCGTCACGTTTATAGGAGTAATATTCCCAATAGAGAAAAGAAAATACTTATTACAAATTTTTAATTTTTTTTCTGAAATGAATAATGAGGATAGGGATAGGAACAACCCGCAAATTAATCCCATAAAAAAATCGGAGGAGTTATTCAGAAAAAGAAAAAATTTGAATAGGTAAAGGGAAATGGGTCTGTCCAAAAAGTTAAAATTAAATAATTTTGGACAGACCCATATTTAAAAGGCTATTGATATGGAAACTGTGTTGAATAATTGCTGAATTGTTGGTAAGCTTGGTCAATCTTTTGTTGGTTTTCTGCTTCTAGTTTGTACCAACCTTTTCTGAACATCAAATTATACATCTCTCTGCAACTGTCGTGAGTTTCTTGAAGCATTTGGAGCAAATCATGATAAAGCTGCTCATGGCTTGCTTCGCGTACGGCAATATTCAAACTATCTGTTAAGTATTTACATGTGCTTAAGCCATCGTTTACGAAATCTCGATCATTCATTTCCGGCCCTTTTACCTTTGGCAATTGTCCAGTAGAAGGGTTAGCAATTTGGTTGCTATTTTGGGATTGCTGATTTTGCATTGTTTTCACCTCTTTAATGTTGTTGAGTTTGGTTTGGATTTTGCATATTTGCCATGAGAGTATTGTTATCAACTTGTAAATGAGTCAATAATTTTTCATAATGGTTTTGGTGCATTCTCCCTGCGTTGTCTAAAGCTTGTTTAATTTCTTCATCCGTCGCTTGCTCAGCTAGAAAATGGAACTTTTTAAATGCATTTAGTTCCCAAGATAAAGCATCCTTCAAATATAGGATATCTTTTGAAGAAATCGCTCGTGGAGGATTAGGCATCGGTACTTGATTGTTATCCATTGATCTGCTCCTTATATATTATTTTTTCATGATTTAGAATGAACATTGTTAATGATTATTATTCAGAATATGCTCTAGTGGCCGAATGAGTAAATGGAGAGATAGTAGGAGGAGGATATTGAAAAGCGGTCGAAAAAGGGATTTGTTGCTAGTCAATCTGTTTAATCTCTGAAAGAGGAAGGCAAAATACTTTTTGCTGTTCATCTAATATTGAAAGGGTTTGTTCTTTTATATTAATGCTATAAAGCTCTCCTTTAATTGTTTTTGTAGTTCCTTGTTGACAATAAAAAATGGTAAGCTTTCGTTTCTCTGCTAATTTCCTCAAAAACATTTAGATCATCTCCTCGAATTTTAATAATTGTATTTTCTTTTTTATATTTTCATTTTAAAGAAAAACTGTTAAATTATAGTAAATATGATGTTAAAAGTATATGTAATTACCGTTAAGGGAGCCTCTTTTATATAGGAATTTTAAAAATAGACAATGAGCTTACAGTGATTTTCTAATAATCTTCATGAATCACTAAACAAAACGGAGTCATTTATATTAAAATAAGTGGATTGATGTTTTAAATTGGAAAGGAGAAAAGCATGAAGCATGGCATAGATGAGAAGGACCCACGCTTTACCATTGCCTACCGGGAAGCCTGGATTGGAGTGATCCTTGTTATCATCAATTTTGTATGGTGGTATGGCTTTGCATATGGCCTTGGTTCAAGTCCAGTGGAAGAATATTCATTTATCTTCGGTCTTCCCGCATGGTTTTTTTTTAGTTGTGTTGTGGGGTTTATTGTAATGATTATTTTAGTCATTTTTGCAGTTAAATATTTTTTTAAAGAAGTGCCTTTTGAGGACGACCTGGAGGAGAACGAATGAATTGGGCAGTTATTACACCATTAATCCTATTTCTATTACTTATTTTTTTCATAGGGTTATGGGCAAATACATATATTAAGGCTTCAAACTCATTTTTACAAGAATACTTTCTTGGCGGAAGGCAATTAGGTGGCTTTATTTTAGCAATGACAATGACCGCAACTTATGGGAGTGCGAGTAGCTTTATTGGGGGACCAGGGGCTGCTTATACTCAAGGACTTGGTTGGGTCTTGCTGTCAATGGCACAACTTGCTACCGGTTATTTTGTATTAATGATTCTTGGAAAAAAGTTTGCCATCGTTGCAAGAAAGTATAAGGCTATAACTTTGGTTGATTTTTTAAAAGAACGTTATGAAAGCAAATGGGTCGTATTACTGTCTGCTGCAAGTATTATTATTTTCCTCTTTTCTGCGATGGCTGCCCAATGGGTTGGTGGTGCTCGTTTAATTGAATCTGTTACTGGCTTATCTTATACGAGCGCATTGTTTATATTTGCTGTTTCTGTCATCATTTATGTTATTATCGGTGGTTTTAGAGCTGTTGCAATAACAGATGCAGTCCAAGGAACAGTCATGTTCATTGGTACATTCATTTTGCTTATCGCTACAATCATTGCTGGTGGGGGCATCACAAATATTATGAGTGACTTGATGACGGAAAATCCAAACTTAGTTACTCCATATGGTCACGATTTAGGGTTAACCCCACTTTATGTTTCATCTTTTTGGATTCTCGTTGGTGTTGGTGTTGTTGGCTTGCCGCAAATTACGATAAGAGCGATGTCCTATAAAAATGCGAAAGCAATGCATCGAGCAATTATCATTGGGACAATCGTAATAGGCACCATTATGCTCGGTATGCACTTAATCGGTGTGTTTGCTCGGTCAGTTTTGCCAGGAGTAGAAGTTGCTGATACTGTCATGCCGTTGCTTGCAGTAGAAGTCCTGCCTGCATGGCTTGCAGGGCTCGTGTTAGCTGCACCGATGGCTGCAATTATGTCTACAGTTGACTCATTATTATTATTAGTCAGTTCAGCTGTTGTTAAAGATGTTTATTTAAACTATATAAAACCTGACGCAAGTAATGAGCTAGTGAAAAAGATGAGTTTTAGTGTTACCACAGTTCTTGGAGTTTTAGTTTTCCTTATGGCGTTGAGTCCACCTGACCTTATCATCTGGTTGAACTTATTTTCCTTTGGAGGCTTAGAAGCTGCGTTTATTTGGCCGGTTGTAATGGGGCTATATTGGCAAAAAGGAAACAAGTATGGTGCAATTTCCTCTATGGTTGTTGGTGTAAGCTCCTATATTTTATTTCATATTTTTCTCCCGAACCCGTTTGGCATTCATACGGTGGTATTGCCAATTTTGCTTTCGTTTATCACTTTTATTTTCGGAAGTTTATTAGGGAGCCAATTTGGGAATCAATCACTTGAAGTGACACGATAGGTTTACTTTTTTCTCTTGAATAATCATATTTTTAACAAAGAGCTCTTATTCTTATAGAATAGGAGTTTTTTTGCTGATTTTTATAAATGATTTACTTGAGGAATCGTGTGCCATTCAGAATATGTACATGTTTCGTTCAACATTAATCCTCTGTCCAATGGTTTGTAAAAATATCATAGGTTGAGGAGTGAATTTAATGAAAATGACGATTGGTGATGTATTGGACTTAGAAATGATGAAGAGCGCATCCGTTAGAGCGGGTGAAAATCTTATAAACGAACGGTATGTTCAATGGATTTCTGTTATTGAAATGCCAGTAGAGAATTTTGTTCGTAAAAATGAACTCGTATTAAGTACGGCAATTGGTACTGGGCAAGATGTAATGGTCCTTAAGGAGTTTGTTCAAGATATCATTAATTCCGAAGCATCAGCACTTATGATTGCAGTCGGGAGGCACCTTTTTGATATCCCAAAAGAAGTGATTGAATTAGCAGAAAAACAGAATTTTATCTTAATTGAGCTTCCTTGGGAACTGCGTTTTGCCAATATCATTGAAGAGGTTATGGGTAAAATAAATAATCGTCAGTATAAAGAAAGAGATAGATCAGAAAAAATTCAACAGGAGCTTTTAAAACTAATCTTGCAAGAAAAGGATTTAAAAACGATCTTGCTTTATATTGAAAAACAGATTGGTTATCCTCTCGTCTTAACTAATCGAGCAGGAAAGATTCAAGAGCAGCAAAACAAAAACCATAAAATGATAAAAAATTGGAACAAATTTGTTCTAGAGGGATTTGTTCCAGCGAGTGAAGCAATGTCCGTATTGCCGCACGACCCTATGTTCCGTAAGTTTGTTAAGATTGAATTGGAAGGATATACCTGTCTACAGCTTCCTGTTCTTCAAGTATCTGGTAACATTCAAGGTTATTTGTTTTTATTGTTACCAGATTACCTTTCTGTAGAAACGTTTTTAACGAATTATATTGTAACTGTATTAGAGCATTCGTTGACAACAATTGCCCTTTGGTTTTCCCGAAAAAATGCAATCGAGGCTACAAAGTTACGACTTCGGAGTGATTTTGTAAATGATCTTGCTAATGGAAAAATCCATACTTGGAATGAAGCAATCTCTCGAGCAAGATTACTAGGGTATCAATTAAAAACACCTTATTTTTGTATTGTTGGTTATCCAGAGAATTTGCAGCAACTTTTTAAAAAACAAAAAACGAAAGAAGAACCATACGAAGTGTGGCTTGAAAGCATGGTTCGTTATATTGAAGAGGAGATTTTATATGCTGCGCAATCTTTAAATCGAGAAAGTATGATGACTTATCAAGAAGATGAACTGATCTTATTTATTGAACCGGCATCAGGTTTCCAAAATGAAAACCATGCAGCTTTCCTCGATTTAGTGGAACGCCGACTCCGAAGTTTATTGCCAGATGTAGTCCTTTCATGGGGAATTGGAGATTTCCATGATGGGTTAAATGGTTTTGAAAAAAGCTATAAAAATGCGAAGCTAGCCTTAAAGTTAGGGAGACGTAAAAATGGAATCGGGTTTAGGACGGTATATGAAAATACTCGGATTGACCGTATTTTATTAAATTTGGCAAATGATGAGGAGATGCAGGAGATCATTTTTAAAACGATTGAGCCACTGTATCAATATGATAAACAACGCCAAATGGATCTTATAGGAACGTTAAATGCTTATAATCTTTGCCATGGGAATGTAAGTCAAACTGCTAGGTCGTTAAATTTGCATAGACAATCTTTGCTTTACCGCTTAAGAAAGATTGAATCTTTGACAGGGTTATCGATTGTTGATCCTGATGATTTATTTTTATTAGATGTATGTATAAAAACTTGGAAGTTAGGATTATACGGAAACCAACAAGAAAGATGAATATGTTGAAAGAATATGATGGAATCGAGTATAAAACCTGATTGGTATTATACTCGATTTTTTTTACCTAGTTTTCTTTCGGCTACATTGACGAGAGGAATAGTAAAAACTTCATACAATTTGACGAATGACGATTTCTTTATTTTTAACTATGATAAAAGCATAAGTAAATTATTTAAATTTTTAGACAATAGGTAAAGACAGGGGGGATGTTCCTATGGAGTTTGGGACATCAGAGTATCAAGAAAGGATTCGAAAAACAAAAGAAAGCATGTCTCAAAAGGGAATTGAAGTGTTGCTTATAACGGATCCAGCAAATATGTACTATTTATCTGGTTATGATGCTTGGTCATTTTATGTTCATCAAATGTTAGTCATTATCGATGATGAGGATCAACCGATTTGGATTGGTCGAGGGCAAGATGCAAATGGTGCGAAAATTACAACTTGGCTATTTCATGAAAACATCTTCCCGTATCCAGATAATTATGTTCAATCTTCGCTAAAACATCCAATGGATTATGTTGCCGAAATTTTAGGTCAAATCGGTCAGGATAAAAGATCTATTGGGGTAGAAATGGATAATTACTATTTTACAGCAAAGTGTTATGAACGATTGAAAAAAGGATTGCCGAATGCCACCTTTAAGGATGCCTCCCTTCTTGTTAATTGGATTCGTTTAGTAAAATCTACTGCTGAGATTGAGTTTATGAAGCGTGCATCAAGGATTTCTGAATTAGCGATGAGGAGGGGAATCGAGTTAATAGGTGTTGGTGTTCGTGAATGTGATGTAGCAGCCGAAATATTTCATACGCAAATTAAGGGGACAGAAACATATGGTGGAGATTACCCTGCAATCGTCCCTTTGCTTCCTTCAGGTGAGAGAACAGCTACTCCACATTTAACATGGACAGATGATCAGTATGAACCAGGCGACATTGTTACATTAGAGTTGGCTGGCTGCTATAAGCGGTACCATTCCCCACTCGCAAGAACAGTCAGTATTGGAAAACCAGATGATAAAATCCAGGCTCTATCTGATGTCGTAGTCGAGGGCTTGAATGCTTGTCTTGACATAGTTAAACCAGGTGTTACTTGTGAGGAAATGGATGCGATTTTTAAAAAAACGATTGCGAAAATAGGAGCTACGAAGGAATCACGGCTTGGTTATGCAATTGGTTTAAACTATCCGCCTGATTGGGGGGAGCATACAGCGAGTATACGGGAAGGTGATAAGACGATCCTACAGCCAAATATGACATTCCATCTTATCGCTGGTATTTGGATGGACCAATATGGATTCGAAGCGAGCGAGTCAATCCGAGTTACTGAAAAAGGTTGTGACACGTTTGTTTCGTTACCTAGACATTTATTTATTAAAGATGGGTTTATAAAGAGTATAAGTTAAGAAGAAAAGAAGGTAACAATTGGTTACTAGTTCATTCGATTGTCACAATTTTTAATGGTTCAATGTTTTTAATGGAAGTATTGATTCTCTTATCAGTGTAAGGAGTGATTATGTGTTGAATTCAAAAATTGGTACAAAAGCGGTATGGGCGGGCGAAAAGGATTATTTAGTTCATGGAGCAACGCAAGTACCGGTCGTCTTAAGTGTAGCATACGGTTACGATGACATGGATGAGTGGTATGATGTGGCAACTGGAAGGAAGAAAGGTCACATTTACGGGCGCAATACAAATCCAACTGTTCAATCGTTGGAAGACAAAGTAAAGATTTTAGAGGATGCTGAAGCAACAACAAGCTTCTCCACAGGGATGGCTGCAATTAGCAATACATTGGCTACCTTTTTAACACCTGGAGACCGAATTGTATCAATAAAAGATACGTATGGTGGCACGAATAAAATCTTTACTGAATTTCTTCCACGGCAAAAGGTAGATGTTGTTCTTTGTGACACAGGAAATCATGAGCAAATCGAAGCGGAGGTTGCTAAAGGCTGTAAAATTTTGTACTTGGAAACCCCAACAAACCCAACTGTTAAAATTACCGACATTGAGCGTATGTCAAAGGCAGGTAAAAAAGCAGGTGCTTTAGTAATCGTTGATAATACGTTTGCAACTCCGATAAATCAAAATCCGCTAGCTTTAGGAGCTGATTTAGTCATCCATAGCGCAACTAAATTTTTAGGAGGCCATGCAGATGCATTAGGCGGCCTTGTATGCGGATCAGAAGAATTAATTAATAAAATCTACCATTATCGGGAAATAAACGGAGCGACGATGGATCCGATGGCTGCATATTTAATCCTTCGCGGTATGAAGACTCTTCATTTACGTGTCCGTCAACAAGAAGAAAATGCCATGGCACTTGCAAAGTATTTGCAAAATGAAAAGTTAGTTGAAGAGGTTTTTTATCCTGGTTTGGTAACACATCCAAATCATGAGATTGCCAAAAGACAAATGAAGGGTTTCGGTGGAATGCTTAGCTTTGCCGTAAAAGGGGGTATGGACACGGTAAGAGAAATGCTACCAAAATTAAATTTTGCCAATCGAGCGGCAAACCTTGGAGCCGTTGAAACGACGGTAGGGCCTGCTAGAACAACAAGTCACATTGAATGCACACCAGAGGAACGGGCTGCAGTGGGAATTCCTGAAGGGTTGGTTCGTGTCTCCTGCGGTATTGAAGAGATTGAAGATATTATCGCAGATTTTAAACAGGCGTTTGATTATGTAAAGGTATGAAACATAGAGGATGAACTACTTCACTTTTTATAGAAAGATGGGAGCGATGATGTTACAAAACGGGCAATTAATTGAACAAGTAAATAAACGATTTAATCAAATAGTAACCTGGCGCCGTTATTTTCATCAATATCCCGAACTCAGCTTTATGGAGTTCGGGACCTCTAAGTTTGTCGCAGAAAACTTGCAGACGATTAAGGGAATGAAAGTAGAGAAAGGACTCGGCGTAGAAACAAGTGTAGTCGGAACATTGAAGAATGGGCATGGACCTACGATTGCCCTTCGAGCAGATCTCGATGCATTACCGATTTCTGAACAAAATCAAACAGAATATGCGTCAAAAGTAGACGGTGTCATGCATGCCTGTGGACATGACGCCCATACGTCTATTTTACTTGGAGTAGCCCATATACTTGGAGAAATCTTTCAACAGAAGGAGATTTTTGGGACGGTTAAATTTATTTTTCAACCAGGAGAGGAAAGCACCGATGACAAAGGTTTGTCAGGGGCTCCTTATATGATTGAAGCTGGCGTCTATGATGAGGTTGATATGGCGATGGCGCTTCATATGTGTCCTTGGCTCCCAGTAGGTGCAATTCAACTGAATGATGGCTACAGTATGGCGAATGTCGATGAATTTAAGGGCAAAATTTTTGGGACTGGAGGTCATGGGGCCTATCCTGATTTAGGGACAGATCCAATTTGGATTCTTAGTACAGTGATGCAGTCTATATACGGAATCATCTCACGGCGAGTTTCTGCCCTTGATGCTGGAGTTATTAGCGTCGGGAAAATTAATGGAGGCACTGCAAATAATGTTATTCCCTCTGAAGTAACATTTGAAGGGACGATTCGCAGTTACACTCCTGAAGTACGTGAATTACTAGCAGAGGAATTAAAAAGGGCACTATCAATATCTGAAACGATGGGAGGAAGTTATTCTTTACAGATTCAAAATGGTGAGCCGGCATTGAAGAATCATTCGTTTGTAAATCGTTTGATTGAAAGAAGTATCAGAGAGATTTTTCCGGAATTTACGATAATGAACGGAAAATTTGGCATGGGAGGAGAAGATTTCGGATATGTGAGTCAGAAGCTCCCAAGTTCAATGTTTTTTCTAGGATGTGCTTCAAAAAATGGAGTGAAAAAAGATTTGCATACACCAACATTTGATATTGATGAAAGGTGTTTATCAATTGGAACGGCGATCTTAACTAAAAGTGTATTAAAGGTGTTAAGGAAGGATGTGAATCTTTCACAATTAACTATTGGGGGGGCTACAGAATGACACAGAAATTAGCCTTTATTGGTTTTGGTGTTGTCGGTCAAGGTTTAATGGGAATTTTGCGTGATCGAAATAAATTTCTAAGGGAAACAGAGGGGTTTGAGGCGAAGGTTGTCGCGATTTCAGATATAAACAAGGGGGCAATTTACCATCCAGCTGGACTTGATATTGAGACTGTTTTAACGGTATTAAAGGAAACGGGCAATTTAGAGAATTACCCCGATACACCAGGACTGATAACAGGCTGGGATAGCTTGAAAACGATCCGGGAAACGAATGCTGATACAATCGTTGAAGTTTCTTATACGGATATGAAAACGGGTCAACCGGCAATAGACCATTGCAAAGTAGCATTTGAAAACGGCAAAAACGTGGTGATGACAAATAAAGGCCCAGTTGCCCTCGCTTATGAGGAGCTTGCTGCCCTAGCTGGGAAGTATGAAGTTTTCTGGGGATTTGAAGGGACGGTCATGAGCGGCACTCCGGCATTACGAATGCCGATTACAACATTGGCTGGGAATGAGATAACTGAAATACGTGCAATTTTAAATGGGACAACAAATTATATTTTGACGAAAATGGAGGAGGAGGGACTTCCCTTTGAATCAGCCCTATTACAAGCACAACAGTTAGGTTTTGCAGAGGCAGATTCAACAAGTGATGTAGAAGGATATGATGCTAGATATAAAATTGTTATTTTAGCAAACTATATTATGAACAAAACTCTCACTGTCAATGAAGTTTTCTGTGAAGGGATTTCGAACATTACATTAAAGGACATTGAGGTGGCAAAAACCGAAGGAAAACGCTGGAAGTTAATAGCAAGCGCACGCAAGGAAGGAAACAAGGTTGTAGCCAGAATTGCCCCAGAAAAAATAAATCTTTCCGACCCTTTAGCATTTATTAATGGGGCCACAAATGCAATCACGTATAAATGTGATTTATTAGGTAATGTAACTTTATGCGGAGCTGGTGCAGGTAAAAAAGAAACTGGGTTCTCCCTGTTAATTGATTTGTTGACTATTCACCGTAAAAGGACCACATCCAACCAATGACATCTAAAAGGGGGAATAAGGTTGAAATCACAGATGACCGGGCAAAAAATGTTTATGGCAGGAAAATGGGTAGGACGCCAGCGTACCATTGAGGTTCGAAACCCACAGGATAATAGCTTTATAGATACGGTCCCTGCTGCTTCACAGGAGGATATGCTCCAATGTATTGAGGAAGCAAAAGAAGGAGCAAAAATCTCCGCAGCGATGCCAATTCATAAACGAATGTCAATTATTCAAAAAGCAGCTGACTTTATTGAGGACAATCATCATACATTTGTTTTTACGATTGCACGGGAAGGAAGCAAAACGATTCGCGAAGCGACGAAGGAAGTGAATAGAAGCGTCCAAACCCTTCGTATTAGTGCAGAGGAAGCGCGGAGGATTCATGGTGAAACGATTTCTTTTGATCAAATGCCAGAATGTGAAAATCGAGTTGGTTATTTTCAGAGGATGCCAATTGGAATTATCGGTGCAATTACCCCTTATAACGATCCATTAAACCTAGTCGCACACAAAGTCGGTCCAGCAATAGCTGCAGGGAATGCAATCATTGTAAAACCTGCTACTGTTACCCCATTAAGTGCGCTCTTACTTGCCGAGGCGTTTTCAACAGCAGGGCTCCCCGCAAAAGTGCTCTCCGTAATTACGGGCTACGGAAGTGAGATAGGTGATACATTAGTGACCCATCCCGCGATTCGCATGATTTCCTTTACTGGGGATTACGAGACAGGAGAACAAATCGCTAAAAAAGCGGGCTTAAAGAAGCTAAGCATGGAATTGGGTTCCAATTCTCCTGTGATTGTGCTAAAAGATGCAAATATTGAGGAAGCAGTGAAAGCCACTGTTTCTGGAGCATTTTGGGCTGCAGGACAAAATTGTCTTGGTGTTCAACGAGTATTTATTGAAAAAGATATCAGTGACTTGTTCCAAAAGAAATTTATTAAGTTAGTTAATAAGTATCATGTCGGTGATAAATGTTTAGAACAGACCGACATGGGTCCATTAATCTCTGAAACGCAAGCAATCAAGGTAGAAAACTTAGTTAATGAAGCGATTGATCGAGGTGCAGTTTTATTAACTGGGGGGAAACGGGATGGAGCCTATTATTTGCCAACGGTTTTAACGAATGTTCCAGATGAATGTTTGCTTGCGAAAAAAGAAATCTTTGGTCCAGTTGTCTTGTTTTATACCGTTAGCGATCTAAATGAGGCCATAAAAAAAGCGAATAATGTTGATTATGGGTTACAGGCTGGTATTTTTACTAATGATATTCGAAAGGCACATGAAGCGATTGCCAAAATGGATGTCGGTGGAATAATGATTAATGATAGTAGTGATTTTCGAATCGATGCGATGCCATTTGGTGGAACGAAACATTCTGGACTTGGGCGTGAGGGAATTAAGTTTGCCATTCAGGAAATGACAGAACCAAAGGTTGTGTGTTATAAATTATCGTAAGTCAAGGGTGGAATTTAACTGCTTGGTTTGGAATTCAGTGGGGTAAGAGTAGCCCCACTGAATTTTTTGATGTAGACTATTCGTTTTCGCCTTTTTCTACCTCTGATTCTTCGTCAGCTGGTAAAGTATCCATTTCTGGTTGGATTCGAGACCGTCCCCAAAGGAAGCCCCAAGGATCTCTAACCTCTCTAGGCTTTTCAATCTCTTCTTTCCGTTCGTGAATAAAATCTACTTCCTTAGCGTGAATGGTTAGCTTATCGACATGAAGTACTTTGCCTTTTTTCGTTTGAGACATTTTCCCCCTCCTCGTTTCATTGTTTAATTATTATTGCAGTTTTTGAAAACGGAATTTGAAGTGTTGCAATTCACTGTCATTTATTTTGGACAGCAGTTTTCATTTAATACCATAATGCAGCTCCGACAATAATAAGGAGAATAAATAGTACGACAAGTAATGCAAACCAACGGCCAGCACCGAAGCCAACACCTGCAACAGGCGCACCATAACAATATCCGCCATATCCAAAGCCCATAACAATTTCCTCCTTTTTAATGTTTATCTACGATATTAGAAACCATATCCACGCCCAATAAAGGCTGCACCAACAATAATGATAAGAATGAACAATACAACAATTAAGGCAAAGCCTCCTCCATAGCCTTTTCCAGCTACACCACTCACATCAAACACCTCCCGTTCATTTGCTATTAAACTATGACGAAACCCCAATAAATGACCGGGACATAATCCTATTTTTGGGAATTTGGGCTCGGTCAAATAGTAGGACAAACAAAACAATTAATAAAATAGGTAAAATAAACTTTCACCGATTTTAATTTTTACATGATTACTTAAAATAGAAAAATGGAGAGCCCAAACAAAAACAGGGTCAAATGCATAGTTTAATAGTGACTAAGAAAGGTGGAGGTGTAATTATGAGTGGAGTAAAAGGTGGTTACGGCGGAGGTTTCGCCTTGCTTGTTGTGCTGTTTATCCTCTTAATTATTGTCGGTGCTGGTGGATATCTAGGAGGGTATGGTCCTGGGGTCGGGTATTGGTAATCTGTAGTGACTATAAATAAAAGCAAGCTTCAACATGAGAAGCTTGCTTTCTTTTTTTTTGCATTAATTATTTGGTGAAATTTCTAAGTGTTTTTTTAAAGTTTGCTGTAATGTTCCTCTTGTTTCAGCTTTATTTAAAATTGTAATTCCAAAGTGAACCATCTTCCTAACGAGCTCAGGCCGTAAACCGGTTATGACAGCTTCACACCCCATCATTGTAACCCCAGTTAAAACTTTTTGAAAATGATTAAGTATATCTTTTTCCATATCAACAATTCCAGAAAGATCAATAATTAAAGTTGATACTTTAAGTTCGGATATTTCAGTTAACACTTTTTCTTCAATTATCTTTATTCGATATGAATCCACTGTACCGATTAATGGTAAAACAGCGATAGTTGGGCTTATTGGAATAATCGGAACGGATAAATGTTCGACCATTTTTCGATGAGAGATAATTAGTTCATCTTTGTAATTTGAATAACTTAAGAAAAAATTATTAAGAAATTGATCGATTCGATCATTGATAATCTTTTCTTGTGTATAAAATTTATTTAAATCACTTCGATTTCCAGATAATTGATCAAAATGATAAAGAAAGTCCCATAATGTTCGTCTGATTGCTTGGACCCACTCTAATTTGAATGCTAAAGTAAGAGAATGCTTTGCCCATACAACTCCTTCTTGGATTGCAAAATTTACAAGTTCTTCTTCCTTTTGTTCAACGACAAAAACAACTAGTTTTTGTGCATTTACTAATAAATCAATGTTTCCTGTTTTTAATATTTCTTTAATTTTTGAGGCGACATTCACTGCTTCTGATAACAGTTTTTTTTCAAAAAGTGGTTTGTTTTCGGTAATAAATTTTGTTATGGAAAGTTTTTCATTATAGTACCAATCCAAAATAGGCACCCCTTTACAATTTTCTTGATGTGAAAAGAAGTTTGACTTAAACTTAATTCGACATAGGTAGAGGAAAGTCCTTCCTAACAACGATGTTTTCACTATACAAACAGTGAAAACGAACACACCAACTAAAGATATGTATGCTCGACTTTTTCATTTTTTGCCTGTAAACAAATATTGGAAAGAACATCAGGTATTAAAAACAAATAAGTTTACATAATAATATTAATGTAAATAAATAAATATTTTTCGGTTTTTTAACTTAAATACAATAAAACCGACTTGACTTATAGGAATAGTATAACTATGATAATAGTAATTAATCTTTATATAAGATAAAATTCTAAAAAGGTCGAAAATAAAAATATTTTCGACAGTTTAGATCCTTTGTGAGGTGGAAATATTGCAACTTCAGGTATTGAATAGTCCGTTTAACCAGGAGCAAGCAGAGCTCCTAAATCGCCTACTCCCAACGCTTACTGAATCCCAAAAAGTTTGGCTGAGCGGTTTTCTAGCTGCTTCTCAGACTAGTTCTCAAGCAACAGCTGTTAATGGAACAGGAGTTACGCAATCAGAGGTGAGTCCCGTTGCTGCGGCACAGATCGTTTCTAAAGATGTGACGATTCTATATGGTTCACAAACCGGCAATGCACAGGGACTTGCAAAGAAAACAGGAAAGACTCTCGAAGAAAAAGAGTTTAATGTAACGATTTCGTCGATGAGTGATTTTAAGCCTAATAACTTAAAGAAAATTGACCACTTACTTATTATTGTAAGCACACATGGGGAAGGGGATCCCCCTGACACCGCCCTATCGTTTTATGAATTTCTTCACAGCAAACGAGCACCAAAATTAACTGATCTTCAATTTTCTGTTTTATCGTTAGGTGACAGTTCTTATGAATTCTTTTGTCAAACAGGAAAAGATTTTGATCAACGATTAGAAGACCTAGGAGCAACAAGACTTTACCCTCGTTTTGATTGCGATTTAGACTTTGAAGAACCAGCAACTGAATGGTTGGAGGGGGTTCTCGCGAATTTAAATGAAGCAGCGCAGGGAGCTAGTGTCGAATCTTTACCACAACAAACAGGGTCTCAAGCGGTTGAGACGATATATTCGAGAACAAATCCATTTAAAGCTGAAGTTTTTGAAAATATCAATTTAAATGGCAGAGGGTCGAATAAAGAAACAAGGCATCTAGAGTTATCATTAGAAGGATCTGGATTAACTTATAATCCGGGGGATAGTCTAGGAGTTTACCCGGAAAATGATGCTAATCTTGTTGATCTTTTGTTAAATGAACTTAATTGGAGTCCAGAACAAACAGTAACAATTAATAAGCAGGGAGATATTCGTTCTTTAAAAGAAGCTTTTACCTCTTATTATGAAGTAACAGTTTTGACGAAACCACTCCTGCAGAAAATAGCAGAACTATCCGATAATGAAGACGTAAAGAAACTTGTTACGCCAGAGAATGAGGCTAAGCTTAAAGAGTATCTTGAAGGTAGAGACTTGTTAGATTTTATCCGTGACTATGGTTCTTGGGGGCAGTCAGCGCAAGAATTTGTTTCGGTGTTACGAAAAATGCCTGCGCGCTTATACTCGATTGCAAGCAGTTTATCTGCAAATCCAGATGAAGTTCACTTAACAATTGGAACGGTCCGTTATGAAGCACATGGCCGTGAAAGAAAAGGAGTGGCTTCCACTTTATGTGCTGAACGCCTTCAGCCTGGAGATGCCCTACCTATTTTCGTTCAACAAAATGATAATTTTACGTTACCTGAAAATTCCGCTGCCCCAATCATTATGGTTGGACCTGGTACTGGAGTAGCACCTTTTCGAGCTTTTATGCAGGAGCGTGAAGAAATAGGTGCAGAAGGGAAGTCATGGATGTTCTTTGGTGATCAGCATTTTGTAACAGATTTCCTTTATCAAACGGAATGGCAAAAGTGGTTAAAAGACGGTGTATTAACTAAAATGGATGTTGCTTTTTCACGTGATGGTTCTGAGAAAGTTTATGTTCAGCATCGAATGCATGAACAAAGTCGCGAGTTATTCGAATGGCTTCAAGACGGTGCTTACTTCTATGTTTGTGGGGACGAGAAAAATATGGCGCATGATGTTCACAACACATTAATTGAAATTATTGAAAAGGAAGGCAAACTGAGCCGTGAACAGGCTGAGAAATACCTTGCTGATTTGCAACAACAAAAACGTTATCAACGGGATGTATATTGATTGATGGGAAGGAGTATTACCAACAATGGTGAATCAAACATTAAGAGCGCCTGAAGGAACGCCAAGTGATGTCGAACGAATTAAAAAAGAAAGCAATTATTTGCGCGGTACTTTAAAAGAGGTTATGCTTGACCGAATCAGTGCTGGAATACCAGACGATGATAATCGTCTTATGAAACATCACGGCAGTTACTTACAGGATGATCGAGATCTGCGAAACGAACGACAAAAACAAAAATTGGAACCAGCTTATCAATTTATGTTACGCGTTCGGATGCCGGGAGGAGTTTCAACGCCGTCCCAATGGTTAGCTATGGATGATTTGGCAGATAAATACGGAAATGGGACGCTGAAATTGACCACTCGTGAAACCTTCCAAATGCATGGGATCTTAAAATGGAATATGAAACCAACAATTCAGGAAATTAACAACGTAATGCTGGATACGATTGCAGCTTGTGGAGATGTCAATCGAAATGTAATGTGTGCGTCGAATCCTTATCAGTCTGAAATTCATGCTGAAGTTTATGAATGGTCAAAAAAATTGAGTGATGATTTATTGCCAAGAACAAGGGCTTATCATGAAATATGGCTTGATGAAGAAAAGGTTGCGGGAACAGAGGCTTTGGAAGAGGAAGTTGAGCCTATGTATGGACCACTTTATTTGCCAAGGAAATTTAAAATTGGGATTGCGGTTCCTCCATCGAATGATATTGATGTCTTTTCGCAGGATTTAGGGTTTATAGCAATTATTGAGGACAATAAATTAATTGGCTTCAACGTAACGATTGGCGGAGGTATGGGGATGACCCATGGAGATAAAAAAACCTACCCGCAGCTCGGGAAAGTGATTGGGTTCTGTAAACCAGATCAATTATATAATATTGCAGAAAAAATAATAACGATTCAACGAGATTTTGGAAATCGTTCGGTTCGTAAAAATGCACGGTTTAAATATACGGTTGATCGTCTTGGTGTGGAGACTGTAAAGTCAGAACTTGAGAATCGTCTTGGTTGGACTTTGGAGGAAGCTAAACCATTTCATTTTGATCATAATGGTGATCGCTATGGCTGGGTCAAGGGGATTAAAGGAAAATGGCATTTTACGATGTTTATCGAAGGCGGCCGTGTAAAGGATTATGAGGATTACAAACTTAAAACGGGTTTAAGAGAAATTGCCCAGATCCATACTGGAGATTTTCGCCTTACATCTAACCAAAACTTGATCATTGGAAATGTTTCAACTCAAAAGAAGAAAAAAATTGAAGAGTTGTTAGAACAATATGGTTTAAATGATGGTCGACATGTATCTGCCCTTCGTCGAAGTTCTATAGCATGTGTTTCACTGCCGACATGTGGTTTAGCCATGGCAGAAGCTGAGCGTTATTTACCACGTCTAATTGATAAAATTGAAGAAATTGTTGATGAAAACGGTCTGCGAAATGAGGAAATAACGATTCGTATGACTGGATGTCCTAACGGATGTGCACGTCATGCTTTAGGTGAAATTGGTTTTATCGGTAAAGCTCCAGGAAAATATAATATGTACCTTGGTGCTGCTTTTGATGGTAGTCGCTTAAGCAAAATCTATCGAGAAGGCATTGGAGAAGAAGAGATATTAAATGAATTGCGTGAAATTCTCCCACTTTATGCAAAAGAACGTCAAGAAGGTGAGCATTTCGGTGATTTTGTAATTAGGGCAGGAATTGTCAAAGCAACAACAGACGGGACGAATTTCCACGACTAACCCTAAAACAGGTGTCCTATTTCAATAGGCACCTGTTTTTTTTGATGAATCATTTTTTAACTTTTGGGACATGTGTCAGTAACAGTCCTAATTGGTTATGTATTTTAAAAAAAACATAAAAAGAGGATTGTCGTGGAAAACTAAATGGGAAAAATGATTTCCGGAAAAATGGGGGTAATAAAGTGAAGCGGGATGAACTAGAACAATTAGGTGACGAGCTAAGGCAAATTGGTCATAAAAGGAGACAATTAGCTGAGCAAATTTTCTCTGAAGTGCAAGAGGGTGACAATCAATCGTCGAAATCATTGTACGAAGAGCTAAGCCAAATTTCTGATAAAGCAATTGAAATTATGGTACGTCAGAAGGAAATGTTTGATCAGGAAGTTCAAAAATTATAATAAAAAACTGGATTCAACAAGAGATTTTGACAGGCTCCCAATAAAGTGGACAGATGACGAATAAAAATCTGTTTATTTATTGGGGGTTTTTTTAATTTTTTAAAAAGGAATTTCTATGTTTATGTCAAATTAATAGTTATGAAGTTATTAATATTATGAATGATGAAAGGAGCTTTTGATGTCAATTTATTCATTTAATGCGAAGTTATTAACCGGTGAAGAAATTGCTCTTGAAAATTACAAGGGTTTGACCACGTTAATTGTTAATACTGCAAGTAAATGTGGCTTAACTCCTCAATACGAAGGGCTTGAAAAGCTATACAAAAAATTTAAAAATGACAGCTTTTCCATTTTAGCTTTTCCTTGCAATCAATTCGGTGGACAAGAACCAGGTACGGAAGAGGAAATACAGCAATTTTGTTCTGTAAATTACAATGTTACGTTTTCTGTGTTTCAAAAAATTGATGTGAATGGAAAAAATGCACATCCGTTGTATCAATATTTGCGCGAACATTCGCCAGAAGAGTCTGAATTAGATGTGAATAGCAGATTATATAAGCATTTGATTACAAACTTTCCAAATGTTTTAAAGAGTAATGAAATTAAATGGAATTTCACAAAGTTTTTAATCAATAGCGAAGGGGAAATTGTAAAAAGATACGCTCCTACGACAAGCCCTGAAGAAATAGAGAAGGATATCGAAAGGTTAATACAAACTAAAGCATAGCTAAAATGGAAAATAACCTTTATGAGAAAGGAGGATAAGGCATCCTATATGGTGCTTTATCCTTTTTTATTGTCATTAGAATGAGTGTTTTTAAAAAGTTTATTTCTTGTTAAGAGTTGGAATTCCATAGGTAATGATTTGTTAAACAGAGATGGTTTCGTTTTTATTTTTATTCATTTGCTGATTCAGTTCGCATTTTTCAATAAAAGAAGCCGTTATTTCATTAGCTGTTAACTTTTTATTTGGATATATTTCCTGCAATGCTTTCACAATTAATTTTCCGTATCCTTTGTCACGGTGAGAAGGATTAACGGATAAATGTTGCAATTTAAACTCATGGTCCTCAAACTTAATCCCAACTACTCCAATGACACCTTCTTCCTCTTTCCAAAGAAAAAGCTGGGAGTTTTGATCGCTAACATATTCATTTATCGTTTTCAGAAGGTTTTGTAGGTTTTTTTCATTTGGATTAAATGATAATAATCCCATTGCTATTTTTTCATATTGTTTATTATAACGAATTAACATGGAACAATGCCTCCTTACGCCAGTGATGAAATGGCGGTAAAAATAATCCCCTCTGTATGATCCAATTGTTTGCCGATGTAAATATGTCCTTTTATATGTAACACGCTTTAGTTGTATATTCAACAATTATTAATGAAATTACATGTATTTGTAATAAAACGGAAAAACGGATTAACTAATTAAGTTTACATCATAACATACAATTTTTTCGATTTTGTAAAAGTTAAAGGACAATTATGTATCAAATGTCGCACACGTTTATATTGGTCAAAAGACAAAGAGGAAAGTGGGTTCACTTTCCTCGAATGACTGTCAAGTTATGAACGTTGGATAGTTGAAGATGAGAAATTCTTAATCATTTGTTGTAAGTTTCTTTGTCCTTCCCTTAATTTAATTGTTTCGTCAATGATTTGCTGAAAACCTTCTAGCTCCTGATCCGAGGCATTTAATAATGACTTAGGAATTCCTTCGACGATTTGTTGTAGGGTTAAATCCATTGCCATGGGTTATAACCACCTTTCCCAATCTAATTATTCTTATACATCGCTTCGTCTAGTATATATATTTTTTGAAAAAACTTTGTTTTTCCTGCCAAATTGTAAAAAAACTTCTCAACATTTATCCCCATTTTTTTGCACTGCTATAAAATTTATTACGACTTCCTTCGAATTTCGACAAAAATAGAGGGTGATTGTCTTGGTTATGGTGAGACAAACTACTTTTAAGGATAAATTCTTTCTTATTTTCACAAAATAATAGGAAAACGAAAGGAAATTGATAATGAAACGAAAGTTAATTGGAGCGTTAATCATTTTGTTAAGTCTTAATATATTTGCTGGGCAGTCAAGTGCAGAAGAAGTAAATAAGACCAATTTAGAAGCAGTAACGTTAAGTTTATTACACCCAACTGTCGTGAAGGCATTAAAGAAGCATTATGGAGGAGTAACGCAATTTGAAAATGTGAGCTTAGTTAGTATTCATTCTAGACAATTACCTGCTGATTTAAAGGATGATTCAGCTTTTAAATCACCAGCATCAATTTTTGATATTACGCTTCTTCTAGAGACCATTTTAGGAGACGGCAAAAAGGAAAAGGTTAAGATTGTTCTTAGTAATGAATTTTCAAATGGGTATGATGTTGTGACTTTTGAGGTTATTAAATAATTTGGTGGGGTATTTTTCCCCACCAAACTAATCATTCAATGTGTTAAAAGAATCTCCTTATTGAATACTCTTTGCCTAAATTAATGCCGGTATTTTCCAAATACGAACGAACCGAGAAGTTGCATTGCTAAGAATGAATACAAATCGAATCGCCTTAATAAATAAGGTTGGAAATAAGCGAAAAAGAATATTCAAAATGATCCCTCCACCATTGAAATTAGTGTTAAATTTAACACTATCGTTAGTTTTTCCTGAGTGACAATAAATATTAAACATGCGCAATTATTTTAGTGGAAGTTTAAGACAATCCTTATTAAATTATTCACGAGAAGAGGTTGGAATGTGAAAGTCATTGCCGTATACTAATTAAAGTAAACGGACGTGGTGTAATGTATCCAAATAAATCTACACGAATAAACTTCATTAGATGATGGAAGGATGTTAAATTTGATTGACTTACACAATTTTAATTGGGAAGCTTTACTTATTGACACAGGGATTCTGGCTTTTAAAGTAATCGGGATTTTTCTTGCGTATAGCATCGTAAAGAAGCTTGGTTTTAAGGTAGTCGAACAAACTTTCAGTAAATTGTTAATACGAAAAGAAATCTCTGAAGGCCGTGCTCTCACATTACAAAAATTAGCAGAAAATATATTTTCCTATGTTTTAATTTTTATTCTTGCAGCGTCTTTGTTTGGAATTTTCGGCTTACCTGTTGCTAGTTTAATTGCCGGAGCTGGGGTAATCGGGTTAGCTATTGGTTTTGGTGCTCAAGGCCTCGTCAGTGATGTTGTGACTGGATTTTTTCTGCTTTTAGAAAAACAAATTGATGTCAATGACTATGTTACGGTTGGAAGCTTTGATGGGATTGTTGAATCAGTCGGGTTGCGGACAACGCAAATAAGAGGGTTTGACGGAACACTTAATTATATTCCTAACCGTGATATTACGAGTGTAAGTAATCATTCTCGTGGAAACATGCGTGCCCTTGTCGATATTGGAATCTCATATAATGATGATATTGATCGTGCAATAGAAGTAACGCAGAGAGTGTGTGATCAAATAGCAGCGGAAAATTCAGTAATTGCAGAAGGACCTAATGTCGTAGGTGTACAAGCGTTAGGGACATCTGAAGTCGTATTACGGGTGATTGCGAAAACAGAAAATGGTGAACAGTGGGCAATTGAACGTAGGTTACGGAAGGCAATTAAAGAGGCGTTTGATGCAAATGGGATTGAGATTCCATTTCCTCATCAAGTACTCATCCAAAAAAACGATAGTAGTCAGGAAAAATTATTAGGATAGAAAAAGAGCGTCCATTAAAATTTTAATGGACGCTTTTTGAGTAATCACAGTTTCTAACCTGCTGTATATTAATTTGAGTAAGTTATTTAGCTTGAAGGTTTTCCTTCTCAACAATTGCTTTCTGGACAGTACGTAAACGCAGTAAAAATCCGATCGCCGCAAATGTGAGACCGAAAGAAATTCCAATCCAGAAACCGAAAGGCCCTAATTTGGTGAAGGCAGCAAGAGAGTATCCAATTGGAATCCCAATGATCCAGTAAGCGACAAAGGTAATAATAAAAGGAAGTTTCACGTCTTTGTAGCCGCGAAGAACACCTTGTAGTCCTGCTTGAGTTGCATCAGATAATTGATAAAAAATCGCTATTAGGAATATTTGTGATGCTAACAGAATCACCTCTTGATCGTTCGTAAAAAGGGAAGCAATAGACTCGCGGAAAAAATAAAGAAATATGGAACCAATCATTAAAAAAACGATTCCACCTAATACGCCAATATAGCTATATTTTTTCGCAGCCTCATATTTCCTCCCGCCAATTGAAAAGCCAACAACAATCGTTAATGCCATTGATATACTTAAAGGAATCATAAACATAAGGGATGTAAAGCTAAGAACAATCTGGTTTGCAGCAATTGTAACGGTTGAAAACATCATCCCAATAAATAAAGTAACTACTGAAAAAATACTCGCTTCAAAAAAAATAGACAACCCAATGGGTACTCCTATGCCTAACTGCTCTTTCCATGCCTTCCAGGAAGGTTTGACCCATTTAGAAAATAAGTGATATTTTTTAATCACCTCTAACCGAAAGGTCATAAAAATACTAAATCCTAGAATGATCCAATATGTTAACGCTGTTGCATATCCAGCGCCAATTCCGCCTAAAGCTGGGAAACCAAAGTTCCCGAAAATTAACCCGTAATTTAACAAAATGTTAAATGGAACCGCCAATACGGTTATAAACATGGTAATTCGCGTAAATCCTTGGCCATCAAAAAAGTATCGTAGTACGTTTGCTAGAAATAAAGGAATAATTCCAATCGATAAACCTACTAAATAATGGAAAGCAATGTAGTGAACATTTGTATCAAGGTTCATTACATTCAAAATCGGGTCTAAAATAAAGCTTCCAATAACAATGACTAACAATGCAAGGATGATGGATAGGTAAAACGATTGAGTAATTGAATAATGAATTTTATGATGTTCTTTTCTTCCTAAAAGCTGTGCAACAATCGGTGTCACAGCTAGTAAAATCCCGTTAATACCAGTGAAAATAGGCATCCATAGACTTGATCCGATGGCCACGCCTGCTAAATCATTCGTACCGACACGTCCTGACATCATCGTATCCACTAAATTCATTGCATATAAGCTAAGTTGAGTAACCATAATAGGCCACAATATCGAAAGAAACAAAGTTAGCTTCTTTTTCGTAGTATCTGCATGGTACATATAATGCGCTCCCTAGGCTGTTCTAATTATATCGTTATAGTAAATGATAATACTTTATCATAAAAACAGAAAGGTGGAAAGAAATATAAGCGAGGGGGCTACCGGTTTATCCATCTATAAAAAAAATAACTGAAGAGTAAAAAGACGGAATAGCCGAAAAAAGAATAAATATGTTTCCATGAATCATTATGTACAAAAAGCCCGAATGATTCAGCAATTCTTTCGAAAATAGACATGAATAGTCCTAATAAAAAAATTAGAATCATTCTGTTTTGGAATGAAAGCTGCTCCATTATCACAAGGAAAACGGCTATAAGGATAGGGAGACCTACTAATGTAAATGCGATATTTATGGGTGAAAATTGATGACAAGGGTCTTACAGGGAAGGCGTAAAACCCTTGTCCCACTAAAATTAAATCTAAATAGGTACCAACTAATGCTGCAAGGAGCAATGTTGGCAGCAATCTTTTAATCCAGTAATGAAATTTCGGGATCCTGTATGTGGATTTTTATTTGCCCAATCCTCAATCTGTTTCCGGAAGAGTTGATCCCCAAAAAGGAGGGCATACAAACGTTTTCCAAGAAGAATGCGTTCATGTAAACTTTCAAAATGATGCAGTGTTTCACCAACAAGCTTCGTTCTCCCGTCCTTTATATAGGGGAATAAAATATGGTTCATTGCTAATAATTCCTGTAATTTAAACTCTAATGAGCTGAGAACATGTTTTTTATAATATAGAAAGTAGATATTATTAGAATATTCATTAAAATTATATTATAATATTTTTGTAATGAATATTTTAGATGAGAAGGAGTCGAGCTGAGAATGTCAAGTTTGAAAGAGGAGAAAAAAGGGTATTTTGGTGAGTTTGGTGGAAGTTTTGTTCCGGAAAACCTCCAAGTTGTGATGAATCAATTGGAGGAACAATTTGAAACATATAAAGATGATCCAGAATTTCAAGAAGAATACAAATTTTATTTAAGGGAGTATGTGGGAAGAGAAAATCCGCTCACATTTGCTAAAAATTTAACTGACCAACTTGGTGGGGCGAAAATATATTTAAAAAGAGAAGATCTTAATCATACAGGTTCACATAAAATTAACAATGTTTTAGGGCAGATTTTATTGGCGAAAAGAATGGGTGTTAAAAGGATTATTGCAGAAACAGGAGCTGGGCAGCACGGCGTTGCTACTGCAACTGTCTGCGCAATGTTTGGAATGGAATGTGTCATTTATATGGGGAAAGTCGATACAGAACGCCAGGCCCTCAATGTATTCCGAATGGAATTACTCGGTGCAAAGGTCGTTGCTGTTGACGAAGGGCAAGGACGGCTTAAGGATGCTGTTGATGCTGCTTTAAACGACCTCATTCAAAACTATGAAAATACCTTTTATTTATTAGGCTCAGCAGTGGGGCCGCATCCGTATCCATCAATTGTTAAACATTTCCAGTCTGTAATTAGTGAAGAATCAAAACGACAAATATTAGAAAAAGAGGGAAGACTTCCCACAGCGGTTATTGCTTGTACTGGTGGCGGAAGCAATGCAATCGGTGCGTTTGCTCATTATATTAATGAGCCTGATGTCCGTTTGATTGGAGTGGAGCCAGCTGAAGCGGCAACGATGTCAGAAGGTGTACCCGCTGTCATTCATGGTTTCAAATGCTTAACATTATTGGATGAAGAAGGAAATCCGAAGCCGACGTATTCAATTGCAGCTGGTTTGGATTATCCTGGTGTAGGTCCAGAACACAGTCACTTGAAGGTAAGTGGAAGAGCGGAGTATGTAAAAGCAACTGGGAAAGAGGCATTGGAAGCTTTTCAATTGCTTTCTCGAACG
Source organism: Bacillus sp. B15-48 (assembly GCF_016879755.1). Taxonomy (GTDB): domain Bacteria; phylum Bacillota; class Bacilli; order Bacillales; family Cytobacillaceae; genus Mesobacillus_B. Next base: position 52,156 of record NZ_WOFU01000004.1, read on the forward strand.
GAAGGAATTATTCCAGCTCTTGAAAGTTCCCACGCTGTTGCTCATGCAGTGAAGTTGGCCAAAGAGCTCTCACAAGATGATTTGATTATTGTAAATGTATCTGGCCGTGGGGACAAAGATGTTGAGCAAGTATTTAAGATGATAAAAGGACAATAGGTTTTTTACGAGCGAAGCAATTGATGAACACTTCTGATTCACGTTTTAAAGAACGAGCAACTCGTAGCCAATCACAATCAAGATAAAGGCAATAAAAAAACGTAGAGAGAACCGAAATTCTTTCTACGTTTTTTTTAATTTTGAAGGGTTATTTACTTTATACAGCACTTGTTCAGTTACAATAAACTCTTCATCAATTTCTTTTCCTTTTGCTAATTTCTTTTTAACGATTTTTCCGTCAAATTCTAGCTGATCCCCGGTAGAAAGTTCGAATTTTTTTAATGTTTTGGAATGGGCGCACCACGCAAGTCCAATTTCGATAGGGTTCTCTTGCTCAATCATAACGTTCTCTAAAACAATTACTTCATCATTACTTTCATTAAAATGATTCCAAGTTAAAGCAAATTGTTTCACTGTAGCAGTAAAATGTACTTTGTCTTCAGGTAATTCTAGCTTTGCGGTCTTTTCATTCTTTTTTTTAGTTGATTTTTCTTGTACTGGTGGCTTTATTGTTTTTTCTTCGTTCATCATCATTGTCTGTTTTTTGGTCGTTGTCTGTGATGCATGATTAACAGTTGTGTTCGTGATAGAGACCTTTCCGAAGTTTGAGGATTGCATTTCCTTTAAAAATGCAGGATGTATGCAGCTGAGATTTCCATCTTGAAATTCAATAATGATAGTATTGAAATCGTCGGTTTCCCCGTATTCTTGATAACCTATAATAGAAACTGATCGCTGGTGATCCTTATCTTTATACCAGAATTGTTTTTTTGTGGTAGAGAATCCCCATGCTTTTACTTTTTCATTATAATGATGATCATCTGCAAATGTTTCATAATTTCCGACTGGGGGAATATAAATTGTTCGATTTAAATCTTCTATATGTGGCAGGTTAATCGCCATACATTCACTTCCTTTCTCAAACATTTTACCGAACAAATCTTTATATTTGAAGGTTTTAGTAATTATTGCTTAGAATATACTCATTAATAATTAAGAAATTAAAGGAGTTTTTAGATGAAAACATACAAAACTAGAAATGAAGTACCCGTTGAAGAGAAATGGAATTTAGCCGATATATACGCAAATCTTCCCCAATGGGAAGAGGATTATAACCGGATTGAAAAAATGGCTGAAGAAATTAAGCAATATGATGGCAATATCTCTAATGGTTTAAGTTTATTTCAGTATTTAAAGTTAAGAGAAGACTTATCCTTTTTATTTGGAAAGCTCTACGCCTACGCGATGCTAAAAGTAGATGAAAACACAAGAGAGACAGAATCACAAGCCTACTTGGACAGAGCCAAGCAGCTAAGCGTTAAAATCAATTCATCGACCTCTTTTTTTATGCCTTTTTTATTAAGTTTAACGGAAGAAACACTCAAAGATTATATAGCGTCTGAGGAGAGGTTAAAATATTTTGAGGAAGATTTAATCGATTCCTTTCGTTACAAGCCACATGTATTAAACAAAGAGCAAGAAGCCGTTTTATCACAGTTAGGTGAGGCGCTTTCTGCACCGAGTAACACCTTTGGAATGATTAATAATGCCGATATCAAATTTGGAGACGTGACTGATGAAGCTGGAAAGAAAGTAGAACTTACCCGTGGGATGTACTCAAAACTTATTGAAGATGAGGACCGTGGAAAACGGAGAGAAGCGTATAAAGCATATTATCAACCATATATTCAATTGAAGAACACAATCGCTTCAACGTTATCGGCTACGATAAAAAATAATGTGACAACGGCAAGAATTCGCCAATATCCTTCGGCTTTAGAAAAAGGCCTTTTTGGCGACAAAGTTCCAAAGGAAGTATATGAAAATTTAATTCAAACAACAAAAGAAAACATCAACTCCATGCATCAATACACGAGGATTCGAAAAGCAAAGCTTGGCCTTGATGATCTGCGTCAATATGATTTAACTGTGCCATTAGTAAGCGGAGTAAAGCAAGAAATCACTTATGAAGAAGCATATGAAACAATGTGTGATGCATTATCTCCGTTAGGGAATGAATATATTGAGATTTTAAAAACGTTTAAAAGGGAGAAATATCTTGATGTTCGTGAGACTCCTGGTAAACGATCAGGTGCCTATAATTTAGGAGTATATGGAGTTCACCCTTATATTTTGTTAAATCATCAAGATGATCTTGACAGTCTGTTTACTTTGGTTCACGAGTGTGGACATGGTGTCCACAGCTGGTTGAGTTCAAAACATCAACCGCAAATTAGCGCTCGCTATAGTATCTTCGTAGCAGAAGTCGCTTCAACTGTAAATGAAGTGTTGTTAATCAATCATTTATTGAAGAATGAAAAAGATGAACAAATTCGAAAGTATCTTATCAATCACTGGATTGACCAATTTAAAGGAACTTTTTTTACGCAGGTGATGTTTGCTGAGTTTGAAAAGAAGATACATGAAATGGCTGAAAAAGGGTTGCCACTAAATGTTGAAGTTTTTAGTAAAACGTATGAAGAACTTTTTAGAGAGTATAATGGCGAGGAAATAGTCTTTGATAATGAGGTGAAATTTGGCTGGTCAAGGATTCCGCATTTCTACCGTCCTTTTTATGTGTATAAATATGCAACTGGTTATGCTTCTGCCATTCATTTAGCGACGAAGATCCTTGAGCGGGATGAACAGACATTAACTTCCTATCTTGAATTTTTAAAAAGTGGAAGCGCTGATTATCCGCTCAACCTATTAAAAAAGACCGGTGTGGATTTGACATCAAGAGAGCCAATTGAAAATGCACTGAAACGTTTTTCCCAGCTTGTTGAAGAATTTTCAAATCTGTAATGAGGAAAACGAATCTACTGTTTGGTAGGTTCGTTTTTTATGTAAACAAGATAAAAATATTATTCTGTTATTATTTAATCGTTGTCTTGTTTTTTCAATCCATGGATTAACATTGTTTCATATTAATTCTTACAATCCTGTTATAATTTCTTTCTGTGTATTGCAGAATAAACATTGTTTCTGTTAGAGTTATAAGGTCAGCTATGGAAAGTTGTGGTATACGTATGAGAGAACAGAGAGGAACATTGGATGAAAAGAGTATCAAATGTATTTTGGATTTCCGTTTCGATTGTGTTAGCAGCAGTAATATTCGGTGTAGCAGCACCTGCAAGTTTTGAAGAAGCGACTGGAAATTTACAAGCATTCTTTACATCAGCTTTTGGTTGGTATTATTTAATATTAGTTACCATTATTGTGGTCTTTTGTATTTTTCTTATTTTCAGCCCTGTTGGTGCGATCACATTAGGGAAACCGGGAGAAAAGCCAGAATTCTCGAAAGTATCTTGGTTTGCGATGTTATTTAGTGCCGGAATGGGGATTGGGCTTGTCTTTTGGGGAGCAGCAGAACCACTCTCGCACTTTATTGACCCGCCGTTATCAGAGGGTGGAACAAACGCTGCTCATAAAGAGGCAATGAGGTATACGTTTTTTCATTGGGGAATTCATGCATGGGCAATTTATGCAGTTGTTGCACTTGCTTTAGCCTATTTCCAATTTCGTAAAGGGGAACCTGGTTTAATTTCTGCTACATTAAAACCAGTTCTAGGCAAAAGCATGGATGGGTGGTTAGGGACATTTGTTGATGTTTTTGCTGTTTTTGCAACTGTAATTGGAGTCGCTACAACCTTAGGTTTCGGTGCCGCTCAAATTAATGGTGGCTTATCGTATTTATTAGGAATCCCAAATAATTTTGCTGTGCAATTTATCATTGTAGCCATTGTTACGGTCTTATTCATGATTTCAGCATCTACTGGATTAGGAAAAGGTATTAAATTTTTAAGCAATGCAAATATGATTTTAGCGATAGCATTAGTTATCCTAATGTTTATTGTTGGTCCTACGATTTTAATTTTGAATATGTTTACAGATACCATTGGAGGGTATATTCAAAATATTATACAGATGAGTTTTCGGATTGCTCCATTAAATGAAGAACATCGCGCGTGGATTAATAGTTGGACCATTTTCTATTGGGCATGGTGGATTTCATGGTCACCATTTGTCGGCCTTTTTATCGCACGTGTTTCTAGAGGGAGAACGATTCGGGAGTTTTTAATTGGGGTCTTACTGCTACCCTCACTAGTCAGCTTTTTCTGGTTTGCAGTATTTGGTAATTCAGCAATTTCAGTTCAAACTTTAGGCAACTTAGATGTAAGTCAATTTGCGACAGAAGAGGTTTTATTTGCTGTCTTTAGTCAATTTCCGATGTCAACACTATTATCAATCGTAGCATTAGTTCTTGTAAGTACCTTTTTTATTACATCTGCCGATTCTGCAACATTTGTACTTGGGATGCAAACCACTCATGGTTCATTGACTCCTCCCAATCGGGTGAAATTTACTTGGGGGATTGCACAATCAGCAGTTGCTTTAATTCTCTTATATAGTGGAGGTTTACAAGGGCTTCAAAATGCATTAATCACTGCAGCTTTACCATTTTCATTTATCATGGTGCTAATGATGATTTCGTTGTATCGCTCGCTAACAAAAGAGAAAAAGGAACTTGGCTTATATCACAAGCCAAAACCACAGAAAAATCAGATGGATCGGAAAAAGATATGAATTTGGCTAAAAAAACACGCCCGAAAAAAAGGGCGTGTTCGTTTTATAAAAGGTTGATTACACATCAATCGCGCGGCCGATTAATTGAATATCTTTATATATTTTTTCTTTTAATTTTGGATCTTCGCAATTATTATATTCAGTAAATAGTTGGCCAAGTTTCTCAATTAACGTCAGAATCTCTAAATTACTCATGGTTCCCTCCTCAATATAAGGGAAGTATAAGGCTTTCCAGATACCAATTATATATTGAGATCCTTGATGCTCGTTTCAAATAGCTGCTCAAAGGGATTAGCCTTTCTTCATAATCGGTAGCTGGCTAGCGTGGTATCTTATACTTTAGCCCCTATAGCTTTGCGTCTCCACTTTTCAATGGATTTGCCTTTATCAATAATGTTTTTTTAAATTTTATCACTTAAAGTTATTTTTATCCAGTAAAAAGTTTATAAAAGATTTATAATACAAGAATGAATGAAGTGATGGAAATGTCATTTATCACAGCTATTCTTTATGAACAATTTATGAAGATTAAACACACCTCCTTTACATACTATAGAGGGGTATGGTAGTATCCTTTTGAGGAGGTGGTGTAATGGAAATCATGGATTCTAAAATCGTTCCAGAGAAATGTAATGATCATTGTATTTCTAATGATTCTGCTCGGAAAAGCCATCATTCTGATAAACTAAAAGCCAACATGATTACAAGGTTAAATCGTATTGAAGGGCAAATTCGAGGAATAAAAGGAATGATTGAAAAGGATACTTATTGTGATGATGTCATTACACAAATTTCCGCAACACAAGCAGCTCTAAATAGTGTCGCAAAAATTTTATTAGAAGGACATATGAAAAGTTGTGTCGTTGAACGTATTCAGGATGGCGACGATGAAATTGTCGATGAATTGCTTGTCACCATTCAAAGGTTAATGAAAAAATAAGGATTGAGAGGAGTTTGCGTTATGGAAAAAGTAACATTAAATGTAAGCGGAATGTCATGCGGACATTGTGTAAAAGCAGTAGAAGGCAGTGTTGGTGCATTGGAAGGGATTAACGGCGTAAAAGTAAATCTTGAATTTAAAACAGTTGAAGTGGAGTTTAACAACGCAATTGTATCATTAGAAAAAATTAAAGAAACCATTGATGATCAAGGATACGATGTTGCCTAATAAAAAGATAAATACGTGCTAATTCGTTTAGCACGTTATTTTTCATTAAAATACATACCCTATACAGGTATTGGGGGTGCCAGCATGAGTAAAAAGATGAAAGAAACAACGATGCAAATTTCAGGAATGACATGCGCTGCCTGCGCGGTTAGGGTTGAAAAAGGATTAAAGAAAGTTGAGGGAGTCGAAGAGGCCAGTGTGAATTTAGCACTAGAACGGTCCTCGATCAAGTTTGATTCAGCTGTTACTACGGTACAGGCTCTTGAGAAAAAAGTAAAAGATTTAGGTTATGAAGTTGTTACTGAAAAAGCTGAATTCGATATCACCGGAATGACATGTGCGGCTTGTTCAACCAGAATTGAAAAAGGGCTAAATAAACTAGATGGTGTTTCAAATGCAAGTGTAAACCTTGCATTAGAAACAGCCAACATTGAATATAATTCTTCTGTTCTATCAAAAAATGATATTCTTAAAAAAATTGAAGCCCTCGGATATGGGGCGAGTTTAAAGGAAGACAATCAACAGGAGAAAACGGATATACGGCAACAGGAAATTGAACGGCAAACGGCTAAGTTTATTTTTTCTGCGATTTTATCATTTCCGTTGCTTTGGGCGATGGTAGGTCATTTTTCATTTACTTCTTTTATTTATGTTCCTAATATGTTTATGAATCCATGGGTACAACTCGCCTTAGCGACACCAGTACAATTTATCATTGGGAAACAATTTTATGTTGGTGCTTATAAAGCATTAAAAAATAAAAGTGCTAATATGGATGTGCTCGTGGCGATGGGTACCTCTGCGGCCTATTTTTACAGCCTTTATTTATCGTTTGCTTCTATTGGCCAAAATGTTCATATGGTCGAACTTTACTATGAAACGAGTGCGGTTCTGATCACACTCATTATTCTTGGAAAGCTATTTGAAGCTAGAGCAAAAGGTCGTTCTTCAGAAGCAATCAAAAAATTAATGGGATTACAAGCAAAAACGGCCACCATCGAAAGAAATGGAATCGAACAGGAAGTGCCTTTAGAAGATGTTGTCGTTGGTGATATTATTCATGTCAAACCGGGAGGAAAAATTCCAGTCGACGGAATGATCGTTCAAGGACAATCAGCTATTGACGAATCAATGCTGACAGGAGAAAGTGTGCCAATCGATAAAAGCATCGGCGATGATGTGATTGGTTCCACCATTAATAAAAATGGTTTTTTAAAAATTGAGGCGACAAAAGTCGGTAAGGATACGGCACTTAATCAAATCATCAAAGTAGTTGAAGAAGCTCAAGGCTCAAAAGCACCGATTCAACGAATGGCTGATCAAATTTCAGGTGTGTTTGTTCCGATAGTTGTGGGCATCGCGGTTTTAACTTTTATCATCTGGTATTTTGTTGCTATGCCAGGGGATTTTGCCGGAGCATTAGAAAAAACGATATCTGTACTCGTGATTGCTTGTCCATGTGCTCTTGGTCTTGCTACACCAACATCCATTATGGCTGGTTCTGGACGTGCAGCAGAATATGGAATCCTCTTTAAAGGGGGAGAACATTTAGAAGCCACACATCATATTACTTCTGTTCTATTAGATAAAACGGGAACGGTTACAAATGGAAAGCCCGTATTAACAGATGTAATTCCTTCAAGTTTTTCCGAAGACGAATTTCTTGTGTTTGTTGGCTCGGCTGAAAAACAATCAGAGCATCCGTTAGCGGAGGCGATCGTTTCGGGAATTAAAGAGAAAGGAATGGCCCTTAAAGAGGTTGCAGAATTTGACGCCATTCCTGGCTTTGGAATTCGGGCCGTGGTTGATGGTAAAGAGGTGTTAGTAGGAACAAGAAAACTAATGAAGAAATATGAGATTCCTATAAATGAAGCTTTAGAGAAAATGGATTCTCTTGAACGGGAAGGAAAGACAGCAATGATTGTAGCTATTGCTGGAACTTTTGCTGGTGTGGTCGCTGTTGCAGATACGATTAAGGATACGTCAAAAGAGGCCGTAAAACGCCTTAAAGACATGGGTTTAGAAGTCATTATGATCACTGGGGATAATCAACAAACAGCTAATGCGATTGCAAATGAAGCTGGTATTGACACTGTGATTGCTGAGGTCTTGCCAGAAGGAAAGGCAGAAGAGGTAAAGAAACTCCAGAATCAAGGAAAAAAAGTGGCGATGGTTGGAGATGGAATCAATGATGCGCCTGCACTCGCCGTTGCTGATATTGGTATGGCGATTGGGACTGGTACAGATGTTGCCATGGAAGCAGCTGACATCACACTTATACGTGGAGATTTAAACGGTATTGCTGATGCGATCTTTATGAGTAAGAAGACGATTCGGAATATTAAGCAAAACTTAGGTTGGGCTTTAGGCTATAATTCTTTAGGTATTCCAGTTGCAGCTATGGGATTCCTCGCACCGTGGTTAGCAGGAGCGGCAATGGCTTTTAGTTCCGTATCGGTAGTCTTAAATGCTCTAAGACTACAAAAAGTAAAACTGTAGAGGAGCTGGCTTGATGATTAAAAAGTGGACGATTGCAGGAATGATTTACTTGCTTGTAGTTATAGCAAGCTATGGAATTTATTCGACAGTTATTCAGCCTGATTCTACGCCTCCACATGAGGAAGTTGCTCATTAGAACAATTATAATGATTCTGAACTCGAGAGACCGCTCGAGTTCTTTTCTCTTTTGATGCCTCTCGTCTTAAGTACTTCCAATGGAGCAATCTTGCCATCCGTGTTTGCGATTGGGACGTCTGTACCAGTTTTTAGTTTTTGCGGGGATTATTTCTTATCTTGGGCTAGATGGGTCATTATTAAAGAAAAGTAGAAAACTAGGCAATACCATTCAAAAACTAGTAGCTTTTTCTTTTATTGCCATTGGTGTACTTGATACAATTACCTATTGGTTTTAATGAATCTATAAAAAATCTACACGATTCATTTCTCTATATGTTAAAATAAAAAACATGTGTGCTAGTTATTAATAATAAGGAGAGCTTTTATGGAGTTAAATTTACTAATCTTATTGAAATACTTGTTTTTAGGTTTATTGCAAGGTTTTACAGAACCTATTCCTATTTCTTCTAGTGGTCATCTTGTTCTCGCGCAATACTTTATGGGAATTGATACGGATAGTTTGTCTTTTGAACTTCTTGTCAATGCAGCCTCTCTTTTAGCTGTGCTTATTATTTATAAAGAAGATATTGTTCGTTTGGCAAAGAATGGTGTTTCATTCATTATCACGAGAAACCAAGAAAGCAAAGCGGATTTTATGTTCATTGTCTACTTAGTTGTTGCTACCATTCCTGCTGGTATAGTTGGCGTAGCATTGGGTGACGTGATCTCTGAAGCATTAAAAGGAGTACAAATTGTTGGGATTACATTAATAGTAACAGGTTTAGCTCTGTTTCTTATTCGTAATTTAAGAGGAAGAAAGCAAGACGGACAAATCACATTTAAAGATGCAGTGATTGTTGGGCTCGCTCAAGCTGTTGCGTTAATACCAGGAATTAGCCGTTCAGGAGCAACGATTGTCGCTTCTATGGGATTAGGGATGAAACAAGAAACAGCTCTCCGTTTTTCCTTTTTACTTTACATTCCGGTTAGTCTAGGGGGCACATTGCTAAGTATTACAGACTTAGCAAATGATCCAAACATAGGAGAATTAATGATTCCTTACTTGGTGGCTTTCATCGTGGCCTTCATTGCGTCTTATTTTTCTTTAAAATGGTTCATGGGAATTATGGCTAGAGGAAATCTGATTTACTTTAGTATTTATTGTTTTGTAGTTGGTGCTGCTGTTTTAATTTTCGCATAGCAACTAGGATAAAATAGATCATTGCATAATGTATTAGGGTAGCTCGAAAAAACACCTAAAAAGCTAACGAAAGAAACCACTTAACATTTAAGTGGTTTCTTTTTGTAAAGATTGTACATATTTTTGAACCATTTCATTGGTAACATATTTTCTTTTTGGTAGCATCCGTAGACCTAAAGAGTTCATCTTTTTGCTTACTTGGTTAATTTTATTAGTTGAAAATGGTTGACCTTGTTTGCATAATTTGATTGCTTCTTCAATATAAGTTTCACGCAATTGATCGAATTTTAAAAATTCCTGATATTCTTCATGCTGATTCTTTGCATGTTTAATTAAATCTTTATGAACACTCATTTTTGTGACTCCCCTAGAATAGTTTTTATCTAGTATATCATATACTAATGCCATGAATTATATAAATTAATTATCATTCTATTAATGAAGCACATTTAAAACATGGTATAATGTTAAATATGTTTTTAGCTATTAGAACCTAGTCATTAAAAATCGATAAGGGAGAGACACATGAAAAAACGAGTAGTCATCACAGGCCTAGGAACTGTTACACCGTTAGGAAACGATGTTTTTTCAACATGGGCGAATATTAAAAATGGAATTTCTGGAATTGGACCAATTACTAAGTTTAATACCGAGAAAACAAGCGTTAAAGTTGCTGGCGAGGTAAAAGACTTTTTACCTGAGGAATATATTGATAGCAAAGAAACGAGGAGGATGGGCCGCTTTACCCAGTTTGCTATTGCTGCAAGCAAGATGGCCCTTCAAGATGCAGAAATTGTTATCGGGGAGCATGTAGACCCAGAACGCGTTGGTGTGTGGATTGGTTCTGGGATTGGTGGTGTAGCAGAATTCGAAGAACAACACATTCGCTATTTTGAGAAAGGTCCTCGCCGAGTAAATCCTTTTACAATTCCAATGTTCATTCCAGATATGGCATCTGGTCGTGTATCGATTGAAACTGGTGCAAAAGGGATAAATAATTGTTCAGTAACTGCCTGTGCATCAGGAGCGAATTCAATTGGAGATGCATATAGAGTGATTCAAAACGGGGAAGTCGATCTGATGATTGCTGGTGGAACAGAAGCGGCGATTACTGGAATGACGGTTGCAGGGTTTACAAATATGACGGCTCTATCAACGAACCCAGATCCAAATTCTGCAAGCCGCCCATTTGATAAAAATCGAGATGGTTTTGTCATCGCTGAAGGTGCAGGTATTCTCATACTTGAGGAGCTTGATCACGCTCTTATGCGCGGGGCAAAAATTTATGCGGAGTTAGTTGGTTATGGAGCTACAGGAGATGCCCATCATATTACAACACCAGCACCTAATGGTGAAGGAGCACAACGAGCAATGAAATTAGCTCTTCGTGATGCAAATTTATCTGGTGAAGATGTAGATTATATTAATGCTCACGGGACTAGTACACCTTATAATGATTTATACGAAACCTTAGCAGTCAAAGAAGTATTTGCTGACCACGCTTATAAATTATCCATTAGTTCAACAAAATCAATGACTGGGCATTTACTAGGCGCTGCCGGAGCAATAGAAGCCATTTTTTCTGTTTTAGCGATTAAAGATGGAATCCTTCCGCCAACGATTAATTATGAAACATCTGATGAAGAATTAGATTTAGATTATGTTCCGAATATAGCGAGGAATAAGGAGATAAAGGTTGCTTTATCCAATTCATTAGGCTTTGGTGGTCATAATGCAACATTAATTTTTAAAAAGTTTAATAAGTAGACAAGAAAAAGAAAAATATCCATCCTATGAACAATAGGATGGATATTTTTGACTTGAAGCTCTGAAAACGTTGATTGCAGATTAACTGGCAGTAAGACCCCAACTTCAAGCTAACGAGTAAGGCTGAGTGAATGAGCCTTCTCTGATGGAGGTTTTGTTTATACCATCCCTTCAGGATCTAAAAGTTGTTCAATCTCTTCAGTGAGCAATCCCTTTTCTTTGAGGATTTGTTTAATCGTTTTATTTTCTTCATCCGCTTGTTTTCCAATTTGTGAAGCGAGGTCATAGCCCATTTTAGGGCTAAGAGCAGTTACGAGAGAAAGGCTGTTTTCCATAAACCCTCTACACACTTCCTCTTTAGCTTGAATACCGTTGATGCATTTCGTAACTAGTGTAGGGATGGCATTAGACATTAATTCAATCGATTGAAGTAAAGTATAAGCAATCACTGGCATCATGACATTGATTTCTAATTGTCCAGATATACCTGCAGTCGCAATAGCGGCTTCGTATCCGATAATTTGGCAACAAACCATATGTGTCATTTCTAAGATTGCTGGATTTACTTTCCCGGGCATAATTGTTGAACCGGGTTGGACAGAAGGAAGGGTGATTTCTGCTAAACCGGTTCTAGGACCTGAGCTTAATAAACGTAAATCACTCGTGATTTTTATTAAATGAACGGCTAATTCTTTTAATGATTGGATTAAACGAATAGCCGCACTTGTATTTTGCATGAAGGCAAACATATTGGCTGGTTCACGAAACGGCAAATTTGTACGCTTCCGAATCTCTTGAATGATTTTTGGCGGATAGTTCGGATCTGTGTTTATTAAAGTGCCGACCGCACCTCCGCCTAACCCAATTTCAAACAATGAATCAAGTGTCATTTCTATCTGCTTGTATGCTTCTTTTATTGTTCCCGCATATCCAGAAAATTCATTTCCTAACCGAATCGGTACGGCATCATGTAGATGTGTACGCCCTGCCTTCAAAATGGGCATAAACTCTTCTGATTTTCTTTCAAGCGATTGGTTCAATTGAGAAATGGCTGGAAGTAGTTGTTGCTTGAGATTTTCTGCTGCAGCTATATTCAAGGCTGAATGAAAGGTATCATTTGTTGATTGTGACATATTTACATGGTCATTCGGATGAACGCGTTGAGGATTTGTTGAGTTATGTAATAATTGTGTTGCTCGATTAGCAATGACCTCATTCGCATTCATATTTTGTGATGTACCAGCACCAGCCTGATAGACATCAACTACAAATTGTTCATCCCATTTCCCAGCAATGACTTCTTCGGCTGCCGTAATAATCGCCTGCCCCATATCGTTAGATAGTTTACCTAATTCTCTATGTACAGAAGCTGCTGATGCCTTTATAATGCCTTGTGCTTTAATAAAAGTACGAGGGAGCCGAATCCCGCTTATTTGGAAATTTTCTACTGCTCGTTGTGTTTGTGATCCATAATACGCCTCGGTTGGAACCATGATTTTCCCTAAGGCATCATATTCTTCACGAAATTGATTAAATGAACTCATTTTATTCTCCTTTTTCGCAAAATTAAGTAGCTATACATATATTTATTATTTCCTAATCTAATGCGAAAAAATAGGGATTTGTAGAAATCATTATTATGAAAAGAATAAAAAAAGAAAGGTGTTGGGAGGTGATGGGTAAAATAATTAAGAATTGATGAATAAAATGAAAATGATTTCGTTTGCTGTTTTATTCTTTTTGTAAGGGGAGTGCATGATATGAATGAGAGAATTTTGGTAAGTTCCTGTTTAGCTGGACTAGCCGTCAGATATAATGGAACCGATTGCTTACATAAAAAAATACGCAAATTGATTGACGAGAAAAAAGCCGTTTCAATTTGCCCAGAAGTCGTTGGTGGATTGTCAATTCCTAGAGAACCTGCTGAAATCCTTAGTGGTGATGGGGAGGATGTATTAGACGGAAAAGCAAGAGTTGTCAATCAGTCAGGCAAGGATGTAACAGATTTCTTCATAAAAGGGGCATACAAAACATTAGAAAAGGCACAGGAAATCAATGCTACTTTTGTAGTTTTAAAAGAGAATAGTCCTTCTTGCGGAAGTACGATGATTTACAATGGGAAATTTACTGGAACGAAAGTAGCAGGGAATGGTGTCACATCAGCTTTATTAAAAAGACATGGGTTTCGCGTCATTTCTGAAGAACAGCTTGATGATGAAATCAACGGTTAGATGGTAAGCAGTTTAATGTCATTTCTGAATTTTGATTGTTAATATAGAATTGAATCTTTATTAAGGAAGGAAATTTAAATGGCAAATATTAATATTCCAGTTTCTGTATTAAATCTTGCTCCCATTCGAGAAGGCGAACAACCAAAAGATGCCATTGATGCGATGGTTGTTTTAGCACAAGCGACGGAGAAAATGGGTTATCAAAGATATTGGATTGCAGAGCATCATAATACACCAACACTTGTCAGTTCGGCAACGTCAATTTTAATTAAACATACGTTAGAAAACACGAGTCATATTCGTGTTGGATCAGGGGGAGTCATGTTACCGAATCATTCTCCATTAATGGTAGCGGAACAATTTGGCACGATGGCAACCATTTATCCAAATCGTGTAGATTTAGGTCTTGGACGTGCACCCGGAACGGATATGATGACAGCTGGCGCCCTAAGGCGGTCGCAAAATGATTCGGTCTACACTTTTCCAGAAGATGTGAACGCATTGTTAACTTATTTTGGTCCTGAAGAAGAACAAGGAGATGTAAAAGCTTATCCTGGAGTTGGAACAAGGGTTCCGATTTATATTCTAGGATCATCAACGGATTCAGCTTATTTAGCAGCAAATTTAGGGTTGCCATATGTGTTTGCTTCCCACTTTGCTCCAAGATATATGGAAGAGGCGCTTTCAATTTACCGAAAGCGATTTAAACCATCCACCTATTTAGATCATCCATATATGATGGTCTGTTTAAATGTCGTTGCAGCTGAAAGTGATGATGAAGCAGTATTTTTATCGACAACGATGCATCAATTTAAACTTAATGTTATTCGCCGTTCGCAAATGTTCTTACAACCTCCAGTTGAAAGAATGGATGACATTTGGAGTCCAATGGAGAGAGAAATGGCTTTATCAATGTCCAGTATGACATTACTTGGAAGCAAAGAAACGGTCAGAGAGCAGTTAACAAGTTTCCAAACAAATTATCATGTTGATGAAATCATGGCTGTTTCTTATATCTTTGATCCTGAAAAACAAAAACGTTCGTATGAGATACTGAAAGAAATTACTACTGAGAAATAAGCTGGCAAACGAGAGGACGATTTTTTACTCTTGGGAATATCCAATAGGTCGGTGAAAGCCGATCTATTGGATATTCCCTTATTATTGGTTTCAATCAGCTCAAGGAGTTCGTGAAAGTAAAGTGGATGGTCAAAATTACGATTAATTGGATGGTTCATTATTTAAATATTTAGCCTAAAATAAAAGTATTCTTTTAAAATAGATTCGATTAAAATTTAAGATGACCGTTCCTATAGTTATATTCTAGAAAAATTATTTAAAAATAAGAGGTGTATCATGAATTTTGCCATTATTTCAGTCATCCTCATTTTACTGATTTCTTTTATATCCACGTTAGTAATAGCCGGAAAAGGTGATGAGGCTTATCGGAAGGAAACGAAAAGAAACACTACGAACTTAACTGTTATTTATACTGTAGTAATTATCCTCTCGATTATTGCTGTCGGATTGTACATCCAATGGTTTATTTAAAAAATATGTTATAATCACCTATTATCTTATGAGATGATAGGCTATTTTTCACAGTATGGAATTGTCAGTTTTCGAATGACATTGTATCAAGGGTTCGTAGAAGGAGGATCTATATTTTAAAAAAGGATGTAGACAATGGATTGGAAACCAAACAGAAAATTAAAAAAGCCTATCTATAAACAACTAGCTGAATATATCGAAAATGGAATAGCCAATGGGACTTTTCCGTTAGATAAACCACTGCCATCAGAAAGGTACCTTGCTAGTGAGCTTTCTATAAACAGAAGCACAGTGGTCGCTGCTTTTGATGAGCTCGAAGCAAATGGGCTTATTGAAAGAAAAAGAGGAAGCGGGACAATGATAAGCAAGGACATATGGGGATTGACCAAAAAACGTGTGCCAAGCTGGAATAGGTATATTGAAGCAGGTTCCTTTTTACCTAATGTGCCTGTCATGCAAAGAATTCGTAAGGAAATGGCAGAGCATAAATTAATTAATTTAGCTAGTGGTGAATTATCAGAAGATCTTTTTCCGCTTACTTCTTTACGGGAGATTATTTCAAATCGGTCTTTTATTGGTAGTCTTGGATATGATCATCCACAAGGAAATGCAATCTTAAGGAATTCCATTGCGAACCATGTTCGAAGGTACCGGAGCATTGATACAAACCCAGAGTCTATCCTGATTACATCTGGAGCTCAACAAGCATTATACCTAGTTGTTCAATGTTTATTAAAGCCAGGAGATGCAATTGCACTAGAGGAGCCTTCCTACCACTACAGTCTTCCAGTTTTTAAATCTGCGGGACTCAGACCTTTTTTTTTACCAGTAGATAAGGACGGAATCGACCCGGAAGAGTTACTTTCTATACATAAAAAACACAGAATTAGAATGATCTTTTTAAATCCTGCTTTTCAAAACCCAACAGGGGCTTTTCTTCATAAAAAGAGGAGGGAAAGGATACTTGAAATATCATCCGAACATGGAATTCCTATTGTTGAGGATGACCCTTATAGCTTAACATCCTATACGGGAAATGAGGTCTCAACGCTAAAGTCACTGGATCAGCATGGGAATGTATTGTACATTAGTTCTTTGTCAAAAATTGTTGCATCAGGACTGCGAATAGGCTGGATTATTGGACCAAAATCGGTAATCGAACGTTTATCGGATGCTAAACAACAAGTTGATTTCGGGCATGCTAGCTTTACGCAATGGATTGCGAATGATTTTTTGGAATCAGAATGTTTTGATATTCATATTAATAGTCTAGTCAAACAACTAGAAAATAGAAGAAATCAACTAGTCATTAGTCTTAGACATTATTTACAGGATTACGTTGATTTTGATATCCCGCAAGGAGGAATTCATTTATGGTGCCGACTAAAAAAAGAATCTAATGAGGCACAATTACTTGAAGAATCGATCAAAAAAGGAGTTATTTATACTCCTGGTTCAACTTTGGGGTCGAATAAGAATTTTATTCGTTTTACTTTTTCTCGTGAAAATGAAAGTGCCATTAATGAAGGGATTAAAAGATTTGCAGATGCTTACCATACCATCCGCCAATGATGCGCATAATGTAAGGTTGGGAGATTCTATTGAAAACACAGTGAACATAAATGGAAATACTGATAAAAAGAAACGCAAAGAACATTAATGTTTTTTGCGTTTTTTCGTGGGTTCGGTATGAGTGAAATTTAGCGCAGGTTAACTGGCTGTATGACCCCCACTGATTGAAGTTTCACTTTATAACGATGTAAATTTTCAAATTATTTTAATCGTTTTTCAAATTATTTTAATCGTTTTTCAAATTATATATAGACATTTTTCTGAATTTTATGTATATTATATTTAAAATTAAGTTTGATATATAAAATAAAATTATATATATAAAATTGTTGTATGTTTAGAGTTGTCGGAAGGTTGGTTAATTGAGAGTGTCTTTCGAAGGGTTTCATTCCGGTCACTTCTCTATTCAAAGAATGAAAATATAAAGGAGAGAACCTAATGAATTTTGATTATAGTGATGACGAAAAATTACTCCAAGATACAGTGAATAAGCTTTTTAAAAGTAAATTTCCAATAACAGAGGTAAGGAAGTTTGTAGAAGGGGAAAAGATTCCTTCAACTCTTATTAAGCTATTAGCTAATCAAGGACTTCTAGGAACAACAACTTGGGATCGCAGGAAAAATAAAATGGAAGGCGTAATCTACTCAGTTATAATTGCCTATGAGGCTGGTCGGGCGTTGCTTCCTTTTCCACTTCTCGAAAACCATGTTGCCTCTTTTATATTGAATAAGTATCAAAAAGGTATAATTGCTGATTCATTGATAAGTGGCGAGGAGGTCGCGACAGTTGCATGGGAAAAGTCAAGTATTAAAATGAAGCGGGACGCTGATTGTTTTATTGTTACTGGAGAATTTACTGGTGTTCCTTTTGCAAACGATTGTGATTATATGTTGGCAAGGGTTTCACTAGATTCAAACCAAGAGTGTATAGCAATCTTCAATATTAATAGTCCGAATATTTCGAAAGTTAAACGCGATTCAATGGATCAGACGTACCCTCTATATAATGTTCAACTAAATGGTTATCGACTAACAAGAAATCAGTTGATAGGTTCAGAGAATGATGGTTCAGAAATTTATGAAGAAATGAAAATGTTTGCTAGGCTTTTGCTTTGTGCAGAAATGGTTGGTGGGAGTGAAGAAATTCTCGGAATCACTGTAAATTATGCAAATGAAAGGAAACAATTTGGTCAGGCAATTTCTAAATTCCAAGCGATTAAACATCTGGCGGCAGAAATGTACCTTTTATTAGAAAGTAGCAAGTCTACACTTGATTATGCAACATGGGCTGTTGATACAAATAACGAAGAAAGAGAAAGAGTTATTCCGCTTTTAAAATCATATGTTTCGGACGCGAGTAATAAAATCACTGGCACTTCTATTCAAATCCATGGGGGTATTGGCTTTACATGGGAAAGCGATGTCCATTTATATTTTAAACGGTCACGTAGAAGTGCAATTTTGTTAGGGGATTCCTATTATCATAATGAACAGATTGCTAAATACATGGAAAAAGAATTTTTGCTAAATCCACTAAAAATATGAATTCAAAGTGAAGATAGGGGAAATGAAATGAAATTCGAAACGATTTTATATGAGAAAAAAGGTGGAGTTGCAAAAATAACGATGAATCGACCGGAAGTAAGAAATGCTCAAAATGGTCGAATGATTGAGGAAATGCACGAAGCCTATCAAGTTGCTGAAAAAGATCAGGAAGTAAAAGTTGTCATCCTTGCGGGTGCAGGCCCAACCTTTTGCTCGGGTCATGATTTAAAAACATACCCTGTTGAAGAAGGAGCATTATTCAGAGCGGCAAATACAGAAGGCAAGTGGGAATATGAAAAAGAATACTTTTATGAAAAGACTTTAAAGCCTTGGCGTATGAAAAAACCAGTTATTGCACAAGTTCAAGGGCACTGTGTGGCAGCAGGATTTATGCTTGCAAATATGTGTGATCTGATTGTTGCTGCGGACAATGCTCAATTCGGAGATCCAGTTGTGAGAATGGGTGCTGCAGCTGTGGAAGTATTTTGTCATCCTTGGGTTTTACCGCCGCGCATCGCTAAAGAATTGTTATTAACAGGGAATTTATTGAATGCTGAGCAGGCATTACAGTTTGGAATGGTAAATAAAGTGGTTCCACTAGAGCAGCTAGAGGAAGAGACATTAGCGATGGCCGAACATATCGCAAAAATGCCATCTTTTGCAGTTGGAATGATTAAGCATTCAATTAACAGAACAATGGATATTATGGGATTTTCGAACTCACTAAATGCACATTTTGATACACATATTCTTGTGCATCGAACAGATGAGGCCTTAACGCTCTTGGATGCGAACCGAGAGAAAGCAGGCAGTGTAAAACAGTTTATTCAATCTCGTGATGAACAATTCAGTGAAAACAGCAATAAATGAATGAAAAAATAATACACCGGAGGTTTAATCAATGGATATTTCTTTTACACAAGAACAGGAGGAATACAGACTTCGGGCGCGCAATTGGATTCGCGAGAATCTATCTCCTTCAAACATAGTAAATCAAAACAAAAATTATGAAGAAATAGCAAAGGAAAAGTTAGAATGGGAGAAAAAACTTTACAGAGCTGGATATGCTGGGATTACTTGGGATAAAGAGTACGGAGGCCAAGGGTTAGACCAAGTATATCAAATCATTTTCAATGAAGAGTTAGGGAGAGCTGATGCACCTAGAGGACTAAATTTGATAGGTACAAATATTGTTGGTCCAACTTTTCTGGAAATTGGGACAGAAGAACAGAAGCGCCGCTTTATTCCAAAAATTCTTGCAGGTGAGGAAGTTTGGTGCCAAGGCTTTTCTGAGCCGAATGCGGGTTCAGACTTAGCTTCATTAAGCGCAAAGGCAGAGTTAGTAGGTGATGAATGGGTAATTAACGGTCAAAAAATTTGGACCAGCTGGGCCCAATTTGCAGATTATTGTATCGTATTAGCACGAACAGATCCAGATGCCCCAAAACATAAGGGAATCACCTGTTTCCTCGTTCCGATGGAAACTCCTGGTATCACTGTTCGACCTCTAATACAGATGGGTGGAGAACGTGATGACTTTTCAGAAGTATTCTTTGATGATGTGAAAATACGAAAAGACGCTGTTTTAGGTGAAGTGAACAATGGTTGGCAGGTAGCAATGAGAGCGCTATCATACGAACGTGGAAGCGATACGCTCAGGAAACACGCTAGATTCAAGCAAGAACTAAGTGAATTAGTGCGTTTAAGTGATGAGTTAGTAATCGATAAAGATACTTATTTTGCAAATTCTTATTATCGCCAACAGCTAGCAAAAGCTTATATTGAAGTCGAAATCCTTCGCTTTTTAGGATTAAAAACGGCAAATAAATTAATTAACAACAAAAAACTTGGGACCGAAACATCCATCCAAAAATTATATTGGAGTGAGTATCACCAGCGATTTGGTGAACTAGCGATGGAAATTCAAAGTTCTGATAGTACGTATTGGAAAGAAGATGGAATTTTAAATGGGAAATTCCAAGAAATCTTTATTCGTTCACGAGCTGAAACAATTTTTGCTGGGTCATCACAAATTCAAAAAAATATAATCGCTGAAAGAATTTTAGGAATGCCAAGATAGCATCAGTAATTACAAATAATTTTGAATAAAAAGGGAATGAAATTTAATGAAAGCAGTTTTAATTAAGGATTCATCAAATCACCTTTACATAGGTGACTCGAGTGAGCCGCAACTAGGGGACAATGACTTACTAGTGTCCGTGAAGGCGACTGCCTTGAATCGTGCAGATATTGCTCAGAAAAACGGAATGTATCCACCCCCAAAAGGAGAATCAGATATCCTTGGTCTAGAAATGGCTGGTGCTGTTGAGAAGGTTGGAAGAAGTGTCCAAGACTGGGAAGTTGGTGACCGAGTTTTTGCGTTACTACCTGGAGGTGGCTATGCAGAAAAAGTGGTAATTCCTGCAGGAATGGCGATGCGAATACCGGACAATTTATCATATACCGAAGCCGCAGCCATTCCGGAAGCATACTTAACAGCATTTTTAAATTTATCTGTTCTAGCTGGTGTTAAAGCTGGTGAACATGTCCTTATCCATGCAGGAGCAAGTGGTGTCGGCACTGCAGCGATACAACTTGTACGAGAATGGGGTGCCATCTCAGTCGTTACTGCTGGGTCAGAGAAAAAGTTAAATGTTTGTAAAAATCTTGGCGCGGAGTACTTAATTAACTATAAAGACGGCGACTTTTCGAATGGCCTTGTTGAATTCACTTCGAATAAAGGTGTTGATGTGATTTTAGATCCTGTTGGCGCCTCGATGTGGCAGGAGAATATGAATTCGATAAGTACAGATGGGCGGTGGATATTCATTGGTGGTTTAGGTGGGTACTTGCTCTCGGAAGTTAATTTACTACAACTTTTGTTTAAGAGAATTCATTTCATTGGTTCAACTTTACGTGCTCGTTCGAAAGCTGACAAAATCGAATTAACGAAAAAGTTTTTTAGCTTTGCTGAGGAAAAATTTAAAAATGGTAAATTGATTCCTGTTATTGACCAAGTGATGAGTTGGCACGATGTGAATGAAGCTCATCAGGTAATGGAGGCAAATAAAAATATTGGAAAAATCGTGTTAAAGATTGATTGATTTTGGATTGAAAACCCCATTATTAAGCTAAAAGGAGTAGAGAAATTATGAGTACAGATTTTAAAAAGGTTATGTCAAATTTTGAAGAGTTGGTTGAAAGAACACGGAGAACGAACCAGAAAATTAATCCACCACTCGGTGATCCGGAAGATTTCATGATTGAACCAGATTGTGCACCCCATTCTTTAGATGCTAAACCTAAGAAGAGATTGAATGAACTGTATCCGAATATTGCTCATTACCGCCAAATCCCTACTGAACTATATACAAGCCATGAAGTGATGAAAAAAGAATGGGAAACACTTTGGCAGAAAACATGGCTTGTCGCCGGAAGAGCATCTGATATTCCAGAAATAGGGGATTGGTTTAAGTTCGATATTGGCCCTGAATCATTTATTATCACCCGCAGTAGTGAAGATTCAGTCCATGCAATGTACAATGTTTGTCGACACCGCGGTAACCGATTAGTAAATGAAGGTTTTGGAAAAGGGGCAAAAAGCTTCACATGTAACTACCATTCATGGATGTTTACACTAGAAGGAAAGAATGCCCGCATCACCGACCGCGAGACCTTCGCGCCGGAAATCTTGTGTCAAAACCTTGATTTGCCAACGGTCAAAACCCATATTTGGGGTGGATTTGTTTTCATTAACATGGATGAAGACCCAGTTCCATTTGAAGAATATATGGGTGAAATGATTAATATTATGGGGCCATATAAAATGGAAGATATGCATGTTATTAAAGATACACAGATGGTGATGCCAGCGAACTGGAAAACAACATTAGATGCATTCCAGGAAATGTACCATCTTCACCAAACGCATCCGCAAGGGGTTTATACGATTGATGATCATTTTGGTCAATATGACTTTTTTAAGAATGGTCATAATCGCATGATTGTTCCTCGTGGACTTGTTAGTAAACGACAAAAAGACCATGAAACAGTAAATGACTTCCTTAAAATTATGCTTAGAGATGCTGGTATTGATCCAGATACATTTCCTGGCAAAGCAGATGATGTGCGTGAAGCGATTAAACAAAAAAAACGTAAACCAGATAATGCCTTTGGTTTAGATTATAGTGAAATGTCTGATAGTCAAGTCGTTGATAACTGGAACATTACTTGGTTTCCAAATATCACATTTAACGCGTATCCCGAAGGAATGCTTGTACAACGCTTCCGTCCTCATCCGACGGACCCAAATCTATCCATCTATGATATTACTGTTCTAAGTGCGAAATTGAAGCCAGGCGCGAGAAAGCCGTTTGTGTTTTCAGCAACATTTGGCGTTGATCCAGATGCAGATATTAGCGGTGAGACCCGTCCAGAAAGAGAATACACAGACATGGACAATACGAAAATGGGACGCTTGCTTGACCAGGATATTGAGCAGCTTACAGGAGTTCAAGCTGGCTTAGGTTCAAAAGCGCTTGGAAATAAAATTGTTTTAAGTGAGCAAGAGCGCAGACTGCAACAGTTTTATGCTGAGTATGATATGTACATGAAGAAGTTTAAATGAATTTTGAAAAATTCACAATCAATAACACATTCACTGAGAAGAACTTTAGCATGTTGTAATTAATGAACGGGTGGCTGATGTAGTATATAAAACTTTTCAGTCATCCTTCATTTACTAATTGATTGGAAAGTGTAAAACTGCCACTAGGATGAATAGTAAAAAACGATGGTAAAGGGTGGAGCCGGTGCAAAAGTTGGAAAATACTTATAAAAATCTATTAGAACCTGGTTATATCGGAAATATGAAGGTAAGGAATCGTATTACGATGTCCCCAATGGGGAGTTTTTTAGACAATCCTGATGGCACTCCTTCGAAAACACAGATTGAATATTATGAAGCGCGGGCAAAAGGTGGGGTTGGGCTTGTTACGATTGAAGCCCAATACATTACAAATAAAACGGACCCTTGGCTAAAACATAAAGCTATTGTTGATACAGATGAACAGGCGGAGGGCTGGAAGATACTTGCAGATGTGATTCATGCCCATGGTGCAAAAGCAGCGATGCAAATAAGTATTGGGCTTGGGCGAAATGCTTTTACTTTTGAAGATGGAGAAATGGTATCTGCTTCAGCGGTGCCAGCATTTAGAGAACCTGATAAGCTTTGTCGTGCCTTGACTGTTGAAGAGATTCATGACCTCGTCGGCTCTTATAGAAGAGCGGCAAAACGTGCATTAGATGCTGGAATTGATTGTTTACAAATCCATGCCCATGGTGGGTATATTCTGGATCAGTTTATGACACCACTTTGGAACAAACGGACAGATGAATACGGAGGAAGTTTTGAAAATCGGATGCGCTTTATAAAAGAAGCTTACTATGCAATTCGCGACGTAGTCGGTCCAGGATATCCAATCACAGTTCGGATGGCAGCCTATCATGATTTTGAGGGTGGAAGAACATTAGAAGAAAGTATTGAAATGATAAAATATTTAGAAAAACTAGGGGTTGACGCCTTTGATATCGACTTAGGTGCATATGAACGTAAACAATGGATTACTCCAACTGTTTATCATGGGATTTCTAGTATGGCACACGCGGCAGAGGCAATTAAAAAGGTCGTCAACGTTCCGATTATTAACGCTGGTACGCATTCTCCAGAATCTGCAGATCAACTTATTGGCGAGGGGAAATTTGATTTTGCACAGTTTGGTCGTCCTTTAATTGCTGATCCTGAATTTCCAAATAAGTTAAAGAGCAATCAACCAGAGGAGGTTCGCCCTTGTATCTTTTGTAATGAATACTGCATTGGTAATATCCAACAGGCAAAAGGGATTTCTTGTGCGGTTCATCCACAAGTAAACTACGAACTACATTTTCCAGAATTCGTAGCAAAAGGAATCTTCCCTAATAAAAAAGTCGAGACACCAAGAAATGTGGTAGTAATTGGTGGTGGACCTGCTGGAATAGAGGCAGCAAGAGCGGCGGCAGAACGCGGACATCAAGTTACTCTTTACAAAAAGAGCGTCCAGTTGGGTGGAAATTTAAATATCGCTTCTAAAGTTTCTTATAAAAGTAGATTGCAAAAGTTTAAGGCATGGCATGAACGTCAATTGAAAAATTTAGGAGTCGAAGTTCACTTGAATTCTGAAATAACAGAAAATTCAGTTGAGTTGGAGTGCGCCGATCAAATTATCTTTGCTATCGGTGAAAAACCGGTTCTTCCAAATATCACAGGGATTAATAGAGAAAATGTTGTTGAAGTAATGAGGGCACACCTTCATCCCGAAACTATTAAAGGTGAAAACATTGTCATTGCCGGTGGTTCAAAGTCTGGATGTGACTTTGCTTTAGAGCTTGCAATACAAGGGAAAAAGGTGACGGTGGTAGAAAAAAGCGATTCGATTATCCCAGATGCTTTACTCGAAATTCGTAATCCGCTCACTTTTAAATATGAAGAATATGGGGTACAGGTCGTAACAAACCATGAAGTTATAGAAATGACGGAAACTGGGTTGAAAGCAAAGACAGCTGATGGGGAAATCATTGAAATTCCTGCCGACACTATCGTCGCAGCTTTTGGCAGAACTAGAGAAAACCCGCTCGTCAATAGAATTGTTGGAAAATACAAATCAGCGATGGTTTTAAGTGACAGCATTTCACCTAGTTCTACCGGGAAAGCAGTACACGCGGGATTTAACGCAGCATTAACGATTGAATAAAAATAAGAATCGAATTTCAATATTAAAATCTCATTTTTAAAATGAAACATAACTTTGAGGAGGGTCAATGATGAAAAAGAAAGCAATTATCTTTAGTTGGTTATTCGTATTGTTTCTCATAATGACTGCATGTAGTTCAGGTTCAACAAGCGGTACAGAAGGTGCCGGGGAAGAAGAAACGAGAGGGAATGATAGTCAAGAAGAAATTACATTAAAAGTTGCTACTGTGACACCTGAACAAGATGATGATTCTGTCTATGTTTACAAAGCGTGGATGGATCGCGTGACCGAATTAACCGACGGGCAAATTCAATTTGAATGGTATCCTGCTGGCCAATTAGGAAGCTTATCGGATTATATTACATTAGTTAATAATAAAGCAATTGACATTGGTATGTTTACGTTCTCAGCTTTCCCCAATGAAATGCCAGTTGCTCATAATTTATTTGGCTTGCCTGGAGTATTTAATTCCGCTTTAGAAGGATCAACCGTAGCTTGGAACTTGATTCAAGATGATTTTTTGTTGCAATCCGATTTTTTAAGTAATGGGGTAAGACCTTTAGTGGTCACAACAACTCCTCCATACGATATTCTTTCAAAAGAAGAAATTCGCGTACCTGCAGATTTAAAGGGAGTGAAATTAAAAACAGGGTCTGGAATGCAGACAAATTTAGCTGAATTTATTGGTGCAACCGGAGTACCATTAGCATTGCCTGATGTATATGAAGCGTATGAACGTGGAACAGTTGATGCTCAACTTGCTTACGCTTCTACGGACACATCTTATGGTTATAGAGAAATAAGTAATTACGGTACGTTGAATATCGGTGCTTCAGCCGGGTCGACAGGTCTATTAATTGGTGAACCATTGTTTCAAAGCTTGCCAGTTAATGTTCAAGAAGCGATGATGCAAGCTGGTGAGGAAGTTTCAAGCAGCGGAGGAAAAGCATTTGATGAAGAAACGGCGGCAAGAGAGCAAAGGTGGATAGCAGACGGGGATGTCAATTTGTTTGAACCAACGCCAGAAGAAATGGCAGAGTGGGAAAAAGTATTTGAAGAGTTTAATCAGTATTGGTTAGAACAAAAGAACGATGAACAATTGAATCAAGCTTACGATATGCTACTTGAAGAAGTTGAAAAATTCAGAGCAAATAATTAATTTTTAAATTTAAGTTTCATTACAGCTAACTGGTTCCCTTTGTTCATTAAATGATTGAATGAACAAGGGGAACAAGTACATAAAACTTAATACTCCACTCTCTTGGTGTTCTTTAAAACTAATTTATAAGGAGTTTTTATATGAAAAGATTAAATATTTGGGTGGATAAACTAGATTATCTTTTAATCCGGTTAGCAGCAATTACGTTATTTGGGATGATGTTAATTATCTTCTTGGATGCCTCTCTCCGCTTCTTTAGTAATCCGTTGCCAGGCGTTATGGAAATGGCAGAAGAATATTTAATGCCAATGGTTGTTTATTTAGGAATTAGTTATACACTCCAACACAAAGCTCATATTAAAGTGGATATTTTTTTAAAAAAGTTAACAAAAAGCCCAAAAAGAATTTTAAACATCATAACCAATTTACTAGGGTTAATTGTTTTCGTTTATATGGGTTACTTAAACCTTAAAGAAGGTGTAGGCCATCTTGTTGCTGGATCAACGTCTCGTGGTTTGCTGGATTATCCAATAGGACCCGCTATTTTGATTGTCTCAATCGGAATTTTCGTTTTTTCGCTTCGTACCATTTTGGAAACGTATTTCCTTATAAAGGGAGATGATGAGGAGCAGGTAGAAGCGGATGAATTTTCTGTTAATCCTCGAATAAATGAAAACGGTTACGAAGCTAAGGAAGAGGTGAAATGATGGTTTTTCTCAGTCTGATTTTATTAATTGGGTTGTTATTAATTGGCATGCCAATCGGAATGGTCTTACTTGTTACTGGATCAATTGGGATGATTACGACATTAGGTACAGAATCATTGGTTGGATTCCTTTCTGTAACGGCTTATCGAAGTGTGAGTAATTATACGCTTGTTTCTATCCCATTATTTATCCTCATGGCTCATTTTATTTCAAAAAGTAAAGTGGCGGATGATTTTTTCGACTGTATCTTGAAATGGATTGGTCATTTACCAGGTGGAACAGGGATTGCAACTGTTTTTGGAAGTGCGGGATTTGGAACGTTATCAGGTTCAAGTCTAGCTGCTACATCCGTTATGTCACAGATTGCTGTCCCTAAAATGGTTCAATCCAACTATTCACCATCATTCTCATCAGGCCTTGTTGCTTCATCAACAGGAACTTTAGCCGTAATGATTCCACCGAGTATTCCGTTAATCTTATATGGAATTCAAACAGAAACATCGATTGGTCAATTATTGGTCGCAGGTATTCTACCAGGAATCCTGTTGGCTTTATTATTATGTCTTACTGTTTTTATAGTTGGAATTAAGCAAAACAGTCGCACAGAAAAATTTTCTTATAAAGAGCGTTTTAAATCACTTATTAAAGTTATTCCTACAGTATTATTGGTCGCATTTGTTATATCTGTCATTTATTTTGGAATTGCCACGCCGTCAGAATCAGCAGCTTTTGGAGCTTTTGGTGCGCTCATACTTGGTCTTGTATACAGAAAATTAAATATGAAAAGTATTATGGATTGCTTAATTGACACGGTTAAGCAAACAAGTATGATTTTTATCATCGTCGTTGGTTCATATATTTTTTCTTATTATATTACAATGACAAGAATTGGCGTGGATATTTTAACAGCTATTAAAGACGCAAACTTATCACCGTATATGGTGTTACTTTTCGTCATCCTTGTTTATCTAGCACTGGGAATGTTTATGGATTTATTTGCTTCGTTATTGCTTACTTTACCGATTGTATTTCCGTTGATTACTGGCCTTGGCTTTGACCCGTTATGGTTAGGCGTTTTTATCGTGTTATTACTTGAAATCGGACTAGTTACACCTCCGGTAGGAATCAATTTATTTGTTACTAGTCAGCAGTCAGGTGTCCCAGTCGAGAAGGTATTTTATGGTTCAATCCCATTCATTTTTGTTTTACTACTGACAATTGTTCTATTAATTGTTTTCCCACAAATTGTTACATTTTTACCGTATAGTAGTTAGACATTTTTGAAGGAAAAAACCCTTATTAGTTTTCAAATTGAGCAATTGGAAGGTGTGTAAATATGTTTCTAATTGGAGATATTTTGCCGATGGCAGCACGAAAATATCCGAACAATATAAGTGTAGTTTCAGAAGAGGCTCGATTTACTTTTAAAAAATCAAATGAACGAATGTTGCGATTAGCAAATTCATTACTAAAGTTAGGAATCCAAAAAGGCGATCGGATAGCAATCATGCAGACAAACGGTTATCAATACCTTGAAACGATGCTTGCATGTGCTCATATTGGGGCTGTGTTTGTGTCAATTAATTACCGATTACGTCCAGACGAGATCGAATACTTGATAAATGATAGTGGAGCAACTGTGTTTTTTGTTGGTAAACGGTATGTGCCAATCATAGACTCCATTCGTACTAAAATTCCTCACGTGAAAACCTATATTTGTTTCGAACAATCATCTGTATCGATGTTGGATTATGAAGATTTAGTAAAACAGGGAATCCCAAAAGAAGTGAGAGTTGAAGGACTAGATTCTCATTCTATCTTAAAGATTCAATACTCGAGCGGCACAACTGGTTTTCCGAAAGGTGCAATGATAACTCATGAGGCAGCAATGGCTCGTCTAACATCAAATGTTTTTAACTTACTAAAGCCTGGAGACAAGCTGTACAGTGCCGGAACCATGTTTCATATTGCTGGGTTTGGATATAATTTTACTGCTTGGATCAATGGCGCGACTGTTTATACACTGAAGCAGTTTGAAAAAAAAACAGTCGCAGACTTAATTGAAAAGGAAAAATTAACTTGCTGTTTTCTTGTTCCATCGATGCTTAATTTTATTCTTAATCTACCAGATATTGATCGCTATGATTTGAGCAGTCTTAAATATATAGGCTATGGCTCCGCTCCAATGCCGTTAAGTCTATTAAAAAAATCAATGGATAAATTTGATTGTCAGTTTTTTAATATGTTTGGAGCTTCAGAAACAGGCACAACGACATGTCTAATACCTGAGGATCATAAGATTTCAGGTTCAACGCAAGAATTGTCAAGACTGAACTCAGTAGGAAAAGCGCTGCCATATACCGATATTCGAGTAGTGAACGAAGATGGGGAGGACATAGCACCTGGTGAGGTTGGCGAGATTATCATTAAAAGTGCAACAAACATGATAGGTTATTGGAATAAACCAGAAGAAACAGCGGAGACAGTCATTGATGGCTGGCTCCATATCGGGGATATGGTTACCGTTGATGAGGATGGCTATTATTATGTTGTTGATCGTAAAAAAGACATGATTATTCGCGGTGGCGAAAATATTTATCCCGTTGAAATTGAAAATGTTTTGTATCAACATCCAGCTATTTTAGAAGCATCTGTTTTTGGAACTCCTGATGAGGCATGGGGCGAGAACGTTAAAGCTGTTGTCGTTTTAAAGCCAGATTGTGTCATCGACTCAGCAGAATTGATTGCCTATTGCAAAACAAAATTGGCAAGTTACAAATGTCCAGCTTCGGTTGAATTCACTGATCAACTTCCTAGAAATGGGATGGGGAAAGTGTTGAAAAGAGAGCTGCGCGAACAATATCGAAGTGTGATAAGGTAGGAAATTATTATTTGTTAGTCAATCACACTAATTATTCTATTAATTGAATACTGAAGTGAGAAAGAGCCATCTAGTATATAATATTACTGGATGGCTTTTTTATCCGTTGTTACGTTGGTTTTTGACATAGTATTTCGGTGTGAACAATTTGAGAATATGAATGAGCTGTTCTCCCATATACGATGGGGAATCAGGGAAGTCATTTTCAATCCATTCAAGGATTAAACCAATTAATCCGTGGACGCGGAATGTTACAAACATTCTGAATTCAATATTGGAATCAAGTTCAGATATCGGCAAATCAAAATCTTCCTTAAGGAGCTGCTCTAATTTATTTCTCAATTTTTCATGGAAATTAAAGGTTGTTCCTGACTTTAACATTACGTGATAAAACTTTTTGTGCTCATAAAAGTGATCAAAAAAGATGATTGAATGTGTGGGAATATCGTTTAAATCGAGAACCGATAAGTGTTGATAGGGGTTCCGATAGGCTTCGGCCATTTTTGTAAACATATCATTCACTAGCTCGTCCAATAAATCCTCTTTTTGCTGGTAATGTGCATAAAAGGTTCCACGATTGAAGTCTGCCGCTTTTACAATTTCCGTAATGGTAATGCTATGAAAATCCTTTTTCTCCATCAACGACAATAATACAGTTTTTAACGTTTCTTTTGTTCTTTTTACGCGTTTGTCAGGGTATTGAACAGACATAAATAGAACTCCTTTTGCATTTTTATTGTACAAAATGAATCAAGGTGTTGATTATCATACACTTCTTATATTATTGCATATTGAAGCCCTTTCATAAAGCGTTTACACTTAAATTAACTTAATATTTAGAATTATATTTCTGTTCAAAAAAATTAGCGAGGGGATGAATCGTAATGGTAAAAAGTAGAGAAGATATGTATGCAGATGTGAACACACTGATGGAAAACATTCGAAAAACGAATCGTAAAGTTTCTTTCAACCTTGAAGATGTAGAAGATTATAAAGTTAATCCCGATGCCAAACCGGGAGACCTTGATGCAAAGACACCATGGCGAATTAAAGATCTTTATCCAAAGATTGATGATTATAAACTCATACCGACAAAACTATATACTTCTCCTGAAGTGATGGAAGAAGAATGGGAAAATCTTTGGACGAAAACATGGCTACTTGCTGGTCGTGTGCAAGATGTCAAAGAAGTGGGAGATTGGTTCAAATTTGATATTGGTCGAGAATCCATCGTGATTGTACGCAGCAGTAAAGATAAAATATCCGCCTTTTACAACGCCTGTACCCATCGCGGCAATCAACTTGTGTGGGAAGATTGTGGGAAAGGTACAAAGAGCTTTGTGTGCAACTACCATTCATGGATGTTTACACTTGAAGGGAAAAATGCGCGTGTAACAGACCGTGAAACATTTGATGAAGCCGTTCTTTGTGACGGAATTGATTTGTTGAATGTGCATACCCATGTGTGGGCAGGCTTTGTTTTTATTCATATGGGCGAAGAGCCAATTCCGTTTGAGGAGTATATTGGAGAAGATTTATTGAAATTTATGAATGTTTATAACTTTGAAGATATGCATATCGTCAATGAGGTTGAGTTTACACTTCCTGCAAATTGGAAAGTCTCATCAGATGCCTTTCAGGAAGTCTACCATCTTCATCAAACGCATCCGCAAGCATTGCTCGCTTCGGATGAAACAAAGGTGCAAATGGATTTCTTTAAAAACGGCCATAACCGGATCATTCAGAAAAAAGGTGCAGTAAGTCCACGTCAAGCAAAGAATTTTTCGGATACTGTAAATGAAGCGTTAAGGTATTATCTTGAAGAAGCGGGAATCGATCCGGAAACTTACGATGGAGATCCAACCGATATTCGTGAGGTTTCAATTAAAGCTAAACGCGAAAAAATGCCTTATGGAATTGATTATAGTAAACTTGCAGATTGCCAATTAGCTGATACGATAAATGTCACGTTTTTCCCAAATGTAACTTTTACTGTCTGGTCAGAAGGACTATTTATTCAACGTTTCCGCCCGCACCCAACCGATCCGAATCAATCTGTCTATGATGCGATTTCAATTGTTCCAAAGATTAAGGAAGGGGTAACAAGGCCGTTTTATTATCAGTCTGTGATGGATGTTTTTGCTGCTGATGATATCAGTGGAGAAACACGTCCGGAGAAGAAATACACAACTTTTGAGAATCCACAGTGCAGCTTCTTTATTGAACAGGATTTCGTCCAAATTGCCGCCAATCATCGCGGTTTGAAATCGCGTGGTGTTCGTGGTGTGATCCGTTTGAGTGAGCAAGAACGACGAATCCAGCAATTTTATAACGAGCATGATTTGTATCTTAAAGGAGAGAAATTTAAACCAGCAGTATCTAAAGAAACGATTAAAAAATAGTTTGAAATGATGGCTGTATTATATTTAAAACGAAAGGGGCGATTTTCTTCTTCCATTTGGAGGAAGAAAAAACGTCCCTCTGATTTCTACAGGAGGTAGCTCAAAATGGGGAGATTAGATAATAAAGTAGCGGTAATAACCGGTGCAGGTTCTGGAATGGCTCGAGCTACAGCAATTTTATTCGCATTAGCGGGAGCTAAACTTGTTATAGCTGATTATAATGAGACAACCTTATATGAAACGCTTGCTGAAATTACAGCAAGTGGAGGAACCGCAGTTGCGATTAGAACAGATGTGGCTAAAGAAGAAGATGTAGAGGCTATGATTCAAAAAGCTGTAGATGAGTATGGTAGATTAGATATTTTGGCAAATGTTGCTGGTGTTTTTGATAACACTATGTCTATTGAAAATATTTCTAATGATTTATATAACCGCGTCATTGGAGTGAATTCAAACGGTCCATTCTTTTCATGTGGAGCAGCAATTAAACTATTTAAGGAACAAGAAACCGGTGGATCTATTGTAAATGTAGCCTCTATTGCTGGATTCCGTGGGGCACGTGGTGGGGTAGCTTACACGATGTCTAAACATGCAACAATAGGTCTTACAAGAAGTATTGCGGCAATGTATGGCCGTGAAAACAAAAAAATAAGAGCAAATGCAATTGCACCGGGTTTCATTAAGACAGGGATGACTGCTGACCTATCTGATTACGATCCAATTGGCAAAGCTGCTAGCAGGGATACCGGTTCCACTCTTATGGGTGATCCTGAAGATATTGCTCAGGCAATCTTATATTTAGCTTCCGATGACTCTAAATTTGTTAATGGTACCGTATTAACAGTAGATGGTTCATGGACTGTACGATAATAAAATGAAAGGAATCAACACTCGTTCAAAACGCAAAGTTTCGTTTGAAAACGAGCTGCCTTTAGCTTTTTTCTTAGTTTCGGGTGAGGATGCCTATTTCTAGAAGGTTGGACCAGTCACCGATTCAGTGCTTAACTAGAAACAAGTTAATAAAACCAATGAATACATGGATGATAGTAATAATATTTTGAAAGTTTAGTTGATTTATATCGTATGAGAATCATCTAATTAACTAGGAACTAACAAAATATTAGAATATATGATTTTGATTTTAGGAGGAATAAAGTGGAAAAGGTTAATAACGAAACACGCATTCTATCAAAAGATAAAGCTAAATGGATATTTCAAAAAATGGTCGAGATTCGAAAGTTCGAAGAAACGGTCATCCGAGGAACAAGAAATGGATCGTTAGGACCGTTTGCACATACTTCTGATGGCCAAGAAGCTGTTGCCGTAGGAGTATGCGCCCATTTATCCGATACAGATTATATTACTAGTACCCACCGCGGTCATGGCCATTGTATTGCCAAAGGTGGAGACCTAAATGAGTTGATGGCTGAAATGGCAGGAAAAGTAACAGGTGCTGCGAAAGGGAAAGGCGGCTCCCTTCATCTTGCTGATTTCAACAAAGGGATTGTTGGTGCGAATGGAGTCGTAGGCGGCGGGATTCCGATTGCTGTCGGTGCGGCTTTAACAGCACAAATCACAAAAAGCGGTGCTGTGGCTGTCGCGTTCTTTGGGGATGGTGCATCGAATAATGGTGCATTTCATGAATCTCTTAACCTCGCAGCTATTTGGAAACTGCCTGTTGTCTTTGTCGTCGAAAATAACCAATACGGTGAGTACACGACGAACAAGTATGCAACGGCGGCTGAAAAAATTTCTGATCGCGCCATTGGTTATAACATTCCAGGTGTAACGATTAATGGAAATGATGTAATCGAAGTTTACGATAGGGTTGGAAAAGCAATCAAGAGGGCAAGAAATGGGGAAGGACCGTCTCTAATTGAATGTGATACTTTCCGGATACAAGGACATGGGATATCGGATCCGCAATTATACAAAACAGACGAAGAAAAGCAATGGCATTTAACAGATAAAGAATGTATTAACAAATTTAAAGGTTTTCTTCGTCGTCACGAGCTTCTTCGTGATGAGGAGATGGAAACGATCGAAAAGTATGTTGAGGAAGAAGTAGAAAATGCTCTTCAGTTTGCGATTGATAGCCCATATCCAAAACCTGAAGACTTATATACTGATGTGTATGTATCCTATAAATAAACAAAGCACTGAGGAGTTGAAAGCATGACTAGAGAAATAACGACAGTCCAAGCGTTAAATGAAGCGATAAAAATAGCACTAAAAAATGATGATCGTGTCATTGTTATGGGTGAAGATGTTTCTGGGGGAGCGGGTGTTCCTCATCTAGAAGAACAAAATTTAGAAGCGATTGGCGGGCCGTTCCGCGTTACAAAAGGTTGTGCGTTGGAATTTGGCCGCGACCGTGTTCGCGATACGCCAATTTCTGAAAATGGTTTCGTTGGTACTGCTGTTGGTGCTGCAGTAACTGGTCTTCGCCCAATTGCGGAACTGATGTTCAATGATTTCCTTGGCTATAGTTTAGATGCGGTAATGAATCAGGCAGCGAAGTTCCGTTATATGTATGGCGGTAAAATGAAGGTTCCGATGGTACTTCGTATGCCATACGGTGCCGGTTATGGTGCTGGTTCTCAACATTCGCAAACACTTTATTCTATGTTAACAGGTATCCCTGGTTTAAAAGTTGTTGTTCCTTCAAATCCACATGATGCAAAAGGCTTACTGTTAGCTGCCGTTGAAGATGACGATCCAGTTATGTTCTTTGAAAGTATCGCTAATTATGGATTAAAAGGTGAAGTTCCTGCAGGTTATTATACGATTCCGCTAGGTAAAGCGGATATAAAGCGTGAAGGCAGCGATATAACGATTGTGGCGATTGGAAATATGGTGCGAAAATCATTAGACGCTGCAGAACAACTAGGGAAAAAAGGAATCGAGGTGGAAGTGGTAGATCCACGAACTTTGTCTCCACTAGATGAGGACACGATTCTTGCTTCCGTTGAGAAAACGAGCCGACTCATCGTTGTTGATGAATCGAATCCACGTGTAAGTGTTTCGGCAGATATTGCTGCGATAGTCCAAGAAAAAGGTTTTGATTATTTAGATGGCCCAGTTTTACGTGTGAACGCACCACATACACCGGTCCCATTTTCACCACCGCTTGAAAAATTGTACGTTCCAGATGCGAACGACATTATCAAAGCCGTTGCGGTGGCCGTTGGTGATCAGTCATTAGTTACTGTTTAATCCTGAGACTAATGAAGTATTAGGTGGAGTTCAATCCACATCAAGTTAGTCACATATTGGAATGGGATTTATAATGGCCATAATATAGCTATCAATATTGATAAGTTATCAATATAAAAGGAGAGTGTATTTGATATGAAAGAGGTTTTTACAAAGGTATTACAAGTAGGGATTGTTGTCGACAATTTGGAAGCCTATATGAAGAGGTATGAAGAAGATTTTGGGATTGGTCCTTGGGAAGTACTTTATTTTAATAAAGATAATGTAAGAGAGATGACAGTCTATCAAGAGAAGAAAGATTTTTCCATAAAAGTTGGTTTTTGCGATTATTATAATGTTCAGCTTGAGTTAATAGAACCATTAGATTTAAATGATACCAATATATATACGGAGTTTTTAAGAGAACATGGTCCAGGGTTGCATCATATCGCACTTGATACAAATGATCATGATGAAACAGTAAATGAGATGGAAAAGAGAGACGTAAAGGTTATTCAAAGCGGGATAGGAAGAAAAAAATTCACTTATTTTGATTTACGTAAAGAACTAGGGTTTATTGGTGAAATCTACGGTAAATAAATTTCTGAATAATCTAAAATTATATTTAAACGAAGACAATTTCGGATTTAATAAATAAAAGGAGTCGACGTTTTATGAGTACAGATTTTAAAAAGGTTATGTCAAATTTTGAAGAGTTGGTTGAAAGAACACGGAGAACGAACCAGAAAATTAATCCACCACTCGGTGATCCGGAAGATTTCATGATTGAACCAGATTGTGCACCCCATTCTTTAGATGCTAAACCTAAGAAGAGATTGAATGAACTGTATCCGAATATTGCTCATTACCGTCAAATCCCAACTGAACTTTATACAAGCCATGAAGTGATGAAAAAAGAATGGGAAACACTTTGGCAGAAAACATGGCTTGTCACCGGAAGAGCATCTGATATTCCAGAAATAGGGGATTGGTTTAAGTTCGATAGTGGCCCTGAATCATTTATTATCACCCGCAGTAGTGAAGATTCGGTTCATGCAATGTACAATGTTTGTCGACACCGCGGTAACCGACTAGTAAATGAAGATTTTGGAAAAGGGGCAAAAAGCTTCACATGTAACTACCATTCATGGATGTTTACACTAGAAGGAAAGAATGCCCGCATCACCGACCGCGAGACCTTCGCGCCGGAAATACTGTGTCAAAACCTTGATCTGCCAACGGTCAAAACTCATATTTGGGGTGGATTTGTTTTCATTAACATCGATGAAAACCCAATCCCATTTGAAGAATATATGGGTGAAATGATTCGTATTATGGGGCCATATAAAATGGAAAATATGCATGTTATTAAAGATACACAGATGGTGATGCCAGCGAACTGGAAAACAACATTAGATGCATTCCAGGAAATGTACCATCTTCACCAAACGCATCCACAAGGGGTTTATACGATTGACGATCATTTTGGTCAATATGACTTTTTTAAAAATGGTCATAATCGCATGATTGTACCTCGCGGACTTGTAAGTAAACGCCAAAAAGATCATGAGACAGTGAATGAGTTCCTTAAAATTATGCTTAGAGATGCTGGTATTGATCCAGAAACATTTCTAGGCAAAGCAGATGACGTACGTGAAGCAATTAAACAAAAAAAACGTAAACCAGATAATGCCTTTGGTTTAGATTATAGTGAAATGTCTGATAGTCAAGTCGTTGATAACTGGAACATTACTTGGTTCCCAAATGTAACTTTTAACGCGTATCCTGAAGGAATGCTTGTACAACGCTTCCGCCCGCACCCGACGGACCCAAATCTATCCATCTATGATATTACAGTTCTAAGCGCGAAATTAAAGCCAGGCGCGAGAAAGCCGTTTGTGTTTTCAGCAACATTTGGCGTTGATCCAGATGCAGATATTAGCGGTGAGACCCGTCCAGAAAGAGAATACACAGACATGGACAATACGAAAATGGGACGCTTGCTTGACCAGGATATTGAGCAGCTTACAGGAGTTCAAGCTGGCTTAGGTTCAAAAGCGCTTGGGAATAAAATTGTCTTAAGTGAGCAAGAGCGCAGACTTCAACAGTTTTATGCTGAGTATGACTTACACGTGAAAGGATTTAAGTGATTATTTCAAAATATATTTTTTAGTTAGAATCATAAGCATACCGATACTATTCGTGAGATGGCTAAGTTTAAAAGGCAAATAATTCTTAGTTATCTCCATTTCCATTTGTGTTGGATGGAGAGAATTGAACAGCAAATTACATGTAGGATAAATAACGATAAAAAAGGATGGATACGATGCAAAAGGTCGAAAATTCATATGAAAAATTATTAGAGCCGGGTTATATCGGAAATATGAAACTGAGAAATCGAATTACGATGTCACCAATGGGCAGTTTTCTAGATAATCCTGATGGCAGCCCCTCAAAGGCACAGATAGATTATTATGAGGCTCGCGCTAGAGGAGGTGTGGGCATGGTAACAATTGAAGCTCAATATATTACGAAAACAGACCCATGGCTTAAACATAAACATTTAGTGGATACAGATGAACAGGCGGAAGGCTGGAAAGTGCTTGCCGATTCCATCCATGCACATGGAGCAAAAGCCGCAATGCAATTAAGTATTGGGCTTGGACGGAATGCTTTTACATTTGAAGATGGACAAATGGTATCAGCCTCAGCAGTCCCAGCATTCAGAGATCCAAATATAATTTGCCGTCCGCTAACCGTTGCGGAAATTCATGACATTGTTGCTTCTTATGGTAGAGCGGCAAAACGTGCTTTAGATGCTGGAATTGATTGTTTGCAAATCCATGCTCATGGTGGTTACATCCTCGATCAATTTATGACACCACTTTGGAACAAGCGGACGGATGAATACGGGGGGAGTTTCCTTAACCGGATGCGTTTTATTAAAGAAGCGTATGAGGCGATTCGCGAAGTTGTCGGCTCTAGCTATCCAATCACTGTGAGAATTGGAGCTTACCATGATTTTGAAGGTGGCAGAACACTAGAAGAAAGCATTGAAATCATAAAATACTTAGAAGAACTTGGAATTGATGCATTTGATATTGACCTAGGTGCATATGAACGGAAACAATGGATTACACCTACTGTCTATCATGGTATATCTAGTATGGCCCATGCAGCAGAGGCGATTAAAAAGGTCGTCAGCGTTCCAGTAATTAATGCTGGTACACACTCTCCAGAATCAGCCGACCAACTTTTACGTGAAGGGAAAATAGATTTTGCGCAATTTGGGCGACCATTAATTGCAGACCCAGATTTTCCGAATAAATTGAAGAATAACCACCCAGAAGAAATACGGCCATGTATTTTTTGTACTGAGTATTGTACTGGAAACATTCAACAAGGTAAAGGAATCTCTTGTGCGGTTCACCCACAAGTGAACTTTGAAGTGCATTTCCCAGAATTCGTTGCCAAAGGAATTTACCCTGATAAAAAAGTTAATACACCAAAAAAGGTAGTCGTCATTGGGGGTGGACCTGCTGGAGTTGAAGCAGCAAGAGCTGCGGCAGAACGAGGCCATCAGGTGACTATTTACGAAAAAAGGAATCAGCTCGGTGGGAACTTAAATGTCGCTTCAAAATTGACTTATAAAGAGAGATTGAAAGTGTTTAAGATTTGGCATGCACGTCAATTGGAGAAGTTGGGGGTTACCGTTCACCTGAATTCAGAAATAACTGAAAATTCAGTTGAATTGGAGCGTGCAGATCAAATTATCGTAGCTCTAGGAGAAAAGCCTTTTATTCCTGATATCAAAGGCATTGAAGAAGCAAATGTTGTCGAAGTCGTTCAAGCCCATCTTCAGCCGGAAGCAGTGAAAGGAGAAAACATTGTCATTGCTGGAGGGTCAAAGTCTGGTTTCGATTTTGCATTAGAGCTTGCAATCCAGGGGAAAAACGTCACAGTCGTCGAAAAAGGGGACGAAATACTCCCAGATGCATTGCTTGAAATCCGAAATCCACTTACCTTTAAGTTAGAAGAGTATGGTGTAAATATTTTATTGAAACATCAAGTTACTGAATTTACGTCGTTAGGAGTGAAAGCAAGAACTTCAGATGGGAATGAAGTAGAAATACATGCCGATACGGTCATCGCTGCTTTTGGAAGAACAAGAGAAAATCCGCTTGTCGATAGAATTATTGTAAAATATAAAACTGCAATGGTGTTAAGTGACAGCATTTCACCTAGCTCTACAGGAAAAGCAGTGCATGCAGGGTTTAATGCTGCACTATCGATAGAATAAATTCCGATTAAGAGAGGTCAATAATGGATAAAAGAGCCTAGAAGACTCTTTTTTATAGGCAATATTACTTTATCTATCGTATTGTTTTACTTAGTAAAATACGTAAAATAATCAGAAAAATAAAAATATACTTTCTATTTAAACTTATACCGATTAAAATATAAATAAGGTATAAAAGTATCTCTGAAGTTAAATACACAATAGGAGGAATAGAAATGACTGAAGTATTTATCGTCGATGGTGCCCGAACGGCTTTTGGAAAATTTGGAGGTTCGTTTGCAAATACGAATGCAACAGAACTCGGAATGGTTACTGCCGTGGAAGCTTTAAAACGATCAAACGTAGCTCCAGAACAGGTTGATCATGTCATATATGGAAATGTAATACATACCCAGAAAAGTGCTTCCTATCTTTCCCGTCATATCGGTTTACATAGTGGAGTTCCACAAGAAGTTCCTGCTTTGACACTAAATCGTTTATGTGGCTCTGGAATGCAAGCAGTTGTATCTGCTGCTCAGCATATTTTAGTTGGAGATGCCAATATTGTTTTGGCCGGTGGGGCAGAAAACATGTCACAAGCACCATATTCCAACTTCACGCAGCGCTTCGGCGGGGCAAAATTAGGGAATGTGTCATACGAAGATATGCTTTTAGCCACATTGTATGATGAATATACAGGTAAAGGAATGGGAATAACCGCAGAAAAACTCGCTGAAATTTATGAGATCTCCCGAGAAGAACAGGATTTGTTTTCGATCGAGTCAAACAAACGCGCTGCTACTGCTACTGCAAATCAGATATTTGCTGAGGAAATCGTTCCAGTTGAAGTCAAAACAAGAAAAGGTATTTTGTCTGTTTCCGAGGATGAACACATAAAACCAGATGCAAGCTTGGAAGCGATGAGCCGACTGAAACCATCTTTTATAAAAGACGGAACGGTTACCGCAGCTAATGCTTCGGGAATCAACGATGGAGCTGTTTCTTTAATCGTTGCTGGTAAAGATGCTGTTGTTGAAAATCAATTAAAACCAATCGCTAGAATCGTATCCTGGGCTGTGGCCGGTGTTGATCCAACAATTATGGGGATCGGTCCAGTTCCTGCCATAAAAAAAGCATTGGAAAAAGCTGAGCTTTCATTATCTGAAATCGATGTAGTCGAAGTAAATGAGGCGTTTGCAGCCCAATATCTTGCAGTAGAAAAAGAACTACGTTTGGACCGTGAAAAAACAAATATTAATGGAGGTGCAATTGCGCTCGGTCATCCCGTCGGAGCAAGTGGAGCGCGAGTCTTACTATCCTCTGCCTATGAATTAAGACGTCGAAATGGAAGATATGCTGTTGCAAGTCTATGCATTGGTGGTGGCCAAGGAATCGCGATTGTAATTGAACACATCTAAACTAAAAATGAAGAGGTATCATTCTAGTTTGAAACAAAAATCAATCACTAGTCTATTAAGAAACCATAAAAACGACTATTAAAACTCGAATTCCTTTCTTATTGTAAAAGTGTCTACAAATCACTAACTATGACTTGTAGACACTTTTTTTCTTCTGCTGATTAAAAACAAAGAAAAAGCAACGGCTCCACGATTCCTACGTATTGTATGTAGAGCCTGTTTTATCGATTTGAATTTGTTCTTGTCTTCTTGTAAGGAACATGTAAGAACAATGAGCTCCAATCGTCATAATTAGGATAGTTAGTCCCATCGGTACAGCTGTCGCTCCACCACCAATTCCTACAAGTGGTGCAGAAATGGCTGCTAGGAGAAATGGTAATAATCCGAGCAATGCCGCAGCGCTTCCTGAACGATGTCCTTGGGTTCGCATTGCAAGAGAAAAGCTACATGTGTTCGTCATTCCATAAGCAGACGTAACAATACAAAGCGGAATAACAATAAATATTAACGGAGCTTTTAATAAAATCATGATAAATAACAAGATACTTGCGCTTGTTGGGATCCACATTCCAACGTATAGAATTGTTGTTTCAGGTA
Organism: Bacillus sp. B15-48; assembly: GCF_016879755.1. Classification (GTDB taxonomy): domain Bacteria; phylum Bacillota; class Bacilli; order Bacillales; family Cytobacillaceae; genus Mesobacillus_B. The sequence continues at coordinate 93,976 of NZ_WOFU01000004.1, forward strand.
TTTTCCCTGCCAGCCATCCGGTGATTTGTGTTCCGATAATGATACCTACTGCATTTAATGCGAACAAAAGACTAAACATTTGTGGTGAAACACCGTAAACTCCTTGATACACAAAAGGTGTCCCAGAAATATAAGCAAAAACAGCAGCCATCATCAGACTTTGAGTAAGTGCATAACCAAGGAACATTTTATCCTTTAATAATTCGGAAAACGTGCTAATTGTGTTTTTTAACCCAAAGCTCCTGCGATTCTCTAGAGAAAGTGTTTCTGGAAGAGTAGAAATGACCAGGAAAAACATAACGGCACCAATAAGTCCAAGAACGAGAAATATTGTGTACCATGTGGAATGTTCAATCACAAAGGCACCAAGAATCGGTGCTAAAATTGGAGCCAATCCATTCACAAGCATCAGCATTGCAAAAAACTTTGTCAATTCATTCCCAGAATACATGTCGCGAACAATCGTTCGAGAGATGACAGCACATGCAGATACTGCGAGTCCTTGAATAAAACGTGTGAGGATAAAATAAAAAATATTTGGTGCGAAAATGCAAATAATTGATGAGGTTATATATATGATTAATGCAATCAGCAACGGTTTTTTTCTTCCAATTGAATCACTTAGTGGGCCAAAGAAGAGTTGTCCGCCGGCAAGCCCTAATAAGGTAGCAGTTAAACTTAACTGAACGAATGACGCATTTGTCTGGTAACTTTCTGCAATCATCGGAAATGCTGGTAAATACATATCCATCGTCATCGGGCTAAATGCAGCTAGTGAACCGAGGAGGGCAGTCATCCATAACCGACGTCCTAAATTCATAGGCTGATAAGAAATGGCTTTTGTTTTCAATAATTAATCCACACCTTTCTGTCTAGAGTAGTAATAACTCCTAATTATTTGACGAGATAAAGAATACTTATTATTTTATTCTCTTTATCCAAAATGTCAAACTATTCAAAAGTTAATAGATAAAACGAATTTTCAGAATTATTAGGGAACGCTCTTGAATTCGAAGCAAATGAATAATATAATGGTTATATTGTTGGGTTTATTATGAAAAGGAAGATTTAACCGATATACATAAAACTAAGCAGGGACCATCTTAGAAATAATTCAGTTTATTATCTCCGTTTGAATGTTCATCTATTAAAAAATTTTCCTATAATATTCTGAATATTTTATAATATTAAAAGATTTGGTAATTAATTAGAATAAGGAGATGGGAAGATGTTTGACCTTGTAGGAAAAAAAGCCATTGTAACAGGGGCAGCCCGTGGGCTAGGAAAAGGAATGGCCCGTGGTTTACACAAGGCTGGAGTAGATGTTGTTTTAATTGATTTATCTAATCAAGTTATTCAAACAGCAAAAGAATTTAATCTGAGTGATGCAAAAACGTATGGGTTAACAGGAGATTTATCGACTCAAGAGGAGCGACACCGAATTTTTAAAGAGGTACTAACTTTGCTAGATGGAAGAGTAGATATTCTTGTAAACGCTGCGGGCATTAATAATAAAGTTCCTAGTATAGAGGAATCCCTTGATTCGTTTACTCGCGTGATGAATGTAAATGTGACAGCAGTTTTTGAATTAAGTCAGTTAGCTGCTGAAGTTATGATCAAACAACAGAGTGGAAAAATCATTAACATCGGTTCAATGACAAGTTTCTTTGGAGCGATGAATGGCGCAGCCTATGGAACGAGTAAAGGAGCGATTGCGCAATTAACGAAATCGTTATCGAATGAGTGGGCACATCATGGAATTCAAGTTAATGCGATTGCTCCAGGAGTGATGGCAACAGAAATGACAAGCCATATCGCGTCTAATCCAGAACTAAATGCGGATTTCTCAAATCGAATTCCAGCCGGTAGATGGGGAACACCAGAAGATCTTGAAGGAATTACAGTCTTTTTGTCTTCAGCTGCTTCCAACTATATTACTGGAACAGTCATTCCTGTCGATGGCGGGTATTTAGCACGAGTATAGTCAGTACTAGATTGAAAGGATGATAGCAATGTCAAACGAAGGAATCGTTCGTGGGATTCACCACACGTCTTTTACAACTCAAAACTTTGATGAGATGGTCCATTTTTATCGAGATTTACTAGGTTTAAAGCAAGTAACTAGGGCTGATATTCAAAGTGAAATTTTGGACACTATAACGGGTGTGAAAAACACGAATCTAAAAAATACGATGTTAATGGCTGGGAATGCAGTCATTGAAATTTTCGAGTATGTTAGTCCAAAAGGCAAACCTGCAGAAAAACGTCCTGCTAATGATGTCGGGATTACCCATGTTTGCTTTGATGTTGTCAATATTTACCCAGTCTATAATCGCCTGAAGGAAGCTGGTGTCGAATTTAATTGTGAACCACAAAACTTTAATGATCGCGTAATTGCAACTTATGGTCGTGATCCAGATGGGAATCTTTTTGAATTACAAGAAATAATTGCCCTAGATCACAAAGCCAGATTAAATTGGGATTAATAGTAAGTAGGTTTCATTTTGAAAGGGGGGAAGGTTATGGCAGCGAAAATTCTAGTCTATTATCGGAAAACTGATCAACAAGAAGAATTTGAGGATTACTATTTTAATGTCCATCTTCCAATTGTAAGGAAAATCTCTCAAATTAAAGATTTAAAGATTGCGCGTGTTGTTCACTCTAATGATACGGTTGACGACCTATATTTACACGGTGAAATTCTATTTGAAAACATGGAAACCTTAAAGGAAGCGATTGAATCACCTGAAGGCCAAGCGATGTTTGAAGATGCCAAAAAGATGAGGAAGTTCTTCAAAAATCCACCAATCACAACTTTTGTAGAGTTTGTGGATTAATAGAATGTTTTAAAGTATCAAATCTTGTTCTTAACGAGTTATTAAGGGTTCATATTTATATATGAAAATCCTACTATAAAGTTCTTGCATACAAGGAGGAAATAACATGGAATTTACTACTTTAAAAAAGACAGATATTAAAATTTCAAAAATTGGTATTGGCACAAATAAAATCGGCGGACACAATATGTTCGAAGGATTAAATGAGCAGGATGGGAAAGATTTTCTAATCGAAGCAATTAATCTAGGTATGAACCTGATCGATACGGCTGATGTATACGGTCCTGCCCGAACAGAGGAATTAATTGGTGAAGCGATTGCTAGCATCGATGTAAAAAGAGAGGACCTTGTTTACGCTTCAAAAGTTGGTGTGGAATGGGGAATTGAAGGTGGAGGTATTAGAAAGAATAATAAGCCTGAATATTTAAGAAAAGCGGTTGAAGATAGTCTTAGAAGATTGCGCATTGATTATATGGATTTATGTTACCTCCATTGGCCAGATAATGAAACACCATTTTCTGAATCAATTGGTGAATTAGCTCGTTTAAAAGAAGAAGGGAAAATCCTATCGATTGGTGTTTCCAACCTTCCTATCGACCAATTAAAAGAGGCCGCAGCTGTAACGGATATTGCCTCAGCACAAAATGATTACAATATGTTTGACAGAACCGTAGAAAAAGACATTCTACCATATTGTATCGAAAATGAAATTTCGTTTGTCCCATGTTACCCGCTGGCATCAGGGCTGCTTGGCGGTAGATACAAAGTGGATGACCCTGTTCCACCAAAAATGGAAGCGGATGAATTCCGTCGCAGAGTTCAAATTGCCGATCAATTAAAAGTGATTGCAGAACAAAAAGGAGCGACATTGCCTAACCTTGCTCTTGCGTGGTTATTAGCTCAAGGGTGTGACGCTGTTATTCCTGGCGGCAGACATCCAGGACATGCTCGCGGAAATGCTGAAGCTGTGAAGGTGAAATTAACACAGGAAGATCTTACCGCTATTAATGATATTCTAGGCAAATCTACCTTAGTCTAATATTTCACTTGATAAAGAGGATTAAAGATGGACCGAAAGATAGAAGGAATATTCTCCTTACTTCCGGTCCATCTCGTATTCATAAAAAGTTTAATAGTCATAATTCTAGGAGGGGTCCTATGCAGTTTACAACGTTAAAAAAGACAGATATTCGTGTTACAAAAATCGGTGTTGGCACAAATAAAGTTGGTGGGCACAATATTTTTCCTAATTTAGATGAAACAGAAGGAAAAGAATTTTTAAAAGCGGCTTTAGATCAAGGCATCAATTTTATTGATACAGCGGATTACTATGGCCTTGGCCGTTCAGAAGAATTAATTGGTGAAGTTTTACAAGAAATAGATATTAAGAGAGAAGATTTAGTCATTGCTACTAAAGGCGGAATGCAGTGGAACGAGAAAGGTGAAATTACTTTTAATAACCGTCCCGAGTATTTACGTTCTGCTTTCGAAGCAAGTTTAAGGCGATTGCAAACAGACTATGTCGATGTATATTATCTCCATATGCCAGATAATATAACACCTTTTTCCGAGTCAATGGGTGAATTATTACGCCTGAAAGAAGAAGGGAAAATTCGCGCAATTGCTGCTTCAAATTTGAACTTTGCTCAGATTAAGGAAGTCAATGAGATTGCGGGAATTTGTTCGACACAGGCTGTTTACAATATATTTGAGCGTGGGGTTGAAAAGGATGTGCTCCCATATTGCGTCGAAAATGATATCAGCTTTCTCCCATATTATCCGTTATCCTCAGGACTACTTGGCGGAAATTATAAAGTAACCGATACACCGCCAAAACATTTTAAAGGTAAGCTAGAGGAGTTCCGTACGAGAGTAGAGCAAGCGGATAGACTGAAAGAGTTTGCGGAGTCAAAAGGTACCACTCTACCAAATCTTGCGCTGGCATGGTTATTGGCACAAGATGGGGTTGATGTAGTCATTCCAGGTGGGCGCAAACCTTCTCATGCGATTGGAACAGTACAAGCTGCCGATATCACATTAACTCCGAACGAACTAGCTGAAATTGATAAGCTGATCAAGCAAGAAGTTAAATTTTAAAAGATTAAATAGAATCATATAGGAGGAGAGTAATATGCCTTACGTACAAATTAACTTAACAAAAGGACGTTCAGAAGACCAGATTGAGCGTTTAATTAATGAAGTAACGAAAACTGTTTCTGAAGTAGCTGACGCACCAACAACTGCGATCCAAGTCGTTGTTAACGAAATAGAACTCACTCATTGGGGTCTAGCAGGGGACTCTGTTAAAAAGAGAAGAGAAAACGCAAACAAGTAAGAAAATTTGAGGCAAAGCAAAAAAAAGAGACTATCCAGAACAATGTTTTGGGTGGTCTTTCTTGCTTAATTTTTCAAAATGCTGAACAGAGGTTTAGTCTTTTAATTCATAGAAAAAGAAGGCTAGAGTTCACTAGCCTTCTTTTCTGTGAAAATAAAAGTCCCTCGGGTTTCCTGTATATCATTGATCAAAGTAGGAAACCCTATAAATAACTTAAAAAAGCCAATAAGAAAGCAGAGGTACCTGTTGGAGGGTAACTTTGAATATTTCTATTTGGTTTTGGTTATACTAATTAGCTTGCATTTCTTTAAATGGCTCCTTGTTTATAAGCATGGAGTAAATAATTCGAAGCATTCGGTGCGATAGTGCAACGAGTGCTTTTTTCTTTCCTCTTCTTGCAGCTATTGACCAGTATTTCGTTGCTAACCATCTATTCCTACACCTAGAAACAGCCCACGCAGCCTCGCACATTGCCGATTTAATATGAGGATTTCCCTTTACAGTCTTGGTGCTATACCGTTTACCTGCACTTTCTTTATTACCTGGCGAAACACCAGCCCAGGAAGCTAAGTGTTGAGAAGTAGGAAATTGACTCATATCTACACCAATCTCGGCAATGATAATTGCTGCAGTATCCTTCTTTATTCCTGGTATCGTTGTAAGTAACTGGAGTTCCTCTTGATAGTTTTGTAATAAGGTATCGACTCGCTCCTCAATTTCTTTGATAAGCTTTTCTAAGTATTCAATGTGCGACCAGGATTGACGAATTAGGAAACGCTGATGATCATTAAGTGTGCCATACAAAGAATCCGTAATCATCTGTTTTTTCGGCGCCATTCTGCCGTGTATTCTTTCTTCTACATCGGAAGCGTCCACATAACCCTGTTCTACAAGTCGTTCAAGTAGTTTTCTCCCCGAAACGCCAAAAACATCAGAAATGACCGTGCTCAATTTTACGTTCGAACACTCTAATACCTTTTGAATCCGATTCTTTTCAGATGTTAAGTGACCAATCCATTTCTTCCTGAGTCTAGTTAAATCCCGAAGTTCTCTAATATCAACTGGTGGAACAAAACTCTTTTCGATTAATCCATGTCGTAATAATTTAGCAATCCATTCTGCATCAGATACATCTGTTTTCCTTCCTGGTACATTTTTAATTCGTTGCGCATTTGCCAGTGTAATATCAAAGAATCCTTCTAAAATATTGTATACAGGCTTCCAATATACCCCAGTGCTTTCCATTGCAATATGGGAAACACCATGGTTTTCAAGCCATTTTAAGAGACGATATAAATCCTTTGTTAAGGTAGGAAATGTCTCTGTCTCTTTGATTAACTCTTCATTCTGACTTCCAGTTATAACGCAAGCAACTATTGTTTCAGAATGAACATCTAAACCAGCGCATCGTTCAATAAAAACTTCCATAAAACTTCTCCTTTAAAGTAGGATCACAAACAGTGAGTGAGATTGAATCTAAGCATTTTTCTGTACGTAGTCATCCTTCCAAAAGGAAAGAGCTAACAAAGGGTTGAACACCAAGCTCACTCAAACAGTTTTTTGTACAGGGTCGAGCCACCAAAAAAGACCACGTTTTACTAACTGTTTGCGTCACTAACATTATGGGCTGAGGAGATTAATTTTCATGCATGGGTTGGGAGCGAAAGCTCATGTGAGTTTTTTATGAATTTATCTTATCTCCATTTATTTAAGATCGTTAATCCAGTTGTATCGAAGGTTGTCATCGCTTCCATTACAGAGTTTACTTCATGAATGTTAATTGTTTGTGTAACTAGTTCTTTTGGCTTTAAGATTCCATTAGCGACCATCTGTAGCATATCATTATAACGGAATGCAGGGGAGCCATAAGAACCTAAAATATTAAGTTCCATCGCAACAATCATGTCAATTGGCATTGGAATAAAGCCTTGCTCTTTATCTGATGTCATTCCAAGCTGAAGGTGACGGCCTCTTTTTCTTAAGCTTAATACAGCTGCTTGAGATGTCGCAGTAATACCAAGGGCATCGATTGATACATGAGCACCACCTTTAGTGATTTCACGAACCGCTTCTGGAACGTTAACATTTTTTGAATTAATCGTCGCGACAGCACCGAGCTGCTTCGCAAGTTCTAACTTCTTATCATCGATATCTACTGCAATAACACTAGCACCAACTGCTACCGCAACTTGGATCGCAGAAAGACCGACACCGCCGCAACCTGCAACGACAACCCACTCACCACCTTGAACTTTCGCGCGGTCCATGACGCCGTGGAATGCTGTCGCGAATCGACAACCAATTGCTGAAGCTTCAATGAAATCGACACTTTCTGGCAATTTTGCTAAGTTAAAGTCTGCAGCTGGAACGTGAACATATTCACCAAATCCGCCCCAGTAAGCTACACCAGGAGATGCGTTGTGATCACACAGATTTTGATGACCTTGACGGCACATTTCACAAACGCCATCCCCGCCACTTACTGGAACAACGACGCGGTCGCCCTTTTTATAGTTTTTCACATTGCTGCCAACTTCTTCAACAATACCGCTTAGCTCATGTCCAAAAATATGGGGAACTTGCATCTTCAATCCAACCCAATCAAAGTGACCTTGCCACAAATGCCAATCACTACGGCAAATACCGTTTGCTTCGACTTTAATAATAACACCATCTGGTGTAAGTTCTGGATCTGCCATTTCTTTTACAACTAATGGTTTTGCGATTTCTTCCATAACAGCAGCTAACATTTCAAAAACCCCTTTATTTAATATTTTATGAATCTAGTAAATCGGTTCCTAGAGGGGATAATAGTTCATCCTTAAGTATTGGATTAATCTAAGTTCATCCACACACTCTTAATTTGTGTATAAGTATCAAATACGGATGCTGCACCATTCTCCCTGCCGAGACCACTTTGTTTATAACCGCCCATTGGCGATGATGGGTCCATTAAATGGTAAGTATTTACCCAAATGTTTCCGGCTTTAATAGCATGGGATAGCTTATGTGCTTTGCGAAGGTCGGTTGTACAAATACCTGCACCTAGACCGTACTCAGTATCATTCGCAATTTTAATCACTTCGTCAAAATCATCAAATGCAAACGCACAGATAACTGGGTCAAAGATTTCTTCTCTAGCAACAGTCATTTTATTATTCACATTCGCTAGAATCGTAGGTTTAACATAATAACCATTCGCTAGGTCGGCAGAAGATGCATCGCCGCCGATTAACATTTCTGCTCCTTCTTTTTCACCGGTATTTAAATAATTCATGACACGCTTTTTTTGCCTTTCGGAAATAAGCGGCCCTAAAGTTGTCGTCTGATCAAAACCGTTTCCGAGCTTATATTGCTTTGTATAATCAATCAAATCACTTACGAAATTATCGTAAATTTTCTTTTCAATAAATAATCGTGTTCCAGCAAAGCAGACTTGTCCAGAGTTAAAGAGAATGCCGTTTGCTGCATTGGCAAGGGCTTGCTCATAATCAGCATCTGCACAAATAATATGAGGAGATTTCCCTCCTAATTCTAGGGTGACCTTTTTTAAGTTTCCTGCAGCTGAACGCATGATTTCTTTTCCAACTGCTGTTGAACCTGTAAAAGCAACTTTGTCTACATCAGGATGTTGTGTTAACGCTGCACCAGCTATAGGTCCAAAACCTGGAACGATGTTGACTACTCCATCTGGGAAACCAGCTTCAATGAAAAGTTCAGCTAATCTTAAAGCATTAATGGAGTTTGCTCCGCTGGCTTCAAAACGATCGTATTCCCAACGGATAGTGGGGCTGCTAGTTTCATCGCAGATACACTTACAGGCGCATTCCATGGACTAATTTGTCCGCAAACACCAAGTGGTTCACGTCTTGTATAATTGAAAATGTTGCCGGGAACAGATACAGGAATCGTTTCCCCAGTCACTTTAGTAGCCCAGCCAGCATAATAGCGGAAAAGTTCTGGAACAGAATTTGCAAATGCTCTCGTAATATGAAGCGGCTGCCCGAATTCAAGTGTGTCGATATGTGAAAGCTCTTCGATGTTTTCCTCAACTAAATCAGCAAATTTCAACAGTAGTCGAGCTCTTTCTGCTGGTTTCATTGTCGACCATGGACCTTCTTCAAATGCTTTTCGTGCTGCCAGAACGGCTAAGTCGATATCATCCTTATCTCCTTCAGAAATGGTTGTAATCACCTGACCATTAGCTGGATTAACCGTTTCAAATCTCTTGCCAGAAACTGCGTCTACAAATTGTCCATTTCTAAATAGTTGTTTAGGAGTAGACACAAATTTAGCAGCCTTTGGATTCAAAGGAACCATTGTTTGTGTAGACATATTCACCCTACTTTCCGACTTTATTTATGGGAAACGCTTCCATAATTAAAGTTATAACAGAATGTTCGGAATATTTCAATATCAAAGCTGTAAGTTTTGAGTAAAATTGCTAGAAACATCTAGTAGATGTTATTTTATAAGAAATACAATTCCCATTATTAAATTGACTCTGAAAATAAAACCAGATATAATATGGATACTTGATATTGATTATCGTTAATCGGTATTTTATTAGTTGAAATGAGATGTAGTTGCGCTGAAAAGGATGATAAGGCTAGAGTTACAGCTTTGGATTTCTTAATTTCTATATGATCAAGAACAGGAGATAGTTCCTGCGATAATTAAAACAAAGGTATTTTCATTTAACTAGAATAATAGGAGGAAGGGAAATGGATGAAACTAATTTTAAAAAAAATTATTCAATGCAAACATTGCATCGATCGATACAGATACTAAGAGCATTCTCTACCGAAAGGAAAACGCTCTCGCTAACTGAGCTCCATAACAAGACTGGATTATCAAAATCTAGTTTGCAACGAATATTATCGACTTTGGTTTTTGAGGGCTTCTTGTACAAAAACGAGGAAACAAAAAAATATCAATTAGGGTTAGAATTGATGTTTTTAGGCAATTTAGTTGAAAAGAACTCTAGTTTATTATCAATTGCCAATCCAATCATGGAAGCGATTCGAATGGAAACGGGAGAAAGTGTAAGTTTAAATGTGATTGAGGAAAACAAGCGGAAATGTATAGGGTATTTAATGAGCAGCCATGGACTGCAAACGCTTTCTTTTATTGGTCAGGAATCTCCATTGTACGCTGGTGCTTCTGCAAAGGTTTTGCTAGCCTTTCTCACAGATGAAGAATTACAAAATTACTTTAATACGATTAGTCTTGAAGAATTAACCGAACATACGATTAAGTCAAAAGACGATTTGTATGAGGAAATAATGACTATTCGCAAGCATGGCTATGCGAAAAGTGAAGGGGAAAGGATTAAAGGCGCCTATTCAATCAGCGCGCCCATTTTTAATCCATTCAATGAAATTTTAGCGGCAATGTCAATCGTTATCCCATCACCAAGATATGAAGAATATGATGAGCAAGTGTTGATCAAACTATTGCAGGATGGCGCAAATCAGATTACTCAGACTATTAAAACAATCAATTAATGTACAGGCGGACTAGAAAACTATTTTCTAGTCCGCTTTTTTTGATAAACGGAGTATTTCTTAAACAATCCAAATTTTCTAAAAATTTGTTGATTGTCTGAAAATGGTGTGCTACGATATCATTAAGATATCGAAATTAGATTTAAATTATCATCTATCGGTAAAAAATTTCGACTTCAAATATATGGATAACAGGCCAGTGAAGAGGTGGAAGCGTGAATAAAAAGGGCATAGAGGCAACCTTACAATTAATGAAAGAAAAAAACTTAATGGTGATTCCTGAGTCCTATTCAAAAGAAATATTTGAACATGCGGGTGTGAACATCCCTAAACAAGGAATTGCCAAAACAGAGCAAGAAGCAATGCAATTAGCAAAGACGATTGGCTTTCCAGTTGTTTTAAAAGTACATTCAGCTAAAATCACACATAAAAGTGAAGCTAAAGGGGTGATTGTCGGGTTAAAAACACCGGAGGAAGTACGAAATGGTTTTAATGAAATTGTTAAAAATGGCCAAGAATATTTAAACTCTAATGAAGAAATCCATGTATCTGTTCAACAAATGCTTGAATCCGAGTTGGAAGTTATTGTTGGAATGAAGAGGGATCCAATATTTGGTCCGACGATTCTTTTTGGACTTGGTGGCGTTTGGGTAGAGGTATTGAGAGATGTTTCTTTAAGAGTAACGCCTTTAAGAGAAAAGGATGTCGATGAAATGATCGATGAAATTAAAGGGAAGCGGTTACTCGGAGATTTCAGAGGTAGAAAAGCGCGTGACCTCGAGGCGATTAAAAAGTTAATTCTTCAAGTTGAGAAGTTAGCAGTTGAATTTCCGGAAATCAGTGAAATTGATCTAAATCCGATTTTTGTATACGAGGAAGGAAAAAATACGGTCGCAGTCGATGCAAGGATTATCCTTTCTCCAGGGGCTTAATTGAAAAGGAGTGTTAATGTTCATGGATGAAAAAAGAATGATGGCAATCCGAAAACTATTATATCCAAAGTCGGTCGCAGTCGTCGGAGCATCCAATAGTGTGCAGAAAACTGGTGGACGACTTCTATCATATATTATAAAAAATGGATATCAGCACAATATCTATCCAGTTAATCCGAAGGAAACTGAAATACAAGGGAGACATTGCTATCAGTCAATCAATAATCTTCCAGCGAATGTCGATTTAGCTTTAATCGTGCTGCCAGGAAAATTGATTTTTTCCGCAATGGAGGAGTGTGCAGCAAAAGGAATCAAAATGGTCATGATCTTTTCTTCTGGCTTTGCTGAACTAGGAGAAGAAGGGCAAGCGATTCAGAAAAAGATTGTCCGCAGGGCAAATGAACTAGGTATCAATATTTGTGGTCCAAATTCCATTGGCGTCGTAAACACACATGAAAGTTTCTTTGGGAGTTTTAGTATGGCGATGGAAACGCCAAATATACCTCGAAATGGAAAAATTTCCTTTATCAGTCAAAGTGGCGCGATTGGCGGGGGATTATTAAGTCGTGTATGGACGAATGGAATTGGAACAAGCCATTATATAAGCTCCGGGAATGAAGCAGATTTAGATACAGCGGATTATATTGCGTTTCTTGCCGAGGATGAAAATACGGAAGTAATCTGTGCCTACTTGGAGGGCATTCAGAATGGCCGTAAGTTTATTGCATCCTTAGAAAAGGCAGCAGAATTCGGGAAGCCTGTAGTGGTTTATAAGAATGGCCGTACCTCCCTAGGAAAAAAATCTGTGCAATCGCACACTGGCAGCCTTGCTGGAGATTATGAAGTGTACGAGGCAGTCTTTAAACAGTATGGGGTCATTTCTGTTGCTTCGTTAGAAGAGTTATTTGATGTTGCAACACTTCTGCTTACAACTCGTGAAATTAAAGGGAAAAACGTCGGAGTCGTTTCCACATCAGGAGGCTGCTGTACAATCATTGCCGATTCATGCATTCAACATGGATTGAGTGTCCCAGCATTTTCTCCACAAACGCAACAAAAGTTGAATGAAGTGATTCCTAATTTTGGTGTAGTCCAAAATCCGTTTGATACAACTGCAGAAATCATTAATAACCCAAAGATGTTCCGCCAATCAATGGAAGTACTTTTGGAAGATCGGTCTATTGATTCGATTGTATTAATGTTAACGACAGTCGGTGAACCAATTGCGTCGATTGTCGCTCAAGATATTATCGAACTTACAAAGAAAAGTGAGAAAAGTATTATGATTACATGGCTTATTTCCGAACAATTGGCGACAAATGCATTCAAATTATTAAAGGATAACAATATACCGATTTTTTCAACTCCTGAAAAGGCAATCGCTATACTAGACTATTTAACAAGCTATCACTTGAATAAAACAACTGTATTGTCTAATAGTTACTAAATGGAAAATTCTTAACATCTTAGTTTCCTAATTTATAGGAGTTAGGATTTAAAATAGCGCCAATATAGAGCATCCACTGGTGAAATAAATTTAAATGTGAATGATTCTATATTGGTGCATGCAAAAGAAAAATCTTCGTGATAAAATAATTGATAAGAAACAATTTTCTAAAAATTTAAAATAGTATATTGAAATTCCCTTTTATCTGTATTATTATATAATTACAATTTAACGATATGAAGTATCGATTTACGGTAATAATTTTTATGGTTAAGTAAAAACAAATCTGAAAAAAGGAGGGTGTTTAAATGTCGAAACTTTCCAGACAAGCAGCGATTGTTGGAGTAGCGGAATCTGAATTAGGGAAAGTGGGAGATAAAAACCCGTTACAATTGCAAGCGATGGCAGCTCGAGAGGCGTTAAGAGAAGCTGGAATCGATAAAAACGAAATAGAAGCCGTTTTCTCTGCAGGCCCTTATGCCTATCTACAAACAATGACAATTTCTGAATATCTCGGAATCACTCCAAAGTTTTCTGATTCGACATCCCTTGGAGGCTCATCTTTTGAGGCACATATTGAACATGCGTTAGCAGGGATTCATGCTGGATTATTTGATGTCGCGCTTATTACATACGGTAGCAATCAAAGAAGTAAACGGGTTCGACCGGGAGCAAGTATCGCAGTTAATCAATTTGAAGCACCTTATGGGATGCCGTTCCCAGTTGGGGCATATGCACTTGCTGCTCAGCGTCACATGGACTTATATGGGACTACATCAGAACAATTAGCTGAAATCGCCGTAGGAACAAGGAAATGGGCTAACTTAAATCCGAAAGCGTTTGCACAAGGTGAATTGACAGTTGATGATGTTTTAAACTCTCCGATGGTCAGCAGCCCACTGCATGCGTTGGATTGTTGCCTAGTGACAGATGGTGGGGGTGCCATTGTTCTAGTATCAAAAGAAAAAGCAAAAGAATGTCGAACCAAACCAATATGGGTACTTGGCACGGGGGAAACACATACACATTTAAATATTACAGAAATGCCTGATCTAACAGTGACAGGTGCTAGAGAATCTGGTAAACGTGCATTTGAAATGGCTGGGTTAAGGCCTGATGAAATTGATGTTGTTCAGCTATATGATTCTTTTACAATTACTGTTCTCCTTCAACTTGAAGATTTAGGTTTCTGTCAAAAAGGGGAAGGCGGAGCATTTGTCGAAAATCAACGAACCGCACCAGGTGGGGCATTCCCATTAAATACTAGCGGCGGCGGGTTATCTTATTGCCATCCAGGGTTATTTGGAATCTTCCTTCTCATTGAAGCTGTGCGCCAGCTCCGCCATGAATGTGGCGATCGCCAAGTTCCTGATGCACAAACAGCGTTGTGTAATGGAATGGGAGGGGTACTTTCCTCTTCATGTACAGTAATTCTAGGGAGGGATTAAAGATGTTACTAGATGACGTACTATATGCAATTGATAGTGATACAAGGCCACATTGGGAAGCGACAAAAAACAAGGAATTACTCATCCAATTTTGTCCGAGCTGCAAAACCCATCAATTTTATCCACGAGTCATTTGTAAGAACTGTTTTTCAGATGTTGAATGGGTACCGGCGAGCGGAAAAGCAACTGTATACAGTTATAGTGTTGTTCATAAGGTGTTCAACCTGGAGTTTAAAGAGAAACTTCCATATATACTCGCTCTCGTTGAATTGGAAGAAGGACCGCGGATGATGACAAATATTATTGAATGTGAACTAGATCAAGTGAAAATTGGCATGCCAGTGCAGGCGGACTTTAGTCAAATCTTTGGCGAATATAATCTTGTTCGATTTAAGCCGGCTTAAGCTAGTTACATTCAAAAGGAGGAAATTTGGATGATTAATAAAATTTTTAATTCCGTCGAGGATGCGGTGAAAGATATCAAGAATGATAGTACGATTATGTTCGGTGGTTTTGGCGGTGCCGGAGTACCAGATGAACTACTCGAAGCATTGTACCAGCAAGGTGCAACAAATATTACGGCGGTTAGTAATAACTGCGGCTACCATGATGTCGGCTTAGCGAAATTAATAAAAGAGGAAAGAATCAAGAAAATTATTTGCTCATTTCCGCTAATGAAGGAAAGTTATAACTTCGTAGAAAAGTATAAAGAAGGAAAAATTGAACTAGAGTTAGTTCCTCAAGGAACTCTAGCAGAGCGCATTCGGGCTGGTGGATCTGGGATCGAAGCTTTCTATACACCAACAGGTGTGGGAACTGAAGTGGCTGCCGGCAAGGTAGTGCAGGAATTCGATGGCATTCCTTGTGTGCTTGAAAAAGCGATTAAAGCGGATTATGCAATCATTCGTGCAAAAAAGGCCGATCGTTGGGGAAATTTGGTTTATAACAAATCAGGTCGAAGTTTCAATCCGATTATGGCAATGGCATCAAAAGTGACGATTGTCGAAGTGGACGAAATTGTCGAACTAGGTGAATTAGACCCTGAAGTCATTGTAACTCCTGGTATTTTTGTGAACCGTATTGTGAAAAAGGGGGGCTTATAATGGAAAAAAAACTGCTAACTAGAGAACAAATTGCCGAAAGAATTGCCCAAGATTTGAACGATGGAGAAATCGTCAATTTAGGAATCGGCATCCCGGTTATGGTAAGCAATTATATTCCTGAAGACGCTGAAATCATTTTCCAGAGTGAGCAAGGAGTGTTAGGAATGGGACCTCTTGCGAAACCAGGTGAGGAGGATCCTGACCTAGTAAATGCCTCAAAGCTCCCAGTTACACTTGTTCCAGGCGGAAGCTACTCCCATCATGCAGATTCATTTGCGATGTTAAGAGGAAAGCATATTGATGTTGCGATTATGGGTGCTATGCAAGTATCTGAAAAAGGGGATTTAGCAAACTGGAAAGTAAAAGGTGCCGAGCTTGGTAGTATAGGTGGAGCGATGGATATCGCATTAGGAAGTAAAAAACTATATATTGCGATGACACATAACAATAAAAATGGCGACTATAAAATTATGAAAGAACTCGATTATCCAGTTACTGCACTACGCTGTGTAGACCGCATTTATACGGATATGGCGATTATCGATGTTACTCCAGAAGGTTTACTTTTATTAGAAGTCGCTCCAGGTTTTACAGTTGAGGATGTGCAAGCGAGGACTGAACCTCAATTATTGATTTCTAAAAATTTGAAAGAAATAAATATATAATAATTAGTGAAGCAATACAAAGGGTTGATGGCTAACGAGTTATCTGAATTATAAAAATAATACAAACAGGAGGCTATCTATTGAAAAGAAAAAGTGTTGCCCTATTATTCATTTCTATTATTGCACTTCTACTCATTATTGCCGGATGCAGTTCTGGCAAGGAGGAAACATCAACACCGGCGAATAATAATGATGATAATCAGGAGGCTGCTGCGGAAGAAACATTTAATTTTAAAGTAGCAACAGCAACTCCTGAAGCAGACCAAGACTCACAATTAATTTATAAAGGCTTCATGGACAAAGTAACGGAGCTTACCGATGGCCGTGTACAATTTGAATGGTATCCGGCTCAGCAATTAGGAAGTTTCGGCGACTATATTACGATGACATCAAATGGTGCAGTTGATATTGCGATGTTTGCAGTGAGTGTTTTCCCTAATGAAATGCCGCTCGGAAACGCAGTAACTGGAATTCCAGGGATTTATGAAAAAGCGCAAGAAGGAGCGATTGCTTACCATAACTTAACACGCCAAAGCCCAATGCTAGAAACAGACTTCTTACGACATGGGGTTGTTCCTTTAGTAGCGATTACAACTCCACAATACAATGTTTTTACGAAGAAAATCCCAGTTAAGACTCCAGATGATTTAAAAGGTGTGAAATTACGCGCAAGCGGTGGCTTGCATTCAGAAATGGTTGAGTTTATTGGGGGAATTCCAGTAGCCATTCCTTCAGCAGATATGTATGAAGCTTATGAAAAGGGCGCTGTTGATGGATTACATGGCTTTGCATCCTCTGATGTTTTAGGTGGATATCGAGAAATAAGTAATTATGCTACTCGTAATCTTCATTTCTCCGGGGGAACTACCGGTTTAATGATGAATGAGGAATTATACAACAGCCTGCCAGATGATATCAAGGAAGCGATGAAAGAAGCTGGGGATTATGTTGCTGCAAATGGTTCTGAAGCATATGAACAAGATGTTATAGAACGGGAAGATCGTTGGATCAATGACAAAGAAGTGGAGTTTTATGAACCAAATGAAAGCGAAAGAGAGCAATGGCAAAAATATTACGACGAATTTACAGAGTACTTCTTAGAGAAAAAGAATAATGAAGATTTAAATAAAGTCATTGAAATGTTTAGAGCTGAAGTTGAAAAAGTAAGAAATAATTAATCTTAAGCAAGCTTTGAAAGGGCCTACCTAATATTGTTTTAATTAGCACCTTATTATTCATAGATATTCTTTAGATTGGTTGAAGGCAATGAATCTAAATATAGACAAAAAAATTCATTGCCTGTTTTGTAGTGAACAGCCATTAATATAACAAAAATTTTTTGAAAAATGGAGAAAGGGTGTAGTGGAAAATGAGTATGACTAAGTTTGAACAGATGATTGAAGACCTTCGGAAAACAAATCGTCAAATTAACCCTGTTTTAGGAGATCCAGAAGATTTTATGGTAGAGCCAAATTGCAAGCCTGATTCATTGGATGCAAAATCACCAAAGCGGTTAAATGAACTTTATCCAGATATTGCCCATTTCCGTAAGATTCCTACCGAGTTTTACTATAGCAGAGACGTGAAGGAACAAGAATGGGAAAAACTGTGGAAAAAAACTTGGGTTCTTGCCGGCCGCGCTTCAGATGTAAAAGAGGTTGGTGACTGGTTTAAATTTGATTTTGAGAGAGAGTCCTTCATAATTGTTCGCAGTGATGAAAACACAATCAATGCTTTTTACAATGTATGTAAACACCGCGGCAATCAGCTTGTTCATGAAGAGAGCGGAAAAGGAGCAAAGAGTTTTATTTGCAGCTATCATTCATGGATGTGGAAATGTGATGGGGAGATTGCTCGGGTAACGGATCGAAACACTTTTGCCCCTGAATTATTATGCGACGATCTTAATTTAGGAAAGGTTCATTGCCATGTTTGGGGAGGATTTATTTTTATCAATATGGCTAAAGATCCTGTTCCATTCGATGAGTATTTTGACCCAGCATTAAAGCGGGCTCTAGAAGCTTATCAGTTTGAAAATTGGCATATTGTCAAAGATGTAAAAGTGTCAGTACCAGCTAACTGGAAAACAAACCTAGATGCCTTTGCCGAAATGTACCATTTACATCAAACACATCCACAAGGGGTGTTAGCTACAGATGACCACTTCGGACAGTATGATTTTTATAACAATGGCCATAGTCGCATGATTGTCCAAAGAGGAAGGATAAGTCAGCGACAGGAAGATCACAACACAATTAATGACGCTCTTCGTAGTTTAATGTTGGATGCTGGAGTCGATCCAGATACTTTCCAAGGAAGTGCTGATGAAGTACGTGAGGCTTGTCAAAAATCAAGACGGCAAGGGTTGAGCCCATTTGGAAGAGATTATAGCCGTTTATCAGACAGTCAATTAATTGATACATGGAGTTGCTCTCTTTTCCCTAATTTAAATTTAAACATCAACTCTGACATTGCCCTAATCCAGCGTTTTATTCCGCATGAAAGTGATCCTGATCAGTCTGTTTATCATATTACGATTTTAGCTGCGGATGGGATTAGAACAGATAAAAGACGTCCTTTCTTCTTGGAGTTTACGTATGGTGTTAGTCCAGACCAAGATATTAGCGGGAATGATCGTCCGAAAACGCTCTATACAACAATAGAGGATTCTCAAGTTGGACTGCTGCTAGATCAAGATTTACAGCAAATCGGTCAGGTTCATAAGGGGATAAAATCTGCTGGCCTAAATGGTGTCCTTAGATTAAGCGAGCAAGAGCGCCGGATTCAGCAATTTTTTGCGGAATATTATTTATACATGCAAGATCAAAAATAAAGAATTCCGCACTGTGTATGACGGCGAAAGGACTAATGTCCATTGAAATGAGGTAAGGAGGAAGATATACATGGTAAAGACAAAGAGCGAAGAAACGATTCTATCAAAAGAACAAGCCAAATGGATGTTTCAAAAGATGGTTGAAATCAGAAAGTTTGAAGAAACGGTAATTAAAGGGACGAGGGATGGATCACTAGGTCCATTTGCTCATACATCTGATGGGCAGGAAGCTGTTGCGGTTGGAACATGTGCTCATTTAACTGATAAAGATTATATCACTAGCACCCACCGTGGTCATGGCCACTGCGTCGCTAAAGGCGGTGACCTAAATGAGTTGATGGCTGAAATGGCAGGGAAAATAACAGGCTGTGACAAAGGAAAAGGAGGCTCCTTACATCTTGCTGATTTTGACAAAGGGATTGTTGGTGCAAATGGAGTTGTCGGTGCTGGGATTCCGATTGCAGTCGGAGCGGCTTTAACAGCACAAATTACAAAAAACGGTGCCGTCGCTGTCGCGTTCTTTGGGGATGGTGCAACGAATAATGGTGCATTCCATGAATCTCTTAACCTCGCAGCTATTTGGAAACTGCCGGTTGTCTTTGTTGTTGAAAACAACCAATATGGTGAGTTTACAACAAATAAATACGCTACTGCTGCAGAAAAAATATCTGATCGGGCGGTGGGATATAATATTCCAGGTGTAACGATTAACGGAAATGATGTTATTGAAGTTTACGATACAGTTGGAGAAGCAATCGAAAGAGCACGAAATGGCGAAGGTCCATCACTAATAGAGTGTGATACTTTTCGAATTCAAGGACATGGGATTTCTGACCCACAATTATATAAAACAGAGGAAGAAAAAAAGTTACATTTAACAGATAAAGAATGTATCAACAAATTCAAAGGTTATCTCCGCCGTCACGAGATTATTGCTAATGAGGAGATGGAAACAATCGAAAAAGCTGTTGCTGAAGAAGTTGAAAAAGCCCTTCAGTTTGCGATTGATAGTCCATATCCGACACCTGAAGAACTATATACTGATGTTTATGTATCTTATAAATAAGTACAAAGCAATGAGGAGTTGAAAGCATGACTAGAGAAATAACGACAGTACAAGCGTTAAATGAAGCGATTAAGTTAGCACTAAAAAATGATGATAGAGTCATCGTTATGGGTGAGGACGTTTCTGGGGGAGCTGGTGTTCCCCATTTGGAAGAACAAAATTTAGAAGCTATTGGTGGTCCATTCCGCGTTACAAAAGGTTGTGCGTTGGAATTCGGAAGAGAACGTGTTCGCGATACGCCAATTTCTGAAAATGGATTTGTTGGCGCTGCTGTTGGTGCTGCTGTAACTGGTCTTCGTCCAATTGCCGAGCTTATGTTTAATGATTTCCTTGGTTATAGTTTAGATGCGGTAATGAACCAAGCAGCGAAGTTCCGTTATATGTACGGTGGAAAAATGAAGGTTCCGATGGTTCTAAGAATGCCTTATGGTGCCGGTTATGGTGCTGGCTCTCAGCATTCGCAAACACTTTATTCAATGTTGACAGGTATCCCTGGCTTAAAAGTTGTTGTTCCTTCAAATCCATATGATGCAAAAGGCTTACTTTTATCTGCGGTTGAAGACGATGATCCAGTTATGTTCTTTGAAAGCATTTCTAACTATGGTTTAAAAGGTGAGGTTCCTGAAGGTTATTATACGATTCCGCTTGGTAAAGCTGATATTAAGCGTGAAGGCAGCGATGTAACAATTGTAGCTATTGGAAATATGGTTCAAAAATCATTACAGGCTGCTGAACAATTAGCGAAAAAAGGAATTGAAGTGGAAGTGGTTGATCCACGGACACTTTCGCCGTTAGATGAGGATACGATTCTTGCGTCTGTCGAGAAAACGAGCCGTTTAGTCGTTGTCGATGAATCAAATCCGCGTGTAAGTGTTGCAGCTGATATTGCTGCCATGGTGCAAGAAAAAGGTTTTGATTATTTAGATGGACCGGTTTTACGGGTGAATGCACCACATACGCCAGTACCTTTTTCACCGCCGCTTGAAAAATTGTATGTACCTAGTACTGAGCAAATTATTAAAGCAGTGGCAAATGCCATTGGGGATCAGTCATTAGTAACTGTGTAAAGAAGAATTGGAAAGGTGGTAGTTCTTACCACCTTCCTAATTCTTGATAGTAGGAAAGGAGAGATGCATCATGGCGGTTGCGATCGAAATGCCAAAATTAAGTCTCACGATGTCAGAAGGTACCGTTTTACATTGGATGAAAAAAGTTGGTGAGCCTGTTAAAAAAGGGGAAGCAATTGTTGAAGTAAGCTCGGATAAAGAAGTGAGCGAACTAGAAGCCCCTGAAGATGGAGTATTACTAGTTGTGATTGCTTCTGAAGGAGATTCTGTCGCATGTCATGCAGTTATTGCCTACATTGGTCAACCAGGAGAAAAAGTCGCTGGGAATGGTCAAAATGCGAATGAACAAGCCAATTCGACAACCTCAAATGAGCAGGTAGCTGTTTCTAATAAAGCAACGGTTAGAGCTCCAAAACGAGGGGTGAAAATTAGTCCAGTTGCTCGTCGAATTGCACAAGATGCCGGTATAGACTATGAAACTATTGTTGGAACGGGTCCTAATGGAAGAATTACGAAAGAAGATGTAGAAAAAGGAATCGCCGAAAGCAAGCAGGTAGCTGTTGCACCTAGCGAACAGACTGCTGTTACCGAAGTGAAACAAGCAGATAACGTTAGTCCTGCACTTGAAAAAATTCCTGTTACGGGAATGCGTAAAGTTATTGCTCAACGTATGCATCAAAGCCTTCAGCAAAGTGCACAATTAACACACCACATGAAAGCAGATATCACAGAGCTTTTAACTCTTAAAAATTCAACAAAAACGTTTATTGAAAAACGTTACAACGGCAAATTGACTGTCACTGATTTTATTGCACGTGCTGTCGTACTTGCCCTTGAAGAACATAAACAAGTAAATGGTGCTTTAATAAATGATGAAATTCATGTCTTTTCACATATTCATTTAGGTATTGCCGTTGATGTCGAAAATGGGCTTGTTGTTCCAGTCGTTCAACAAGCCCAGAATAAATCGCTTGCTGAACTGTCTCAAACGATTAGAGAACTAGCAAATCAAGCGAAAGTAAAACAATTGAATGGTGATGATATGAAAGGTTCTACTTTTACGATCAGCAATCTAGGCTCATATGGAATCGAATATTTCACACCAATTTTAAATACACCTGAAACAGCCATACTTGGTGTCGGTGCTGCTCAAGCGACCCCTGTATTTGTAGGAGAAGAAGTACAAAAAAGAATGCTGTTGCCTTTAAGTCTAACTTTTGACCACCGTGTTTTGGATGGCGCTCCTGCTGCCGAGTTCTTGATGACGGTGAAACGTTATTTAGAAGAACCTATCAATCTATTACTATAAATATTTTGATAGTATTCCTAGACAGATATAGCTTTATTCTGTCTAGGAAGCTGCTTTAAAGATACATAATACATAATTTATATTAAATTTATTAGATAATTATACATAAAAATATTGAAAGGGGGAATGAATGGAAATCATCGTCCCAACTAATTATTTAAATTGTACCTACTTTGTAAGCGTTTGCGTTTGCTAATCTAGATTGAGAGGTGGATTAAAAAATGGAGTCAATTAATAAATGGGTAGACCGCTTCGATAACTTTTTTGGTTTTATTTCAGCAGCTTTCCTATTCATAATGATGATATGGATCTTTGTTGATGTAGTTTTAAGATCGATATTTAACTCTCCTATTATCGGAACCCTTGAATTAACAGGCGAATATTTACTTCCAATTATTATTTTCTTCGCAATTAGTTATACTCAAAAACATAAAGGCCATGTGAATGTTGACTTGTTGGAACAAAAATTTCCGGAAAAAGTAAAAATTATTACTCGGCTGGTTTGCTATATTTGTGCCCTTGCTATGTATGTCCTTTTAGGAATAAATAATTTTCAGCAAGGATTAGTATATTTTGCTTCAGATACTAGAAGTGCTAGTTTACTTGGTTATCAATTAGCACCAGCACTAATGATCATCTCACTAGGGATCTTCCTCTTTTCCATTAGAATTCTAGTGGATTGTATAAATATTGTTCGTGGTGATGACCGATCACAAGTAAAAGAAACAGCTCAAGAATTTGACTTATCAAAAGAGTCAAGTAACGTCGGAAACTAAAAAAGAGGTGAAAAGATGGTCTTATTTTGTATTCTACTATTAATTTCATTGATCCTAATTGGGATGCCAATCGGCTTTGTCCTGCTGATTACCGGTTCTATCGGACTATATCTCGTTTCTGGCTTTGATATTTTACAAAGTTATCTTTCGACATCCGCCTATAGAAGTGTTAATAACTTTACTTTTAGTGCTATTCCTTTATTTATCTTAATGGCCCACTTTATTTCAAAAAGTAAAATTGCAGACGACTTATTTGATAGTATTTTAAAGTGGTTTGGACATTTACCTGGCGGTGCCGGAATTTCTACAATCTTTGGAAGTGCCGGTTTTGGAGCTCTTTCTGGTTCAAGTCTAGCAGCAACTTCAGTTATGTCACAGATTGCCGTTCCAAAAATGATCACTTCTAAGTATTCACCATCATTCGCATCAGGATTAGTAGCAACGGCGACCGGAACATTAGCAGTGATGATTCCTCCGAGTATTCCTTTGGTACTATATGGGATTCAAACGGAAACATCTATCGGAAAATTATTAATTGCTGGTATATTCCCCGGGTTATTACTTGCCTCATTATTATGTCTTACCGTTATATTTGTTGGAATCAAACAAAAGAGTATGACCGAGAAATATCCGTGGAAAGAGCGCTTTCTATCACTTAAATTTGTTTGGCCTGTAGTCATTTTGGTATTCTTTGTAATCGGCATTATCTATCTTGGGATTGCGACACCTACAGAATCTGCGGCGTTTGGTGCAACAGGTGCACTTGTCATTGGGTTATTGGCGAGACGACTTAAGTTTAAAGATATTGTTGATTCACTATTAACCACTATAAGACAAACGGGTATGATTTTTATTATTATCATTGGTTCTGTTATTTTTTCTTATTTTATTACATTATCAAGAATTGGCAACGATATCTTGGAGTTTATCCAAGCAAGTGGGTTTCCGGCATGGACAGTATTATTATTAGTTATTTTATTATATTTAGGTCTTGGTTTATTTATGGATTTACTAGCATCAATGCTCATTACGCTGCCGTTAGTATTCCCATTAATTACAAGTTTAGGTTATGACCCAATCTGGTTTGGCATCATCGTTGTATTAGTATTAGAAATTGGTTTAGTTACACCGCCAGTTGGAATCAATTTGTTTATTACTAGTCAACATACTGGGATACCAGTACAGAAAGTATTTTTAGGATCTGTTCCATTTATCGGCGTTTTATTGTTAAGTATTTTAATCCTATGTTTCTTCCCGCAAATTGCTTTATACTTACCTTCACTGATGTAGGAAAAGAAGGACTCCCCACTAATTGAGAATAAGTGGGGAAAAACTTTGGTCGTAATTTTTGGAGAAGGAAAACTACGTTTTATTTTCTTAATATTTTAATTTTTTAAAATAAATGGTGATAGTGACTATCGATTTTTTTTAAAAAGTCACTCACTATTTCCATATACAAGGAGGTGAGCGCTGGACTAGCGAGATATTGAAATGTTTTAAAAATAGGTTGGTTTGTAGCTCTCATTTGCTAGTTAAAAAGGATAAAAAAATTGAATTGTATATGGATAGTGTGAAAATATTTTACTTATAAATACGAGGGGGAAGTTATATGAAAAATAAAAAATACACATTTCTGTTTAGCGCGTTGATAGCGTTGTTATTACTAATTACAGGCTGTAATTCGTCTAGTTCAGGCTCAACAGCAAACGAAGGACAAAGCAAAGAGGGCAATAGTGACAGTGGGGAGGAGAGTTATACGTTTAAATTAGCTAGTGTATCGATTCCAGAGGATCCTGATTCAGTTTATATCTATAAAATGTTCATGGATAAAGCGACAGAATTTTCAAACGGAAAATTACAGTTTGAATGGTATCCTTCCCAACAGCTGGGATCAATGGCAGATTATATTACTTTAACTGCAGACGGTGTAGCTGATATTGGAATGTTTTCCGCAAGTGTATTTCCAAGTGAACTATCACTGGCCAATAAAGTCACTGCTTTACCAGGGTTATATGCAAATTCATACGAAGGCTCAATGGCCTTTCATGCTGTTAGTCAGCAAAGTCCAATGATTGATGAATTTTTAAGTCATGGTGTTAGACCTTTAGTGGCGGTCACAACGCCAACATTTAATTTCTTCTCTAAAGGCGCAGAAATTAAAGTTCCAGATGATTTAAAAGGAAAAAGGGTTCGGACAAGCGCTGGTACTTTATCAGAAATCATCCAACTGGCTGGTGGTACTCCAGTAGGGATTGCTGCACCAGAAATCTATGAAGCCTATGATAAAGGAGCAGTTGATGTTTTACATCAGTACGCAGCATCAGATACAGCTCATGGAATTAGAGAATTAAGTAATTGGGGCAGTAGGAACCTTGGGTTTTCTGCAGGAACAACTGGATTAATGATTAGTGAAAAATTGTGGAACACATTACCTGAGGATATTCAGAAAGCCTTGTTGGATGCTGGGGATTATGTTGCAGAGAATGGTTCGAAGGCATGGGACCAAGATACAACTGATCGGGAGCAAAGATGGATTAATGACGGGGATGTACCGCTGCATGACGTTACCGATGCTGAAAGAGAAGAATGGCAGAAATTCTTTTCCGAGTTCAAACAGCAATTCTTGGAAAAACAAGATAGTGATTTTGTAACTGTTTTTGAACAGTTTAAGGCAGAAGTAGATAAAGTAAAAGAATAATATTCTAAATTAGTCAAACTGCGTTCCTTCTATTAAATTCTCATCGCGAATCTATATAAGGTGCTCGATTAAACCTTAAAGGAGGTGGTGCGATGGCTTAAGGAATAGGGTTATCTAGCCTATTGTTATTAAATTTCAATTCTTCACTTTACCACAGGTAATGTGGTGAGCTCCTATACCTGTAATCATATGGTTGACGATCGTCTAAAAAGAAACTAGTAATCTTTTAGTATAACTATAGTAATTATTAATAATTTTAAGGAGATGTTTAATGATGCAACAAACAGCGAAAAAGGTAAAATATCCAAAACTATTCGAACCAGGACAAATTGGTGGGTTAAAATTAAAAAATAGACTTACGATGTCACCAATGGGAAGTTTTTTGGACAACGCTGATGCTTCTCTTAATGATATTCAACTAGAATATTATGAAAAGCGTGCAGCAGGCGGTGTTGGTTTAGTCCATATTGAAGCCCAATATATCACAAACAAAACAGACCCTTGGATTCAGACGAAGACTATTGCCGATACAGATGCTCAAGGCGAAGGCTGGGCAATTCTTGCCGATCGCATTCATGCTCATGGGGCGAAAATGGGGATTCAATTGAGCATTGGTTTAGGAAGAAATGGGTTCTTATTTGGAAACCAAGGACAGATGGTATCTGCATCAGCGATTCCATCCCATCGTGATCCTGACCATATTTGTCGAGCATTAACAGTTGAAGATATTCACTATTTGGTTGGCTGCTACGAAAGAGCTGCACAGCGTGCGTTAAAAGCTGGTGTTGACCTTCTGCAAATTCATGCTCATGCTGGATATTTACTTGATCAATTCATGACACCGTTATGGAACAAGCGAACAGACGAATATGGCGGAAGCTTTGAAAATCGCATGCGTATTGTTAAAGAAGCTTATGAGGCGATTCGTAATGTCGTAGGTCCTGATTTCCCAATTACGATTCGTTTAGGTGGTTATCATGATTTCCCTGGTGGCAGAGAGATTGAAGAATCAATTGAAATCTGTCAATACTTAGAGAAACTTGGATTTGATGCTCTTGATATTGACTTAGGTGCGTATGAGCGCAAGCAATGGATCGTACCTACTCCAGTTCATGGAATGTCTAGTATGGCTCATGCTGCTGCTGAAATTAAGAATCATGTCAATATTCCGGTGATTAATGCGGGTACACATACTCCTGAAACAGCGGAAGCTTTATTAGCGGAAGGTGCAATCGACTTTGTCCAATTGGGACGCCCATTAATCGCTGATCCTGATCTTCCAAATAAACTATTGAATAATCAGGAAGAGGATATTAGACCATGTCTATTCTGTAATGAAATGTGTGATGGCTATGTTCAACTTGGAAAAGGTATCACCTGTTCGATTAATCCAGTAACAAACTTCAGATTACATTATCCTGATATCAAAGTTGATGTTAATAATCTTGAAAACTCTGTTGAAACTCCTAAAAATATTGCGATTATCGGTGGCGGTCCTGCGGGAATGGAAGCGGCACGAATTGCGGCAATGCGTGGCCATAGTGTAACCATTTATGAGCGTAACGGTACGCTAGGCGGCCAAATTAATATTGCATCCGGTGTCTCTTTCAAACATCGTTTAAAGAAATTTACTACTCATCAACAAATTCAACTGAGAAAATTAGGTGTGAATGTTGTTCTTAATAAAGAGATCAGTGCCGATTCTCCAGAATTAGCTACGGCCGATCATATTATCGTGGCTTTGGGTTCTAGACCAGTAACGGCTGACATTAAAGGAATCGAGAGAACAAATGTGATTGAAATCCAGCAAGCACATATTCATCCTGAATTGATTGTTGGAGATAAGGTTATTATTGCCGGAGGTGGAAGAATCGGTACAGAATTTGCCTTAGAACTTGGCCGTAAAGGAAAAGAGGTAATTGTTGTCGAAAAGGGCGATGAGGTTGCACATGATTTGATTATTGAAAACCGTAATCCATTAATGTTCAAATTAGAAGAGGTTCCGGTAGAGATCCTAACTAATCATGAAGTTACAGAATTTACTGATAAAGGTGTAATCGTACAGAAGGCTTCCGGAGAGGTAATTGAAATTGAAGGAGATACAGTGATTGCAGCATTTGGAAGAAGAAGTTATAACGAGTTAGCCGATCAAATTTGCGAAAAGTATAGTAGTGCAGTACGTGCTGGAGAATCTATTGAGAAAGGGCACACTGGAATTGCCGTTCATTCAGGATTCATCGCAGGTTTAACTTGTTAATTAATATGAACAGCTATCTGGATTTTTACTAAATCAATTTTGCGATTTTATAAATTTTCTTGGTATTTCTATAGACTAACTCGCTATTTCCAACCGTTTTTTCACAACGTGAATGAAATAGCGAGTTTTGCCACGTATATAGGATGAGGACATATGAAAGGAAAGAAATTTTTATTTATTATAAGCTGTTTCTCGGTTTTAATTTTTTTAATTACAGGCTGTAGCTCTTCAAATACAGAAGAGGCTAGTAAGGAAAATAATGAAGGGCAGAATAATGACGGTGTCCAAGAAGTGAAGGATAGCTATACCTTTAAAGTTGCTACTCCATCGACACCAGAGGACCCTGATTCCGTATTTATTTATAAAGCGTATATGGATAAAGTAACAGAATTGACGGATGGAAAAATTCAATTTGAATGGTATCCATCCCAACAGTTAGGGGCATCGGGGGATTATATCCAATTAACTAGAGATGGAGTTGCAGATATTGCTATGTACACCACAAGCGTTTATGCGAATGAACTATCTCTTGGTAACAGAGTAACAGCTTTACCTGGCATCTATGATAATTCTTATGAAGGTTCGATGGCATTTCATGCCGTAAGTCAACAAAGTCCGATGATTGATGAATTCTTAAAACATGGGGTAAGACCTTTGTTAGCAGCAACTTCGCCAACCTTTAATCTTTACACGAAGGGTACTGAAATTAAAGTTCCATCTGATTTAAAAGGCCTTAGAGTGAGAACAAGCGCAGGAACACTGTCTGAACTTATTCAGGCAGCTGCTAGTATTCCTGTGGCGATACCGGCACCAGATATTTATGAAGCCTATGACAAGGGTGCTGTAGACGTTCTTCACCAAAATGCAGCTTCAGATACTGCATATGGAATTAGGGAATTGAGTAATTGGGGAACTAGAAGTCTAGGATTTTCTGCCGGAACAACGGGCCTGATGATTAGTGAAGAGTTCTGGAAATCCCTCTCGGAAGATCTTCAACAAGCGATGACTGAAGCGGCTGATTATGTTGTGGAAAATGGTTCCAAAGCATGGGATAAGGATCACATTGAAAGAGAAGATAGATGGATTGAAAGTGGAGATGTCCCATTACATGATATTACCGAATCTGAGAGAGCAGAGTGGGATAAATTCTTCAAAGAGTTCGAAGAGGAATTTGTGGAAAAACAAGGTGATGAATTTAAAACGGTCCTAGAGCAATTTAAGATGGAAGTTGAAAAGGTGAGACAGTAGACATTTATCGATAAAATTTTTAGAATATTCTGTTATATAATGCAAATGGAGTATGTTGAGTTGGCATATTTCCAACCTTGCTAATTCTAAAATAGTAGGTTTTGGAAAGGGAGGATTTTAAATGACGAATGGGTTTTTTACACAGGTATTACAGGTAGGAATTGTTGTCGATGATCTTGAAGCGTATATGAAAAAATATGAGCAAGGCTATGGTTTTGCAGATTGGAAAGTCAAATTTTATAACGAGGAAAATACTAAGGTTCACCAAGAAGAAAAACAATTTTCTATTAAAGTAGGGTTTACTAATCTCGGTAACATCCAATTTGAATTAATTCAGCCATTGGATGAAACAAGTGTTTATGCCGAGTTTTTACGAGAACATGGACCTGGACTTCACCATCTTGCATTTGCAACTGATAATCATGATGACACATGCAAAGAAATGGATCGCAGAGGAATTCCGATACTTCAAAGCGGTGAAAGCCAGCGGGGGACATTTACTTATCTAGATTTGCGAAGAGAATTAGGATTTATTGGTGAAATTTACAAATAAACCGTGTGAATGGAGAGACGTATAAAGATGACAAGACAATTTTCAATTTCTTACCTTACGACATTAAATGTTCCACCACCAGAGATGATCCACATCGCAGCTCGAGCAGGATATGATTTTGTCGGATTGCGAACGATTGCTCCTGCTGATCCAAAGTTTTCTGTTTCAGATCCTGGATATCCCTTGTCAAAAGACAAGGCGATGTTACGCGCTACGAAAAATGCCTTGCAAGATACTGGACTTAAATTACTCGATCTTGAGGTAGTCGTCATTTACGATGGATTGAATCCTACGGATTATCTTAATGACTTTGAAGCAGCTGCTGAGTTAGGTGGGCGTCATGTGGTTACAGTAGTGAAATCAGAGGATCGAAACTATGCAATTGAATGTTTTGCAGAACTTTGTGATTTAGCGAAACCATTTGGGTTAACAATGGATCTAGAGTATGTAACTTGGTTTAAAGTGTCGACCTTAAAGGATGCACTTGAAATCGTAGAAGCAGCCGGTTGTGATAATGGTGGGATTTTGGTTGATCCTCTTCATCATCATCGTTCACGAGTGGATAATGCTGAGTTAGATCAGTTGCTGCAAAAATGGATTAATTACGCTCAGCTCTGTGATGGACCTAGCCATATTCCGTCTACAGTTGAAGAACTGGTTTATACAGGTACGAAAGAACGTTTATATGTTGGTGAGGGCGGAATTGATGTTGAGGGAATTGTTAAGAGACTCCCAGAAGTTCCTTATGCCATTGAAATGCCTCATGTCAAGCGGATAGAAGAATTAGGAGCGGAAGAATTTGCTCGCAGATGTTTACAAACTGCCAAAGACTATCTTGATCAAAAATTGGGTGTTACTAAATAGCTTTTAATTAAACTATTTTTAATAGTTTAGTAATTTTTTAAAAATATATAGTGGGGGTTAATATGAAAAAAATAAAATTATCTTTGTTTCTTATATTGGCATTGGTTTTGGCTGCCTGTGGTAACACAACGAGTACACATGGTGGAGAATCTAATCAAGGAAATAATAGCAATAATACCAATGGATCTGAATCATCAGGAGATGAAAAATATGTGTTAACAATGACACATGGGTATGGACCTGATTCAAGTCATGATAATATCGTTGAGTGGTATGCAGATGAAGTCGAAAAAAGAAGTAATGGGCGTTTAGTCATTGATATTTATCCGAATGGTCAATTAGTACCAATTGATCAAGAGGTTTCTGGGGTTTTACAAGGACAAGTCGATATGTCACATACTAGTTCTCCAAATCTAGCGAGTTTTGATCCAATTTGGAATTTCTTTGAGCTCCCTTTTACCTTTGACTATAAACCAGAGGATCCTAGTTATTATTTAGAACAAAGATCCCAATTTATTAATGATGAAAACGGTGGTCAATGGTTTGCTAAAAATATGGAGGGAAAAGGTCTTACCGTTTTAGGTATTGCTTATACTGATATTTTTGGTTCAGTTTTTACAAATGATGACAGTAAACTACTTTCTAGTCAAGATAATGCGAAAACCTTGAGAGTAAGATCACCAGGGGGCATTATCACACCTGAAACGATTCAAGCTTTGGGTGGAAGCAGCATGACTATTTCTGGTACAGAGGCTATCACTGCTTTACAGCAAGGTGTCATTGATGGAATGTTGACCGTCCCTATGTACGCACATGAGTCCCAATTGCCAGTAAAAACGTATACAGTAGCTCCAATGTTTAACCCGGTAACGACCATTTTAATCAAGACTGAAAAGTTTCATTCATTACCAGAGGATCTTCAACAATTATTGATTGATACTGGAAAAGATTACGAGCAAAATGCAAAAGAAATGATAATTAATAACCTCCCTACAGTTCTAGAAAAATTAGAATCTGAAATGGGAGTGGAAATTTACTATCCGACTGATGAAGAAATTGCTGCAATGAGAGAGGCAGTAGAACCTGTTTGGGAGTTTTTTGAAAAAGAGGTCGACGGTGGGAAAGAAATAATGGACTCACTTTCTACGTTCAATCCAACTCAATAAAAACAGTTACAGTCTAAACAAATGTTTGAAGAAAACCAATCAATTTTTGGCCCCTAGTTTATTAGTCCGCTAGCAAACTAGGGCCATAAAAAGGAGGGAACAGCTTGAGTCAAAATCAGAAAGTAAACAAAGGAATCGCATACATTGATAAAGGCCTGTTAGTGATTGCTTTAATTTGCTTAATTATTAGTGTGATTGGTGCTGTTGCCAGTGTGTTTTTTCGATATGTGATGGATTTATCCTTTCAGATGATTGAAGAAATCTGCCGTTACTCGATCATTTATGGGGTTTTTGCTTATATTGGCCCCCTTATCAAACAAAAAGAACATTTAAAGATGAGTATTCTCCAAGACCATTTAAAGGGAAAGGTAAAACTTTATAACGACTTGCTAATCAGTGTCTTACTATCTGCTACCTTTGCTTATTTATTATGGTCTAGTATTGTGTGGACAAACTCTTTATTAGCAATAAATATGCTAACAGCATCTGGAACGATGTTAATGTTTGTTCCGGCGTTTGCGATTCCGATTGGAATGTTTTTAGGATGTTTGTATTCAATCTTGCAAGTGATTAATGACATTACCGAGATAAGACAATATGTAAAATCGGAAACATTCATTGACACCAATATAGAATCGTAAACGTAGTTTTTGCTAACCTTATAGAAAGATGTTGAGAGTATTGAAGAAGGAGGCGATAAGGTGTTTGTTATCGGGTTTATTATCTTAGCATTTCTATTAGTAATCGGGGCCCCAATTTGGTTGGCATTGGCATTGAGTGGAGGCTTTTGGGTCATTGTGCAAATGGGATTACCTATTTCTAGTGTTGCCTCTCAATTTTTCACAGCAACAGATTCTTGGATTTTGTTGGCAGTCCCATACTTCCTGTTGGCGGGAAATTTAATGACATTTATGGGTCCAGCCGGCAAGTTGTTTCGGTTTATTGCTAATCTTGTTGGTCATCTTCCTGGTGGTATTCCAGGTGCAGTAGTAGTAACAGCAGCTATTTTCGGAGCACTTTCAGGATCTTCTGTCGCCACTGTTGTCGCCGTCGGTTCAATGGCAGTTCCACAAATGCTAGCCAATGGCTATACGAAAGAGAGTACTTATGGAATTATTGCAGCTTCAGGTACATTAGGTCAAATTATCCCCCCTAGTATTTTTATGATTTTGTTTGCCGCATCGACTCAAATTGACCCAGGTAAGCTTTTCTTAGCAGGGATTGTACCTGGTATATTCATCGCATTCGTGTTAATGTTTGTCGCTGTCATTGTTAGTTTTCGAAATGAAACCTCTAGACCGAAAAGAGCGAGCTTTACCGAGATTGGGACTTCGTTTTTGCAGGCATTCCCAGCCCTGTTGATGCCAGTTATTATTTTAGGCGGAATCTATGGAGGGATTTTCACTCCGACCGAAGCGGCTGCGATTGCGATTGTCTATGTACTACTCATCAGTTTTCTATTTAATCGGAAAGACTGCACACTTAATAATTTGAAGAAGAGTTTAGTCAGTACAATGACCACTACAGCGATCATTTATATGATTTTAGGTGGAGCAAAACTATTTTCTACAGCGATGACTTATTTAAATGTACCACAAAATCTAACTGAATTTGCTGTTCAATTGACTGTGCCAAATTGGGCGATTATTCTAATTATCATTTTAGTATTTTTGATTTTCGGAATGTTCTTGGATGCAATCCCAATTTTGTACTTAACTTTGCCGATTCTATATCCAATTGTTTTGTCATTAGGATATGATCCAATTCACTTTGCAATGGTTACCGTTGCTGCTTTAATGATTGGACAAATTACGCCGCCAATCGGATCGAACCTGTTTGCAATCAGTGGCCATTTCAAAGAACCTCTTGGTGTTATTGTTAGAGGGTCTGCCCCATATTTAATTGGTCTCGTTATTTCAACATTAGTCCTATTATACGTTCCATGGCTAAGTACCTTTTTATTTAATTAATGGTTAACAGCCTTCTAAAAGACCATGACTAGTTATAAAAAATATTTTTACAGGAGTGTGTAAGGAATGAAAGCAATGGTTTATTATAGCCCTAAAAATGTGAAGATTGAAAATGTTTCCGAACCACAGGTACAACCTGGAAAGGTGAAAGTGAAAGTGAAGTATACGGGTATTTGTGGAACTGATTTACACGTATATCGTGGAAATAAAAGGATTGGTGCTAAAAGTCCAATGATTTTGGGTCATGAATTTGCTGGAGAAATTGTCGAAATTGGCGAGAGTGTGTCGTCGTGCCAAGTGGGAGATCGAGTTGTGATTGAAAATTTCTGGGGCTGCGGCGAATGTATATATTGTCGTGAGGGAGAATATTATGCTTGTCAACATCTAGAAGCCTATGGACTTCAACATCCTGGCGGTTTCGCTGAATATGTTGTCGTAAATGAAAATAAAGTTTTCCAGCTTCCAGATAATATTAGTTTTGAGACTGCTGCTGTCATCGAGCCAACATCTGTTGCGATGCAATCAGTAAAAAATAGTAGTTTAAAAATCGGTGATACTGTTGCCGTGTTTGGATCGGGACCGATGGGATCACTTGTAACCCAATGTGCAAAAGCAGCAGGGGCTAGCAAAATTATCGTTGTCGGACATCACGAAAACCGCCGCCAAATAGCTATGGAAATGGGAGCAGATGTGGTGATTGATCCCAAAAAAGAGGATCCGGTAAAGAAAATTAAAGAATTAACTGGCGATGGCGTTGACGTAGCTTTTGATGCGGCTGGTGTAGAAGAGACTTTCCTTGCTGCGCTCGACAGTGTAAAGCCGAAAGGCGAATTAATGATTGTCAGTGTGTTTGCAGATCCAGTCACATACAACCCTTTCTACCAACAAAAAGGGGTAAAGACGATAAAAACAACGAGAGGGAATCATCATATGTTTCCGAAAGTGATGGACTTATTATCCAAAGGTTCAATTGTCATTGATCCCGTTGTTACTAATAAAATCAGTCTAGATGATATTGTTGAATTAGGCTATAATCGGCTCCTTGCTGGTGAAGAAGGAAAAGTGATTGTTTCTCCTGAAAGATAACATGAAAAGAATGATATAAATTATTTTTTCATAAAAACTTTGGAGGTCATAATGGGAAAGATGAAAACAAAAAGGAAATCTTTTTTAATTTGTCTGATGTTTGTCTTGTTTTCTCTGCTAGCAGCTTGTAGCAGTGCAGATGATGTGGGTACAACGTCGGACAATTCCAACCAATCTGAAGAAAGCTATATATTTAGAGTGGCTACTTCGTCGGTAGCGACTGACGCTGACTCCGTATTTCTTTACAAAGCTTATATGGACAAGGCTACGGAACTTTCAGATGGTAGAATTCAATTTGAATGGTATCCAGCGGAACAGCTAGGAAAATTAGCCGATTTTTTTACGATGACTAATAATGGAGTAACTGACATTGGTATGTTCACTGCCAGCGTGTTTAATAATGAGATGCCGCTAATGAATAAAATTACTGGGTTACCAGGATTATTTGGTTCAGCCTATGAAGGGACGATGGCGCTACACGCGGTCAGCAAACAAAGTCCAATGCTTGAAAGTGACTTTTTAAGACATGGAGTAAGACCTTTGTTAGCAGCAACGACACCGACTTTTAATTTTTACTCAAAAGGCGTAAAAGTAAACAAGCCAGCGGATTTAAAAGGATTAAAAGTAAGAGTAAGTGCAGGCACCTTATCTGAAATCATTCAAAAGGCTGGAGGAGTTCCCGTAACCATTCCATCTCCTGATATTTATGAGGCTTATGATAAGGGAGCTTTTGATGTCCTCATGAATCTGGCTGGTTCTGATGAGGTTCATGGTATTAGGGAACTTAGTCAATGGGGTACTCGTAACCTGAACTTTGCATCAGGGACAACAGGATTAATGATTAACGAGGAGTTATGGCAATCCCTTCCGCAAAATATTCAAAATATTTTGCTAGAAGCAGGAGATTACGTTGCTGAACATGGGTCGACAAACTACCAGAATGATATTACGGAAAGAGAAGAGAAATGGATCGCTAATGGAGACGTTCCTTTACACGATTTGACCGAAGAAGAACGAGCAGAATGGCAAAAGTTGTTTGATGACTTTGCTCAAAAATTCATCGAGAAACAAGATGTAGACTTTAAAATTGCTTTTGAACAATTTGAAGCAGAAGTAGCCAAAGTGAAGGAATAACTAAAAATCTATAGTTGAACTAAGTAAAACTTTAGAATTAAAAGGAAAGAGGCTGCTATTTTTCTTTAATAGCAGCCTCTAATTCCTTGATTACTTGTTTTTCGAAGACTAGACTATTTATTCTATTATTTAGGAGGCCATTTCAATGCAAAAGATGAATCCTTTTCCAAACCCTTTTAATAATGGTTCCATTCAACAATTATGTTATACCGTAAACAACTTAGATGAAGCAGCGAATCAGTGGGCCGCGGCTTTTGGTGCTGGTCCTTTTTTCGAACGACTACATCGTCCAGTTGGTGATTTAACTTATAAGGGAGAAACAGCTACTCTCGATCACTCACATGCACTCGGACAATGGGGGCCCATTCAGATTGAGCTATGGCTTCAGCATTGTGATAGTCCAGCCGGATTAAAAGAAATGAGTACGATTGAAAAAGGTTTTGGCCAACTTCAACATATTTGCTATACAGCAGGTGATTTTGACAAGGAGCTTGAGCGAATGGAAGCTCTAGGATTCCCTGCGGTTTGGCGGTGTACTGCTTTAAATGGCATGCGTGTTGCAATGTTTGATACAAGAAAACTCACTGGGGCAATGACGGAAGTATATGAAGAAAGTGAAGCC
Organism: Bacillus sp. B15-48; assembly: GCF_016879755.1. Taxonomy (GTDB): domain Bacteria; phylum Bacillota; class Bacilli; order Bacillales; family Cytobacillaceae; genus Mesobacillus_B. The sequence goes on from NZ_WOFU01000004.1 coordinate 130,899, forward strand.
GTTAAACATCTATACGCGAGAGTGGCGAAGGCGGCTGAAGGTTGGGACGGTTCTCGACCTTACCGTAAAGAAGAAGAACTACCTGAATTAGATTAGTCATCATAGATTAATAGTTATGGCCATAAATTTTATTTTTAGAGAATTAACCGTCCAACAAAATGAAGTGAAGGAGAGATTCATATGAAAGCAATGCAATACTATGGTGCACGGAATGTTAAAGTAGAAGAAGTAGCAGAACCGTTTGTACAACAAGGTACAGTGAAAATTAAAGTTAAATATGCCGGAATTTGTGGGACCGATTTGCATGAATACCATGCCCAAAGAATTGTTCCTACTGTGCCGATGATTATGAGTCATGAATTTACTGGTGAAATTGTTGAAATTGGTGATGGGGTAACGAAATTTGAAGTTGGTGATCGTGTAGTCGTATCTCCGATTATTTCTTGTATGGAATGTCCAAGTTGCCGTGATGGTATTTTTAATACATGTGACAACTTAAAGGCATATGGTATTCATTACAATGGTGGTTTTGCTGAATATGCGGTAATCCCTGAGGCAAATGTGATCCCAATTCCAGATAGTTTAAGCTATGAATTAGCTGCCATTGTTGAGCCGGCTTCGGTAGCAATGCAGGCTGTTCATACGAGCACATTAAAAATCGGTGATAAAGTTGCCGTTTTTGGCGCTGGGCCGATTGGTTTACTTATCACTCAATGTGCAAAGGCAGCGGGAGCAAGTCAAATTTTTGTTGTCGAAATTGAAGAGGCAAGACAAAAACTTGCGTTTGAAATGGGAGCGGATATAGTCATTAATCCACTGGAAGAAGATGCTGCACAAAAGATTCTAGAATTGACGGATGGGGGGGTTAATATCGCCTATGAAGCTGCAGGAGTGGAAGCGACTTTCAATGCAGCGCTTGATAGTATCAGACATAATGGTGAGGTTATGATCGTGAGTGTTTTTACAAAACCAGTCACATATAACCCGGTTATTCAAGAAAAGGGTCAAAAGAAAATCCATACCTCTAGAGGGTATTTTAAAATTTTCCCAAGGGTGATTGCATTATTACAAAAGGGATCACTTCAAGTGGAACCGATTATAACTAGTAAAATTGCGTTGGATGACATCGTTGAATTGGGTTTTGAAAAATTAGATGCTAGAAAAGACGAATGTAAAATCTTAGTTTCTCCAGAAGTTTAAAGACTATTATTGGATATAAGATACTAATTTTAAAAAACCATTTCTATGGACATTTGAAATGCTATTGCGCCATCTCTTATATTTTAAGAGATGGTTTTTTATTAGTCTGAAATTAAATTTATTAAAAATTCAGTAGTAATTGTAGACATTAGGGTCTATTTTATGTATATTATAAATAATAAGTTTTATATATAAAATTAGATTATATATATCAAACAGTTAGGAGAAACACAAATGGGGAAAAGTCCAAAATATTATGCACCATCCGTGGATACGGCTGCTAGAATTCTTGATTTTTTAAGTAGATATGAAACAAAGAGAAGTACTTTATCAGAGATAAGTTCCGCATTAGAAATTAATAAAAGTACTTGTCTGAGAGTTTTAAAAACATTGGAAATTCATAACCTTGTTTATCAGGAGACAGAAACTCTTAAGTATTCATTAGGAGTTGGAACAGCAGTTTTAGGTTCACGAGCATCTGAAACACTTGAATATTTAGCAGAAATAAGGCAACATCTTGCCGAGCTGTCTGAAAAGACGGGTTTAACCACTTGCTTTATTCAACGAGTTTCAAGGAAACGCTTGATGATTGTTGCCCAACATGAAGGAAAAGACGAACCGCATGTAATCTTATCTATTGGTAATAAGTTTCCAATTATAGAGACTTCTTATGGGAACTGGGTGTTAGCATACTTAGAAGAAGGAGAAAGGGAGGAGATTTTATCAGAAGGACTTAAACAATTGACAGAGTACACAATTACAGACCTAAATAAATACCGCCAAAACTTAGAGGAAATAAAAAAGGATGGGTATCTTGTTTCCATTGATGAGTACTATCTTGGGATCAGCGGTTTTTCTTTTCCAGTTTTTGATACGAGAAAAGAATTGCTAGGTGTGATTGCTGCGGTTGGATTAACCGAAGCACTTGAACATGAACACATTGAAAAGATTACTGCAGAAATAAGGACTTTTAGTCAGCGCTTTCATATGAACCGCACTGGTGGTCTTAGGTTTGTTGGACCAAACTTATAAAGTAAATACATGGATAGGATGGAATTACCCGGTGTGGCTAGGAACTATAACGTTAAATAATAGTAATAGAAAGGAGACAACACATTGGAATTAGGATTAAATGGTAAAGTTGCACTTATTACTGGTGGAAGTAAAGGGATTGGCTTGGCGACCGCCACTCGGCTTGCAAAAGAGGGCGCTAAAATTGCAATCTTTGCTCGTAATAAAGAGTCATTAAATCTAGCTGCCAAAAAGATATCTGAATACTCTTTCGATAAAGTGGTTATGATTGCAGGTGATGCTAGTATAAAATGTGATTGTCAAAGGGCAATTAATGAAGTCGTTGAACACTTCGGCCAAATCGACATTCTTGTTAACAATGCAGGTGTAGGAAATGCCTATCCATTTGAAGAGGTGACAACAGAGTTATGGCAGGAAGACCTTGATTTGAAGCTATTCGGAGCCATCCATTGCTCTCGCTTTGCTATTCCTCACATGCGAAAAGCAGGTGGTGGTGCAATTGTAAATATCACAACAAATGCTGCGAAAGCTCCCCCAGCTTCATCCTTACCTACAACTGTTAGTCGCGCAGCTGGTCAAGCGTTGACAAAGGCAATGAGTAGAGACCTCGCAGCTGATTCTATCCGTGTCAATACGGTTTGCATTGGAATCATCAGAAGCGACCAATTAGCAAACATGAGAACGAAACAAAATCTTACATGGGAAGAATTTGATCAGCAATTGAATATTCCGTTAGGGCGGAGTGGGAATGTTGAAGAGGCGGCGAATGTGATTAGTTTTTTAGCATCTCATGCTGCTTCTTATGTAACCGGAACCGCGATAAATGTCGATGGGGGTGGTGGAGCTACTTTATAGTTCTATCATGTAGGACGTCAGTAAAAAAGATACCATATTTTTGATATGGTATCTTTTTTCACATGGCAGAAGATGGGTACATATTTCATATTTTCATTTTAAAATTCAGAATATTATGATAAAATGAAAATAGAAAATAACTGGTAATATTTATCGTATATCGATAATGTTGGAACGAAGTTTAGAAGAGCTTTGATTAATTACTTTCATTTATAAGTAATCACAGTAGTAATGGGAGGGACAAACAGATGGAATACCAACAAAATAAGCAATCAACCATAGAAAGTAATTATGCAAAACTATTAGAACCCGCTTACATAGGAAAAATGAAATTAAAAAATAGAATGATTTTGTCACCAATGGGTACGTTCCTTGATCATTCAGATGGATCGATATCCAAAGCGCAATTGGACTATTATGAGGCTAGGGCAAAAGGTGGCGTTGGAATGGTTACCGTTGAGGCCCAATATATCACCAATAAAACAGATCCGTGGCTGAAAAACAAAACCGTTGTTGATACAGATAAACAACTAGAAGATTGGAAAAAACTGGCGGACTGTATTCATAAATATGATGCGAAAATTAGCTTGGAATTAAGCATTGGTTTGGGGAGAAATTCGTTTGGTTTTGAAGATGGAGATATGGTGTCAGCGTCAGCAATTTCTGCTGGCAGAGTACCGAATGTGATCTGCCGGCCACTAACAGTTTCCGAAATTAAAGATCTCGTTGCTTGTTATGGAAGAGCTGCTAGACGAGCGCTCCAAGCAGGGGTCGATTGTTTACTTATACACGCCCATGCAGGGTATCTCCAAGATCAATTTCTCACACCGATTTGGAACAAACGGACAGATGAATACGGTGGAAGCTTTCAAAATCGGATGCGGTTTATTACAGAAACCTATAAAGCGATTCGAAACGAAGTTGGACCAAATTTTCCAATTGCTGTCCGTTTAGGTGCTTATCACGATTTCCCCGGTGGAAGGACTTTAGAAGAAGGGATAGAGATTATTAAATACTTGGAAGGGGTAGGGGTAGATGCCTTCGATATTGATATTGGGTGTCTCGACCGAAAGCAATGGATTACTCCAACCATCTATCATGGTCTCTCAAGCATGGCACATGCTGCTGCTGCAGTAAAAAAAGAAGTAAGTGTACCGGTGATCAATGCTGGAACGCACTCCCCTGAGTCTGCAGAGGAGCTATTAAAAGAAGGTTTGATTGATTTTGTCCAGTTTGGCCGTCCGTTAATTGCTGACCCAGAATTACCTGTTAAATTATATAATAATCAACCGGATGCGATTCGCCCTTGTATCTTCTGCAATGAATTTTGCATTGGGAATACCCAAAAAGGAAAGGCGATTTCATGTGCTGTTCAACCGCAAATAAACTATGAAACTCATTTTCCAGAAGAAGCTGCAAAAGGAATTTACCCGGATGTAAAAGTAGATACACCAAAAAAAGTCGTTGTGATTGGGGGTGGACCTGGAGGTATGGAGGCGGCAAGAGCTGCAGCATCAAGAGGACACGAAGTCACTCTTTATGATAAAAACAATACGCTAGGGGGGCATCTTGTCGTTGCCTCAAAGCTATCATTTAAAGGTAGATTGAATAAATTTATTACTTGGCAAGAGCGCGAACTTCGCCAGCTAGGAGTGAAAATTGAGTTAGGTAGAAGCATCAACGAAAATTCCCCAGAGCTAGCATCCGCTGATCAAATTATTGTCGCACTAGGTCAACAACAAATCACACCGGAAATAAAAGGAATTGAGCAAAATCATGTAATCGATGTGATTCAAGCATATAATCAACCTGAATTAATTAAAGGAGATAATATTGTTATTACCGGGGCAAATATTGATGGCTGCGACCTTGCTTTAGAATTGGTGATGAGAGGGAAAGACGTAACAATCGTGGAAAAAGATGATGAACTCATACGAGAGGCGTTAGCGGATAATCGAGATCCATTGATGTTTAAATTTGAAGACTATCATGTAAACGTTTTAACGAGTAGAAAAGTTGTTGAATTTACAGCTACTGGTGTTAAAGTAAGGGATTCATCAGGAGAAATACATGAAATACAAGCGGATACAATTGTCACTGCATTTGGTAGAACAGCAGAAAGTCAGCTTACAAAGAGGATTTGCGAAAAATATAAAACGGTGATTCCACTAGTCATTGATCATCCAATTAGTGTGACTGGGCGAGCTGTCCATGCTGGATTCAAAGCAGCATTATCGATTTAACTATATTGGCTGACCCCCTCACTCTAATAGGTGGGGGGACAATTTCAATCTATTAGAGGAGTGTTATGACAATATGCGGATTAAAAGTAGAGGGAAGTACTATGATGAATTGAATGTAGGAGATATTTATGAACATGCAATTACGAGGACAGTGACGGAAACAGATAATTTGTTGTTTACAACACTTACTCATAATCCACAGCCACTCCATCTAGATATGGAATTTTCAAAATCATCAATAAATGGAACAACAATTTTTAATAATTTCTTTACGATGGCATTTGTTGTAGGTGCTTCCGTATCTGATTTAACTTTATTTACAACAATCGCTCATTTGAATTATGAGGAAATTACAAATCCAGTTCCCGTACGCATTGGAGATACGCTCCGTGCAGAAACTGAAATAATTGCGAAAAATGATGAGGAAACAGAAAACGATTGTGGGAAAGTCTGGTTTGAACATCGTGGCTATAATCAAAATGGAGAACTCGTTTGTAAGATTAAACGGGTAGCGTTAATGCTGAAATCGGAACATGCGATTGTTTAATAAATGATTTCGCTTTTGATTATGGGTAATCGAAAGGGGTGATGAGGGGAAGATAGGCTAATCGTTACAATTAGTTGTCTGCGATGGATGAATGTGTAAAGTCTATTGATATGGAATAAGGAGGTTTCCTAATTGCAAAGGACGGTACTATGCCAAAAAGATGAATTGTTATTAGGAGATAAGAAAGTATACCAAGTGAGTCGATTATCTATTTTATTGGTACGTAAAGAAGATGAAAATTTTTGCGCGGTCCGAAATGCTTGCCCACATCAGGGAGCAGAGCTTGGGAAAGGTGTACTTAGAGGAGGAGCCAATTCAAAAGCTGTGAAAGAAGTCTGTTATGAGAAACCAGGCGGCTTTATTTATTGCCCTTGGCATCATTGGAGTTTTGACGTAGAAACGGGTTGTTCGATGCATGATCCAGAAAATACGAAAATTAGGACCTATGAGGTTAAAGTTGAAGGCAATGAAGTCGTCATTTACTCCTAACAATTAAATTCATGAACGATAGCACGAGCTCATTGTTGACCGAATGAATAAGTAAATGGTAGGAAGGGGAAAATCCTGTCTACTTTGACGAATAAAAGTGATAATCCAGCTGTAGCTAAAAATAAAATCCCGGTAATTGATTGCGATGTTCATCCAAATCCGAAGCAATATGAGGACCTAAACCCATACTTAAGTGATTATTGGCGCGATTTTTTAAATGATTGTAAATGGAAGGGGATTTTTCCGAATATCCCTTCAATGCCAATCGTTGCAAATGCCGGCCATCGGATGGATAGTGTACCTCCTGAGGGAGGATTAGGCTGTTCATCATTGAGTTATTTTAAGGAAGATGTCATGGACCGCTATAATTATGCTAATGCAATTTTATTCCCTGACTCAACCTTCCAACTGGCTGCCTCTCCTCAGCATGAAATGGCTACAGCACTAGCGTCAGCCTATAATGATTGGGAAATTGAACATTGGTTGGAAAAAAATCCGAATCTACGTGGCTCAGTTGTAGTTGCCTCTCAAGATCCAGAAAGTGCTGCACGAGAAATAGACCGTGTTGGAAGCCATCCGCAAATGGCTCAAGTCGGTTTATCTATCCATTCTCCTTATGGCGGCTGGGGAGATAAACGTTATTATCCGATTTGGGAAGCTGCTTTGCGTAATAATTTAGTATGTACATTCCACGTATCCGTTCCTGGAGGTCTATTTAGACCTGGACCAGTTTATGTGAATTATTATCCTGAAGATCAAACGATTCATACTTTAACTTACCAGGCACAAGTCGCAAGTATTGTTTTTGGTGGCGTGTTTGAGAAGTATCAAGAATTAAAAATGTTATTTGTAGAAGGCGGATTCGCTTGGCTGCCTAGCGTCATGTACACGATGGATACCCATTGGCGAAATTTAAAAAGAGAAGTACCATGGGTCAAACGCCCTCCAAGCCAAATTGTAAGGGAGCATATGTGGTTTGGGACACAACCATTCATTGAACCAGCAAGACATGAAGACGAAAAACATATCGTTGACATCTTAAAAATGGTAGGTACCGATCGTTTCGTGTTTACAAGTGATTATCCACATTGGGAATTTGATGCTCCACATGCAGCGTTAGCAACGATTCCAATCGATATTCGCAGAAAGATTTTATATGAGAATGCAGTAGGCCTATTTGCGTTGCCAGATCCGGTTTAAGTAATTTATTCTGAATATTATTTCTTTTTGGTTTAAGAGGTTCATCTTTTGATTACCTCTTAAACTTTTAAATCTTATCTATTAAAAAGAAATTATGGGGGGATTCAATTGAAAAAATTTATATCAGCAATCGTTGTCCTATTGTTTATGTTATTTATCACGGCTTGTGGAAACTCAACGAGTACGAATGAGAATAGTAGTGAAGGTGATTCCGGGTCAACTGAAACTGAGAAGCAAGAGGAAAAATATGAGTTGACAGTTTCCCACGGATTTCCAGAAACAGCATTTGTTCATAAATTTGTTGAATGGTTTGACGAGGAAGTTCAAAAACGTAGTGATGGTAGATTATCATTTAATATTTATCCAAATGGGCAACTTTTGCCGGTATCTCAAGAAGTGGCTGGTTTATTAGATGGTCAGGTTGACATGGTCCAAAGTACATCTCCGGTTCTAACTGGTATTGATCCAATTTGGAACTTTTACGATTTGCCATTTATTTTCAACTACGATGTCAATGAACCGCTAGTTCATTTAGAAAATATGACAAAGTTTAATCTGCATGAAAACGGTGGAAAATATATCGAAAAGCAAATGGAAGAAAAAGGGATTAAAGTTTTAGGAATGGTTTATAATGATTATTTTGGTTCAATCTTTACTGCAGATAAAGATAAAATTGTTACTGATTTGGCCAGTGCCAAAGGCTTAAAAGTGAGAACACCTGGTGGGATTATTACACCTGAAACATTAAAACAATTAGGTTCAAGTGGAATGACAATAGCTGGTGCTGAGGCAATTACAGCATTACAACAAGGAGTAGTAGATGGGACGTTAACTACGCCAATGTTTGCATTCGATACAAGCCTTCCAGTAGAAACTTATACAGTGGCGCCAATTTTTACAAGTGTTGTCCCTTTATTAATTTCTGTTAATAAATTCAACTCTTTACCGCAGGATCTTCAAGAGATTCTACTAGAAGTGAAAGAAGATTATCCTCATCATGCTCAACAGGTTGTTTATGAATCATATGTAGAAAAATTAAAACAAATGGAAGAAAGAGGAATTGAAATCTATTATCCAACAGACGAGGAGATTGCTGAAATGAAAGAAGCAACACAACCTGTTTGGGAGTTCTATGAGAAAGAAGTTGATGGGGGAACACAATTGATTGAGGCTCTTAAATCAATGGAATAAAGGAATTTACTATATTTGAGTGGAGGTTTTGAACATAAATAATATGGCAGGTGTTCTTATCCCTGGAAGTCTAGCAGACTACGTAGGTGCTGACCTAATTCAATTAGGCTTTGTTACAAAAGATCTTGAGCAAGCGATGCAGTTTTTAAAAAAGTCCTATGGAGTTAAAAAATTCCTAACGAAAGAGTCGAGAGTAACGGATGCAACGTATGAGGGGAAGCCGGTTAACTTTTCAATTAAAGCAGCACACGCTTATATAGGGAACCTTTTCCTAGAAGTGATTCAACCTGTTTCTGGAGAGAATCCATATGATAAATATTTAACTGATACAGAAAGAAAGGTGACCTTACATCATCTCTGCATGAAAGTAGCCGATTGGGAAAAAACAATTGCCGATATCCAAAAGGCCGGTTTCGAATTTTCTTTTGAAGGACATAATCCAAAAGGCGGTATTCGTTTTGGTTATATTGACATGACGAAAGAGATGGGGCTCATGTTAGAATTTATCAACGGTGGTGATTCTTTATTTGACAAATTAAAGAGTGGCACCTATTAAATAAACGGTAATTGATAACATCGATTCGATTAACTAAAATTTCTAGCGTTGTCCAGCCAATTTTTTTAGCTGAAATTAATAATTTACTTGCACTACTCGCTACTTGATAACCAACAGCCCTTGCGATTAAAAGAGTGAGTAATTTGAATAGTCAATGTTTTAGGGAACTAGTAAAAGATTTTAGCAGCTTACTAGGAGAATGAAACCTTAGGAGGCGTTTATAATGAACCGAGCAAACAATAATGTTTATACAGAGGAAAAAAAGAGCAATTATCAAAAACTTTTTGAGCCTATCAAAATAGGTGGTCTATCATTAAGAACGCGAACTGCAATGGCACCGATGACCCGTTGTTTTTCTGATGATATTACTGGAGAAGTAAATGATGAGATTGCTGAATATTATCGACGCCGTGCTGCAGATGGCATTGGCTTGATTATTAGTGAAGGGACTGTCATTAGTCCGCGCGCGAAAGGTCATCCAGGCGTACCAGGATTATTTACTAGGAATCAAATTCGAGCGTGGAAAAAGGTCACAAATGCGATACATAATGAAGGGGGCACAACCGTTGCCCAGCTTTGGCATGTTGGCAGACTTTCCTATTCGCAAATGACGGGAGGGGATCCGCCGTTGGCTCCTTCTGCAATTAAAGCCGGTGGACATGCGAAACGATCACGGCCGCGGAGAGGTCATGACACGCCAGTGGAGATGTCCTTAGACGATATTAAAGAAGTGATAAACCAATATTCACAATCAGCTAAAAATGCGATTGAGGCTGGTTTTGATGGAATTGAAATTCACGGTGCCCATGGGTATTTAATAGACCAGTTCAATTGGGATGCTTCAAATAAGCGAAATGACCGGTATGGTGGAGATTTACAACAGCGTTTTACCTTTATGAAGGAAGTATTAGCTGCGGTTATTGATGCTATTGGTGCAGATCGCGTAATTATGCGCTTCTCCATTTGGAAGTTAGATCAGCCAGACTTTTTATTTGATGATAATGAGGAGATAATTAAGGCGTTTGTTGACGCATTTAAAGAAGTCGGTTTAAAAATCATTCATCCTTCAACAAAGGATTATTCCCAAGTTATCCAAGATGGGATGAAGTTACATCAACTTGTTCGTAAACATTGGGACGAGGCAATTATTGGTGTCGGTGATCTTAATCCCAAAACCGCAGATCAAGCGTTACAAGAGGGGGCGATTGATGTAGCCGCATTTGCTCGTCCGTTGCTTGCTAATCCGGATTTTATACAACGAATTAAAAATCGGGAAGAATTAGTTACGTACGACAAGGATAAACATTTGTGGGTATTAAAATAAGCAGAATTAAAAAGGACCTGTATCAGGTCCTTTTTATAATACAGCTACTATTCTTCAAACACTATTGTTCTCGTGAATGTTGGTGATTTGTTTTTTATATGCCTTTTTCCCATGGAGGAAATAGTAGAAAAATAACGATGCAAATACGATGACCGCTAATACTAAATACATATTGCGAAAGCCAATGATTGGCACGAAGTATCCTAGAATGAAGGGCCCAATCCCTACTCCTGTTTCAACGAATATAAAAAACGTGGACGTTGCTAGCCCAGCCCGGTAACGAGGGATTATTTTAACCGCAATTGTTTGCGTGGCAGAAAGTAAATTCCCATAACCTAACCCTATCAAGGCACCTGCAAGTAACAGGGTAACACTGTTGGCGGCTTGGCTCATTACGAGCAATCCTGTCGCAAAGCAGAGGATTGAGGGATACATCACAATGTTATCGCCTCTAGTATCGAGTAGTTTTCCTGTGAATGGCCTTGAAATAAAGATGAAGATTGAATAAACAAGAAAAAAGAAAATAGCTCCAGATATTAAATTAATTTCTTCGGTATAACTAGCTAGAAAAGATAGAACACTAGAATATGAATAGGCAAATATCCCCATAATGAGCGAAATTGGAAATACTTTTTTCTCAAAAAAATCGGAGAACTGAAATTTTTTCATTTCCTCTAATTGCTCATTGGTGAGCTCAACTTCAGGGATAGTTAAAGGCAATGTGAGCAGGATGCTGAGTAATGATACAGCAGTACAAACAATAAAAACCATACTCATACTTGAGTACTGTAGAATAAATACTCCTAATAAGGGTCCAATCGCTGTGGCAAGTACAAAACTAATCGAGTAATAACTAATTCCTTCTCCTCTTCTTTGAGGAGGAATTAAATCTAAAACGGATGTTTGTATAACTGAAAAGGAGATTCCAACCCCTACACCGTGTAAAAATCGGACAATGATGAACAGAGATAAATTTTCTACCGGAAAATAGACCAATGAGATGATGAGCGAAGAAATAAGTCCAATATAGAGAAGTTTCTTTCTTCCAAGTATCTCAAGGTATTTTCCAACGAATAATCGGGCAGAAAGCAGGCCAATGACAAAAATACTGGCAGCCAATCCGGCATAGCTTTGGGATGCGTGGAATTTTTCGAGGGCATATTCAGTAATCGTCGTCACCGTTAATAAGAATATAAAAGCAATCAAAAATGATACCAAGGTAATGGTTATAAAATCCTTAGTCCATAAGCGTGTTTTTGAAGTTGTATCCATCTTACCGTCTCCAATACATTTAATTTCCTCACATGAATATTTTCGGAATAATATGTAAATTCAATCAATTAAGTTTAATTATAACAGAACAAATTTTCTAATACAAAAAATGATACTTTTTATAAAGACTTATTTGAGAAAATTATTAATAATTAATAATTGAAAATTTTAAAAAATTAGACTATTATAAAATAGAATGATCATTAATAGAAGATTAAATAGCTAGTTCGTATATATTAATAATCTATTAATAAAGTTATTTCGAAAGTGGAAATCAAATTCACCGGGTATCAAATTGGAAAACAACAATTTAGTTTTACTTTCAGAGAGAAATTTAAATTTAGGAGGATAAATATGGAAACAATTGCCGTAATTGGAGGAGGTCCTGCAGGATATGTAGCAGCGATAACGGCTGCACAAAAAGGTCGAAATGTGATTCTTATTGAGCGTCAGTCACTTGGTGGGACTTGTTTGAATGAAGGCTGTATGCCAACAAAAGCATTATTAGAAACTGCAACAAGGTTGGATAAAGTCAAAGAAGCACATCTTCTAGGGGTAAAGGTAAATGAGGGGGCTATTGAAATAGATTGGTCGGCTGCTCAACAGTATAAAAATAACATCACAACAAATCTCGTTGCAGGCATCCAGTTTTTAATGAAGAAAAATAAGATAACTGTTCTAAATGGAGAAGCCTCCTTTATTGATCGTTATCAGCTTCAGGTTCTTAATGATAAAGGAGTTCAAACTGTAAAAGCTGATAAATATATTATTGCTACCGGTGCGGATCCAATTGAAATCCCAATTGCTCGGTTTGATGGCGAGTGGGTGATTAACAGCACACAGGCACTTACACTTTCTGAAGTTCCTGACTCCTTATTAATCATTGGCGGAGGGGTGATAGGGTGTGAGTTTGCTAGTATTTACAGTCGCTTAGGCACGAAAGTAACAATAGTGGAAATGAGCAATCATCTCCTCCCGGGCGAAGACGCTAAAGTTGTATCGATATTAGAAAATAACCTGAAAAAGTCTGGTGTCACGATGTATACTTCCTCAAAGGTAATCAATGTAGATAACGCCAATCAGCAAATTCACGTTGAAACAAATGAGGGGAAAATCCAGCTTGAAGCAAATAAAGTGCTTGTTTCAGTTGGACGAAAACCAAGGGTGACCGGCCTAAACCTTGAAAATATCGGTGTCAAGCTAACTAAGCAAGGCAGTATCCAAGTGAATGAAGCGATGGAGACGACAATTCCTGGTATTTATGCATGCGGGGATGTTATTGGTGGAATGCAACTCGCCCATGTCGGCTTTCACGAAGGAAAAGTAGCTGCTGCAAATGCTTGTGGAGAGGTAGAAACTGTCCAATATCACGTTGTCCCTCGCTGTATTTATACTTCACCAGAAATCGCAAGTGTCGGACTGAATGAATCACAAGCAAAAGAACAATACGGGGATATTCGAATCGGTGAATTTTCATTCTCTGCAAACGGCAAAGCGATGATTGAAGGTGAACGAGTGGGTAAAGTGAAAGTGATTGTTGAGGCCGAGTATAATGAAATTGTTGGCGTTTCAATCATTGGTCCACATGCAACCGAACTAATTGGGCAAGGTGTGATAATGATGCATAGTGAAATGACAGCGGACGCGATGAAAGACTTGATAACTGCTCATCCGACCTTATCTGAATCAATTCATGAAGCATTATTAAGTGTTATTGGGGAACAAATACACTTTTAGTAGATTGAGGAATAACAAAGTAAACTTTGTTATTCCTTTATTTCTTATAAATAATTGTCTATCTAATGATTGGGTTTGAAACTAGGTTCTTTCTGCTCCGGTTTCAACCCATAGAGCAATGAACGTACCAAATAATAAGGACCATACTGGAGCTCCTATATTTAGGATTGTCATATCAGATATCGCAATTACAAAGGCAAAAACTGTACTCAATTTCATTGCTGGATTTGAGAAACCTTGATGTAAGCTATTGCTAAAAACACCCAAAAGCGAAAATCCAACGATAATTGAAATAAACTCAGTCGGGAGAATATAAATATATGGGACGAGTTTCCATGCAAACAGTCCGAATACTAGTAGGAGAACTCCGGTGACGACGGCGCCCATATATCTTTTTTCTTTCGGTCCTGCTTCCTCGCCAGCACAGATTGCAGTTGCCATTCCAGCAATATTTGCTGATTGTCCGCCAAAGAAACTTGTCATAATTGAAAAGGCTCCGCTCAATGAAACGATTTTATTCACTGGAGTTTTATATTTATTTTGTTCTAATGCACCCACCGCAACAGCCGCATCATTGCTTAAAATAAGGAATGAAAGGGGGAGGGAAACCGAAAGAAAACTTGCTAAGTTGAATTCAGGTATCTGTAGTTGCGGAATCATCACCCCTGACATCCAATCACTGCTAGGATTCAATGGATGAGTCAAAATTAATACGAAAAACCCAATGGAAATCGCTGCAATCATTGGTGGAATCATTGTTCTCCATTTGCTAAATAAAAAGAAAGTCATTACGGAAACGACTCCAACAATTAAAAGTTGATTAACAGAAAGAATAAATTGGGTCATATACTTTAAAATCATTCCTGCGAGCATTGCCGAGATAATTTCTTTAGGTACCAGTTTAATCAATTTAGAGAAAAAGCCTGAAAAGCCAATAAGTAACATGATTAATCCGGAGACTATGTAAGCACCAATTAATTCATGAAAGCTAAATTGAGTTGTGATTGTTGCTAGAAATGCGACTCCTGTAAGGGTATGACCTCCGACAATGGGAATTCGAAAATAGATAGGAAGAATAATTCCGAATAATCCTCCAAATACATAAACCGAAAAGATCCACAGAATGGTCTGTTCAATTGTAAAATTTCCGTTTGCTGATGCTTCCAATATGAGAGCAGATGGCCCTGTAATAATGAAAATTCCGGCAACTAGTCCGGCAGCTGTATTTTTTCGATTTAAATCCCTAAAAAGTTTTTTGTTTTCTATAAATCTCTCATTCTCTTTCATGTTTTTCATGCAGTATCATCCTTTATTAAAGCTTCTTTAATTAACCTCTACATTATCAAAAGGAAACTATTATTTCATCATATATTCTCTAATATAATATTAAACAGCCAATTTGAGTAATTTTTACCCATCCACTTACGTTTGGAAGGGATTTAAATTGCAAATTAGAAGAACCCACTTCAATGGATGGTTTGCTATATTAGTGGAAAAACGTACAGACGATCTGTACGTTTTTTTACAGTTATGAAACTTTATGAGTGTACACTGTGGAATGACTGATTGCCTTAATTGTATCCCTTATTAATTTTTAAGAATAATTTTCCTATAGTTAGGCATGTTATATAAAGATTTGATGAGAGGAGAAGTTTTACAATAATGGTTAATTGCTCTATTAATCCCATTTAATTAAAAAGCACTGAATGATTATTCCATCTAATTGTTTATCGGTATAGTTCTAGCCGTTAGTCGTTGGCTAAAACCTTGTAGTACCTCTCAATCTTATATATAAAAAACCGATTGGAGAAAGGGAATATAAAATGGCAAAACAATCAAAACCGTTTTGGAAAAAGTTGAAGTTTTTCGGCCAGACAATTGCTGAATCAGACCATACGGAATTACAGCCACATGACCGCAATTCGGAACAGATTTATCGCCGTCGTTGGCAACATGATAAGGTGGTACGCACGACCCATGGTGTCAATTGTACAGGATCATGTAGCTGGAAAGTGCATGTGAAAGACGGAATCATTGCCTGGGAGACACAACAGGTAGATTATCCGACTACTGGAAGTGATATGCCAGAATATGAGCCACGTGGTTGCCAAAGAGGAGCATCCTTTTCTTGGTATATATACAGTCCACTTCGTATTCGGTATCCGTATGTACGTGGATCATTGTTACAAATGTGGCGGGAGGCTTTGGAAGAAACGAAGGACCCAGTAGCTGCGTGGAAATGTATTGCGGAAGATGAAGAAAAATCGAAGCGCTTTAAAGCTTCCCGTGGAAAAGGTGGATTTGTTCGTTCCACTTGGGATGAAATAAACACGCTCATTTCTGCTTCTTTAATTCACACCATTCAAGAATATGGGTCTGATAGGATTTTCGGATTCTCACCAATCCCAGCAATGTCGATGGTTAGTTATGCTGGCGGCGGTCGTTTTTTAAGTTTGCTTGGAGGTTCTCTATTAAGTTTTTACGATTGGTACGCTGACTTGCCAAATGCGTCCCCGCAAATATGGGGAGAACAAACCGACGTACCAGAAAGCTCTGATTGGTTTAATTCCAGTTATTTGCTCGTATGGGGGTCAAATATTCCACAAACTAGAACGCCAGATTCTCATTTTTATGTAGAAGCTCGTTACCGTGGTACGAAGGTAGTTGCTGTTGCTCCTGACTATGCGGAATATGTCAAGTTTGCTGATAACTGGCTCCCAGTTAAAGTAGGGATGGATGGGGCCTTAGCAATGGCAATGACGCATGTTATTTTAAAAGAATTTTATGTTGACCAACAAGTCGATTTTTTTAATAACTATATAAAACAATACACAGACATGCCATTTTTAATTACGTTAAAAAAGAAAGGAAATGAGTATGTTGGTGACAAATTTTTACGCGCTAGCGATTTAGGGATGAATGTTCAGAATGGTGAATGGAAACCTGTCCTTCTAGATCAAAAATCAGGTTTATTTTCTGTACCAAATGGTACGATTGGTCATCGTTGGGAAGAAGGGCAAAATTGGAATTTAAAACTGGAAGATATGGATAACGGTTTGAATGAAATTGATCCGTATCTTACGTTTTTAGGTCAAGAAGATGAGGTCGTCATGGGGGCTTTTCCATACTTTGGAGATGACCAACAACCGATTTTAAAACGTGGGATTCCAGTTAAAACCGTTTTTATTAACGGGGAGGCAACCTATGTAACGACTGTATTCGATTTAATGATGGCCCAATCTGCTGTTCCACGAGGTTTAGCCGGGGACTATCCTAATAATTATGATGAGGATATTCCTTATACTCCGGGGTGGCAAGAAAAGCTTACAGGCGTAGACCGCTATCAATGTGCGCAAATTGCTCGTGAATTTGCCCAAAACGCGATTGATTCAGAAGGACGTTCGATGATTATTATGGGTTCAGGAATTAATCATTGGTACCATTCAGATACGATTTATCGGTCCATTTTAAACTTAGTTTTATTAACTGGCTCGCAAGGAAGAAATGGGGGTGGCTGGGCTCATTATGTCGGTCAGGAAAAAGTTCGTCCATTAGAAGGCTGGCAAACGATTGCGATGGCAAGAGACTGGGGTGGTCCGCCGCGGCTTCAAAATGGAACAAGTTTCTTTTATTTTGCGACTGAGCAGTGGCGTTATGAAGACCAACGAGTAGATAACTTGAAGTCTCCGCTCGTTGACCAAAGTCGATACAGTCACCCAGGTGACTATAATGTATTAGCAGCAAGGCTAGGATGGTTACCAAGTTATCCGCAGTTTAATAAGAATAGTATTCAACTTGTTAGTGAAATGGGAAATGTCTCAAATGAAGAAGTAGTGCAAAGGGTTGTTGAACAGTTAAAGGCCGGAAAATTAAAATTCGCTGTTGAAAATCCTGAGGATCGTGCGAATTTCCCGAAAGTTTTATTTGTTTGGCGCGGAAATTTAATTGGAAGCTCGGCAAAAGGGCATGAATATTTCCTTAAACATTTACTCGGTACCCATCATGGAAATCTAAGTGAACAGAATGAGGAAGATGTTACGGAAGAAATAAATTGGGTTGAAAACATACCAGAGGGTAAATTGGATTTAATGGTTAGTATTGATTTTAGAATGTGTTCGACGACTTTGTATTCAGATATTTTATTGCCAGCAGCTACATGGTATGAGAAATATGATATTTCGAGCACCGATATGCACCCATTTATTCATCCGTTTAATCCCGCGATTACCCCACCTTGGGAATCAAAATCTGACTGGGATACGTTTAAAAATTTAGCAAAAAGATTTTCAGATATGGCAAAAGTTTATTTGCGTGAGCCAATGAAGGATATCGTTTCTAGTCCACTCCTTCATGATTCACGTGATGAAATCTCCCAAGCATACGGGAAAATTCCCGATTGGAAAAATGGAGAGTTGGATCCAGTTCCTGGTGTGAACTTACCAAGACTTCATGTCGTTGAACGTGATTTTACAAAGGTATATGATAAGTTTATTTCGCTTGGCCCAGCAATCAAAGAGCAGATAGGTGCAAAAGGGCTAAGTTGGGACGCAAAAGAAGAGTATGATATGTTAGCTCGAATGCTAGGAACATCGAAGCAGTCTAAAGAATATAAAGACCATCCAAGTTTGTATACAGATCGAAATGTTGCTGAAGCGATTTTAACATTATCTAGTACAACGAATGGGCATTTAGCAATGAAGGCCTGGGGCAAGTTGGAAGAGAAAACTGGGCAGAAATTAAAAGATTTAGCTATTGAACGTGCGGAAGAACATGTTAGCTTCGATGAAATAACAGCACAACCAAGGAAAGTAATATCTTCACCAGTGTTTAGCGGTACAGAAACTGGAAATCGCAGGTATTCACCATTTACGACGAATATTGAAAGATTCATTCCATTTAGAACACTCACTGGTCGACAGCACTTTTATTTAGATCATGATTTAATGCAAGAGTTTGGTGAAGAGATGCCAACTTTTAAAAGCCCTTTGAAAAAATTAGCTTTTTATGATCATGACAATCGTCCTGTTATGGAAGGCAAAGAAATTACTTTAAAATATTTAACGCCTCACTTTAAATGGTCATACCATAGCACCTACGGAGATACTGTTCCGATGTTAACGTTGTTCCGTGGCGGGCCGCATATTTGGATGAATAATGATGACGCCGAATCAATGGGAATTGATGATAATGATTGGATTGAAATGTATAACCGTAATGGGGTTGTAGTTGCTAGAGTTGTTGTAAGTCATCGACTTCCACGAGGGATTGTTTATATGTACCATGTTCAAGAAAGGCATATTAATGTTCCTGGCTCTCCCATTACAAAACAACGTGGGGGTTCCTTTAATAGTCCGACGCGAATCCATATGAAACCGACGCAAATGATTGGCGGATATGCACAATTAAGCTATGGGTTTAATTATTACGGACCAACAGGAAACCAAAGAGATGAAGAAGTAGTCATCCGAAAGATCAATAGAGATGAGGTGAACTGGCTTGAGAATTAAAGCTCAATATGGCATGGTTATGAACCTCGATAAATGTATCGGCTGTCATACATGCAGTGTAACATGCAAAACAACCTGGACAAATCGACCAGGTGTGGAATATATGTATTGGAATAATGTTGAAACAAAACCAGGTGTCGGGTACCCGAAGCAATGGGAGAACCAGGATATTAGAAAGGGCGGCTGGGAACTACGAAACGGAAAGCTTGAACTAAAAGCAGGCGGCCGAGCTAGTAAGCTGTTAAATATCTTTTATAATCCCGATATGACGACAATCGATGAATATTATGAACCTTGGGATTATGATTATGAAAACTTAATAAATAGTCCTGAAGGAGAGTACCAGCCAGTTGCACGGCCAGTTTCACGTCTAACAGGAGAGTATATGGACATTCAATGGGGGCCGAACTGGGAAGATGATCTCGCAGGTGTATATAAAACGGGGAAAGACGATCCAAATATGAATGGATTGGAAGACCAAATTAAATTTGAGTTTGAACAAACATTCATGATGTATTTGCCACGTATTTGTGAACATTGTATTAACCCGAGCTGTCTTGCCTCTTGTCCATCAGGAGCGATTTATAAACGAGATGAAGATGGCATCGTTCTAGTTGATCAGGATGCTTGTCGCAGCTGGCGGTTCTGTATGACCGGCTGCCCATATAAAAAGGTTTATTTTAATTGGAAAACACATAAGGCTGAGAAATGTACGTTTTGTTTCCCGAGAATTGAAAATGGACAGCCGACAGTTTGTTCGGAAACATGTGTTGGTCGTCTTCGCTATATTGGCCTTATTCTTTATGATGCGGATAAGATTCAAGAGGCAGCCTCTGTAGCTGACGATAAGGATGTCTATCAATCACAGCTTGATATGATTCTTGATCCACATGATCCCGAGATTATTAGAGAAGCAAAAAAGCAAGGAATTGCGGATGATTGGATTGAAGCAGCCCAGCGATCCCCGGTTTATAAACTTGCTGTTGAACAAAAGATTGCATTGCCGCTGCATCCAGAGTATCGAACATTGCCAATGGTGTGGTATGTGCCGCCACTTAGTCCGTTTATGAATGCATTTGGAGGAACCGCTGATTCAATTGATCCGCGTGTCGTATTTCCAATGATTGAACAGATGAGGATCCCAATTGAATATTTAGCGAACTTGTTCACTGCTGGAGATACACAGATTATTAAAAATGTCTTACGTAAACTTGTTGCGATGAGGAGCTATATGCGCCAAGTTAATCTTAATAAACCGATACAGACAGATATGATTGAATCAGCAGGGCTAACGGAGGAACTTGTACGTGAGATGTATGAGCTTTCCGCAATTGCTAAGTACTCTGATCGTTATGTAATCCCTATGTCTCATAAGGAAATGTCCGGGGACATGTTCCATGAAAGGGGAATGGCAGGGTTTGAAGAATTTAGTGAGGCTAGTGGAAGTGGATGTGAAAGTTGCGCTGTTGGAGGGCATCCACCAGAATCCCCACTACAATATTATCAAGACCAATATTGGAGGGAGCTAGATGAACAGAAAGCGAATGGTTTATAGTCTTATATCCAGTCTCCTACAATATCCCAATCAGGAATGGCAGGAGCTGGAGAATGAGCTCTTTGATGAAGTATCTCGCATATCAGCAGAACCGGTTCGAGTTCCATTGCTAAGATTTTTATCGTATTTAAAAGATACTCCGTTTGACAAGCTTTGTGAAAATTATGTGAATACATTTGATTTTTATGAAAAAACAACGCTTTATTTGACCCATATGGTATTTAAAGATAATCGTGAACGTGGCAATATTCTTATTCAATTGCGACAGGAATTTTATCAGTCAGGGGTTGAAATTGTATCTGATGAACTTCCCGATTATTTGCCGCTTATTCTTGAATTTGCCTCCATTGCACCGGAAGGTCAAGCGGAAAAAATTCTCCGCCTTCATAAACGGGCGATTGATCATCTCCAGCTTGAACTTCAGGGGATTGATAGTCCATACCGTTTTTTAATGACAGCATGCATGGAGAATATGGTTCAGTCGGATGAAAATAAAAATGAAAAGGTTTCCTAACGAAGCAGAACGGAGGAAAATATGACATTTTTTGATTATTTCCTATGGGTATTCTTTCCATATATTACCTTAACCATTTTTGTTGTAGGACATATCTTTCGCTATAATCATGATCAATTTGGTTGGTCGGCAAAATCAAGTCAATTTTTAGAGAGTAATATGTTGAAATGGGGAAGTCTTTTATTCCATTGGGGAATTATCTTCGTGTTTTTTGGACATGTTGCCGGGATTTTAATTCCTAAATTCTTTTATGATACGATTGGAATAAATGAACATATGTATCATTTTGGTGCGGTTTGGTTTGGGGGGGCAGCAGGAATTGCCACAGTGATCGGTGGAGCATTGCTATTCTTGAGAAGAGCGAGAGTAAAGCGGATCAATATGAATAGCAAACTCACTGATTATCTTTCACTCATTGTGCTAGGAATTGTTGTTTTGGTGGGATTCACCAATACAGTCGGATATACTGCCTCTGGAGGAACTTTTGACTATCGAACAACGATTGGTCCATGGTTTCGAGGCTTATTAACATTTAGACCTTTACCTGAGATGATGGCTGGTGCTCCACTTGGCTTTCAACTTCATGTGTTAACTGCGTTTGCATTATTTGCGATTTGGCCGTTTACACGGTTAGTTCATGTTTGGAGCCTACCATTAGAATATTTAAAAAGGAGATATATCATTTTTAGAAAAATGGGGTCCGTACAAGTAGAAAAGAAAAATTAATCGATACTAAGGTCTGCTCTGTAGGAGTAGACCTCTTTCAAGGAGGTAAGGGAAATTGTCGGGACCATCTTTACGTAAACTTGATGCTCACCATGCGATTCATGAAGGAGCATATACAGAAGCGAAAAACTTAACGGAAATTTTAAACCAATTGGTTATGGAAAAAAAAGAGAAAGAAGCAGCTGAAGTGGCCGATGCCTTGGTTGAGCATTGGGAAATGCGGATTATTGGTCATGCTGATTCAGAAGAGGAGGGGTTTTATCCAGAGGTATTGAATATAGAGCCAAATTTGAGCGAAAAGATTGCGATGCTGACGAGAGATCATCATATATTAAGAACTTTAGCGCATGAAATTCGAATAAGTTTATCGAAAGCGGGACCATCAAAAGAAGTATTGGACCGATTTTCAGCGCTTCTTTTAGTGAATGAAATACATAGTAGGGATGAAGAGGATTTTTTATTAGGCCATGAACATACCCATTAAGTCAATTTAATCCAATATAATAATTTTATGTAAACTATAAGGGTGAGAGGCAATTCCATATTAATTCTTATATACGATGGCCACTTTCAGGTTAATCCCTTAAAGTGATGGCAAAAATAATAACAATAAATATACTTATTGGAGGAGGGGACATTTTGAGTTCGTCATTGAACATAGGTGAGCTTGCACCTGACTTTACTTTACCAGCTACTACGAAACATGAACTTTCACTATCAGAATATCGTGGGAAAATGAATATAGTCGTTGCTTTTTATGGCATGGATTTTACACCAGGTTGAATCAAAGAAATTGCCTCTTGGAAAGAGGATTACAAACGATTTGAACAAAATGATGCAGAAGTGTTAGCAATTAGTGTCGATCATATTCATGCACACCGTGTCTTCGCAGCAAGCATGGGGACATTACCTTATCCACTATTGTCAGATTGGCATAAACAAACCGTGAAAAAATATAAAGTGTTTAACGAAAAAGGAGAAACAGCGGTTCGCTCCGTTTTTGTTATAAATAAAGAGGGAACAATCACGTATTTAAACACCACTTTTAAAGCGGACAAGCAAGAAGATTATGAGAAAGTTTTTCAAGAGTTAGAAAAGCTAAAACAATAATAAAGAAAAAGATTCCACCCGATTATGTGGAATCTTTTTCTTCTATATATTTAGAACTTTATTTAGTTTCTTCTTCCTCCAAATCACTGTCAAACGAATCTTCTGTATCCAACTCGTTATTTTCAAACGATTCCTCTGTTTCATCTTCTGCTTCGTATTCTTCATTTATTAATTCATCTGAATCCATCTCTCCATTTACAGGGGGTTCTTCCGGATTTATTTCATGGTTAACTGGTTCATCTTCAGGTATTATTTCTCCTTCGATATCCTGCGTATTTCCACAAGCTGTTGCGACTAAAACTGCAAAGATTAAAACTGCCAGTTTCCAAATATGTTTTTTCATTGTTTTATACCTCCTGAAAGTTTGTGTTAAATTTTGTGTATTGAGTGGTAAAAATTTTTGCCTCCTTTCTTCAAAACTACAGTTAGTATAAACAAGCTTTTCCGAAAAAAGTGTCGATTCTTCTTCATTACATACAGTTTAACGAAGTTGTAAATTTCCTTTAAATTTAGTTAAAAAAGCGTTTTTTCCCTAGTTAGACGAAAGAATTAGATATTTTTGCATATTAAAATTGCTGAGTTGAAGGTGTTATTGCTCGTAAGAAATCATTTGGGTATATTTAGTCCCGGAAATGACGAGGAGAATCTAGGGATTAGGTAGGTTAAAAAGAAATAAGTTGACGGTTTATTCTTTAAAAGAATGACAAACAGGTGACAAAAATGAAGGGAATGTAAATAGGGAGCTGTTCATCATATTGAGAGCTCTAGAGGAAGTTGTGTATGTGTAAACATATTGCTCATCTAAGATTGATTGAATGTGCAATACCTAGAATAAGAGTGTATACTACGAGAAGAGTTGTATATCGATAATATAATAGTTTTATTGAATAATTTACTATCTGGGAGAAAAAGGATGAAGCGTAAACATACCACAAAACAAGCAAAACGAAATTTTAACCTTGTTCTAGTATCTATTGCTTTTCTGTTTTTATTTAACCTTGTTATCCAATTGATGCAGCTACAGGAACGAGATGAATCTAATCCTTTTTATAATGGTAGTATCGCAGAAGAAGTCTATAAGTATACGCCAGTTCTCGAGAAAGAATTGAAGAATGTAAATCTTGAACAATATACAGTTGTACTAGCAGCGATCATGCAGCAGGAGAGTCGGGGAAGAGGCGGAGACCCGATGCAGGCCTCCGAATCAGCTGGACTCGCTCCAAATAGTATTAATAATCCAGAACAAAGTATCAAACAAGGTGTCAAACATTTTAAACAAACTTTCGATTACGGAACAAAAAAGCAAGTTGATTTTGCAACTGTTATTCAATCTTATAATATGGGAATGGGATATATTGATTTTGTTGCTCAAAATGGCGACAAACATAGTGAGGAGTTAGCAAAGGAGTTCTCTTATATACAAGTACAGAAAAATCCATCACTTTATAATTGTGGAGGAGATACGAACAATTTTCGTTACCCTTATTGTTATGGTGACTTTAGTTACAGCGGAAAAGTATTAAAGAATATTGAAACTTTGATTGCAAGTAACCCAGAATTATCTGTTCTATCTGAAGCTGCTATTTTAGGGTTATAAGTGACTTTATAGTATTGCCTCAAAGTTTAAATATTTTGTCAGATCATCAAAAATTTTATGCAGGATTTTTGCACATCTTCTCGAATTAGGTTAAGAAAAGGAGATGAGCAGATGGAGCAGGTTGTAAAGAAACGGTTGATTTGCTCTAAATGTAAGCAAGAAATTACGGATGTAATTGAATTTGAGGATAATGATGGAGTATGTGATGATTGTTATAGTATTCCGATAAAGAAGAGAATCGGCAAACTAAAATAATATTTAAAGCTATGCGATTTAAATTAATCTCGCATAGCTTTTTTAGTTAAAGGATATATTCATATAATGCCAACAAGAGGGATTTTGCTGGATACTTGATTAACGCTTTTAAAAATACTATGCTTATGAAACATTGAAGGATGTATTATTCTGCAAATCAACGAGAAGGAGTGAGATAAAGGTGGAGGAACAGAAGAAAAAGAAATCTCCGTTTAAAAAATGGTGGGTTTGGGTTGTGTCTTTTATTATTATTTATTTACTTTTTACCGGTCAAATTTAACGAAAGCGGAACAAACTATTATAATCGATTAAATTTAATGTAATTTTATTATGTTAACTTAATGATATTGAAAAAAGCTCTGAGAATCTCAGGGCTTTTTTCGTTGTCCAAAATCGAATTTTATGAAAAAGGGAACTAAATCATCGTTATTCCTACTTGACAGCTAGGATTAATGGGAATAAAATAAGGTACATAAAGAGGTTCTGTGAAACAGAAATATTCGGAGGAGGAGTTATGATGGAGGAGAGATATCCAGTGATCGCAGGTGCGGAGGAATTTTTTTATAAGGGAAATAAAATCGGGATTTTGATTTCTCACGGTTTTGTTGGAACCCCACAAAGTGTGCAATTTATTGGTGAAACATTAGCTGGATATGGCTATACCGTTTTGGCACCGCGGCTGCCTGGACATGGAACTCACCATCATGACCTTGAATCAGCTACATATGAGGATTGGTTTCGTGAATTAGAGAAAGGTTATCAGTTTTTGGCCCAACAGTGCTCAGTTGTATTTGTAATTGGGCAATCGATGGGAGGGACGTTAACCCTTCGTTTAGCACATAAATATCCAGAAATAAAAGGAATTGCCACAATCAATGCAGCATTGAGTCTCCCTGCATTTGATTATTTAAAAGAACAATCAACTCCTCGCTTTATTCCTGAAGGAGAGCCAGATATAAAGGATAGAGGAGTGTACGAAATTGCTTATACCCAAACGCCTTTACATGCGATTCACCAATTACAGGAAGTGATGGCGTCAACACCGAAATTACTTTCAGAAATCCAAACACCGATTTTGTGTGTAAAATCATCTGTTGATCATGTTGTACCACCAGAAAATACCGACTTTATCTATAAGTCCGTTCGATCAAAGAAGAAAAGACTAATTACTTTGGCTAATTCATATCATGTCGCTTCTATGGACAATGACAAAGAGTTTCTTGTAGAACAGCTTCATGATTTTGTGCAGAGTCAGCTTATATATGAGCTAGTAGCATCCTATTAAAATAATCTCTAAAAAAGGAGACCTGTGCCCTTATCGCTAAAAGGATCACAGGTCTTTTTTACTAGAAAAGAAAGTAGAATTTTCAAGTTAGAACTGTCTAGCTCCAGCCCCTGAGCAAGGCGCTTGCGCTTTTCTTTAAAGGATGAAGTTTGCTAGGATGTATAGAATAATCATACTTATGACAATACATAAATTAGATATATTTCCAATTAAGCGTGTCGTCGAATAGTTAAATTCATGTGCATATGGAATAACAGAAAGACCAATCGGCAAGAGGAAGCCAATTAAGATGGTGAATTTAAACATATCGTCGACTGGGACAAACAAAAAGAAGAGTAAGCCACCAATCAACCCTGTACCGTAACGATAAAGTAAATATTTAACTGTCGGCCGAGCTGAACCTTTTTCAAGGGTGAAGTTTAAGTAAATTCCTAGAAGAATCAGCGATAATGGCATATTTGCCTGAGAAAGTATAGAAGCAACATCAATAAAAAAGTTAGGTAAATGGATGTTGCTAAAATTAAGAATACTCATGATGATATAGGTCATCAATGGAATCGATTTACTAAACTTTCTTAAAATCTCGCGTGGTTTAAGACTTAACCCTTCTTTCGAATAATAACTTCCTAAAATGTACGAGAGACCAAAAACGAGGAAAGAATTCCCAACATCAAACATACCAAAATATAGTAGACCTTCGGCTCCCCAAATAGCCTCGACAAGGGGAAAAGCGAAAAGACCGACATTATAACCAGTTGAAAGCATCATCATGCTGCCTTTTAATTCTTTCTTCTCATTTTTAAAAAGAAAAAAAGCAACAAGGGTAGTGATTAATCCAAAGAATATAACTATAAAAGGAATCATGATCAATTTTGCTTCGATTTCAACAGAGCTGAGTGAGACGATAATTAATGCAGGAAGAGTGATATTGAAAACAATTCTTGAAATCACTTCACCGTCCTGCTCCTTAAGAATATGAAACTTCTTAAATAGATATCCGATTCCAATTAAAAGAATGACAAATAAAAATGTTTGATTCATATGTAGAGGCTCCTTTTGTGTCAATAACTTCGTTCAATTCATTTTGAAGCCATTATATAATTGATACTATTGTATTATAACGCAATTGAAAAATAAAAAAAGCCTGACCATCTAGGCCGGCGTGATTGATGAATTAAAAAGTATTATAAATATTATCACATTCTCCTGCTCTTGGTTCGTAGAAACAATGAAGTTTATACCGCCCAACATGGGGCTGGTTATACCATGTTGGTGGACAATCTGCTGGGGGTCTAAAATACCATAAGCTGTATTTTGCTGGCCATTGCCGATGTCCCTTCACTGATTTGCGTGCTAACCGTTTTTCTGACTCTCTGGCTCTTTGGTAAAAGTAACCCTTCTGAACGGCTTCAAATGCATGCTCCTGGTAAATCATATGTGGGATGGTTTTTAATCCAACAAAATCGGAACAATCGCCTCTAATGCGATTGATTCCTACGGCTCCTACATGCATCATTCCTAATTCCCCTTCACCTTCAGCTTCTGCTCGAAGTAATCTTGCTAAAAGGTTAATATCTGCCTCAGTATGTTTAACAACAGCCATCACTCCACCTCCAATTAACATATCATATGGATTTGATTAGAAGATGTTTCACATATGATTACTTATATGCACAATCAATAAAGATATTAACTATCGATAAGGTTATTTCAGAAAATATCGTTTGCGCGGTTGAACTGGATAGAAAACGATGGATGGGTTAGTAATATGGATGTCAGGGAAACCAGGGAGACTACGAACTGCGTTGGAATCAGTGAAATGAATAAGGTCAACGAGTTGCAATGCTCCAGTTGTACAGGCATCAATACAGGCAGGAGATAACCCTTTGTCCTGCCTCGGATAACACATTTGGCATTTACTCACTTTATGGGTTTCGGGGTCAAATTGTGGTGCTTCATATGGACATACAGAAACACAAATTTGACAGCCGTTACAACGACTTTCATCGATTTCAACGATTCCGTCTTGTCGCTTCCTGAAAGCGCGTTCGGGACAAACTCGAAAGCATTCAGGATTGTCGCAATGATTACAAGAGAGGGATAGATACAGTTCAGGAGTAACTTTTTTTACCTTTCTCCACCGAATATGAGAGGGAGTTTGATTTTCGTTTTTACAGGCAATCTCGCATGCCATACAACCGATACAATCATCGGCATTAAAGCTTAATCCTACCTGTTTATACATGACTTTCCCTCCGTTTCCTAATTTGAACAAAACTATCATAAAAGTACGTACTTGTTACGCTGTCACGTTCGTTTCGATTATCAATGATCAGTTTATTAATCGGGTTATACCCTGCTTGATTTGCTAATACGACGTTTCTTGGCAGCTGATTGTTGACGAATGCCGTTCCTACGATCCGGCCATGGTCATTAAATAGTTCGATTTTTTCATTGTTTTTAATTTCATTTAAGTCGGCAGCTTCACTTGATATTTCAATAATTGAGCTATCTTTTTGATGGTCGTTTAACCAGCTTAGCGATTCATACTGTGAATGAATTTTGAGCAAGGATTGTGGCGATAGGAGCCGATATTGGTCTGAGCGTTTTGTGTTAGACTCTTTAAGGAATTCTCCATTTTTTAGTTTTAAATTTTCTTTGATTAACAACTTAAACTCCTTGTTCATTTTTGATGAAGGGAGGATAAATTGGAATTTTTGATTCCTTTTAGTAAAAATGGGTTCTTCCTTTTTTTTATATGGCCGTTTTAATAAATCTTCGTACTCATTAAAAGAATAAAGTGATCTTATTTCAGGAGTTAATTCAGCTTTAACCCATTCTACTGGTTCCTTATCTGCAGGAAAGTTAGAAAATCCAGGAGAAAGCTTATTTAGTTTCCGTGTTAAATCCCTTGCGATTTGCAAATCACTTTTCGCTTCATAGTAAGCAGGGATCGCCTGCTGATTGAGCGAGAGCCAATAATGCCAATAACCGACATTTAAATCTTCTTCCTCAAAATGGGTCGCTGCAGGGAGGACAAGATCGGATTGCTCGGCTGTTTTCGTCATATAAAGGTCAACAGTAACAATTAACTCTAACTGTTCGAACAGCTTTTCCCACGCTTTTAAATTTTGATCCTGTGCAATGACATTCCTTGAGGCGATCCAAAGAAGCTTAAGAGGCGGATTAGTGAGTGTAAGTGCACTCTTGGCAAAATCACTGATATCAACCTTTCTTGATGTTGGAATTGATAGGTGAGCAGGTCCTTGATGGTTTAAAAGGTTTAATGGGAAGTTTTCAACTTCAAAATGCATATAATAAATTCCTGCATTTGGAATGTTAAGATTTCCAGTGATTGCGGCAAGGTTGGTAATAGCAGCAATGCTATCACCTCCGCTACTGTTTCGTTGAATGCCAAGACCAGGCCACGTGACAGCAGGTTTTATCTTTCCATATAAGTTGCTCAATTCTTCAATTGCTTCAGGGGATACTCCTGTTCGTTCGCAAATCATTTCGACTGTTATCCCTGTTAAAAGAAATCTTTCATATTCATTCCATCCTTCGGTTTGGTTTGAAAGGAATTCGACAGCCATTTCGTTTTTTTCAAGAATTCGTTTGGCAATTCCATAGGCAAGCATTGCATCACTACTAGGATTAATTTGAATGTAAAGATCTGCTTTTTTTGCTGTTTGCGTAAAAATAGGGTCGATAACAACAAGTTTCGCCCCTTTATTTTTTCTTGCTTCATAAATAAATTTCATTTGATGGACATTAGTTACCGCGGGATTTGCGCCCCATATAACAATTAAACTCGCTTCCGCCATGTCCTCAGGAACACAACTAAAATTCTGACCTAATGACTGATAAATCGCCTGTTTTCCTGTAAGAGCGCAAGGATTGCCCACAGGTTTCGTATGAGGACCGATACTATTGAACATTCCTTCTGTTGCATAATGCAGGAGCCCAAGATTTCCGGAGAATTTATTGTAGCCACTGGCAAGATTTGAACCGTATTTTTGATTAAGTTCGATCATTTTACTAGCAATCCTTGTATATGCTTCTTCCCATGAAATTCTTTTCCAATTCCCAGATCCTCTTGGGCTTTGGAGCATTGGGTATTTTAAACGTTGTGGATTATATACAAATTGCGTATAAGCATATCCTTTTGCGCATAGATGTCCGCCTGTATAACCATTCAACGGATCGCCCGTTACTTTTATGAGGCGATCATTTTCAACGTAGGATAACATTGAACACGTACCATAACAATTTCTGGGACATGTATTTCGATAAATGCCATCTTTCAAGTTCGGCACCTCGTTTCTTATAGTTTTCGAAGCTGTTTTATTTTAAATGCCGCAATGATATCGAGTTGGTTATTTAGGTCATTTAATTCACGCTTTAGGATTTCTTCAATTTTTTTCAATCGATACCGCAATGTATTTCTGTGAAGAAATAAGGCTTTGGAAGTTGCTGTCATATCAAATTGATGTGTAGCAAATACGTGAAGTGTTTCCATTAATTGAGCATTATTCATTGAATCATAATTCGCTAACTCTCCTAGTACCGAATGAAAGTATTCCTTTATATCTTGTAGATCATGTTTATACAAGATTCTTTCCAAACCTAAGTCTGAGAAGTATGGAATCTGGATTTCTAGTATTTCACCTAGTTCTAGTGCAACTTTCGCCTCTTGGTAACTGCGAAAAACATCAACTGGAGAATAATAAACCGTTCCGATCCCGCAGGAAAATTTTCGGTCATTATTATAAGAACACATCTGTTTAAATATGGTAGATGAAAATTCTTCTAGAGATGCTCGAAAGTGAAGTTTATCTTCGTTTCCTTGCATTGTTAAAATGACAATAACTTGACTTTGTTTCGGTAAGGTAATTGGTTTTACGTTTCTTTCATTTAAAGTTCTTTCAATAATATAGTGTAAATGATTAATTAATTGTTTATCAGTCGATACGTGGTTAAAGTCTTGGAGCGAAAAAACGACAGCTGTTAGAGGCAAGCTTAAATCCCAGCCCCATATCTTCCCATACTCAAGTATCTCCACTGGTTGTTTCATATTTCCGTATAAAAGATCAAATAGAAACGCTTCCTTAAATTTCATTTGTTCTTGTTTTAATTCTTTTTTTCTTTTCAATTGAATCGAACATAATGAAGCGGCGAATGTCAAAATTGATCCGACACTTTCTAAGTCAACATTGTTGTTTTCATCAATGATATATATATAGCCAAGTGTTTGACTGTCTTCAATGATCGGAGTGGCAAATGCTAGGATGTCAAAGTTCGCTGACATTATTTTACATTTGAAACTGTCATTGTTGTCTACTTTTGTAAGCCGTTCAATTGCCAAAATATTTTCACAAAACTCATGATCAAGACTTGCTGACTGTAATTCATGATTAAGTGGGTCAGTTATTAAAACGGGCAATGAAAGTAAAGAAGCAAGTTTCCCTGTTATTTGTTCGATTCCTTCCATTGAAACGGTTAATAATTCTTGAATATAGCTAGGAACATGATAGGTTTTATTTGTCATACAGCTCATCCTCCTAATTCTTCATGCTGTTAATCTCATCATATCTCAACCGTTTTCTTTGAACAATGAATGTCACAGAACCGTAGAAATCCCGCTGTCACAAGTTTGTAATATCAGTATGGCTACCGCGCACAAAATTTGCTCGTTTAATTCGTGCAACCGGGACATAGTGAACAATCAAATAGAAATATATAATGAAATTAACAAGTTCAGTTTTTCACATACTGTTAATCTTAAAGGAGGCACGTAACATGATAGATTTGGTTAAAAAAATCCAAGATTTTAAAATAACTAGAAGATCATTCATCGGTTGGACATCTGTTGCAGCAGCAACCGCTGCAATACCTGTGAGTCGCGGGCTGATCGCTAATGCCGAAACAAACATAGGAGTAGAAGACGATGCTGGTGAAGGTATTTGGAAAACAGCTGCGTGCTGGCATAACTGCGGAAGTCGTTGTCTTAATAAAGTCCTTGTCAAGGACGGAGTTGTTATCCGTCAAAAGACGGATGATACTCATGAAGATAGTCCGGATTTCCCGCAACAACGTGGCTGTTTAAGAGGCCGTTCACAGCGAAAACATGTATTTAATGCTGATCGCTTAAAATATCCGATGAAAAGAAAAAATTGGGAGCCGGGTGGAGGAAAGAAAGAACTTCGCGGACGCGATCAATGGGTGCGCATTA
This sequence comes from Bacillus sp. B15-48, assembly GCF_016879755.1. Lineage (GTDB taxonomy): Bacteria > Bacillota > Bacilli > Bacillales > Cytobacillaceae > Mesobacillus_B. The sequence continues at coordinate 163,326 of NZ_WOFU01000004.1, forward strand.
CGTGGGATGAAGCCTTGGGTCATGTCGCTTCTGAAACGAAACGAATTATTGAGAAATATGGGAATGAAGCAATCTTAGTTACTGGTGCAAACGCGAATATTCGTAATGCAATGGCTGCTATGGGTGGTCATAGTTCCAATTATGGAAGTTCGTCATGGGGAGCTTGGAGATGGATATGGGAAAACATGGGTGTTGGTGAAGGATTAATTGTTAATAGCATCAATGATCGCCTCGACTTAAGAAACTCTCAATTAATCGTCTTATGGGGGGCTAACCCTGCTTGGAGTACGATGGGAAGTGTCACATATAACTATTTACAAGCAAAAAAAGCTGGTGCTCGCTTTATTGTTATTGACCCGATGTATTGTGAATCAGCGAGTGTGTTTGATGCTGATTGGGTCCCAGTCCGACCAGGCACAGATGATGCTTTAACTTTCGGAATGATGTATACGTTACTCGAAGAAGATGATCCGATAACCAATCCACTAGTAAAATGGGATTTCTTAAATAAATATACGATCGGTTTCGATGAGGATCATATGCCAGAAGGAGCAGATCCAAAAGAAAACTTAAAAGATTATATACTAGGTACTTACGATGGACAGCCAAAATCACCTGAATGGGCTGCGGAAATTTGTGGAGTAGAGCCAAGCAAAATTCGCCAACTAGCACGTGATATTGGTGGAACCGAGCGAGTATCACTTTTAACCGGTTGGGCACCTGCACGAATCATTAACGGAGAAGGTTGGGTACAAGCATTCTCAGCGCTCGGTATGATGACAGGTCATATGGGGAAATCAGGAAGTATGACTGGTGTTAGCTGTTGGGAGTACGCTGGAAACATGGGGCCAATGCTTCTTACAGCAGGTGGAACAGGGGCACCACGAGTTGAGAATAACATTGATCATCAAATTAACGAAAATGAAATGTGGGATGCGGTGCTAGATGGGAAGTTCCTCCAAAGATATGAGGGAGAACGGAATGTAAATATTCAATTTATTTACAATAACTATGAAAACCACTTGCAAACACGAAGCAATATTGGGAAAGGGATTGAAGCCCATCGTAAAGTAGAATTTGTTGTAACGAATGCTTATGCTTTAACAACAAATGCGAAATATGCAGATATTGTCCTTCCAGTTGCCACTCAATGGGAAACGCCAGGAGCGGTCAAAGGAGGAAACCGTGAAATTTTGATTACTTGGTCAAAAATTATTGAGCCATTATACGAATCGAAAACGGATCAAGAAATTGCTGAAGCATTGCTTGAGAAACTTGGGAAAAATCCTAAAGAGATTTTCCCGCTTTCAGAAAAGCAACAGTATTTTAATCAGCTAGCAGGGAGTATGGTCGTAATGGAAAATGGGGTCGATTATGAACCATTATGTACGATCACTGCAGAAGATATTAAAGAATGGGGAGTTGAAGGAACTCCACAAACAGGTCGCATTCCACTTAAAGAATTTGTCGATCGTGGAATTTATCAAGTACCACGAAAGCCTAGTGATAACTTTGGCTTTATTGCTTATAAAGATTTCATTGATGATCCAGAAGGAAATCCAGTCTCAAGTGAAAGTGGAAAATTTGAAATTTATTGTAAAGCAATAAATGAATTATCGAAGAAAGCCTATTCGGAAATTGCACCAATCCCGAAATATGAACCGAAAGTTCATGGCTATGAATCTACTTATGAAAACTGGGAGACGAAGAAGAAGGGGCAATATCCTTATCAAATTATTAACCCACATTATTTGAGAAGATCACATAGTACATTGGATAATGTGCCACAATTGCGTGAAGCATGGCCGAACCCAGTTTATATCAGTCGATTCGATGCAGACGAGATTGGAATTAAAGATGGAGATACGGTGTTAATGTCAAACGAATATGGGAAAGCGTTACGCCCGGCAAAAGTTACCGAAGGAATGATTCCAGGTGTTATCGGACTTCCACATGGTGCTTGGGTTGATATTGACGAAGAGACAGGAATCGATCGAGCGGGTGCAGATAACATCTTTGTCCCTCATATTCCAAAAGGCCTAGGGTCTTCAGGTTTCAACTCAGCACGCTGTAACTTGGAAAAGTGGGAAGGCAAGCCGCTTGAAGAGGACGTAAAATGGGAACAACGGATCATCAAATTTTAATGAGGGAGGTCACATCTTATGACGCAAATGGGATTTTATATAAATGTTGCCGAGTGTGTTGGTTGTAAAACATGTACAGTCGCATGTAAAGATAAAAATGATTTAGAAGTAGGCAGAAACTTTCGGAGAGTCTATGATTTTGAAGAAGGCACCTTTCCAAAGCCGTCAAATTGGCATGTGTCTATCTCTTGTAATCATTGTGATGTACCGACGTGTGCACAAGGTTGTCCAACAGGAGCATTAGACAAAAGAAATGAGGACGGCGTTGTCTTAATTGATCACTCTAAATGCGCCGGCTGTAGATATTGTGAGTGGAATTGTCCTTATGGTGCCCCACAGTATGATGAAGAACAAGGAAAAATGACGAAATGTGATACATGTATTGATTTACGTGAAAATGGAGAAGATCCAGTTTGTGTTTCCTCCTGTATCATGCGTGCAATCGAGTTTGGTCCGATTGATGAATTGCGTCAAAAATATGGAACGAATGCTGATATTAAAGGATTACCTAGTTCGTCAATCACAAAACCGAATCTAGTCATTAAAGGAAGATAACAAAACTTGTAGAAGGAGGAATCGAATATGCATGAATGGTCGTTATTAATCTTTACCGTTGCAATTCCAGCAGCTGTCGGTGGGATTCTGTTCTTATGGTTTGTGAATCGGATTTTAGCGAAAACGGGAACGGATTCGCATAAAGCAATGAAGTTACCGCTGCTTGTTACCGCCATCGTTTCCATTGTTGGTTTAATCGGATCGTTTTTCCACTTAGGCAGTCCGCTGAGTGCGTTTCACACATTGAGAGGATTTGGTCGCTCATGGATGAGCAATGAAATCGTATTTGTAGGAATCTTCATTGGGTTAGCGTGTATTCTAGCTTTACTAGCGATATTAAATAAGAAAGTAAGTCCAACGTTGATGCTCATTACCGGAATCATTGGTCTCGCAGCCATTTTCTCAATGGCACAAACGTATGCGGTTACCCGAGTAAACGGTTGGGATCATCTTAATACGTATGTCGTGTTCTTTGGTACTGTACTAGCCCTTGGTCCTGTTCTTGGTGCAAGTCTCATTCTCCCATCTTTTAAAGGAGAAGAAATGAAGAAAATCGTTAAATGGGCGTTTACATTCGGGATATTAGGAGTGATGATCCAAGTGATTGGATCGGCCATGTTTGCCGCTTATACACCAGAAATTCAGATGATCACAGGAGAAACAGCTGCTGCCAAGCTTGCCCCTTATTCAGGAATGATTGGTGTTCGTTGGATCATTGAACTTGCAGGATTGGCTGTTCTAGGATACTTATCTTTAAGTAGTAAACCGAAAGTGAATTTTGCTTTAGTGTATGCCGCGCTAGTTGTGTTCGTCATTGCGGAAGGCATGAGTAGATACGTATTTTATGTATTAGGTTCTTAAGCGATTGTCTAAAGGATTACTAAAATTAGTGAGATGAAAATAATTAAGTGCAACTCAAAGGTAGATGTTGAGTTGCACTTTTTATTATGTTAATAAAATAATGCTAGATAGTTTTTGGCTAAAACTACTTTGATTCTTTCGTGAAGAATAGTAATATTGACAAATATCAGTTTAAATAATAAAGGAGAATATGGACGTATGAAGAATCATGAACAATGGACCTCTAAGCTTGGCTTCATTCTAGCTGCAGCAGGCTCTGCAATTGGATTGGGGGCCATTTGGAAGTTTCCATATATGGCGGGGACAAATGGCGGAGCCATCTTTTTTCTGCTTTTTATTATTTTAACCATTTTAGTTGGTGCGCCAATTTTGATCGCAGAGTTTGTCATTGGGCGTAATACACAGAGGGATGCGGTCCGAGCTTATCGGAAACTTGCACCGCAAACAAATTGGCACTTTTTAGGTTTGGCTGGAGTGACTTTTTCTTTTATTTTACTTTCTTTTTACAGTGTAGTTGGCGGGTGGATTCTCTCGTACTTAGTTCGAAGTTTTACGGGGCGTTTGGCAAATGCTGATTATGGAAATTTATTTAATGACATTATTTCCAATCCTGCTGAAGTTATAATTAGTCAATTCATCTTTATCGTCATAACGATTTTGGTTGTAAAGGGTGGTGTACAGAAGGGAATTGAACGTGCAAGTAAATATTTAATGCCAGCTCTTTTTATCTTTTTTATTGTGCTTGCTATTCGTTCGGTAACCCTTGAAGGCTCTGCTGCTGGGTTGGAGTTTTTACTCAAACCAGATTTTTCTGTAATGAGTGGAGAGACTGTTTTGCTTGCGTTAGGACAAGCATTTTTCACACTCAGTGTTGGTATTTCTGTGATGGTGACGTACGCTTCCTATTTGTCAAAATCAGAAAACATAGCCAAATCCGCTTTTTCCGTCGCAGGATTAAATATTTTAATTTGTTTCCTAGCAGGTCTTGTTATTTTTCCAGCTGTGTTTGCGCTCGGTTTTGAACCGGGACAAGGACCTGGATTAGTATTTGTTGTATTGCCTGCCGTTTTTAATGAAATGGCGTTCGGAAGTATTTTTCTTATTATTTTTCTATTTTTACTCTTATTTGCGACCCTTACATCAGCCTTTTCCATTTTAGAAATTGTCGTTGCCGTTCTGGTTAAAGATGAAAAAGAAAAACGAGGGAAAATTACGTGGATAAGTGGGATGCTCATTTTTCTAGTCGGTGTACCGAGTGCACTCTCATTCGGGGTTCTCTCTGATGTGCAAATTTTCGGAAGGTCCATTTTTGATGCCGCTGATTTTCTCGTAAGTAATATTGGTTTGCCTGTAGGTGCCTTCTTTATTTCGCTTTTTGTTGGCTATCGATTGCCTCGTCAGTTAGTAAAAGAAGAATTGGCACTTGGCACCAATGGAGTTGGTTTGTTATTTGATATTTGGTATTTTTCCATTCGCTATGTTGCACCAATAGCTATTGTTATCGTGTTTTTAAATTCAATTGGAATATTATCGTAGCATTTCCGAAAGGGCTGTCTTATTTCAGCCCTTTTTGCATAAAAACTCGATAGAAATTGTAAAACTAATCTTAATGATTTACGTACTTCTTCTCTTCTGCTTTGCCTAAAAAAAATTGCCCAATATGACAAATGTCATATTCAATATATGACACCTGGGACTTACGCGCCTCGTTTTCCTTCTCTATAATCAAATTAACAACATAAGGAAGGGGAAAATATAAATAATGAAGGAACAACAAAAACAATTGAGAAAGCAAGTTGCCCCTTATGAAAAAGCTGAATTGCGAAATAGTATTTGGCAACTCATCAATACCATTGGACCATTTTTATTGCTTTGGTTTTTAGCATATAAAAGCTTGGCGTTCTCATATCTTCTTACATTGGCATTTGCCGTTCTTGCAGGTGGTTTTTTAATTCGAACATTCATCATCTTTCATGATTGTACGCATTATTCATTTTTCAAAAGTCGCAAAGCAAATCGAGTCCTTGGTACGATTACAGGAGTCTTAACTTTGTTCCCATTTGAGAAATGGGGGCATGATCATACGATTCACCATGCTACGAGTAGCAACTTAGACAAACGAGGCGTAGGAGATATATGGATGCTAACAGTAGATGAGTACTTGGAAGCTCCATTTTGGAAGAAAGTACAATACCGTTTGTATCGTAATCCTTTTGTCATGTTCATTATAGGTCCCATTTATGTGTTTGGTATTGAAAATCGCTTCAATCATCGAGGCGCTAGGCGAAAAGAACGATTAAACACGTATTTAACAAATGTGTTACTTGCAATTGTCATCGGATTGCTTTGCTTAACAATTGGTTGGCAAAGTTTTCTCCTTGTACAGATTCCGATTTTTATGATTTCAGGATCTCTCGGTATCTGGTTATTTTATATCCAGCACACGTTTGAAGATTCTTACTTTGAAGAAGATGAACATTGGCAATATGTAAGGGCAGCCGTAGAGGGGAGTTCTTTTTATAAACTTCCAAAAGTTCTGCAATGGGTAACAGGTAATATTGGCTACCACCATGTTCATCATTTAAGCCCGAAGGTACCGAACTACAAGCTTGAAGAAGTCCATAATAATACTGAGCCATTACAAAAAGTTCCAACAATTACGCTTTCCATGAGTTTAAGTTCATTGAAATTTAAACTATGGGATGAGGATGGGAATAAATTTGTACCTTTCAGTCATGTAAAACAAGTGGCGAAAAAGCGTGTATCTGTACATGCGAAGCCAGAGGTTTAATATCCACATCTTCTTGTAGACGATTTGCTTTATAAAAAGTGAAATGACTCTCCTTACAATTTGAGGAGAGTTTATTCATGTAAAATTGTTTATATATGGTAATATGTAGATAATAGAAGAATTTGAGGGTGGATGAATGTTTAAACGCTATTGGAAATTATTAAAAACAACGGGTATATCCCCGTATATTTGGACGATTTTGAGTATCCTGCCCTTTTATTTTATATTACAGTCGCCTGCAATGTATGAAAAAATCATCGGAGTTGCTTTAACAATCATATTTTTCGTATTTTATCGGCTAGCGTTTATTTCGAAAGGGTGGACGGTGTATTTATGGACTATCATACTAATATGTATCTCGGTTGTATTAACGAACCTTTTTAGTTTTGTTTATTTCGCTTTTTTTCTTGCTTATTTAATTGGCAAGATTCAAGATAAGATTGCGTTTTTTGTTCTTTATTTTATTAATCTTTTTATTACATCTGCTGCCATCAATTTGGAGCTTTTTCTATGGAAAGAGCAATTTGTATGGCAATTGCCATTTGTATTGATTGTATGGCTAAGTATCATCTTCTTGCCTTTAAGTATGCGTAATAAAAAGGTACAAGGTCAGCTTGAGGAAAAACTAGAAGATGCGAATAAACGGATTGCCGAGTTAGTAAAGGCGGAAGAGCGACAGCGGATTGCGCGAGATTTACATGATACTCTAGGCCAAAAGCTTTCACTTATTGGTTTAAAGGCCGACCTAGCGAGTAAATTAGTCTATAAGAATCCTGAACAAGCTCGCTCAGAATTGAAGGATGTTCAACAGACCGCTAGAACGGCATTAAATGAAGTAAGGAAAATGGTTTCTGAAATGCGAGGCATCCGTTTAAAAGACGAACTAAATCATGTTAAGCAAATGTTCGAAGCAGCACAAATTGGTTATATTTGCGAAGTGGATTTGCCGTTGAAAAATGTTTCCTTGCTTTCAGAGAACATTCTAAGTATGTGTTTAAAAGAAGCAGTGAATAACGTCGTAAAACACAGTGGAGCTACAACATGCTCAGTTACAATTGAACAGTCATTGAAGGAGATTACATTAATCATTCGAGATAATGGCAGAGGACAGGTTACTGAGGATGATTTTTCAAAGGGTAGTGGATTGAATGGGATGAGAGAGAGACTAGAATTTGTTAATGGAAGCCTCGAGATAGCCAACGAAAATGGCTTAACCTTATATATAAAAATTCCGAGAATGAAGAAAGAGTCTTAGTGTAGGAGGGGGAGTATGATTCGAATTGTGTTAGCGGAGGATCAAAGATTGTTGCTAGGAGCTTTAGGGTCCTTGTTGAGCTTAGAAGAAGATATGGAAGTAGTCGGGCAAGCTCAAAATGGGGAGGAAGCGCTAGAACTTGTAAAGAAGTATCAGCCTGATATTTGTATTATGGATATTGAAATGCCTGGGAAAACAGGATTAGAGGCTGCAGAAGAGTTGAAGAATACAGATTGCAAAGTGATTATATTAACTACTTTTGCGCGGTCTGGATATTTCCAACGGGCAGTAAAAGCTGGAGTGAAAGGCTATTTGTTAAAAGATAGTCCAAGTGAGGAGTTGGCGAGCTCGATTCGAAGTGTGATGGCTGGACGAAGGGTATATGCCCCGGAACTGATGGATGACTTATATAGTGAGGAAAATCCACTGACCGAAAGAGAAATGGAGGTCCTTGGCCTAGTTGCAGATGGGAAAAACACGAAAGATATTGCCAGTGAATTGACGATTACGACAGGAACAGTAAGAAACTATATTTCAACGATTCTAGATAAACTTGAAGTAACCAATCGAATTGAAGCGATTCGACAATCACGTGAAAAAGGTTGGTTTAAATAATAAATGCCGTCCCACGGGTTACTCAGCTAACGCACTCGAGGGACAGGCATTTTTTTACCGAAGTTTTTTAAAGATCAATGATTCAATGAACTGCCATGGTAGGAAGGCTTTTAATCGTATATTCGTTTTTACTGATTTCCCAATCGGATAACGCAATTTAGGTGTTTTTTCTTGGCTAGCGACTTGAGCGACAAGGGCAGCGACTTCTTCGGGTGATCCATGATTCGCTTTCTCAGATTCAATTTCAGTTTGTAATTTAACCATATAAGAGTGATAAGGAGAATTCTCAGAGATTGAGATTTGGTCCATACTCGTCCAAATGTTCGTTTTGTATGAACCAGGTTCAATTAGTACTACATCGATTCCAAATGGTTTAACCTCTAATCTTAAACTTTCACTGAACCCTTCAAGAGCATGTTTAGATGCAGCATAAGGAGATAGTCCCGGAAACCCGAATTGGCCACTTATGCTGCTCATATTAATCATTCGGCCTCCTCCACTTTTGCGCATGAAGGGAAGGACGGCTTGTGTAATTGCGACGACCGCAAAGAAATTGGTGTCAAATTGCTGTCGGTAGTCGTCAATTGAAAGCTCCTCACAAAAGCCACCGATGGCGATTCCTGCATTATTTACGAGAATATCGACAGAATTTAGGTTACTTAAATAAGAAGTAAACTGAGAAATCGATTCGCTTGACGTTACGTCAAGCGGTTGAACTTCAATAAAAGGCTCTGAATTCTGTTTTCGTGCCTCTTCAAATAACTTATCTGCTTTCGAGATGTCTCTCATCGTCGCGATTACATGAAACCCACTTTTAGCTAGTTCAAGTACACATAATAAGCCAAATCCGCTTGAAGAACCAGTTACTATTGCATTCTTTCTTGTCATATATTTCCCCTTTATAAACTAATTTCCTTTATTTTAACTCATTTGTACCGTTATATATCTTTATAACTTAAAAACGATCAACCAGCAGGCGCAATTTCGCTTGCTATGGTAAAATAACAGACGTGAATGATATTGTTTGGGGAGTAAGAGATGAAAAAAATATTTTTGTTTATTAAGATGACACTCGTTCTTTTTTTAGTTGTTGGTTGTTCACAGGAGAATCGGTTATCGGCAACGGTTATATCAGTTACCGATGGCGACACGATAAGGGTAAAACTCGTAAATGGGGAAGAAGAGAGAGTTCGCTTGACCTTAGTCGATACACCGGAAACGAAGCATCCGAGACTTGGAGAACAACCATTCGGTCAAGAGGCATCTGATTTTACGACAGAACAATTAACGGGAAAAGAAGTCTTACTTGAACTAGATGTGCAGGAAAGAGATCAGTACGGACGATTATTAGCATATGTCTGGGTAGATGATACACTGTACAACGAGGTTTTAATTGAAAAGGGATATGCCAGAATTGCCGTTTTTCCGCCAAATACGAAATATGTTGATCAATTTGAAAAGGTTCAGAAAAAGGCACAAGAAGATGGGGTAGGAATTTGGAGTATTGAAAATTACGTACAGGAGAGAGGCTTTGACACGGATGCAATCGATGAAGTAGAAACAGCCTTAAACAATGAGACGAATTGTGTAAATCAAATAAAAGGCAATAAAAATTCCAAAATATATCATTTAACAACCGGTGCACATTACGATTCGATTAGTGAACACAACATTATCTGGTTTTGTTCTGAAGAAGAAGCAGAAAAAGCAGGATTTCGGGCGTCAAAAAGGTAGTAAACATGACCAGATTTCATGGTCATGTTTATTTTTTACCGTTTTTCTTGGAGTTTATTCTTTAGTGAGGTTGTTGATTAAAACCATGAGTTCACGGTCGTCCAGAAGAAGAACATCTGCTTCAGTCATTTCCTTATTTTCACAAAGAATGATTTCTTCCATTTTATAACGTTCCCATTCATTTAAAAAATAAGATTTCATTACTAACATATATATAACCTCGCTCCATTTAATTTATTTTACGATAAAAAAGTTGTGTACCGTAAAAAGTGAGCAAATTGAGTGAGCGTTCGCTCAGTTTGGTGATTAGTTCCATTTTAATAGAAAAAAACACAATTTTCAATCTATTTTTACAAAAGATTCGTATTTTGACGTTTCAATCTATTATATTAATCGCGGATAAGTTTTGTGTAATTGTAGTAAGATGTGTTAAACAATTCATTTGGGGTGAAAAAGGTGAAAGTGATTGATCTACATTGCGATGTATTATTAAAGCTACAGGAATGTAAAGGGAAGTTGAGTTTTAAAGATTCAGATGAACTAGATGCAAATAAGCAAAGACTAATAAAAGGGGAAGTATCAGTTCAATGTTTCGCTATTTTTATCGAACCGGATATAAAGCAAGAGCACAAGTTTCAGGCTGCACTCGGCCAGGTCGACTTATTTTACAAAGAGATTCTTGCAAAAAACCCTGAAATGAAACAAATAAAAGATTGGGATGACTTTGACGTTCTTGAAGAAGGTGAAATTGGTGCGATGCTAACGCTTGAAGGCGTTGATGCAATTGGGAACGATCTTAGTAAATTAAATCATTTGTATCAATTGGGTGTACGTTCAGTGGGATTAACATGGAATCATGCTAACTTAGCAGCAGATGGGGTTGGAGAGCCTAGAGGGGCTGGTTTGACATTGTTCGGTAAAGAGATTGTTGAATTTAACAATCAACATCACATCCTTACAGACGTCTCCCATCTTTGTGAGAAAGCTTTTTGGGATGTGATTGAGATAGCGAGTTATCCAATTGCTAGCCATTCAAACGCTCGCCATCTTTGCAATCATCCCCGTAACTTATACGGCAATCAAGCACGTGCTCTTATTAAAAAAAATGGAATGGTCCATATTGTGTTTGCTCCACAATTTGTCAAAGAAGATGGAGATGCGACCATTAATGATCTTATTAAACATATTGACTACCTTTGTTCCCTTGGTGGTGTAAAAAACATTGGAATGGGTTCTGATTTTGATGGGATTCCTTCCCATGTGAAAGATCTTGAAAACGCGGGGAAATATCAGAATCTAATTAATGAATTACTTAAACATTTTACAGAAGCGGAAGTAAGAGGGTTCGCCTATCAAAACTTTTTAAATCATCGGCCAAGTATAAATTCACAATAAATAGACGTATAAGAGCATGATTCAGAGCCTCTTTATAGATGTTCATATACTCATATTTCGCTTAAAAGCAGTGGATGGACGGACATCCACTGCATTTTAACAGTATTATTTCCAAAGTTTCCACCATCTTTTAGAAGTATCTTTGGAAGCAGCAGTTTCTCGAAAACTAACAACCATATCCTTGAAAATTTCATCCCGTTTTTGAATTTCCCCTTGAAATTGTTCTCTCTCAAGTTTCAGTGTTTCAAGGTAATATTCTCTATCCATTGCTAATTGCTCATTTAAAGTATTTAATTCTGAAGCTGTAATTTCTTTATTTTTAGCAATATAGTCAGTTAAGATTTTAAACTCCTCTGATGATTTGTTAAGTTTAACAGCAATGGAACGGATTTCTTCGGAGGTTCCTTTCGAAACTTTCGCAAGGTTGGTTGTTATTGCTGAGATGTCTTTTGCAGTTCCTCTATTTATTCTTGTTACATTTTCTTTTAGTGAAAGAATCTCCTTCTTAGTTCCTGACGAAACTTTAGAAACATTTGTTGATAAATTTGCTAATTCTTTTGTCGTCCCTTTTTTTAACTGTATCACTTCTTGTGAAAGATCGGTAACTTTATCTGCTGTATTGCTTGAGACTTCAGATAGACTTTCGAACGATTCGGAAGTCTTTTCTGTAGCTTGGGCTACATGTTGGGATAGCTCTTCGATATCTTGTTTCATTTTATCTTTTGATCTTTGAATCGAGAGCGATAACGCCTTTATTGTTTGTAATGAATTAGCAGTAATATCCTTTTTAACTTCGTTTACAATTTCAGTTCGGAGACCGTTTTGAATTTCTGTTCTTACATCTTGTAACAGGGTTTGTTTATACGTATCTAGTGCATGAAAAAAGCCTTCTACATCAAAGTCTGATCCTTTATGAGCAGGTACTTGTTCTTGGGTGACAGCAGGCAAATTGGTTTCGATTAATTCGGAATCATCTTCCGAACGGATGTCCATATGTTTTTGAAGGAGTTCACGAATCATATCCTTGCTTAAGTTTTTGCTTCTCATCTGTTTTATTTTCTCTAATAGTGTGATTTCCTTTTCTGTATAGAACCTCGCTCCTTGTCTTGTTCGCGGAATAATGAGTAGACCGTCTAAGTCTTTCTCCCATTGCCGAATCGTTCCCGAAGGAACATTGATTGTTTTTGATACTTCTTTTATCGTATAGGCTTTCATAAATTGATTCATTTTTGCCAACCCTTTCTTTATTTAAAATTTGATCGTTTTCAATGTATAACCATTTTTCATCTGTATTTGAATTCAGCAAACGGGTACCCTTTTTCCTGCATGATGACAAAAGCTTCCAAAAGAAGTGGCAATTCATCATCCCTTCGCAAAAACCAACAATAATAAAGATGTTTTGACACATATTTACTTGTGCACTGGAAAAGGTCAATAAACTAGATGAACTCTACAGTTCATTTGGTTAAAATAAAAGTGATAGGAGATATTACTTTTCCTCTTACAGTAGGTTACGCTATGTCTTATGCTTAAAAAGCTTATGTGCATACGGATAAATAATCTTTATGTTCGTAAGCTAAGCGGACTGTTGTATACAAGAGGGACTTGGAGGGTGGAAGATTTGGCAGAACAGAATGTCAGAGTTGAAAGGGATTTTCTCGGTGTGAAGAACGTACCATTGGACGCATACTATGGGATTCAGACATTGCGTGCAGTTGAAAATTTCCCAATAACTGGTTATCAAATACACGGGGAGTTAATTAAAGCATTAGCTATTGTCAAGAAATCAGCGGCCTTAGCTAATATGGAAATCGGACGGTTATATAAAGGATTAGGGGAACCAATAGTAAAGGCTGCAGACGAAATTATTGACGGAGAATGGCATGATCAATTTATCGTTGATCCAATTCAAGGTGGAGCCGGGACATCAATTAACATGAATACGAATGAAGTCATAGCTAACCGGGCTCTAGAAATCCTTGGCGAGAAAAAAGGGGATTATTTCAAATTAAGCCCTAATACCCATGTGAATATGGCCCAATCGACAAACGATGTTTTTCCGACTAGCATGCATATTTCTGTTTTATCATTATTAGACCAGCTTCTAGAAGTGATGGAAATCATGCATAAAGCTTTTGAGGGAAAAGCACAGCAGTTTGACTCTTATATTAAAATGGGGCGGACCCACCTTCAAGATGCAGTTCCGATTCGATTAGGTCAAGAATTCAAAGCTTATAGCAGAGTGATAGCAAGAGATATCAAAAGGATAGCGCGTACTCGCATAGATCTATATGAAGTGAATATGGGGGCTACGGCTGTTGGGACAGGCTTAAATGCAAATCCGAAATATATTAAACGTGTCGTACACTATTTAGCGGAAAATAGTGGTCTTCCGCTTGTAAACGCAGAGCATTTAGTTGATGCAACTCAAAACACGGATGCCTATACCGAAGTTTCTGCTGCTTTAAAAGTTTGTATGATGAATATGTCAAAAATCGCAAATGATTTTCGCTTAATGGCATCAGGTCCCCGTGTTGGATTTAACGAAATTTCTTTGCCCCCGAGACAACCAGGTTCTTCGATTATGCCTGGGAAAGTTAATCCGGTCATGGCCGAGTTAATCAATCAAGTAGCCTTCCAAGTGATTGGCAATGACCATACGATTTGCTTAGCATCTGAAGCCGGGCAACTCGAATTAAACGTAATGGAGCCTGTTCTTATCTTTAATCTTATTCAATCGATTTCTGTTATGAAAAATGCCTTTGGCGTGTTTACTGAACATTGTGTGAAAGGAATTGAAGCAAACAAAGAAAAGCTTCAGCAGGATGTTGATCAAAGTGTTGGCATTATCACCGCCGTAAATCCTCATCTTGGCTATGAAGTCGTTGCCAGAATAGCCCGTGAAGCCATTCTTACAGGAAAATCGGTTCGGGAACTTTGTCTCGCTTATGATGTACTTACAGAAGAAGAGTTAGATCTGATTTTAAACCCATATGAAATGACAAATCCAGGAATTGCAGGAGAAGAACTTCTAAACAAAGATTAGCGAAAATAAAAAAATGATAGCTATCATCAGTAATAAACACAATAAAAAAGAAGGAGGGAAGTACATCCATCCTCCTTCTTAAACAACTTAACTTTCACTTAACTAGTCCAAGTTTTTTTAGTCCATTATAAATACCTGAATTTGTGACTGTCGTCGTTTTATGCTTAGCATAAGAAAATAAGTTTGGATTTGCGTTTCCCATTGCAAAACCCTCGCCAACTTCTTGGAGCATTTCTTTATCGTTCATCCCATCTCCGAAAGCGATAGCAGATTCCTTTGGAATTCCCAGTCGATTCAGGAGAAACCTTACCCCAACTCCTTTATTAACCTTCTCTCTAATCACATCATAACAATGATGCATTCCTTCTATATTTACTTGTGAGAAAAAAATGCCATCATCGAGCGAATATACACCCTTCCCATTCTCAGCTTTTGTTAGTAAAGTCATGCCAAGAATATCATCAATAACGTCATCTGTGAAAAGACTATTCCTTCTTAAATGAAAGGTTTCATTAAACCTCTTCACTTCTGGTGAATTCAATGAAGTAAAATAATTTTTATTATTTGTGTATAAAACGATGTCATGATTGTATTTCTTAGCGACATCAAGGAAGGATTGGACGTGATGAGCTTCCATGGGCTCTGCAAATAGCTCTTCGTTATTAAAAATGGCTAGCGCACCATTATAACCAATATAAGAGTTTATGTTTAGTTTACGCCCTATTTCTCTTATTTCGTGTACCGGTCTCCCGGTAGCTAGGACCGTTTCAATCCCGATTTTTTGAACTTGAGCAATCGCCTCTTTCGTTGAATGTTCAATTGTATTATCAGGACGCAATATAGTCCCGTCAATATCGAGAAATAATATTTTGAATGCCATAAAACAAAACTCCTTTATATTTATTAAATCATTTCCTATTTTACCTCTTTATTCATCTTGTCACAAAATCCTGTATAATAAGAATATTAGTTGTTTGATTGAGGTGAAATATATGGAGATAGATAATATTTTAAATAAACTAAATGGTAGAAAAGTGGGGGTTCTTGGGGAAAAAGATTTTTTCCGAGTTTCGGTTCTTCTGCCACTCATTGTTAAAGACGGTGAAACGCATATATTATTCGAAGTTCGAGCTAGTCATCTACGTAGACAACCGAATGAAGTATGTTTTCCGGGGGGCAAATTTGATGCAGCCGACCGTAATGCAATGGCCTGTGCGGTAAGAGAGACAACTGAAGAACTTGGAATTAAGGAAAGCGATATATCTAATATCATCCCCCTTGATTATCTCGTTAATGGTGGTGGAACAATTGTATACCCATTTGTTGGGAAGATTGACGACCTATCAATAATCCGGCCTAATCCAGATGAAGTTGGGGAAATTTTTACTGTCCCTCTTTCGTATCTCTTAAATACGAAGCCAGCCGTTTATAAACTCAATTTTCAAGTTCAACCCGAGGAAGGGTTCCCATATGATTTAATTATCGGAGGAGAGAATTATAAATGGCAAATTAGGCAGATGGATGAATACTTCTATGAATATGATGGAAATATTATTTGGGGACTCACAGCTAGAGTGTTAACGCATTTTTTAGATTTAATTAAATAAATCTATTTTTAGAATTTAATATGGACAATAGAATTTGAGTGTTCATATAAAGAGAAAATTCTTGCATCTTTTAACCATAAAAGAGATAATGATAAATAATACTTTAGCGAAGGATGACAGACATATGAAAGTTGTGAAATTCGGAGGCTCTTCTTTAGCTTCCGGTGAACAGTTAGAAAAAGTGTTTAATATTGTAGTTTCGGATCCTGACCGTAAAGTGGTCGTTGTATCTGCTCCAGGGAAAAGGTATCCTGATGATATTAAGGTTACAGATTTATTAATTGCATGTGCTGAACATGTGCTTGACACAGGGGATGGCGGCGAATATTTTGATGCTGTTATTCAAAGGTATACAGCTATTGCCAATGAACTTGAGATTTCTAATGAAATTATTGAAGTTATTACTGATAGTTTACGCAGTTTATTAGCAGACCGTAGCAAAAGTCATGACCATTTTATCGAATCTGTAAAGGCGAGTGGTGAAGACAACAATGCAAAATTAGTTGCAGCTTACTTCCAATCTCGTGGGGTTGATGCGCACTACATAAACCCGAAGGAAGCGGGCCTTCTCGTTAGCGATGAACCAGGACATGCCCAGGTTCTTCCAGAAACTTATGATAATTTATATGAATTACGTAAAAAATCAGGTATTATCGTTTTTCCAGGATTTTTTGGTTATTCAAAAAAGGGCGATATTGTTACCTTTTCTCGTAGCGGATCTGATATCACCGGCTCAATTTTAGCAAACGGTGTTAAAGCAGAAGTATACGAAAATTTCACGGATGTAGATGCAGTTTGTTCTGTTAACCCTGGTATTGTTAAGAATCCGAAAGAAATCCGTGAGCTTACTTATCGTGAAATGAGAGAACTTTCATATGCGGGATTTTCTGTCTTTCATGATGAAGCACTTATGCCAGCCTTTCATGCTGGGATTCCAGTCCATGTTCGAAATACAAATAATCCAGATGCACAGGGGACTAAAATTGTAAACAAACGGACGAATCAAAACGGACCAGTGGTAGGAATTGCAAGTGACAAAGGATTTTGCAGTATTTACGTTAGAAAATATTTAATGAACCGTGAAATCGGTTTTGGACGTAAACTATTACAAATTTTAGAAGAATTTAATCTTTCTTATGAACATTTACCGTCAGGAATTGATGATATTTCGATTATTCTTCGTCAAGATCAAATGAATCTCGCATTTGAAAAAGAAATGTTAAAACGGATTGAAAATGAGCTTGGAGCTGAAGAGGTAAAGATCCAACATGATCTTAGTTTAATTATGGTCGTTGGTGAAGGCATGCGCTGCAATGTTGGTACGATGGCGCGAGCTGCTAAAACACTTGCTGATATTGGTGTCAATATCGAAATGATTAACCAAGGCTCGTCAGAGGTTAGCATGATGTTTGCTGTAAAAGAGGCTGATGAAAAGAAGGCCGTTCAAGCGTTATATGATGAGTTTTTTGTAGGTGTACCTGTTAAATCATAAATACTAAACAAAAAAGAAGGACTGTTCGATGAGCAGTGCTTCTTTTTTGTTTGGTTAATATTCTTTATATCGTAAATAATCGAAATTTGAGGTTGGAACTGTTTTTATCACTTCACCATTCTCATCAAAATACACTTCATGCTCCTGGTAGGTTTCGATAATCTCCACACCGTTCTTTTCCTGACTAACTAAATACATTTCTAATGATGGGATTTGCTCATTCAGTAAATCAGTATCTGTTTTAAATGCGGTAACTGCTTCAGGTTCCTCTGAAAAAGATTTAAAAATTTCATTAATAGTCAGTTCAATTATCCCTAAAAAGAGTAGGAGAAACAATCCAAACTTTATAATCGTCCGCACAAGCAAGCTTCAACTCCTGTAATGTTGTTTTATACCATATATATGCTTGTACAGATAGATTAATACACATAAATGGTTCCAACATTTTTGTAGTAAAGACGTCATAAAAGAAAATTAACTTCATATAGTTTACCTCGATATACGGGGAGGGAAATGAACTTGATGAAGCCAAAAAAGCTTAAAAAGGGAGATACGGTTGGAATTATCGCTCCGGCAGGTACACCTCAACGAGAAAAGCTTGAAAAAGGAGTAGAATTTCTTCGTGAGGTAGGCTTAAAAACAAAGCTGGGGCGTCATATATACCGAAAAAATGGCTATCTTGCTGGTAGTGATGAAGAAAGAGTAGAGGATTTGCATTCCATGTTTGCTGATTCAGAAGTAAAGGCGATCTTTTGTGCTCGAGGTGGTTATGGTACTGCGAGGATTGCCGAAAGAATTGATTATGAACTGATTAAGAAAAATCCTAAAATTTTTTGGGGTTATAGTGATATTACATTTTTACATTTAGCTATCCAAAAAAGAACAGGGTTAGTGACCTTTCATGGTCCGATGATTGCATCTGATTACGGGAGTGATGAAATAGATTCGCTAACAAAAAATTCTTTAAAGCAACTTTTTGAACCGAATCCACTTCAATATTCGACAGAGCAATCGCCATTGGAAACGGTCGTGGATGGGGTAGCATTCGGTCCACTTATAGGTGGAAATTTAACATTAATAACAAGTACATTAGGAACGTCATTTGAAATAGATACAAACGGAAAAATATTGTTAATTGAAGAAATCAACGAAGAACCTCGGGCAATTGACCGAATGTTTAATCAGCTTTCGATGGCGGGTAAGCTTGAGGGTGCAGCAGGAATTTTGTTAGGCGATTTTCATCATTGTATTTCTGAATCTCCAGCTTCCTTTGAACTTGAGGAAGTTCTCGAACATTATATTAAACGGGTGAATAAACCAACTTTAGCAGGGTTAAAAATTGGACACTGTCAACCGAACCTAGCTGTTCCGCTTGGAGTGAACGCAATTTTGGATTCTCGACAACAACAACTTATTGTAGAAAATGGGACATTATCATAATCGCCTCCTTTTTGAAAATGTCTTTTTGTATTTAGGGCCGTTGCAAAAATTATTTCTCGGGCAAGCGCAAAAGCTGACAAAAAAGCGAAGTTTCATCAATATTTTTCAGTGCGGAGCAAAACTTTTGTCATTATTTAGTCGTTATCTCAGTCATTGTTATGAAAACTTACAAAAAATGGATGATATCATTTGCTAGGCATTTACTATTAATTCCTATCATATTAATAGCACATAGTGTTTCTAAATAGGGGGATATTATAAGAGAACTTAATAAAACTGAACGAACATACAAGTTCGTTCAGTTTTTATTTGGATAAAATAATTATTTTTAAGTGGGGAATTTGTTTTTGTGTACATGAAAGAAAGGAGAAAAAGGATGCAATCTTTAAGTGGGAAAACAGCCTTGATTACAGGAGCTGGTAGAGGAATTGGTCGTGCTGTTGCAATCGCTCTTGCGAAAGAAGGAGTTCATTTAGGTTTACTCGGTAAAAATATCGCTAATCTAGAAAAAGTTTCTGAAGAGTTGGAACAATATGATATAAATATTGCTGGTTCAGCAGCGGATATAACTGATAGGGAAGCTGTTGACCATGCGATTAATCATATTAAGTCTGAGCTTGGTTCGATTGACATCTTAATTAATAATGCTGGGATTGCCAAATTTGGTGGGTTTCTTGAGCTTGAACCGGAAGAGTGGGAAGAAGTAATCAATGTTAATTTATTGGGTACATATTATGTTACTCGGGCTGTTCTACCAGATATGATCGCTAGAAAATCTGGAGACATTATCAACATTTCTTCCACTGCTGGGCAAAAAGGGTCTCCTGTAACTAGCGCTTATAGCGCATCTAAGTTTGGAGTGCTAGGATTAACAGAGTCGTTACTAATGGAAGTGAGAAAACATAATATTCGTGTTACCGCAATGACTCCAAGCACCGTTGCTACAGATTTAGCTGTTGAAAATAAGTTGGTTGGTGAGAACACTGAGAGTGTGATGCAACCAGAAGATCTTGCAGAAATGATGGTAGTACAATTAAAATTGCATCCACGAGTTTTTGTGAAATCTACTCGAATGTGGTCAACAAATTCTTAATTAAAAGCATTTTGAGTGTAGGTAACAAAATCAGCAAACAAGCTTAAACGCAAATCTCTTCTGAGATTCGCGTTTTTTTTATTAATACATATAGTAGGGGAGGGGAATCTTCGCTTAACTTCCGATTTGTTGGTTTATACGTCATCAGGAAAGCTCCTAAAAAAAGTGTCCACTCGGGAAAGACAGTGAATCTTCGGTACTAGTATCAAGTCTTAATTAAAAAGAATATCATCATTTCCCCTATAATAACAATAAACTCAATTAAATATCCTAACATAATTTAACGATTCGAAAAAGAAACTAAATAAGATATATTAGAATATTTAGAATTAGTAGTAAAAAGGACTAAAGTCCTTGTGGATAACGTTTGTTTGTGAATAACTAAGAACGATTGTGGATAAATTCATGTGGGAAGATAGTTTGCGGAAACTTCGATTGTTCTTATTAATGAATCAGTGAATCATTTTGTGAAAGAGAGCAATAGAGCCGATCGAGAGGCTCTTACGTTTGTAAAAAGGTAGACGTGTAAGTTTTTACGTCAAATAGCTTGTGATGTTTATTATTTTGTGTTATTCTCACAAAAATTATCTTTTAATAAGTTAAGATTGAGTGAAGAGAAATAGTGAGAGATTCGTTCATCTCTAAAAATAATGGAATTAAGTGCATTCACAATTTTAAAGTAGGGAGGAAGGATTATGAGGGATGTAACATTATTAAACATCTTTGACCATCATATTACTCAGAAATATGTGAAACGCTCTGGTTTTGCTCATGCAGTTGCTGTAGCCTATCATGCCTTTTCGCTAGCAAAAGAATATAATGAAGATGTTGATATTGCAACAAAAGCTGGGTTTCTTCACGATATCGGTCACTTCACCTGGTATCGAAATGGAAAATGGGATTATGACTTATATCGGCAAAATGACATCCATCCTATAAAAGGAGCGGAGAGAGCTCACAAGCTATTAATTAGACTTGGAGAAAATCCGATAAAAGCGAAAGCAATCGCATTAGCGATTTTATTTCACACTGATTCTTTTTTGCCTACGAACGATATCGAGCGCACAACTCTTCAGAAAATTGTTAAGTGGGCAGATGAAAAGGATGAAGAAGAAGGTGGTGCTCATCATTACAGAACAATTAAAAAGGACCGAGCAAGGAAAAGTATCATCAGGCTAGATGAGATGATTGACGAGGAACTACGATACACGGAAAGTAAACAGTTATCATAAGGAAAAAATATAAGGGAGAAAAACAACACCAATGTTGTTTTTCTCCCTTATCAATAAATGTACTTACTTTCTTAGATTAATTTAGGATCGTATCCGTATTGTTTTTTCCAGGCGGTACGATTGGAAAAACATTTTCTTCCTCTGTTACATCGAATTCAATAACAGTTGGGTGATGATGGCTAAATGCTTGTTGGATTGCTGTTTTTGCTTCTAATAAATTCGCTGCTCTGCCCGTCTCAAGACCGTATGCTTTTGCTAGAGTGATAAAGTCTGGTGAGGAGATTTTTACAGATGAATATCGACCTTTATAGAACATTTCCTGCCATTGTCGAACCATCCCTAAATAGCCATTTTTCAAAATGACGATTTTAATAGGGAGTTGGTATTTTGCTACTGTCGCTAACTCTTGATAATTCATTTGGAAACTACCATCTCCGCTAACAAGAATGACTTCATTATTATCCGTTGCTAACGCGGCCCCGATTGCTGCGGGTAATCCAAACCCCATTGTGCCTAATCCTCCAGAAGTTACAAATGTACGTGGATGATTGAACTTATAATTATGCGCCGTCCATATTTGATGCTGACCGACATCTGTTGCAACGATTGCCTTTTCACTAGAATATTCATCTACTAGTTGGATCACCTGTTGAGGTTTTAATTCACTTTTTGAATCCGAAAAACGCGGGGCAATTTTTTGCCAACTAGATGTTTCCTTTATCCATTCAGTTGTATCACTCGGAATTTCTTGATCCAACAGTTGTGATAGAACAGTATAAACGTCGCCGACAATCGGAAGGTCGATATTGATATTTTTATTGATTTCTGCAGCATCAATATCTATTTGGATTTTTCGAGACTTAGGTGAAAAGCCGTTAAGTTTGCCAGTTACTCTATCGCTAAAGCGAACCCCTAAACAGATGAGTAAATCAGCACGATGAACGCTCTTATTTGCGGCGAATGTACCATGCATCCCAAGCATTCCTAAAAATAAAGGGTGATTAGCTGGGAATGCACCTAAGCCCATTAACGTACTTACGACAGGAATTTTTGTTCGGTCGACAAGCTCTCTAACTAACATTGAAGCGTTCGCACTAATCACTCCTCCTCCGATGAACAAAACAGGCTTCTTTGCCGCTAATATTTCCGCTTTTACACGTTCTATCGTCTTTATTGGAAGGGGGCTTTCTTCTATTTCTCGATGTTGTTTCATCACCTTAGGTGCAGTAGCGTTTGTTTGCTTAATCAATACGTCCGTTGCCATTTCAACTACAACTGCCCCAGGCCTTCCTTCGTTCGCAATTGAAAATGCTTCAGATAATGTTTGTTGGATTTCAGAAATATCATCAATTCTTAAATAATATTTTGTGACAGGTGTAGTCAATCCGAAAAGATCGAGGTTTTCTTCATGTAATGTAATGATAACTAAGGGAACTGAATCGATCTGGGCAGTTAAAACCCCGGTAATTGCGTTTGTCATCGCAGAACCAGGAGGAATATAAGCGACACCAGTTTTGCCTGTTGCTCTTGCATACCCGTCGGCAGCATGAATTGTTGCTTGTTCATGCTCAAGAATGACTTGTTTTAGTTGTTTGCATTTATCAAAGGGATCATATAGGTTTTGCATTGAACCTGATATTGAACCGAAAACAACTTCGGTTTTTTCTGCTAATATGGAATCTATCAATAGTTCGGTTCCGGTAAATTCAAAAGTTTTTGTTTGAGTAGCAATCATTATAAACACCTCTGCTTTTTAAGAATAAATTTTACCGGAACAGTTTGGAATTGTATGTGATAAATCTCATAAGAAATAGAATAATTCGTTATTTTTCTAAAATTTAATTTTAAATAACTAAGGGATAGTGAGCCCTTAATTCACAAAAAAACGACTCTAAATTCATATTTTGAATGTTAGAGTCGTTTTTTAGTTTTTGAAATTACAGTTTTTAAATAACCAATGGATTTTCAGTGCCCTCAACGATTTTTGGCCGGCTTTTCTTATCTTAATTTTTGGGTGTTTGTGGTAATTCTATTTTATTTTATTAATAGGATATATTTATCAAATTAAATTTGAGGAAAATATTAAAAGTATCTACAAAATAGCATCAAAATTCTTTTTCACTCAATTACAATTGTAACAATTTCATCATAATAAATTACAAAAATAGCAAATTGGATCTATATAATATGAGAACAATAGCTTTTATACTATTTTTCAATTACATAGATTTGGAGGAATATGCTTGAGAAAATTCATTGCAAAATTACTAGTTGCTACATTGTTATTCAGTGTGGTACCGCCGCACAAAAGAAACCTATGTATATGACGAAAATAAAAATTACCAAAAATCTGTAACGGATCCATTAGGAAGGACCACAACTACGAAATACAACAAGTGTTACGGATCCGGCATTAAATACAATTAATTACACTTATGATCTTCGGAATTTGCTGACACAGGTTAAAGATGCAAAAGACAATGTAACCACTTATGAGTATGATGCCAATGGCAATTTGATAACGGCGACAAATGCTTTAATGAAACAGACGCTTTTCACGTATAATGCCCAAAATCAACTGTCACCGCGAAAAGAGCCACTAGGATAAACAACATCATTTGTTTATGACGAAAATGGAAATACAAAAAAAACTGTGTTTCCATCGGGAGATAAGCTGCAATACATTTATAATCGGAATAATCAACTCGTTCATGTAGCAGTAAATGGTTCAAGAAAATGGACGTATACGTATGATGCCAATAGCAATATCGATTCAATATTGAATGTCGTCACAGGGGAAAGAAAGACTCTTTCTTATGATAAGAACGATAAGAGGACTAAGTCCGAACTAGGTAACCAGTCTATCGAGTATGCATTTGATGAAACAGGTGTTGCCACTCGAACAATAGGCCGATCGAATGCACAGTCTTTTTCTCAAACTTATACGATTGATCGTTTGGAACGTCTGACTCATATTAAGCGAAATGGAGCTAGCCAAGTTTCTCTAACGTATAACAAAACAAATTCATTAGCTACGATATCGTATGTAAATGGAATTTTATCTACGTATGAATATGATGTTGCAGGACAGCTTAAGACGTTAACGATAAAAAAGGGAACAACAACTATTGATGCCTTTACGTATGAATATGACCAACGAGGAAATATTACATCCGTCATTTCTAATGCAGGTAATGCCACGTTTCAATACGATAACAATAACCAGCTAATCCAAGAAACAACAGTAGATGGTAAGTCTATTACTTATGAGTACGATGTAGTAGGCAACCGGACAAAGCAGATAACGGAGGAGAATGGTCAGGCAACAACGAAGACTTACTCGTATAATGCCAATAATCAACTAACTGCATTAGATGGTCAATCATATATGTATGACCAAAATGGAAACCGTACGCAGGATGGAAGCTACAAGTATGTGTATAATAAATTAAACGAGCTGGTCGAAATCCAGACACTAAGCGGCCAGACAGTGGCAATATACACGTATAACGAAGACAGTAAACGAATAAGCAAAACAATTAATGGCCAAACGACATATTATCATTACGATGAAAATCAGGTACTCTTCGAAACTAATGATACCGGCACCATTACGGCTGAATACAGTTATGATGATTCAGGCCGTCCATTGACGATGACAAAGGATGGAAAAACGTATTATTATTTACTAAACGAACATAAGGATGTTATCGCCTTAACAGATGCATTAGGAAATATGGTTGCATCCTATACGTATGACGCATGGGGAAACCTTCTCTCCAAAACCGGTCCGATGGCCGATGTGAACCCATACCGTTATGCCTCTTATCGGCAGGATGACGAAACAGGATTGTATTATTTGTTGGCACGCTACTATGAGCCAAAAGAGGGATTGTTTTTATCAATCGATCCGCAGCCAGGAGAAGCAAACAATCCAATCAGCCAGCATCCATATGTTTATGTACAGAACAACCCTGTCATGCTAGATGATCCAGAGGGAGAGCATCCATTTGTATTTATAGCTGTTCGTGTTGGTGGGAAAATTATTTACAAACAGGTAAGAAAAAAAGTAGTGCCTTATGTAGCTAAGAGATATAAGGGTAGGGGTAATTACACTATAATGATTTTAAATATTATAGGAAAAAATTATTTGTTTCTAATCCTAAAATACCACGTGAATTTAAGTGCTTTATTAAAGGATAATATTTATGAAGTTATGAAGTATTGTGATAACTAAAACTGATATAGTCTTCGGCTTCCTAACCAGAATAAACAATAATTAATATTAAAAAGAAGTACAGGGTACGTCCCCCCATGCTTCCCCCTTAAAAGTCTCCCCATTTTTAAAGAAGAACTTGAAAAGCTTTTAGAGAATGCTAGAGGGAAAATAGAGGTTCCATTCTAATGGAGCCTTTTTCCACAGGGGCAATTGTTAATTTTATTTGTTTTCTTAATTAACTGATAATTTTTCGTGTGAAAAGTTCATTTATGGACATTTGACCGAAGAAATCCGTAGGCTTTTTGAACGATAATGCTGGTAACGCGTTTTTTAATCTAAGTACTAGTATTAAAAACGCGATATTTCGTTGATATATTGCTAGTACTCGTAATAAAACGCTGTAAAATGAGGGTTTAATCCGAGTACTAGCAATAAAATGAGGTAAGAAGGCCGATATAATCCCTGTACTAGTAATAAAAAATGCCCCAAAATCGGTTTAATCTAAGTACTAGCAATAAACCAGCCTAATAATCACGGTTAATCCAAGTACTAGCAATAAAACTTAGCACCGGGAAGCACAGGGTACGTCCCCATGCTCCTTCCCATGCTCCTACTTAAAAATTAATTTTAAAAAACGAGCACAGTTGAAGTGTGCTCGTTTTTTACTTCACAAAGAATCTGGACTTTTCAGATATAAAATCAGCAAGAAAGACTAGGAGTATGTAACATATAAGCAGCAAGGTGATTTCGGTATAGTGAAAAAAGCTCATGCTTAGTTTAAACTCCTGACCGAGTCCACCAGCTCCAACAAAACCGACAACAATCGTTGTGCGCATAATTACTTCCCAACGATAAAGAATATAAGTTAAAAATTTCGGAAGAACAGTTGGGAATACACCGTACATGAGGATTTGTGCCTGGTTTGCACCCGCTGAAGCAAGATTCCGAATCGGACGGGAATCTGTATCTTCAATGACCTCTGCGCATAATTTTCCGAGAATCCCAAAATTATGAAGGGCAAGTGCAATTGCACCGGGGAGGATTCCTGGTTTAAAGATAAAAATGATGATCATCGCCCAAACAAGTTCAGGGATAGCACGGCTAAAAATATAACTCAGTCGAATAAAGCCAAAGAGGAACCAACGGTACCATTTCTTTGACAAAGTTAACGTGCCATCGGCAACATTATGTGCTGCAGGAATTACTGTTAAAAACATGACGATCGTTGAAAAGCCAATGGCCATAATACTCATTTGTAAAGTTTCGATCGTTAGTTCGAACGCATAAGACCAATTTTCTCGATTCAAGAAGGCGACTTCCGCTTGACCAATCCCAAATAGACCTTTAAAAAATTTACTTGCATACTCTAGATTATGTCTTGAGAATAATTCAGCCAAACTTGCTTTTTCAATCCCGATGACAAAGTACCAGGAACCAATGACTAGAAGAATAGCAAAATAAAGTGAGAAGGTAACGAAATTAAATTTACGTTTCTTCATTACGATAGCCTCTTTCGTAACATATTGCTCCAACCATCAATTAAAACAACAAGAATGATGAGGAAATACATGAACGTCCATACTTCGTCATAACGTAGGTCATTAAGTGAAAGCTGAATTTGATAACCTAGCCCACCAAGGCCAACAAAGCTCATAATTGCGGAAGAGCGGACAGCGCATTCGTATCTGTACATCGTATAACTAAGGATGTTGTTTTTTACGCTAGGGAAATATCCGTATAAAAGGCATTGAAGCCTAGAAGCGCCAGCAGCTCTTAATGCCTGTATTGGTTCATCCGGGACGTCATTAATCATATCGGCAAATATTCTTCCGAGAATTCCGCCGTATGGAATGGCAAGTGCAAAAATCGCGACATAAGGGGAAAGTCCGAAAGAGGCGACAAATAACCACGCCCAAACAAGTTCGTGAATCGCACGCATAAAACCGAGAATGCCACGGAAAGACCCCTTCATAATGGATCTTGATCTTTTTCCTGTTGCAAGAACTCCTGAAGCAAGAATGCCCAAAATCAACGCGAGAATCAAGGCGAGGCTCATTCCGGTTGTTGCGTAGACAAGGGTAATCCATGATGATTCAATTGCTAGTAGAATGATATTCATCGATAGTTCAGGAGTAAACATTGCAGCGAAGATTTCGACGGCCGTGCTGATTCCACTGGCGTGCATAACCCCCTCGTTCCAATTAACCCCAAGTAAACTCCAGACAAAAACGAGCAATAAAAAGAGGGTTAGAATTTTCCTTTTATGTAAATCAAATGAGAGCATACTCTATGTCAGCTCCTTTAGCTGATAAAGCTCATTAAGCTGTTCATTTGTAACTTCATTCGCAGGGAGATCAAAAAGAATCTTACCGTTTTTTAAGGCAATCAATCGTGTGAAATATTTCTTGGCATATTCTACTGAATGGAGGCTAGCAATGACTGTTTGTTTATCTTCTTTTGCAATTTCTGTAAGCATTTGCAGGATATCCTCAGCTCTCGCTGGGTCAAGAGATGCAACTGGTTCGTCAGCAAGGATAATTTCAGGTTTCTGCATTAACAATCGTGCGAGTGCTACCCGCTGTTGCTCGCCACCGGATAAATTAGACGTGCGTTCAAACTGTTTGTCAGCCAGGCCAACGCGCTTGAGTGCTTTTGTTGCATGTTCTTTTTCTTGTGGAATAAATAGCGAGAATAGAGACTTAAAAAAGCCCCAATCGGCCAAACGGCCTGCTAGCACATTATGAATGACTGCAAGCTGTCCGACAAGATCAAATTGTTGGCGGATAATGCCGATTTTTTTTGCTCGTTTTTTTTGATCAGCATAATGAGCAATTGGTCTATCATCAATCATTATCTCACCTTCATCAGGTTCTAAAATAGACGCTAGCAAATTTAAAAGGGTTGTTTTCCCGGCGCCACTTGGACCGATTATAGCAATCATCTCACCGTGCTCAACCATAAAAGAAAGGGAAGATAAGGCTATCTTCCGCTCATAGTTTTTTGATACTTTATTAAAATTGATCATTTTTTGTTCTGACAAGTGACATCACCTACTTGATGATTCCTAATTCTTTGGCAACTTCCTCAATCGCATGATAATGTTCATTGTTCGTTTCAATAAACTGGTCAGTAGCGAGAAGATCCATTACATCGTTGTCACCATGCTTCATTGACAAGATGGCATCTTTTATTTTTGATTTTGTCTCCTCATCCATTTTATTCACGGTCCAGTTATAGTCATAATACTCAGGAGTCGTATAGAAAACTTTTACTTTATCTGTGTCAACTTTTCCTTCTTCAACAGCAGTTTCCCAAACAGAGATATTCAGGGCTCCAGCTTGAAATGCCCCTGATTCGACTAATTTATACGTTTTATCGTGAGAACCAGAAAAATTGGGGTTTCCATTAAGATCTTCTTTTGAATCAATTCCTGCTTGCATCATAAAATATCTTGGCATTAAATGACCAGAAGTTGAACTTTCGCTCCCAAATGTAAAGGTTTTTCCTTCAATATCTTCCAGTGATTCCATTTCTAAATCCGCTTGTGCAATAAAGACAGATTTAAATTCTTCATCGATTGGTCGTTGAGCAATCGCTTCAGCTTCAGGGACAAGGTTTCTTGCTTGAACACCTGTTAATCCACCAAACCAAGCTAATTGAACTTCGCCTCTTTCAAATGCGGTTACTAGTGCAGCATAATCGACGGAAGGAACAAACTCAACATTAAAGCCCGTTTTTTCTGCAAGGTCAGCAGCAAAATCATCCATGCTTCGATTAATTTCAGCTGTATTTTGATCAGGAATCATCCCGATTTTTATCGTTTGGACATTCTCTGTTTCTGTGGCACTGTTTTCCTCATTATCTTGCTCGTCTCCCGCTCCACAAGCTACTAGGAATAAAATCAATAACATACTCAGCAACGTAAAAAGATATTTTTTCATGTAATCGCTCCTTTATGTAAAAATCTCATATAAATATAACATTATTCACTTGTAAACATGAAATTCTTTTTACCGATTGTTCAGTGAGCAAACGATTGATAAAATCAATATGTACGATGAAGGAGTTTGAATAACAGAAAAAGCTTGGAATTTCTAATGAATTCCAAGCTTTTTTTCGTTATTTTTAATTGTTTGTGGCCCACTCTTCTACATTCCATATTTTTGTAATCCAGTCTTCATAAAAATCAGGTTCATGGCTGACAAGAACGATTGTTCCTTTGTAGTTTTTCATTGCCTTTTTCAGCTCTTCTTTTGCATGGACATCGAGGTGATTTGTTGGTTCATCAAACAGAAGCCAATTGCTTTCTTCCATCATTAGTTTACAAAGTCTGACCTTAGCTTGTTCACCACCGCTTAATTGATTAAGCGGACGGGATATATGTTCATTTTTTAAGCCACAGCGAGCAAGAGCGGCCCGCACTTGGTGTTGATCTAGTACAGGGAACGCATTCCAAACATCATCAATTGGTGTAATGTCTTTAGGTTTGACCTCCTGTTCAAAATAGGACGGATAAAGGAAGTCGCCTCGTTCGATTTTTCCGCTTAAAGCTGGGATTTTCCCTAAAATGGTTTTCAATAAGGTTGATTTTCCAACCCCATTCATCCCAACAATCGCGATTTTTTCGCCTCGCTCGATTGTCATTGTTAGCTTTGGTAACAGCGGGTGAGTGTAACCTATCTCAAAGTCAATCCCTTCAAATACGTAGCGACTACTGCTCCGTGATTCTTTAAATTCAAATGTTGGTTTTGCTGCCATTTCAGGACGATCAATTCGTTCCATACGGTCCAATTGTTTTTGTCGGCTCTTTGCTCGACCTGTTGTTGAATAACGCGCTTTATTTTTAGCTATAAATTCTTCTTGTTTTTTAATAAATTCTCGTTGCTTTTCATACGCATGAATATGTTGGTTTTTATTAAGTTCTGCGAGTTCTAAAAATTTCTCATACGTTGCTGTATAGCGGGACAGCTTTGAAAATTCCAAATGAAAGATAACGTTAGAAACAGAATTCATAAATTCGGTGTCATGTGATATTAGAAGAAAGGCGTATGGATATTCTTTTAAGTATCCAGATAGCCAGCGAATATGTTCGACATCTAAGTAGTTCGTTGGTTCGTCGAGCAAAAGAACTTTTGGTTGTTCAAGCAGTAGTTTTGCGAGAAGCACCTTTGTCCGTTGTCCACCACTTAGTGCGGCTACATCACGCTCTAGCCCAATTGCATCGAGCCCGAGACCTCGTGCTGCTTCTTCTATTTTCATATCAAGTGTATAAAAGCCTCCTGCATCCAGTTCGTCTTGGATTGTTGCCATTTGTTCAAGGAGGACCTCTAACTCTTCAGGTGTTGCATCAGCCATTTTTCCTGTTACTTCATTTAATTCCGCTTCTTTTTTAAAAAGGGGGAGAAAAGCATCTCTTAGCACGTCGCGCATCGTCCGTCCAGGTGTTAAAACAGTATGTTGGTCAAGGTATCCGTACTCGGTACCGGGCGTCCATTCGACTTTACCAGAATCATGGATGAGTTGATTCGTAATAATATCCATCAATGTGGATTTTCCTACGCCATTTGCTCCAACAAGGCCTGCGTGGTCTTCTGCCAGCAAGCGGAAAGAAACATCTTTAAATAAGGTACGGTCACCAAAAGAGTGACTTAAACGATCTACTGTAAGTAAACTCATATATTTTCCTCGCTTTTTTTGTTATTATTCATGAAAATGCTCATTATTCGATGATACTAAATTCAAGAGGTTACGACCAGTCTTTATTAATGGAATTTCTCATTCATCTTGAGCAAGCAATAGGATTACGAAAAATTGTATATTATAATCCTGTAATGGGAGGCTATCAATGTTAAATCATTCCTCTATTTGCTATAATTGTATTAGTAAAAGGGGGGATTTGAAGTGAAAGCTACTGGTATTGTGCGCAAAACGGACCAGCTTGGCCGCATCGTCATCCCAATGGAATTGCGAAAGAAGATGGACATTCACGAGAACGACCAGCTTGAGATTTTCGTTGACGAAGATATGATTATCCTCCATAAGTTTCAACCAGATAAAGCAGATAAAGCATGTATGATAACCGGAAAGGTAAGTGAAGAAAATTTTGAATTTGCTGGAGGAAGGATTGTCCTTAGTCCTGAAGGAGTAGATCAGCTATTGGCTGAAATCCAGCCGTACCTCCAAAAGACCACTTCTTGAGAAGGTAAAACATCTACATAGCAGCGTGTTTGAATCGCTGCTATTTTTTTTTTATTGTTTCTGGTATGATTTTAGCGGTAGCTTTTTTAGAATATAATGAGTTTATTGAGTAATTTCTTATTCACTGTCTCGTTCTATAATGAAAAGAAGAGTGATTGAGTTTTTATGGGAAAGGCGTGCGAGATGAAAAAACATATACCAAATTTACTTACGTTCGGAAATTTGTTTTGCGGGTTTTTAGCTATTAGTTATATTATTCATGGCGATTTGAGGAATGCCCCTATCTTAATTTTTATTGCAATTATGCTGGACGCAGTCGATGGTCGAGTGGCAAGAATTCTTGGTGTCTCGAATGAATTAGGGAAAGAGTTGGACTCTTTAGCTGATATCGTGTCCTTTGGAGTGGCGCCGGCATTGCTTGTCGCCAACACGTATTTGGCTGATTTTGGAATGATGGGAATCGTGATGGCAGGGTTATTCCCTTTATTTGGTGCCTATCGGTTAGCACGTTTCAACATTAGTGATTTTACAGAATCTCATCGACACTTTAAAGGAATCCCAATTACATTAGCAGGAGGAATTGTTACCTTTCTGGTTTTGTTTGCAAAAATTATTCCATTACTCGTTTTTATTATTTTATATTATTTTTTGGCCATACTTATGGTCAGCAAGATTAAAATCCCAAGCTTAAAAAAGATCAAATTACCGAAATACATCATCCTTATTAATTTGTTTTTATTTTATATGGTCTATTTATTGGCAAAATCAAGGTTTGAGCAGGTCCCGATTTTCTTTTATGTGGCGTTAGGAACATATATTTTATATGTTGTTGTGCGTTTTTTCAAAGAAAAGGATCCGAGGTTTCCTATTCGCCGTAGACGGCTGCCAAAACGATTTAAATGGAAATTACGTAAAAATAAAGAGTGAAAATAATCGAAAGAAGGAGTTCAGATGCTCCTTCTTTTTTTCTGTTATTCTCTAAAAGGTCGTTGCCGAATATATATAAATAACTTCTATTCTATAATTGGATTTGCGAGGAGGGTGCTTTTTAATGTCTAACAAGAATTTGGAACGTTTTTTATTAACGAACCTAAATAAGTTAAAGAGCAGCGGACTTTATAATGTAGTCGACCCGATCGAAGGTGCGAACGGCCCATTTGTATCTATTCATGGCAAAAAGTTAATCAATCTTTCTTCCAATAATTATCTAGGATTAACGACAGATGAACGTTTAAAAGATGCGGTAAAGAAGGCAGTAAATGATTTTGGAGTTGGTGCAGGAGCTGTAAGGACTATTAACGGTACGCTCGAACTTCATCTTGAACTTGAAGGGAAATTGGCTAAATTCAAAAATACGGAGGCTGCGATTGCTTATCAATCTGGTTTCAACTGTAATATGGGAGCCATATCTGCAGTTATGGACAAAAATGACGGTATCCTATCTGATGAGCTAAATCATGCTTCCATCATCGATGGTTGCCGCCTTTCTCGAGCGACAATTATTCGTTATAAACATTCTGATATGGATGATCTTCGTAAAAAATCGAAAGAAGCGAAAGAGTCGGGAAGATTCAAAAAACTGATGGTGATTACCGACGGTGTCTTTTCGATGGACGGAGATATTGCCAGGCTTCCAGAAATCGTTGAAATTGCAGAGGAATTTGACCTCATTACGTATGTTGATGATGCCCACGGTTCAGGAGTTCTTGGGGGTGGAGCAGGAACGGTTAAACATTTCCATTTATCAGATCGCATTGATTTTCAAATTGGAACACTTTCGAAAGCAATCGGTGTGGTAGGCGGCTATGTTGCTGGGAAACAAGCTTTAATTGATTGGCTAAAAGTACGAAGCAGACCGTTTTTGTTCTCTACTGCACTTCCTCCTGGTGATGTGGCGGCAGCTATTAAGGCGATAGAATTGTTAACTGAAAGCAAGGAACTAAATACGCTTCTTTGGAAGAATGCCAACGATTTAAAAGCAGGTTTACAACAGTTAGGTTTTGATACTGGAAAAAGTGAAACTCCGATTATTCCGTGTATGATCGGTGATGAATGGCAAACTCAAGAATTGAGCAAACGTTTATATGATGAGGGGGTGTATGCGAAAGCGATTGTCTTTCCAACTGTTCCTAAAGGAATGGGGAGAGTAAGGAATATGCCGTCTGCTGCACACACGGAAGAAATGATTAATAAAGCTTTAACCGCTTATAAAAAGGTTGGGAAAGAAATGGGGCTAATATAGCCAATTTTGACGATCCACGAGCTGTTTGAATAGGATATTGTAGCGAATGCTGGATATGAATACGTGGAGGAGTACATCGAGATGAAGCGAATCATGATTACAGGTGCTCTCGGTCAAATTGGTTCTGAATTAACTGTTAAACTAAGAAAACTATACGGAGAAGAAAATGTTCTGGCGACTGATGTTCGTAGACAAGAATGTGAAGTAGTAAAAGGTGGACCGTTTCAAATTTTAGATGTGTTGAATGAAAAAGACATGATGACTGTGGCTAAAAAATATAAGGCCGATACGGTGATTCATTTAGCAGCACTATTATCAGCGACTGCTGAAAGGAATCCACGCTATGCTTGGAATCTAAACATGAATGGCCTCATTCACGCGCTCGAGACTGTCCGGGAAATGAATGCTAAATTATTTATTCCAAGTTCGATCGGTGTATTTGGACCAAGTACACCAAAGGATGGGACACCCCAAAATACCATTCAACGACCGGCAACTATGTATGGCATTAATAAACTAACAGGAGAATTACTTGCACACTATTATTTTCTCCGGTATGGTGTTGATACTAGAGGATTGCGATTTCCAGGAATCATATCCTACCAATCCCCACCAGGCGGCGGTACGACAGATTATGCAGTTGAAATCTATTGTGAAGCTATAAAAAAAGGTTCATATACGTCATATCTTTCCAAAGGGACCTTTATGGATATGATGTATATGCCTGATGCGCTGGGTGCTATCGTTCATTTAATGGAAGCAGATGGCTCAAAACTTAAACACCGCAATGCCTATAATATTACTTCGATGAGTGTCGCTCCTGAAAATATTGCCGAAGCAATTCAAAAAAGAATCCCTCACTTCACGATTCATTATCACGTCGATCCAGTTAGACAAAAAATTGCCGACAGTTGGCCGAATTCGATTGATTCTTCTATTGCAAAGGAAGAATGGGGGTTTAATCCTCAATATGATCTCGCTAAGATGACAGAGGATATGTTAGAGAATTTGGTCTTGAAATTAGGGGATAAATAATAGAATGTAGGCGGTTCAGTATTTTTTTTCTTTTGGCTCTGTTATAATTGAATGTTGATTTTACTATGTTTGAAAAATAAGCGGATAAATTCCGCCTAAACTGGGAAATACCGATATTTCCTTAAAAATAAGGGGAGTATTTCCGTCTATATGATTAAAACCTTTGAATTTTGGCTTATTTAGAGCAGTTAACCGGAATATCTCCGCTTATTTCCGCTCCATAAGCCTCCACTCTATACATTAGGCGGAAATTCTCCGCCTATATTACAAGAAAATCAACTTTTCTTTTGAAATTGCATAAACGCAAAAAAGAGCTTCAGCACCACTAAACAAGACGCTGAAGCTTTGTAATGAAGATTAGTTAACGAACGACACGGATTAATTTGTCCGACTTTTCCGTAACATGTCCAATTATGTTCGCATGTGTTAGACCGACTTTGTGAAGATCTTCTAAAAATGGTTGAACGTTTGACTCATCAAGGGCAACGAGAAGTCCTCCTGATGTAATTGCATCGCATAGAACGAGTTGTTCTGCTTCAGAAATATCATTATACTCAACATCGTTTTCTAGCCATTTGTGATTGGCTTTAGAACCACCAGGAACGATCCCTTTTTCGGCTAATTCGTACGTTCCATCAAGGACTGGAACTTTTAAAAGCGAGATTTCAAGGGACACCCCGCTGCCTCGTGCCATTTCGCTGCCATGTCCAAGCAAACCAAATCCAGTTACATCTGTAACAGCATGTGGTTGGTATGGTTTTAGCGCTTCTGCAGCTGATTTGTTTAATAGAGCCATTGTTTCGGTAACGATTTTTTCTTGGTTAGCTGTAACAGCATTCCGCTTGATGCCGGTAGTAAGAATGCCAACTCCAATCGGTTTTGTTAAAACGAGAACGTCTCCAGGCTTAGCGCCGATATTTTTCCAAATGTCATCTGGATGGGCGATGCCAGTTACGGATAAGCCAAATTTTGGTTCTTGATCATCAACTGAGTGACCTCCAATCGTGATGGCACCTGCTTCTGTTACTTTGTCACTAGCACCTCTCATGATTTCGGCTAAAATTTCTGGTCCTAATTTTTTCACAGGATATCCGACAATATTAAGGACCGTTTTTGGTTCGCCACCCATTGCATAGACGTCACTTAGCGCGTTGGCTGCAGCAATTTGGCCAAACATATATGGATCATCCACAACTGGCGTAAAATAGTCTACTGTTTGAATTAAGGCAATTGAATCTGTAAGTTTATAAACTCCAGCATCATCAGCTGTTTCATTGCCGACTAGTAATTCCGGTACAGGCTCTTGTTTAGGCAATAGACGCAAAACTTGCGTCAAGTCCTCAGGACTGATTTTACAACCTCAGCCAGCTTTAGAGGACATCGAAGTAAGACGTACTTTTTCTTGTTTACTCATCGTGACGAAACACCTCCAGTTTCTAGTATAACGGACTATTTTTTAAAAATCACTTTTCATATCAATTATTTGTGAATTTCCTGTATTTTCACTATAATAAAAATGGAAATATGGAAGTGGAGGTTATTTAGTCCGATGAAAACATTTCGAGTTGAAGTCGAATTTTGTATGCAATGAAATTATGCTCCAAAAGCTGCGAGTTTCGCAGAAGACTTATTTACACATTTTCGTTCCCAGATTGAAAAGATGGAATTAGTTCCTGCTTCAGGTGGGGTGTTTGAAGTGACAGTGAACGGTGAAAAGATCTATTCGAAGGCTGAAACTGGGGTATTCCCATCATCTGACGAAATTATTGCTAAGTTAGCCGACTAAAAATAGGCGTCTGATTTTTTCAGACGCCTTTCATGTTTTACTTTTCATGGAAAATCTATTGCGAAATCAAGTGTTTAAAGGTGGAGGTACTAGCCATCCTTTTTGCTTATTTATTTTCAAAAGATTCTCTTGTTGCTCTACTCTTTGTTTATGGAACTCATTATACATTTGGGCAATGTCTTCGCGAATGGACATACTCATAATGTAGCTGCATAAAATTTTTCCTGACATAATTTCCTTTCCGACAAGTGCTGCGACTTCTGGATCATTAAATCTTGCCCCAGCAGGAATATCACTAATATTGACCATCGGTCGGTCTGGCGGGGCAGGCGGGAGCCTTAGACCATTTTCCTTTAACAGACTTTCGATTTGCTCTTCCTCTTTTTCAATACAACTTTCTGAGTATTCTTTCAGGAATTTTTTTAAATCAACGTCACCAGTGTGGTTGTTTAACACTTGTAGAGTTACTAGAAAAGCTTTTGATTCAAATAAATGAGTCCATAAATGATACACTTCCCCGGCATGCATAGGTTCTTCTTTCGGATCGCCACTAAGAATCCCCATTTCAATCCCTCCTGTAGATCTTCTTACGGTAGTTTTTGTTTAACTAAGAGGTTTAATACGGGAATTAACGTGTTTTAACTACTTCTAACGCCATATAATATACAACCGACACCAAGTAAAACCCAAAACATCTTCGCGAATGAAATTTTATCCGCTAATCCTAATAAACCGATGGTTGTCGTTAATATGAGGATGACGGGGCCAACTAATGCTAACGAACTATTAACGACTAATGCCTTTCCAACGTCATTCAGCTTCAGCATGAGAATCGCGGCGAAAATTTCAATACTTCCCGATAAAATACGTAATGTTGCCATTCCGAGTACGGCTTTTTCGATTAAATTTAACATCATTTCCTCCTGAAAAATAGTCGTTTGTGAAAAATATATGCACGAAGTGGGAGAAGAAGGACAAGTTCTCGTTTTAATCTGAGGACTAATTGAAAATAATGATATAATGTACATGCAATTTGAACTTCTGGAGGGAATTAGTTTGAATCGTTTATTAAGGCAAATGCCACCGGTCCATGAACTTCAAAGGGATATTCGATTTGAAGGGATCGCTGAAAAGACGGGTATAGATAAGAGTATATTAACGAATCAGTTAAAACAGATTGTCGATCATGTTCGTCAAGAGGTTATAAAGAACCAATGGGACGGCCCAATACCAGGGGAGGAGCCCTTTTTTAGTTATTTATTCAATCAACTGGAGGACACGGTAAATAAACAACAAGGTTATACATTAAAGCGAGTCATTAATGCAACAGGGACGATTTTACATACAAATTTGGGAAGGGCACGATTAAGTGACCGTGCGACAAAGCATGTTCTTGAAACTGCGCAAAATTATTCCAACCTTGAATATAAGCTTGAGGAAGGTGAACGTGGTTCAAGACATAGTCATGCCGAAGCACTTATAAAGGAAATTACCGGTGCGGAAGCAGCGATGGTTGTAAATAATAATGCTGCTGCTGTTTATCTTATACTCCGTGCATTAGCACATGAGAAGGAAGTAATTGTGTCCCGTGGGCAATTAGTTGAAATTGGTGGGTCATTCCGAATTTCTTCAATTATGGAAGAGAGCGGTGCAAAACTTGTTGAAGTCGGTACAACCAATAAAACGCATTTATTTGATTATGAACGCGCGATTGGCGAAGAAACGCGAATGATTTTAAAAGTACATACGAGTAATTTTAAAATTATGGGGTTTACACAATCGGTCAATACCGATGAGCTTACAAATTTGGCTTCAAAACATGAAGATATTATTTTTTATGAAGATTTGGGTAGCGGAGCATTATATGATTTCCGTCTTCATGGAATTGGAGAGGAGCCTCCCGTTAGTGAAGTATTAAAAATGGGGGTTGATCTTGTGTCTTTTAGTGGGGATAAGCTGTTAGGTGGTCCACAGGCAGGGTTGATTGCCGGTAAAAAGCATTTAATTGACCAATTAAAAAAACACCAGCTTGCCCGCGTATTACGAGTGGATAAAATGACATTAGCTGCACTAGAAGGGACGTTAACCGATTATTTAAAAGGAGAGAAAGGTGTTAAGAACAATCCGACTGTTCATAGTCTTCTCGTTTCTGCAGATGAAATAAAAGCGAGGGCACAAACCTTTATTGACAGGCTGGAGGCAGCATCGGATTCATATAAATTAACAATGATAGAAGGGGTAAGTCAAGTTGGTGGGGGAACGATGCCAGAGGTCGAATTGCCGACCTCGTTAATCGCCTTAACCCATAAAACGTTGTCAGTAGAACAACTTGCTAGAAAATTAAGAACAGAGGCGACTCCATCAATCGTCGTTAGAATTCAAAATGAAGCCATTTATATCGACCTTCGAACGGTTACTGATGAAGAAGAAAACCTAATGATTGATAGCTTAAATTCATTTTCTTAAAAACAAGTCCCTGCTGCTGTGCAGGGGCTTGTTTTTTTGGGCATTAAATGAAGATTTAACCTACATATCATGGTTGTGGCCATGTTTCTGTCTGCTATGGTTACGGTTCTTTACTTTTTTTGAACCGCTTAGTGGTTCTGGTTGACCTTCATTATTGCCTTTTGGTGCGTTTTTTCGCATATCTTTACTGTCGTTTTTGTTCATCATTCATCCCTCCTGCATTTAGGTTGTTATGCTTGGATTGAATTTATACTGCATATTTTAATTCCTACCTGCACAATTTAACGAATACTCGGGGTACTTATCACTTCGATATGAAATTTTATTAAATCACAGGAGGTAATCGAATGCCTTATCATAAAAATAAACAACAAGCTTACCAAGCAGCACAACAAGGATTTGAAGAAGTTCAGGATTTTTATCAAGACATTGTTCAAGATAGCGCGAGTTATGGGCATCAGTTAAAACATTTAAAAAATGAAGTGAATGAAGCTTATCAACAAATCGAAAATGCACTAGAAGTGGCTTCAGAAACACAGCGTAACCAACTTGAACGCTTTAAAAATGATTTGCAGCAAATTGTAGAAGAAGTGAATTTGCCATAAGAAAAGAGCGGAAGGTAGAGATTCCTTCCGCTTCCATTTTTCTATTGGTTTTTCTTTCTTTTTTTGTTGTTTTGTTTTTGTAATTCAGTTAACGGCTCATTTGACATTTCTTCGTTGTATCCAGCCCCTTTCCCTTGGGCACTTGCTGCATTCATCCCAGGAATCACATGGTTCGCTTTTCGTTTTCCCAATTTTATAACACCTCACCTAAAATTATTCTTGCTTAGTTTCCCCTAAATTTGCAGACTGATACTTTCTTGAAATAGTATGAGCGACGATGTATTATTGTTTAAAGTCTATTTTTCTATATAAAAGAAGCTATTTTCTACTGTTTTCACCGTTCGAACAAACAATACTATAAGTTTTACTTATTGATAACAATAACTTTCTTGTCATTTACTTATGTTTAGAGTTATATTAGTATTAGAATTGCAAGAAAAGTTAGTTTGTCGACGAATATTCTAACTTTTCGACAATTTTATATATTTGGTGTATGATAGTTACGTTTATGACCAAAGGGGGAAATCTTGTGACAAAACAATTGACTGACCTTGATGTATTTAAAGCGCGCAGTTCTTTTGAATCAAATGGAAAACGCTACAATTATTACCGTCTTGCCGCACTTGAAGAAGCTGGTGTCGGTAATGTATCAAAGCTTCCATACTCGATTAAAGTACTATTAGAATCTGTTCTTCGCCAGCAAGATGGCCGTGTTATTACGAAGGAACATGTAGAAAATCTCGCGAAATGGGGAACAAGCGAAGTTAAAGAAGTAGACGTTCCATTTAAGCCTTCACGTGTAATTCTTCAAGATTTCACAGGAGTTCCTGCTGTTGTTGACCTTGCTTCTTTAAGAAAAGCGATGGCTGACCTTGGCGGAGATCCTGATAAAATTAATCCTGAAAAACCTGTTGATCTTGTAATTGATCACTCTGTACAGGTTGATAAGTAC
Source organism: Bacillus sp. B15-48 (assembly GCF_016879755.1). GTDB lineage: Bacteria > Bacillota > Bacilli > Bacillales > Cytobacillaceae > Mesobacillus_B. The sequence goes on from NZ_WOFU01000004.1 coordinate 204,089, forward strand.
GGTACTTCTGATGCGTTAAAAGCAAATATGGACCTTGAATTTGAACGGAATGCAGAGCGTTACCAATTCCTAAGCTGGGCACAAAAAGCATTCGATAATTATCGTGCTGTTCCACCGGCAACTGGTATCGTTCACCAAGTTAACCTTGAGTATCTGGCTGGTGTTGTTCTTGCGGTCGAAAATGAAGACGGTGAGTTCGAAGCATTTCCAGATTCATTAGTTGGTACGGACTCTCATACAACGATGATCAATGGTATTGGTGTTCTTGGATGGGGTGTTGGTGGTATTGAAGCAGAAGCAGGTATGCTTGGACAGCCATCTTACTTCCCGGTACCAGAGGTAGTCGGTGTAAAACTTGTAGGAGATATGCCTAACGGTTCTACAGCAACCGACCTTGCGTTAAAAGTAACTCAAGTTCTTCGTAGCCACGGTGTTGTTGGTAAGTTTGTAGAATTCTTCGGTCCTGGTGTGGTAACACTTCCACTTGCTGACCGTGCAACAGTTGCAAACATGGCTCCTGAATATGGTGCAACTTGCGGATTCTTCCCAGTTGATGATGAATCACTTGATTATATGCGCTTAACTGGACGTACGGACGAGCAAGTTCAGCTGGTTGAAGCATACTGCAAGGAAAACGGCTTATTCTTCGATCCAGCTCTTGAACCAGTTTATACAGATGTTGTTGAAATTGATCTTTCTAAGATTGAAGCAAATCTTTCCGGTCCTAAGCGACCACAAGATTTAATTCCACTATCTGAAATGAAAAAGAGCTTCAACGATGCATTGACAGCTCCTGCTGGTAACCAAGGCTTTGGTCTTGAAACAGCTGAAATTGAAAGGGAAGCGGTTGTTGAATTCAACAATGGCGATAAAGCTACTATGAAAACAGGTGCGATTGCGATCGCTTCCATTACTAGCTGTACAAATACATCTAACCCTTATGTACTTGTGGGTGCCGGTTTAGTTGCGAAAAAAGCAGTAGAGTTAGGCATGGAAGTACCTAAGTTTGTAAAAACATCTTTAGCTCCTGGATCTAAGGTTGTAACTGGATATCTTCGTGATTCTGGATTACTTCCTTACCTAGAATCGATTGGCTTTAACCTTGTTGGTTACGGATGTACTACTTGTATCGGTAACTCTGGTCCACTTCTGCCTGAAATTGAGAAAACAGTTGCAGACTCAGATTTACTTGTTACTTCAGTTCTTTCTGGTAACCGTAACTTTGAAGGTCGTATCCATCCGCTTGTAAAAGCAAACTACCTAGCATCACCACCGCTTGTAGTCGCTTATGCGTTAGCTGGAACCGTTAATATCGATCTTCAAAACGATGCAATCGGCAAAGACAAAGATGGAAATGATGTCTTCTTTAAGGATATCTGGCCGTCAACTGCTGAAGTAAACGATGTTGTAAATAAAACGGTTACTCCTGAATTGTTCCGTAGTGAATACGAAAATGTATTCAGCGATAATGAGCGTTGGAACGAAATTAAAACAAACAATGATGCGCTTTATACATTTGATGAGGATTCAACATACATTGCGAATCCGCCATTCTTTGAAGGCTTAAGCCCAGAGCCAGGTACAGTTGAGCCATTATCTGGACTTCGTGTAGTCGGTAAGTTCGGTGACTCCGTAACAACTGACCACATTTCTCCTGCTGGTGCGATCGGTAAAGATACGCCTGCTGGAAAATACCTTCGTGAAAAAGGCGTTGCGCCTCGTGACTTCAACTCTTACGGTTCTCGTCGTGGTAACCATGAGGTTATGATGCGTGGTACTTTTGCAAACATCCGTATCAAGAACCAGATTGCTCCTGGTACTGAGGGTGGATACACAACTCACTGGCCAACAGGTGAAGTGACATCTATCTATGATGCTTGTATGAAGTATAAAGAAGAAGGAACAGGCCTAATGGTCATTGCTGGTAAAGATTACGGCATGGGCTCTTCTCGTGACTGGGCGGCAAAAGGTACAAACCTTCTTGGAATTAAAACAGTTATCGCAGAAAGTTTTGAGCGTATTCACCGTTCAAACCTTGTATTAATGGGTGTTCTTCCACTTCAATTCAAAGATGGCGAAAGTGCTGAAACTCTTGGGTTAACTGGTAAAGAGACATTCGCTGTTCAAGTTGACGAAAAGGTACGTCCACGCGATCTTATTAAAGTTATTGCTACAGATGAAGCTGGTAACGAAAAGACATTTGAAGCAGTCGTTCGTTTCGACTCTGAAGTTGAAATTGACTACTATCGTCATGGTGGTATTCTGCAAATGGTTCTTCGTGACAAATTAAAAGGTTAATTTGTAAAACCCCTATGCATTTATAAAAGCATAGGGGTTTTTATAATGTGTTAAAATGTTATTAAATTTTCAGAATTTCCGCTTAAATAATATTGAAAACGCTTTTAAATGGTGTATTGTTAAAGTAGGAGGGTGAAAGGAGAGAGTTCTATGAGCCTATTCTCAATTGTTGCGAAAGAAGAGTTTATTTCGGTTGTTTTAGGCAAATATGAGTACGAACATTCTGACCAGATAGGAAAAGAAAAAACGACTTTCCATGAAATCACTCCACAACAATCCTTTATCATTTTTTCCGGGGAAAATGACCTTGGTGAGGAAACTGTACAATTGGTTAGAAACCTTATTGAAGAAGGGAAAACACTTCAAGAGATTGCTCATACGGTTCTAGAAGAATGGAATCAGTGGGAAAGGAATACAAATCATTTAGAAGCGGTCATTGGCGGAATTTCTGTAGATAATGGGCAAATTCAATATCATATTATTACTGCAAATCATGAAATTCAATCTTATTACCCTAAAAAAGGCGAGAGTTTATATTATGCTAATGATGTAACCGCTCGGGTAAATTCTATGGAAGAATTAGCTAGAAGATTAATGATGACAGGAATGTCTTCTATCAATCAAGCGCAAAATGCTCAGCTAGAGTTATTAGAAAAGTTTGCGGGAATAAAGCCTGGGTCTTCCTTAGTCCCACACATATTAGTAATGGAAAAACCACACTAGTTTAAATGAAGTTTCCTCGAGAAGGACCCAAAAATAAAAAGGCTAGACCAAAACTCATCACGCTTTATAGAGTGGACATGAGATTTGGTCTATTTTTTTATGGTTATAACCATTCTTCGGCTCGGGTTGAGCTAGTGTCAGCAATCAGATAAGCTGCATTTGTAATCGCTTGTGCCAATGTCTCACCAGTTTCACAAATATTATTAAAGCAAACCTCAAACTCTCCTTTTTGATTGTATGTAAATCCGAACTTCTCTAATTTTTTAACGATAATCATCGCATCTTCAATGCTTTGTTCTGGTTTAAATTCAGCTACGGGGATGAACGTTCCTAATTCGGTATCGTACCATCGATCCCAACGATTAAGTTTCCAACCAAGTAATTTACGTGCTATTGTTTCTGTTTTGTTCATCTACAATTCCCCCTGTTAGGTGCTAATTAATCAAAATGTCCGATCAAAATAGGCAGATATTTATTATTTGCAAAAACATCATTTGTTTAGCATCCACTGTCCTTATTTATTATGAATATCATCAGTATTGGAATCAAGAAAAAAATCTGACTGATAGCCAAAATCCCAATAATTGCTTCGAGAAATAATTCAGGTTAAATTAATTGTATTAAATATTTTAAGGGTGGGATATATGGGGGCATTTCAAGCAGGACCCTTTATTATCAAATTTACTTCGTTATTTGCGATTATTGCTGTATTGGTTACATTTTTTTTATTGTCAAAACTGTTGAAAAAGAATCATGAAAATTATAATAAATATATTGACGTTTTAATAAATGCAGTTCTAGTTGCTGTTGTTGTTTATAAAGGAAGTATCGTTTTGTTGAGACCTGAATTATGGAGTGGCAATCTGTTAGCTGCCCTTACTTTAACAGGTAGTTGGCGTGAAATGATGATAGGTTTTGGTACCGCTAGTATATATTTCGCTTGGAAAGTAAAGAATGAGGGCTTCTCTCTTTCCTTGGTGAGGAATGGGATTGTATATGGAGGTATTATTTATATAATTAGTTATTGGGTTTTACGGACGTTATTTTTTCTGTTCTTCCGGTAAACAATACATGTTATACATGAGTATAGATGTAAGGAGGAGCAGATGAAGAAAATAAAAACTAGTTTAAGGTTAGCCATTCTTTTATTCCTTCTGCTGATCAGTATAGTACCGATTCAAGCACATGGGAATAGTAGTGAAGGTGTAAATAAAAATGAAATCGAGTTGTCACAGACGATAAAAGCTGAAAGGCAAGCACCTTCCTTCGTTTTACCTAGTTTAAATGGGAAGGAAATAAATCTGGAACAGTATCGAGGTAAAAAAGTTTTAATCAATTTTTGGGCGACTTGGTGTCCGCCTTGTAAATGGGAAATGCCAGCAATGCAGCAGCTTTATAACGAGGCGGGGAAAGAAATAGAGATTCTTGCCATTAATATTGACCCGGAAAATAATGTTGCCCAATTCGCAAAGGAAAATCAATTGACATTTCCGATTCTATTAGATCGAACAGGAGAAATAAACGAAGCGTATTCAATCTTATCGATTCCGACAACGTTTTTAGTCAATGAAAAAGGAGAAATTAAAAAAAAACATATTGGGGCAATGACGCTAGACCAAATGAAGGAGTTCATTGAACAATGAGAAAGGCATCGTAATGATGTCTTTTTTCTATTTTTTATCAAAAAAGGCAGTAATAGCAACAGAGTGAAATAAATTTTCAAAAAGTTGTAATAATTGCGACCGTTTCCGGAGATAATAACTGTTACAATGGTAACAAAGGAAGGTGAAAGTCATGAGAAAACCTAGAAAACGTTCTTTTGAAGAGCTCGTTTTAGAAAATAAACGCCAGATTTTAAGTGATCGTGATGCCATGGAAAAGTTGGAAGCAAAGTTAGAACAAAAACGCCTTAGCAAAGCTGAGTAAAAACATAAGTTTCCATAAATGAACCCTCCCCTTATAGGAAAAACTGAGTAATAGAGGAGGGGATGATTTTGGGTAATCCAAAACGTAATAGCAAACGTTATGTTCCAAGTCACTTAGGTACACAACCTAGGGGATTTAGTGGAAATAAGGGAAAACAGATGCAAGATAAATCTGGTGAGCATGCTCAGGTGATTCAAACGAAGGGCGAATAAATTAAGTAGGGAACCCGTCTTCAAGGACGGGTTCTATTGTTTATTTTTTTTAAAAAAATTCTTTTATAATTTAAACGATTATGACACAAAATAAGTTCGGTCGCAAAAAGAGGAGGCTTAACAATGGCTCATAATAAACCGAAACCTGATGACCGTAGTGATAATGTAGAGAAGTTACAGTCGATGATTCATCACACCATTGAAAATATGGAAGATGCCGAAGCAGCTATGGAATTTTCATCAGCACAAGACCGAGCTAATATTGAAGCAAAGAACGAAAGACGGAGAAAATCAATCGAAGCTTTTCGCTCTGAAATCAAAGATGAAGCACAACATCGAAATGAATAATTTTTGCGACCGACTTAAAGACCTGCCTTTACTGTGCAGGTCTTTTCCAATTCATCTTTAAAATATGGTAAGATACGATGTAAATCCTATATTAAAGAAGTGATAAAATGGAACAACAACAAAGATTATTATCGGAAGTGAAATCACAGTACAAAAAATGGAATCAAGAGCTCACTGAACATGGATTTATAGATGATGAAGGTGCACTTTTAACCTATATAAAAACATTGCCTGATGAAGAATACCATCTTGAGAAATCAAACTTACTAGTACTTGCTGCACTTTCAAGAATGAAACGAAAAGGCAATGATGCGATCGTTATCCATTGGATGGAAAAAGCAGTCAGTATAAATCCAAGAAATGACCGAGCGAATCAATTTTTAGCTACTCATAAATGGCAAGAAATGGAGAGTGTTTTTGCGGAATTGACGTTGCCACCATTGAGGGAAACGGATAACCGAGCAGCAAAAAAGAAAACAGCAGAAGAATTCGTGTCCGTTTGTCGGCAATTCCTTGGACAAGCCGAAAATGCGCTTGAACAACTACATATGATTTTGAATAAAGGTTTGGATGAGTCGGGCGCTTATGTAGAATTGATTAGTATTTTGGAAGGGGCCATAAAAGAAGCAGCTTCCCTCTTGAGGGCATCGGAAGATTATGAGCAGTCCATTTCAGGTGTATTTCATACGTCGGTGCATTATGAAGAGATGAAACTTCGGGTGAAGCGACTTGAAGAATTGAAGGGATTGTGGTTGAAAAAGTTTCAAGAGCCACAAGCTCAAACAGAAACAGACCCCTTAGATGAACTACAAAAGCTCATCGGACTAGAAACAGTAAAGGATCGGGTAAGTCGTTATTATCGCTATCTTAAATATCAGAAAAAAAGACAAGAGCTTGGTTTTCAAACAAAAGACACCTTAAGTTTAAATATGATTTTAACAGGAAATCCAGGTACTGGGAAAACAACTCTTGCTCGTTTGTTAGCTAAAATTTATTATAAGTTAGGTGTGCTTCCAAGAGCAGAAGTGGTTGAAGCAGACCGTTCTCAACTTGTTGGTGCTTATGTAGGCCAAACAGAAGAGAATGTTCGGCAATTTGTTGAAAAAGCACTTGGAGGTGTGCTTTTTATTGATGAAGCGTACAGTTTAAAAAGGGAAGGGCAATCAGGGAATGATTACGGTCAAACAGCTATTGATACATTAGTTTCACTTATGACAAGCAGTGAGTATGGAGATCAATTTGCGGTAATCCTTGCTGGTTATCCAGAGGAAATGAGACAGTTCCTTGATGCGAATCCTGGGCTGCGAAGCCGTTTTCCGGAGTCTAATTTTATTCATTTACCTGATTATAGCAATGATGAACTATTTCAAATAGGTGAGCAGCTAGCAACGGATAATGATTATGTTTTATCAGAAGAGGCTAAAGGGGAACTACTTAATCGTATTGAGCGTGAGCGAGTTGATGATACATTTGGAAATGCCAGAACGGTCCGTAATATCGTCCAAGATGCAATTTTCAAAAAAGGCTCTCAAGAGGATAAGGAACTCGATCTTTTTAGTTATACTCTTCTTGAGAAAGAGGATTTTGTTCGTGAGCTCGACCAACCAAAAGTGGATGCAAGAGAACAACTGAACCAACTTATTGGATTAGAAAATGTTAAGGAGGAAGTTAATTCACTCATCGCGTTTGTGAAAATGCAACAGCTTAGGCGTGAAAAGGACCTACGAACCGTTCCTATCCAATTACACTCTGTTTTCACTGGGAATCCCGGAACTGGAAAAACGACTGTAGCGAAAATTTATTCGATGCTCCTAAAAGAATCTGGTATTTTAAAACGTGGACACTTAATTATTGGAAGTAGAGCTGACTTTGTTGCAGGTTATGTTGGTCAAACTGCGGGGAAGACGAAAAAGAAAATTCGTGAAGCTCTTGGTGGGGTACTGTTCATAGATGAAGCTTATTCTCTATTAAGTCAAGGAAGCGGAGATTTTGGAAAGGAAGTCATTGATACATTAGTAGATGAGATGACAAAACATAATGAAAATCTTGTTGTGATTCTAGCCGGTTATCCAAAGGAAATGAATGAACTTTTAGAGAGTAATCCAGGTCTTCGTTCACGCTTCAAAAAATTTTTTCACTTCCCGGATTATACAACTCCTGAGCTGCTCGAGATTATGGTGAATTACGCTGAAAAATATCAATATGATATCACGGGTAAGGCACGAAACTATATTTATGAAACATTAGAAAAGGACTGGATTGGCGGAAATGGAAGGCTTGCCGCTAATTTAATTGACGAGGCCATTCAAGCACAGGCATATAGACTTTTAGCTAATCAAACGATACACGACCTTTCAACAGTGGCCATGAGTCTAAATGAAATGGATTTCGAGAAGGCCCTCGAAAAAATTCGTAAAGGGGAATCATCATAAATGTTTATTTCATCGAAGAAAATTGAAGTTCGATATGCAGAAACCGATCAAATGGGTGTTGTGTATCATGCAAATTATTTAATTTGGATGGAACTTGGACGGACAAAACTAATTGAGGATTTAGGCTTTAATTATGCTGAAATGGAAAAGGATGGTGTTTTATCTCCTGTTATCGATATCCAAGCATCGTATAAACATCCGGTTCGTTATGGAGAGGAAGTTGAAATCAAAACATGGATTGCAGAGTACGATGGAATTCGTGTCACATATCATTATGAAGTGTACAATTCATCCGAAGAAATCGCATTAATCGGAAGTTCAAAACATGTTTGTGTAAAAAAAGAGAATTTTCGTCCGATTGCTATAAAACGAATGTTCCCTGAATGGCATGAAGCTTATAAAAATGCAATGGCCAAATCTGAAAGTGCTAAAAGGTGAAGTTAAATGGCTTTTGGTATAAATAGAGCAGAGCTAATTCGTTGGAAAGAAGGCGTTGCTAGAGGGGAAATTTCCTTCTTGACACATTACTGGGTTGATGAACGTTTTCCAGAATACAACACCGTGACAAAGGTAGGATGCAAGGATTTGGCTAAATTGATTGCTTGGGGCGAGAAATATGGATTGCAACCAGAGTGGATTGACAAACGCAAGGCTGACATGCCCCATTTTGATTTATTAGGAACAAGGCGAGACGAGATTTTAAGAAAAGAAGGATTGACACATCTTATTTGGTGATCATGTAAAAAGCAGACGTTTCGTCTGCTTTTTACAATTACTGATAAAGATATTTTGGTTCATCAGCTTTTTTATCATATTCTACAATTAAATTATGTCCATCAAAATACCATAGATCTTTTTCGTGTACATAATATGTAATCCCGTCCTTGCTTATTTCTGAAGCTATATCTGCTACAGGTTCTTCATTAGAAATCCCTAACGAAAATCCTTGCTGAACCGGACTTGACCCGCCATACCGCGCGAAGAAGCGAATATAACTTCCGTCTTTTAAATTCAGCTCAGTTTGAAACCATTGTGCTGCCTCATCGCTAATCTTTATTTCCATTCTCAAACCCCTTCCATCTTGCAAGTCATCCTATTATAAAAAGAAATATAAACATTTGTCGAATTATCTGCCGTCACCTGTATTATTATTGCTTAAATTATTTAAATAAAACGAATACCTTCAAAACAATTATATTTAGGTGGAGGTCGTTCAATTTAGATTTTCTGTCATATGAGCCATAATTTCGTCATACTTTGCTTGAGCATTTACTAACCCAAAATCCCCAGCATTTTCAAGGGGGACGAGACGATATTGTCTTTGTCCATAGCTTGAGACGTATGTTGGTTTAAATATAGGAGTGCCCAATTCGATTGTTGTCCCAGATGGGCCAATCTGTTTTTTTATTTCAATGGATACAATTCCACCTATATCTTTATAATCCCATTTTTGTCCTGATAGGAAGTTCCCTAATGAATAAACGACTAAAGATTTTCGACCGTCCTTATTTTTCAACCATTCCATTGGCTGGAGAACATGCGGGTGATGACCAAAGATGATGTCGACTCCCTCATTTACTAGAAAGTGGGCGAGTTCCTTTTGAATCTCATCAGGGTAGCGTTGGTATTCATTGCCCCAATGAATACTCATTACGACAATATCTGCCTCGGCTGTTGCGCGATGAATTTCTATTTTCATTGCTTCTTTATCAATTAAATTGACAAGATATTCTTTGTTTTCAGGCACAGGAATGCCATTAGTTCCATAAGTGTAAGATAGATAGGCAACTTTTATCCCGTTATTAGTAAGAACCCTAAGTGTATCCTTGTCTTCAAAGTCTTTAAACGAACCTACATAAGGTAGACCGATTTCATTTAGAAAGTTCATTGACAGTTGAATTCCTCTTTCACCTCGATCTAGTGTATGGTTATTTGCGGTTGAAACGATATTGACCCCTGCGTCTAGAAGTGCAAAACCAACCTCATGTGGACTATTAAAAGAAGGGTAACTAGAAAGTCCAATCTCCTCTCCGGCAAGAATGGTTTCCTGATTCGCTAGCAAAAGGTCAGGTTCCATCATCATATGCTTAACGTCGGCAAACATGGGCTTAAAATCAAACCCATCTGTTGTTCGAGCAGCTTCGTAAACACGGTCATGGATAAGGATATCACCTACTGCTCCTAATGTTACTGTTTGCTCATATGTCTTTCCAGTAACTGCATAACTTCTAATCGCATGTGGTTCCTGAATAAGTAGTTTGTCATTTGTTCTCGCATGACTTTGTTCTTTCTGAAGAAAAATGAACCCAGTTGTTATGAGAAGAATGAAAATCATGCTAAATACAAAAACCCAATGTTTGTTTTTTTTCATAATAGAGTCTCCTATAGCCCTCTTTGAGCATATTTATTTTTAATTGTCTAATGATAATATAATATGAATGTAGGATTTTGTATGAAATTGAAGAAATAATTCATAAAATTTTCATGTGTTAAAACGTAAATGGGGTGTTTATACATTGTTTAGTATAACTGAAAGTGCGGCAAAAATGTTGAAATCAATAATTGAAAACGAACAAACAGCAAATGAAAAATTATTCATTCGTTTTTCAATGGGAATTGGTTGAGGCGGTCCTAAGCTTCAGCTGTCTCTGGAAGAGCGGCCTATAACAAATGATCATCAATATACATTTAGTGGAATTGATATTCTCATCCATGAACGAGATTTAATCTATTTCAATCACACGAAGCTTGATTATGTCAAAGATGTTTTAGGTTCAGCGAGATTTCAATTATTAAAAGTATAAAATAAAGAGAGAGACCAATTCTCTCTCTTTCATTGAATTCTTTTTTTAAATAAGTTCACCTTTGGTTCTGTTTTTAATCGGATTCTTTGTATATTTGCTCGATGTCTATAAATAACGAAAATCGCTAATAGAGCGACAACGAGGATTAATATTGGGTCTTTTGTGTAAGATGCATACAGGAATGTTGCAACGGCTGTTAAAATTGAAGAAAGCGAAACATATTTTGTCACCAATAAACTAATTAAGAAAAAGATAAGCATAAACAAAAATAAATAGGGTGCATACGCTAGTAAAATTCCACCAGATGTTGCCACTGCTTTTCCGCCGCGAAACCCTGCAAAAATCGGAAACATATGACCTACAACAGCAAATAAGCCTACAAAAAGCATATGTAGATCTGAATTAAAAAGAAGAGGTAAACTAGCTGCTAATGTCCCTTTTAGGATATCAGCTAAGGTGACAGCTACTCCTGCTTTTACACCAAGTGTACGGAAGCTGTTTGTTCCTCCGAGATTCCCACTTCCGTGTTCACGAATGTCGATTTTGTAAAACAGCTTGCCTACAATGAGGCCTGACGGAATGGATCCAAGTAAGTAAGCTAATAATAATATTAGTGCGTTTATTGCCATAAATATTTCCCCTTTAGCGTGTGAATAATATTGATATTGTACCACGTTCTTACAAAAAATTTTCTATTTTCTTAAAAGATATAAGGTGAAGTCGATAAAAATATGCACTTCGCTATATTTCTTTTTATTTCTAAGTTAATATTATAGGGGAGAATGAAAATAAAGGGAGTGTTGAAGCAGATGGGGATTGAAAATCCAAGTAGAGAAGAAATTGGAGAAATCTTGAAAAAATCAAAAAAAATCGCTGTCATCGGTTTAAGTGACAATCCTGAGCGAACTTCGTATATGGTATCAAAGGCGATGCAGGACGCTGGTTATGAAATTATTCCTGTCAACCCAAAGGCGGATGAAATCCTTGGTGTAAAGGCAGTCTCTTCTTTGAAAGAAATAGAAGGACATGTTGACATTGTTAATATTTTCCGGCGATCTGAATTCCTCCCAGAAATTGCAAAGGAGTTTGCTGAAATCAATGCCGATGTTTTTTGGGCGCAGCTTGGTGTTGAAAATGAAGAAGCTTATCATTTTTTAAAGGACAAAGGATATACTGTAATTATGGATCGTTGTATCAAAGTGGAACATGCGATGACAAAATGAGAATAAACTACATAACGCGGGACCATAATGGTTCCGCTTTTTCCATGATAAAGAAGAGTTTCCTTTATAAGCAACAAATGAATTTAGCTATACTAAACATAAGAACAACGAACATAGTGACTTGTTAAGGAGTGAATTTAATGAGTGAGCAAGAACGAAGGACACTTCAAGAAGAACAAGATAGGGTCGATTGGGTAACAACCGAAATAACAAAAAAGTTTTCACGTTTGCAAACTCATGTAGGTAAAATTGAGTCTGAAGCGCTACATATTAGGAAAACATTTTGGGAGGATGTAACGGTTAATTTCGATGAACCTGATGATGTTGGTGAAACATATACAAGCATTAAGCAACAAGCTGAGCTCCTATCTGAGCGAGAACGAAGTCATACACAAATGGATAAACAGATAAAAACCTTAATGAGATTAAAAAATTCTCCTTACTTCGGGCGCATTGATTTTACAGAAACAGGCGAAAAGCTAAGTGAGTCTATTTACATCGGAATTGCTTCGTTAATGGATGAAAAAGATGAAGATTTTTTAATTTATGATTGGCGAGCGCCTATTTCAAGTCTTTATTATGATTATCCACCGGGGCCAGCAGAGTATGAAACGAGCTTAGAAAAAGTAACCGGAGTGATGGATTTAAAAAGGCAATTTGTGATCAAAGATGCAAAAATTAAGGCGATGTTTGATAGTGGCGTCACGATTGGGGATGAAATGCTTCGAGAAGTGCTTGGAAATAACGCTGATACCCAAATGAAGAGCATTGTTGCCACGATACAAAAAGAGCAAAATCAAATTATTCGTAATGAACAGAGCAAACTCCTCATCGTCAAGGGAGTGGCTGGGAGTGGAAAAACTTCAGCGGCGATGCAACGAATTGCTTATTTATTGTATCGATATCGTAATATTATAAAATCAGAAAATATTATGCTTTTTTCGCCAAATCCAATGTTCAATAGTTATGTTGCTACTGTTTTGCCTGAACTGGGAGAAGAAAACATGCAGCAGGCGACTTTTCAAGAATATTTGCTATCACGTATTGGGAAAAAGTTTAAACTAGAGGATATTTTTGACCAAATGGAGTATTTGCTGGCTAACAGTGATGATCGTAATTATGCTACCCGAATTGAAAGTCTTCGATTTAAATCAAGCGTCCAATTTAAAAAAGTAATCGATACATATGTTAAGCAATTATCTGAGCGTGGGTTGGTTTTTTCAAACATTACCTTCCGGAACAAAATTTTGTTTACAAAAGAACGACTTTATCATTATTTTTATTCCCTTGACTCAACTCTCTCGATTCCTAATCGCATTCAAATGATGAAGGAGATGTTAATAAAAGAGTTAAAAAGAATAGCAAAACAAGAGCAAAAGGAAGATTGGGTTGAAGAAGAAATCCAATATTTAGAGAAAGATGAGTTTCTTGATGCTTATAAACTTTTACAAGAAAAAAAGGCATTTAATGAAGATTCGTTCGATGATTACGAACGAGAAAAAAAAGTATTGTCGAGAATGCTCGTCTCTAAACGTTTAAAGCCCGTGTTTAATCGGGTGAAAAGACTAGATTTTATAAATAAGAAAGTAATTTATGAAAACCTGTTTAGTCATGAGTATCCTGATGGTTTTCTACCGCCTTCTTGGGAGGAAATTGCTGTTCTAACAAAACAAGAACTAAATTTAAAGCGTTTTTTATACGAAGATGCGACTCCATTTCTTTATTTACAAGATTTAATTGAGGGAAGGAAATCGAATACGAGCATTCGTCATGTCTTTATTGATGAGGCTCAAGATTATACGCCATTTCAATTTGCTTTTATCCGTAAACTGTTCCCGTATAGTAAAATAACGTTGCTTGGAGATATGAATCAAGCCATTTACTCAGGTCCTACTGGGGCTGATACGGTCCTAGCTGAGGATGCACTAGGGATTGAGGAAAAAGAAGTGATTGTTTTATCTAGAACCTATCGCTCAACTCGACAAATCGTTGAATTTACCCGCGAGCTCATCGATGATGGACATTTGATTGAACCTTTTAATAGGAATGGGGACTTGCCAACACTTTTCATTTATGAAGATGAAGAACGAATCCTCAATCTTATTGCTGAAAAGGTAAATAAAATCAAGGAAAAAGGCCATAAGACGATTGCGATTATTTGCCGTACGGATGCAGAGAGCCGCTATATATTTGATTCAGTCGGTCAAAAAATAGATGCAAGGTTAATCGAGAAGGGGACGATTTCATATGAAAAAGGAATTAGCATTCTTCCCGCGTATTTAGCCAAAGGAATTGAGTTTGATGCTGTCATTATTTTTAATGCGTCCTGTTATCGTGAAAAAAGTGAGCAAAAATTATTTTATACAGCATGTACGCGGGCGATGCATGAGTTATATTTGTATTCCCAGAGCGAACCACCTTTGCTTAAAGGCATTGGAGAAAGTACCTATCAACGAGAGTACATTTAATACTATGCTATGCTGAAAGGGAAGGCCTATGTTGCGCCTTCCTTTTCAGCATCTTTAATATTGAATCCCTTCAACCTGTGAAGGGGATAAAGGCTAGCGATGAACATTTAGTCTTTGTTGAATTTTTTCCCTGTTTGTTTGCTTTTTTACTGAAGCTTTTTTTAAGGCTTCGTTCACATCAATCATACCATAGCCAAATTGGTCATCTCTTCCTCTTTTACCTAAATCGATCGCAGATGTTTGAATGATCTTCATAATCTCTTTATTCGTTAAATCGCGATTTGTTGACTTAATTAACCCAGCTAATCCAGCAACATGTGGAGCTGCCATCGAAGTTCCCGAAAGAGCAGCATATTGTTCATTAAAATAAGTACTTGGGATGTACTCTCCAGGAGCAGAAATATTAATGTAATTTCCGTAATTTGAGAACTCCGCAAGGCTACCGTCGATACTTACTGCGGAAACACTAAGGACTTCTGGATAGGCAGCCGGATAAGAAGGCTGTTTTGTTGCATCATTACCAGCAGCTGCAATAATGACGACATTATGATTATAAGCATATTGGATTGCTTTTTCTAACACATTGGATTCTTTATAATTTCCAAGGCTTAAGTTAAGAACATCTGCCCCATGATCCACTGCCCATATAATACCTTTTGCAATATCAAAGGTCGTCCCAAATCCTTCTGTTCCCATCGCTTTAATTGGCATAATTTTACTAAACCAAGTTAAACCAGCTGTTCCTTCACGGTTATTTGTTTCCGATGCAATAATCCCTGCTACATGGGTCCCGTGTCCGTTATCATCGTCAGGAAATGAATTATCGCCTAAAACATTGTAACCTTCCACAAGTCTATTTACTAAATCAGGATGATCCAAATCAACGCCAGTATCAATGACAGCAATTGTGACATCCTCACTACCTCTTGAAATATTCCACCCATGCTCTGTTCCAATTATCGGTAAATTCCATTGATAATCTTCCATGTACAGCTGATCATTAGGTAAGGTAAATTGATGTTGCTCGGGAATCTCATTCTGCATAAGAATATATTGAGGCTCAGCAAACTCAACAATTTCTTTTGAATGGAAATATTCTATTAACTCTGGTGTTTCTAAATTCTTTGAGCGAAAAACGTAAAGCAGTCCGTCATTTTTGACGACCCACCCATTAATTCTTTTTGCCATTTGATCCAACTGTTCCGCTTCTGGCTCGTCCTTAAACTGAACGGTTACTTCGTGATCTAGATAGTGGCTCGTATCTTGTTTATTATGATGAAAATGGGTAATTTCTTGTTGGTAATCAAGTTGCTGTTTAATTTCTTTGCCACGTTTGATATTATTAATTTCCATTATTTGCGGATGAGTCTTTTTATTGGTATTAAGGATGATTGGCTCGTTTTCATGTGTTTGAATTCTATTTTGTACTGTTTCTGGTTGAAACAATGTGTTTATTGAAATAATTAGTAAAACAGCTAATACAGCTGTAAGTAAAATGACCTTGGATGTTCGCAAAAAAGCCACACCTCCTAATTCATTGCGATAATTTGCATCATTGATATACGATTAGCTTGTGCTTGTAAATTAAAAATAAAGGCGGGAATCATTGAATATTTTGTAAAACATTTCAAAAAAATAAAGTGTCTCCAAAAATGTGGAAAATATGAGTGGTTATTGCGGTAAATAAGAATTCAATTTGCTAAATCGTGAGAAAGAGCTAAAATAAAGCTTAGGAGTAAAAAAAATTGTGATAAACTAAAAACAAAGAACAAATGTTTGTAAGGTCTTTTTTTATTTTTGAAGGATTAATCAAACTACAGACCGAATATTATGTTGAAACATTGACAAGAAACAGATGTCAATGCGCGTTGCAGTTATGAAAGGGGTATTTTAGTGGCTAGAAACCAACAAGCATTTCAATACAACGATGATGCCATACAGGTACTAGAAGGGCTTGAAGCGGTCCGTAAACGTCCTGGTATGTATATTGGCAGTACGGATAGCAGAGGGCTTCATCATCTAGTCTATGAGATCGTTGACAATTCCGTTGACGAGGTTCTCGCAGGTTATGGTGATCAGATTATTGTTAAAATCCACAAGGATAACTCCATCTCTGTTCAGGATAAAGGGCGCGGAATGCCAACAGGAATGCATAAGCTTGGAAAACCTACTCCAGAAGTTATTCTTACCATTCTTCATGCCGGAGGGAAATTTGGGCAAGGTGGGTATAAAACAAGTGGGGGCCTCCATGGAGTAGGAGCATCTGTTGTTAATGCGCTCTCAGAAAAATTAGTTGTCACGATTAAGAGAGATGGCTTTGTTTACGAACAAAAATTCGAAAACGGAGGAAAGCCAGTTACGACTCTAGAAAAAATCGGGAAAACGAATCAATCCGGGACAACCATCCACTTTAAACCAGATCGTGAAATTTTTTCCACAACTACCTTTAATTACGAGACTTTATGCGAAAGGCTGCGCGAGTCTGCATTTTTGCTTAAAGGATTAAAAATTGAAATTATTGATGAACGCCAAGATATCAGAGATGTTTTTCATTATGATACGGGTATTGAGGCTTTCGTTGAATATTTAAATGAGGAAAAAGATGAACTCCATCCAGTTGTTAGTTTTGAAGGTGAAAATTCGAAAATTGAAGTTGAATTTGCTTTCCAATTTAACGATGGCTATTCAGAGAACATTTTAAGTTTTGTAAATAGTGTTCGTACGAAAGATGGAGGTACTCATGAGATTGGAGCGAAAACAGCGCTGACTAGAGCTTTTAATGAATATGCTCGGAAGGCTGGCATATTAAAAGAAAAAGACAAAAATCTTGAGGGAGCAGATATTCGCGAAGGGTTATCAGCGATTATTTCTATCAGAATCCCTGAAGATATGCTTCAGTTTGAAGGACAGACAAAAGGAAAGTTAGGAACAAGTGAAGCTCGTTCAGCAGTAGACTCAGTCGTCTCGGAAAATCTTGCTTATTTTTTAGAAGAAAATCCGGAAACGGGCTCTCTATTAACTAAGAAGTCGGTCAAAGCTTTTCAGGCGAGAGAAGCAGCCCGAAAAGCAAGGGAAGATGCACGGAGCGGAAAGAAACGAAAAAGATCTGAAACTGTTCTTTCCGGGAAACTAACTCCTGCACAAAGTAAAAATCCAAAACGAAATGAACTTTATCTGGTAGAAGGAGATTCTGCTGGAGGATCAGCAAAACAGGGACGTGACAGACGGTTTCAAGCCGTTCTTCCTTTGCGTGGAAAAGTCATTAATACCGAAAAGGCTAAACTTCAAGATATCTTTAAAAACGAAGAAATTAATACGATCATTTACACAATTGGTGCTGGAGTCGGCGCCGATTTTATAGTCGAAGATGTAAACTATGACAAAGTTGTAATTATGACTGATGCTGATACGGACGGGGCCCATATCCAAGTATTGCTTCTTACGTTTTTCTATCGCTATATGAGACCGCTTATTGAAGCAGGAAAAGTATTTATCGCTCTACCGCCACTTTATAAGGTCAGCAAAGGGAGTGGAAAGAAAGAAGTCCTTGAATATGCCTGGAGTGATGACGAACTACAAGGGGCGATTAATAAAATTGGCAGAGGATACATCATTCAGCGATACAAAGGGTTAGGTGAGATGAATGCTGATCAACTATGGGATACTACAATGAATCCTGAGACTAGAACTTTGATTCGCGTAAAAATTGATGACGCTGTCCGTGCAGAACGTCGAGTAACAACCCTAATGGGAGATAAAGTCGAACCTCGACGGAAATGGATTGAAGCGAATGTAGCCTTTACATTGGATGAAGGCGACAATATTTTAGAAAATGAAAATATCATTGTTGCAGAGGAGGTTAGTGAAGAATGAGCTCTGTAGAAAAATTTCGCGACCTGCCTCTAGAAGATGTCCTTGGTGATCGCTTTGGTCGTTACAGCAAATATATTATCCAAGAGCGAGCTCTTCCTGATGCTCGTGACGGATTAAAACCTGTTCAACGAAGAATCTTGTATGCGATGCATGTTGAAGGAAATACGCATGAAAAAGGCTTTAGAAAATCAGCTAAAACAGTTGGAAACGTGATTGGTAATTATCATCCGCACGGAGATTCGTCTGTTTACGAAGCCATGGTACGGATGAGCCAGGATTGGAAAGTGCGAAACGTTTTAATTGAAATGCATGGAAATAACGGGAGTAATGATGGCGATCCACCGGCTGCGATGAGATATACCGAAGCTCGTCTTGCGGCTATTTCTGCTGAATTGTTACGAGATATTGAAAAAGAAACGGTTGAATTCATTCCAAATTTCGATGATACTTCAAAGGAACCAACCGTTCTTCCATCGATGTTTCCCAATTTGCTTGTAAATGGATCAACTGGAATTTCCGCTGGATATGCAACTGATATTCCCCCTCATTCTCTTGACGAAGTGATTGACGGGGTTATTATGCGCATGGACAAACCAAGCTGCTCTGTTGAGGACTTAATGACTGTCGTAAAAGGTCCTGATTTTCCAACTGGTGGGATTATTCAAGGTGTGGACGGCATTTTAAAAGCGTATCAAACAGGAAAAGGAAAAATCATCGTACGCGGAAAAACGGACATTGAAACGATTCGTGGAGGCAGACAACAAATTGTTGTGACAGAAATTCCATTTGAAGTAAATAAGGCGAATCTTGTTAAGCGAATCGATGAACTTCGTTTCGACCGCAAAGTAGAAGGGATTTCTGAAGTTCGTGATGAAACCGACCGTACCGGACTACGAATGGTTATTGAATTAAAAAAAGAAGCCGATGCAACAGGCATTTTAAATTATTTATTTAAGAATACAGATTTACAAGTCACATATAACTTCAATATGGTCGCTATATATAATAAGCGACCAAAGTTAATGGGACTAGCAGATTTAATGGATGCGTATATCGCTCATCAACGAGAAGTAGTTACTAGGCGTTCTGAATATGATTTGAGAAAGTTCAAGGATAGACAACACATCGTTGATGGCTTAATAAAAGCTTTATCGATTCTCGATGAAGTGATCGCAACGATTCGTGCATCGAAAGATAAACGTGATGCTAAAAATAACTTAATTGAAAAATTTATGTTCACTGAGGCACAAGCAGAAGCCATCGTTTCCTTACAACTATACCGGTTAACAAACACGGACGTCACGGCTTTAAGAGCGGAGCAAGAAGAACTTTCTGAAAAGATTAAGGAGCTTGTGTCCATTCTTGAAAGTGAAAAGAAAATGAATTCAGTGATAAAAAAAGAATTAAAAGAAGTGAAAAAGCGCTTTGCCGATGGGCGGAGAACAAAAATTGAGGCAGAAATAGAAGAAATTAAGATTAATATGGAAGTGCTCATTGCAAGTGAAGATGTGATTGTTACCGTAACAAAAGACGGATATATAAAACGTACAAGTCAGCGGTCATACGCGGCTTCGAACGGCCAAGATTTTGCAATGAAAGAGACGGATCGGTTACTTGCGCAATTTGAGATGAATACGAAAGACGTTCTTCTCTTATTTACGAACAAAGGGAATTATCTGTATATCCCGGTTCATGAGCTTCCAGATATCCGTTGGAAAGATCTTGGGCAACATGTTGCCAATATTGTTCCGCTTGAACGGGATGAGCAACTTATAAAAGCGGTAGCAGTGAATAATTTTGATAATGAGGAATACTTGTTATTTGTTACTCGTAACGGAATGGTTAAGAAAACCGAGTTAAAACAATACAGGGCACAACGCTATTCTAAAACATTGACAGCGATGAACGTCAAAGCTGATGATGAAGTAATCGATGTTCATTTAACAAACGGAAGTAAAAGTTTATTCCTTGCAACACATTTAGGATTTGGGTTATGGTTTGCTGAAGAAGAGGTTAGTCCTATTGGAATTAGGGCTGGAGGCGTAAAAGGAATCAATCTCAAAGACGGTGATTATGTGGTTGGAGGGAAAATAGCCGATGAAGCTTCTGAACAACTAATTATCCTTGCCACCCAGCGAGGGGCTGTCAAGAAAATGAAGCTTTCTGAATTTGAATTATCGACTCGTTCGAAGCGAGGAGTGGTCATGTTACGTGAATTAAAGAACCATCCGCATCGGATTGCAGGTGTAGAAATCGCCACCAAAAATGATGAAATCTTCCTATTAACCGATAAACAGCAATTAATTACCATTAAGCCAAGTGATCTTCGGTTCAATGATCGCTATTCAAATGGTTCTTTTATATTTGATGATAACGAAAGTGGACAACTTAGTGCTTTATGGAAGTTGGATGCTGGTACGAATGAGAATTAAAAGAATGAAACCAAAACTAGTTCAATTTGAACTAGTTTTTTGTTCTCTAGTGAATGATTTTCATAACAAAAATAAACATGAGCTTAAAAAATAAAACTTAATTTTTACTGTAAGGAATTTTGCATATTCACTCCCAAAAATGGGCATTTTAGATAATATAAAAAGAACTTAGCTGAGGAGAGAATATGAACAAAATAATTTTACTACCAGTTGCCATTTTTTTTACGATTTTGTTATCTGCGATTACGGTTGTTTTTGCTATTGATGACCGTGAGCAAAATAAACCTATTCTTTCAGAACAAGTTGATTTAACAGGTGATGGAAAAAAAGATCTAATTACGTTTAAAGGAATTCCTTTAGAAAATGAATCTCTTTTTTTAAAGGAAATTATTATGAAAGTAAAAACATCAGAGGGTAAATCTCACAAGATAAAGTTGGAAGAGGGTTATTCACCGACAATAAGTTTTCATGATTTAAATAATGATGGTGTAAATGATGTACTTGTTGATGTTCAAACGGGCGGAGACGATGAGACTTCACATTATTATTTATATTCATTCAAAGATGCTAGAAAAGTAAATCTTAATGTTCCAGAGTCGTTAATGATTAGTTCTCAATATAAAGATGAATATGAGGCCTCTATTAAAATTATTGATACAAATGAAACATTTACATTTGATTTGAAAAATCGAAAAGATATATATGATCAACTCGGTTTATATATTAACGGAAAACTTAATGAACCAATGGAGCTAGTTGTTGAGCCTTTTTCAACTTTACAACCAATAAAGTTAGAAGGAGATCGTCTCGGTTTAAAAGGGGTACAAAAGTTTAACGGAGTTGCGAACGGAGTCCCCGTAGGTGTTGTAGAATCAAAGTGGCTGCTTGAAAATGGGAAATGGCAGCTGATTGAAACATCTGTTCGAAAAAATAATGATTAACATGAAAATTCTAGGCAAAAGTAACAATTCCTTTCCAATAAACATATATTATGGTAATAATAGGTAAGTTTTCTGGAAAGGAGTTTTCTGCCGTGAACAAATTTAATCCAGATAAATTGTATGTAAAGTATTCGCCACCAATGAATGGATTTGGGCCAATAGAAGGTAGGAAATATACGTTGACCCATTCTGATGAAACGGGAGAACTGTATTTAACGATTGGCAGAAAGTATGATTACGTAGAGTTTGATCAAAAACTACGTGATGAAGTACTCGGGGAATGGAAGACGAGAGACGGTGAATACATGTTATTAGGGAAGGTATATATAAGTGGTGGCGAGTTTGATGAAAAATTTGCGAAAGTACGCTATTTAATTTTCAAAAAAGAGCTCGAACTCGCTTTAACTGCGATTATTTACGGTGATCGCAATCTTTTTTTACATTACCCGTGGCTACTTGATAGTTCAATATATATACAGTTTGAATCGATTTATCCAGAGTATGATCAAATATTATATTATGGCACACCAAGACAATATTTAGCGGCTGCAAACAAACGAAGAGGGAGTCAAACGAAAGTGTGAAGTTTATTTTAAATAAAATAAACTAATAATTATATTATGTAAACTAAAGGGGAAGTTAATGTCAAAAAATGTTCGACTAATGTCAATTAATGATCAACTAACTAAATAGAACAGTTTAATTCATAAAGAACAAAGAATTTACGTGAGTAATGTAAAATCTTTGTTCTTGTTTTTTAAAAATTTATAAATGCAACAAAGATTTGTTTTAGTATGAAAAAACGTTTCGTCTCACTAACACAAGTATACTTAGCAAATGAGATAAAACGTTTTTTATAATTCACAACTTCCGAGAATATATATTATGTAAACTAGAAAAGAAAAAATGAAATGGCGACTACAAATCCATGTTCACGTATCCCCCCTTTTACTTAAGGCTCTGTTATTGTTCATTTTCGTGTAGGTATATGAATTCATAGGCGGAGAATTTCCGCTTAACGTATATGTTGGAAGCTCAATAAGCAGATATAAGCGGAGAAATTCCAGTTAACCCCCCAATATAAGTCAAAATCTAAAGATTTAAATAAGATAACCGGAAAAACTTCCTTTATTTTTAGGGGAATTTGGGTATTTCCCAATTTAAACGGTTTTTTTTCGCTTATTTTTTCAAACATCGTCAAATTAGAATATTGGGTATAAGCAATTTGTTTTTTCCTATATTCATCTATTTATTACTCACCTTTATTAATAATGTGTATATTCTATAGTGCAGCCACATAAACGGGGAATTTGTAAAAATAATGAAGGAGAAATGCAAGATGATTGTAATTCAATACTTTGAAAATAAATCACTAATTTTTAGTCATCTCGTTGAAAATTTTGTAGCATCAGTCGGTGATATCATTATTATAAAAGGCCGAAAAGCAGATATTTTAAGTGTCAATAAAATTAATGGAGATCTCATTCAAGTTCATTTTAAATTTCATCCAGTAATTAAAAAACCATCATTAGTTAAAGACACCAAAAAGAAAAGACGATAATATTGTCTTGTACTTGTTTCATCCAACTTACTCCAAAATGACTTTAGACTTTCCCTTATACCACCATCGATAAACGATAAGTACAACAATTAAAAACGCTAAATAAATGAAAATCCCAATAAAAATTGAGTGGGTTGCTGCGAAAAGCTGATTACCTAAATACGCGTATATAATCATTCCAGGAATTTGGCCCATTGTAGTCGCTATAATATAGGTTTTAAAGAGCATCGTGCTTAAACCAGAATAAATATTTACGACGGGTGGTGGAACGACGGGGATCAATCGGCTAAATAACACAGCAATAAAAGCATTTTGGCTAATAATCCGGTCAAATTTTTTAATTCCTTTATACTTTGAAATATAATTTTGAAACTTCTCAACAAAAAAATAGCGTGCCATTATGAAGAAGGTCGCAGCGGCACCTACTGAACCAATCAAATTGATAGCTGAACCAATCCCTACCCCATATTTTGCACCCATCAATCCAGCAAACACACTAAAAGGTACAATCGGAATTACACCAAATAAGATAGCTAGGATAAACATGATTGGCAAATGCGATAATCGGCTTTCATTTAACCAAATCATGAGTGGTTCTCGATAAGAGAAAGCGAATGATAGAATCATTCCGTAGATGATGAGAAAAAGAATTCCTTTTTTCATAATATTTCTCCCTCGTATGAACTTAAATCGTTAACGTAGTCACAAGTGGTAAATGATCAGAGGCAATCGGCATATCATTTGAAATTTCAGCATTGAGTATTTTGAACTCTTTGCTAGTAAAAATATAATCTAATCTCATTCTTGGGTTGTTTGAAGGGTAAGTAAATCCTCTACCTTCCCCTGCTTCATGCCAAACATCATTATATCTCTTTACTACCCTTTTCCATTTCCTTGTGTATGGTTTCATGTTCCAGTCACCAAGAATAATTGCAGGATTTTTAATGTGATTTATAATCAATTCGCTTTGTCGTTTGTGAAGAAATGGATTTAAACTTAAATGAGTAACATACACATTCAACACCTTGCCGTTTACGGTGATGGTCGTTTCAAGTATGGACCTCCCTTCAATGATTTGAGGGAGAAAATTGAGTAAATATGGCTGGCTTTTCAAAATCGGGAAACGGGATAGAATCCCATTTCCATATTGTCGAATCATATCAGCCTCTCGTGACTTTACCGTCAATGATGGACTAAAAGCAAAGTAAAAATTTAATTTGCTGGCAAGGAAATGAATTTGGTCAATAAAATGACTCCTTTTAGAAAATTGTTTGTCGACTTCGTTAAGGCCAATTATGTCTGCCTTACTTGTAGAAATCACTTCTGCGATTCTTGATAAATCCACTTTTTTATCTAACCCTTTTCCGTGATGAATATTGTACGTCATGACTTTAATCTTCACCTTGGATATCCTCCATTACCTCAACCTTTGCTTTGGGATCTAATATTTTAAGAATCCATTCTTTAAAGTCGACGATTCGTTCATGTTTAGGTTTTTCTTCCGTACCAGTGACGATCATCGGAAAAAACGTATCTTGTTTATGTAACGAACCATGTCCTGCTCCCCCGACATGGGTTGGCGAGCCTTCGCCAACAAATTCAAAGCCAGGCTTGGCGTCCACGATCAAATAATCCCCTTCATGTGAATAAAATGCACTCGATAGTCGGGCAAGCCCATCTGGATAGTCATTGTAAGTAATTTCGTTTTCTTGATTAATCTGTAGGTTTAAAATTTCGATATTCCCCTCTATTGACCATGCTTGTCCATATTGATCAGTAAAGTCTCCCGATGGTTTAAAAGCAAGTGTACCGATATGGTCAGTCGAAGTTACTTTTATCCACTCGCCTTCCCTCCATGCAATATGATCAATTCGATTATCAGTAGATAAAAGTGTAATGATGTCCTCGTTTTTTATGTTTTCATCTAAAATATAAATGAATGACATTCGCTCATTTAAACCAAGGACGAGTTGATCTTGTTTTTGAACAGGCTTGCTAATCTTATGAATTTGATACGGATTAAGCAACTCTCTTAAGTCAACTAAAGCTTGATTTTTAACTTTCCCAATATCTGTTTGACCACTATCCCCCATCACAATCCAAACGGTGTCTTTTATCGCTTCATCCCAGGAAGAATAGGAATTCAAAATTTCCTGTAGTTGTTTATCTGCATCTTCAATCCCTTTCGTAGCATTTACCCCTTTTTTATGCACGACTTTATCGTTATCTGAAAAATACACTAATGAAAAAGCTGGCAGTCTGTCGTGTTCAATTAAGTATTTCATTTCTTCTGTAGCAAATTTATCATTGAAGCCGAAAGCCTCCCAAAAATTCGTATGTTTATTATCTGGATGTATGGTCGACAGAAGTCCATATGAAAAAAAACTTGGCCCTTTAACTGAGTCATTTTCATCTAAAAAGCCAATCACATCTAATATTTTTGGAGTGTTTAAAGGTTTGTTATTCTTTCCACGATAAACGAGCGTATTGATGGATGCCGTTGGCCCATTTACTACCTCATGAATGGTTTGAACATTTTTATTCATATGGTCGTTATTTAACTGAAAGAGACTATTATGAAAAACTTGTTTTGGTCCAAGTTTCATGATTTCCTGTTTCGCACTTCCATAGCTAATCAATCGATTATTTTTTGAATCAAACCATACGAGTGCTGGGATTTTATGCTGATCGGGATAAGTCCCTGTTAATAATGTGCTATCAATGGCCACGGACATGGTTGGATAACTGCTTACAATGTGCGGATAGTAATTTCCGTTATTGATTAAAAACTCAAGCGCTGGTGCCTTCTTTTCTTCAAGTACAGATTGGAGTGGTTCATCCATAATCGAATCGATGATCAGAACAACTACTTGTTTAGAAGAATCATTTTGTGGTTTGGTAGCTTGATTGCTCGTTTTATCGGTTGTTTTCAATAAATTAAAAGAGATGATTACTAATGCAATTATGAAAAACAGAGGAATGAAAAATCTCAAAAGGTTGACAACTCCTGTTTAAATAAAATAATTATTGTGAATGGACCGTGTTTGCTGTTATCTTAGCGTTATCTTTTTCAATCTGTTTCATTTTTACCATTCCTAGTTTTTTTATCCTTTCCTTTAAATAGTAGAAACTCACTCTGCTCACTTGCCATGAGTTCATCCGTTAAGAGAATGGCAACAAAGTTTGAGCCAATTGCCTGCAAAATAGCCCCAATCGTTGATAGAATTTGTGCTTTTGCTTCCTTGTCATTTAATTCATACATGCCCCCGATTGCTTCTAGGCCAGCACCCAATGCTTGAATCGAATTCCCGATTGCGAATAGATGTTCACCTATTATATAATCTCCAGCAGCCGCAATAGAGGCACCAACTGATTGAAATGAATCACCGAGTATCTCTAATCGAATATTATCTGGATTTTCTCCCTCAACATCTTGTAAATAGGCAGCTAGTGAGCTTGTTGCTGCCCCAGCACCGTCAATCCAGTTTCCGGCAAAACCAAAAGGATACTCTTCAAAGGCGGTTCCTACAACAAGGGATCCAACTGCTTGCAGACCTTCCCCGATTGCCACAAGTTTATTATTTATTTCATCGATTCCCGCTAAAGCCCTAATTTCTGCAATCGCGGATATAATTGTACCGAGCGCATCAATCCAAGCTCCTGTTAAAACTTTGTACTCATCAGTGCTACTCATTACTCCACCTCAATTAATCGCAGATTAACTAGCAGTAATCCCCCATTGATGGATTCCATCTTTTTATTAATATAGTCTTAACAAAGGAAAGAAGTGATGGTCAAAGTGCCTTTCCTTAACATAAATGAGTTAAATGCAGTATCTTAACACAAAAAGGTTCGCCAACTTGGCGAACCTTTTTGTATCTCTATTTTAGAAATTTAATATCCCTTTGAAATATCAACTGTATTATGTAGTGGTTTCTTAGTTTCTAACTTATGTAATGTTTCAATAAAACAGTCTACTCCTTCTTCAGGTGTAGTAACTGCTGAGATATGAGGGGTAATGAATAATTTAGGGTGATTCCAAAATGGATGATTCGCTGGGAGTGGTTCTTCCGCAAATACATCAAGGACAGCGAACTTTAAATTGTTACTTTCTAATGCACCTAATAAATCATCCTCTTTTAGAGTCGCTCCCCGGCCGACATTAATTAACCCAGCATGAGAAAGTTTCTTAAAGATTTTTTCATCTAATAAATGGGTCGTTTTTTTAGTTAACGGCAACGTATTTATTAAATAATTCATTTCACTTAAAATTTCGTAATGGGATTCCAGTGTCATTACTTGCTTAAAATGGGCTTTTTGTTTTCCGCTTAATGAAACTCCATATACATCTACACCAAATGATTCCAAAACTTTTGCAACTGTTTGCCCAATCTCTCCTGTCCCGTATATCATCACCTTTTGTTCGTTTAAAAGCTTTGGTGTAATAGGATTCCATTTTTTATCTTGTTTTAATTGTTGAAAGTGGTCATGATTTTGAAGGTCTTTCAAAATGAAGCTTAAACAATACTCGGAGATTCTTTGTCCAAAAGAGCAAATCGTCCTTGTTAATAATATATTTTTCGGCCATTGATTGTTTGCTAAAAAACGATCGACCCCTGCCCCGAGTGAATGCCCCCACTTTAAATGCCGATAATCAAGATTTCCTTTCATGTTGAATGAAACGAATGCATCTGCCCAATTTAAATCTGTTTGCGAAACTTCTTCTTCTGATAAAAATCGAAAGTTTTTGTCGATTCGCCTCTTTTCGAATATATCTTGAATTTCTTGATGCATGGGACTTGCAAT
Organism: Bacillus sp. B15-48; assembly: GCF_016879755.1. Lineage (GTDB taxonomy): Bacteria > Bacillota > Bacilli > Bacillales > Cytobacillaceae > Mesobacillus_B. The sequence continues at coordinate 232,136 of NZ_WOFU01000004.1, forward strand.
AACAATATTTTTAATTTCCATGTCTCTCACCTCGATTATCCATATGTTCTCTTATATTATCAAAGTTCGGTGAAATAGGCATTATTTTATAGTATAGGAAGATTAATGTACGTATACAATTGGAATCCGCTATATGATATTTTCTTATGCTTCGGTAAATGATAAATAACGACAACCTTTATAACGATCCTTTTGGGAGGGGTTATAACTTGGATTTGCATTTTATTTGGAAAGCCATTGTGATTGTTATTGGTGGAGTACTTATTTTACGATTGGCTGGTCGAAAATCGATTTCACAGCTAACTGTCGCTCAAACAGTGATGATGATTGCTGTTGGTTCATTAATCATTCAACCCGTCGGTGATCGAAATATATGGATAACGATGGTTATTACATTAATCCTTGTACTAATGCTGCTATTAATTGAGTTTCTAGTATTAAAGTTTGATTTTTTAGAAAGGTTTTTTTATGGAAAGTCGATTATCGTTATTGAAAATGGAGAAATAAATGAAAAGAATTTACGAAAACTGCGATTAACGGTTGATATGTTAGAGGTTCGCTTGAGACAGCAAAATATTCAAGCGATTAGTGATTTACAATGGGCAACCATTGAGTCTAATGGGCAATTAGGCTATGTGCTGAAACCTGAAAAACAGTATGCAACAAAAGAAGATGTTCACATGCTGTTATCACTCATTAAGGAAAATCAATCACAATCGAACAATCCAGGAACAAATCGTTCGAACCCTATCTCGAATAACATTTTTAGCGAAATCAAGAATAAGCGACATGAGGAAGAACCACAAAACCACTTAAAATGAGGAATTTGCAATGAATATCAGATTCTCTTATCAGAGCTTATTTAATACTTTATGCAAATGGGTTTTATTAGGTGGGCTTGTAGGCGTCATTATTGGCTCAACAACGGCCCTCCTTTTAAATGTGAATGATTTCTTAGGCAATACTCGCGAAAATAATTCTTGGCTAATATATTTTCTTCCTTTAGCAGGAATTGTTATTGGTTTTATATATATGAATTTTGGTAAGAGCAATGGAAGTGATTCTGCTAAATCAAATAATTTGGTTATTGATAGTGTCCATGGAAATAAAAGAATGCTACGAAGAACGGGACTGTTAGTCTACTTAGGAACATTTATTACCATCTTATTTGGAGGTTCAACAGGAAGAGAAGGTGCAGCTATTCAAATGGGAGGGAGTGTCGCGCAGTCGGTCAATAAGTGGTTTAACGTTTCTAATTTAGATACGAAATTGATCTTAATGTGTGGAATTAGTGCTGGATTTGGCGCTGCTTTTGGTACCCCTATCACAGGAACCGTTTTTGGCATGGAAATGGTCGCTTTAGGAAAGCTGAAGTACAAAGCGCTCGTACCTTGTTTAGTGGCAAGTTTTATCGGTCATTACGTAACCGAAGGAATTTGGAGAGTAGAACATGAGAAATTTATCGTTGAATCGGTACCGAAGATTTCTGCTCTATCATTTACAAAAGTAATCGTATTGGCAATTATTTTTAGTTTAGTTAGTGTCCTATATTCCCAATTAAGGCATGGTACCGAACGGGTTTCTGAAAATTACCTAAAGAAAAACCATATGCTTAGAGCCTTTATTGGAGGAGCAATTATCGTTGTCTTAACAAAGCTAATTGGTACGGAAGATTACAACGGACGTGGGTTAGACATGCTTGGGCAATCTTTTAAAGAAGACGTCCCCACTTATGCCTTTCTAGCTAAGCTTGTGTTTACGGCGATTACAATGGGAACTGGATTTGTCGGCGGAGAAGCGATTCCCTTATTTTTTATCGGAGCGACATTAGGAAATACATTGCATGATTTTTTTCATTTGCCGATGTCATTTCTTGCTGCTATAGGGATGATTGCTACTTTTTCTGGCGGTGCGAACACCCCTATTGCTGCCTTTCTTTTAGCTGTTGAAATGTTTGAAGGAAAAGGGATTGAATATTTTTTTGTTGCCAGCCTTATCAGCTATATTTTTTCAGGTCATCATGGACTATGGCCGTCACAAACAATATATGAGCCAAAAAGTAGATTGTTTCATATTGCTGATGGAGAAACGATTGAAAATGTTGAGAAAAAAAAGAAAGGAAATTAACACGAGATTTAGCCATTTGGTTTTCAGTTCAAAAAAAGAATTTACACAAAAATAAATAACTGTTCTCTCCCCTCTGCTCAACTTTATTTTTGTTTAAAAAGGTGAATTTCCTTACATAAGAAATGATTAATTGGAAAACATAAGAAGGAATAATTAAAGATTTTGGAGGGATTCACATGGTATTAATAAAAAGACTCACTATTCTATTGTTAGTCGTCGCTTTTATTTCAGGCTGTGCGATGGGAAATCAAGCGCGTGATGATAATGATCGTGGTGCTCAAGTTCAAAATGTTGATAATAACCGCGGAGGGGAAAATAATCAGACTCGCATGGAAGTAGCTGATAAAGCTCAAGATAAAATTACAGATATGGACGAAGTTCGTCGTGCCACAGTGATTGTAGCGAACCGCAACGCCTATGTTGCTATTGTACAGGATGATGAATCTAAAGGAGATGTAAGAAGAGATTTAGAACAAAAAATCTCAGATCAAGTGAAGGAAACAGACAATAATATTCGCAATGTATTTGTTTCTAGCAACCCAGACTTTGTCAATCGAATGAATGATTATGGAAGTAAAATTGAAGGTGGACAACCAATTCAAGGGTTATTCGAGGAATTTACTGAAATGGTTCAAAGAGTTTTCCCTAACGCCAGATAATCGCAATGAGCCTGCTTTTCTACTTAGTATGAAAAAGCAGGCTTAATTTTTTGATCATGAAAAAAGTCCCAATCTGGGGAATTGGGACTTTTTCATGATTATTATTTAGAAGATTATTTTACTTATCGGTTTTGTTCTTCCTCGTCATCTTGCTCTAGTTCTGGATGTTCGCCTTCCATATTTTCATCTTCTCGAGTATCGTCAGTCTCATCTAAAGGCTCATCGCTAGTTTCATTTTCATCCATTGGGGCTTCTTCTCCAGTAGGAACTTGCTCTTGGTTTTCATCTACAGGTGGAGAAGGATCCTCATTTGTCCCACAACCTGTTATTAATAAAAACGATAACATCATGCTTGTCAGCATTATTAGCCATTTTTTATTCATTTTCTTTCTCCTTTCAAAATGTGGTTTCTTTCTATGATTAACCTTTCCAAAATAGCTAAAACTATGTACAAAATACCATAAAGCCTAAAAACATTTTTAAACTAGTTATACTCAAAAAAACAACAGCCCAAAATGAGCTGTTGTTGTTATCCGCTTTTCATAAATAGCTCTCGCTTGCGCCAGTTGCCAAATGTAAAATAACTGAAGGAAAAAAGACTGCTGAGGATAAAACTGATGCCCATCCCTAGAGCAATTCCATTAGGACCAATCATTGAAGAACAAATGTAAGTTAAAGGATAGCGGAGCACCCAAAATGAAAGGATATTTAAAATAAGGACTTGATACATTGCCCCAGCTCCCCTAACAATGCCGTTTAAAATAAAATTCAATCCGATAAATGGATAAAAGAACGCGATTATCTTTATATAATTAGCTCCAAATTGAGTAGCTTCGCCTTGAGGGATAAACAACCTAATTAAAAAGTCAGCGGAAATAAAAATGATAATTGCCATCATTAGCATGATAATTAGATTATAAATAGCTCCATAAATGGCAAGTTGTCTGATTCGATCCCAGCGATGGGCACCAATATTTTGACCAGCCATACTATTCACCGCTGTACCCAATGCCATTGCAGGTAAGGTGATTAAACTATCAATTCGCTGTGAAGCTCCAAATCCGGCAACGACGCTCTCGCCATATGTATTCACTACACTCATAATCGCCAATACACCCGCGTGAATCACCATCATTTGTAATCCTGACGGGATTCCTAATTTTAATATTAGCTTCACCTCTTCTTTACTAGGAAGAGAAGGAATCGAAAAGGGCGCTAGTTTTCGTTTTAGTGTGTAAATAAGTCCGTAAAGAAATGAGATTCCTTGTGAAAAGACAGTCGCATAAGCGGCTCCCTCTATCCCCCAGTTAAAAACAGCGATAAAAATAGGGTCTAACACTGTATTTAGTAACACAGCAACAAACACGAAGGTTAACGGCGTTTTGCTATCCCCAAGTGACCTTAATACCGAGCTAATAAAGTTATATCCTAATAAAAATAGAATTCCGATAAAGTTAATTCGTAAATAGGCGTTCGCATCAGCTAGTAATTCTCGAGGAGTGTCAAGTAATAATAAAATCGATTCAGAAAAGATAAAACCAAAGGTTCCAGCTATAAGAGCCAATCCGCTAAGCACTATTACAAAGGCATTTAAATACGACTTCAGACCGTTGTTATTTCCTTTCCCCCGCTGCTGAGATAATATCGTCAAGGTTGCATGGTTAATTCCGATAATAAAAGATAGAATAGTCACAACAACGGTCGAAGCAATTGTGATTGCCCCGAGCGCATTGGCCCCAAGTAAATTCCCGACCCAAAGACTGTCAATAAATTGGTAAGAAACTTGCAATAAATTCGTAAGCATTATAGGGGTTAAAAATAAAAACAACTGCTTCACAGTAGAGCCAGTCGTAAAATCATGCTGCGCCAAAGTAAGGCCTCCCTTCAACGTTCGAACAAATGAATATTGTATCATAATCATCAGAACGAATCAGCGAAATTGCACCAATAAAAAAAACTGGAGATTTCCTCCAGTTTTTTTTATCTATTTTACGATTAAAACAGGACAATTTGCTCGTTTAGCTACTTTATGACTTACACTCCCTAATACAAATTCTTGAAGAACGTTGAGTCCACGGCTACCAATAACGATGACATCGAATTGATTTTTATTTGCATAGTCAACGATAACGGGGCCAGGATCTCCTTGGAGAATTTTCGTCTCGTATGTAACCCCTGATTCCTCGGCAAGTGTTTCAATTCCTTTGATTCGGTTTTTATGTTTGTCTCCGATGTTCGCTGTATTCCAATTACTAAGCACGTCCGATTTTACTTTTCCATGATCAATCACGTAAACGATTTCAATTTTTGAATCATTACTGCATTTACAAATATTAATTGCATTCTCTGCTGCCCTCTTTGAATGCTCAGAGCCATCCGTTGCTAATAATATTTTTTTGTACATGCATTTCCCCCCTCTTTAATGAGAACCAAGCTTATTTGTTAATTTATTTATTAATTCTGTGCTGTCTTTGTTTAATCCTCTTACTTTTATATTTATTTTATTTTCTTCAAATTTAGCCACAATTTTGTCGATGGCAGCAACGGCTGAGTCATCCCATATATGTGTGCGGCTAAGGTCAAGCTCAACACTGTGAATCTTTTCCTTGTAGTCAAACTTTGTCAACAATTCAGTAACCGACGCAAAAAACATTTGCCCTTTTACATAGTAAATCCTATGATTCCCTTCTAATTGACTATCGACTTCGATGTTGGAAATTTTAGATACGAAAAAGATTGCACTTAATAGGATGCCAGTAAAAACACCGATGGCCAAATTATGTGTGAACACAACAGTAACTACGGTACTAATCATAACGATAGCGTCAGTTCTTGGAATGATAAGCAATGTACGCAAGGAATTCCAGTCAAATGTACTAATTGACACCATAATCATCACCCCTGCTAATGCTGCCATCGGAATTTGCACGACAACATTGCCCAAAACTACGATTAAAAACATTAAGAAAATGCCTGCAATGAAGGCTGACAGTCTTCCTCTCCCACCAGATTTTATATTGATGACAGACTGTCCAATCATCGCACACCCAGCCATGCCACCAAAGAATCCTGTAATGATGTTAGCAATCCCTTGTCCCCGGCTTTCAACATTTTTGTTGCTTTCTGAGTCGGTCATATCATCAACAATTGAAGCTGTCAATAATGACTCTAATAACCCAACAACAGCTAGACCAATGGAATAAGGGAAAATAATCGCTAATGTCTCAAAATTAAGTGGGATTTGGGGAATTAGAAACACTGGTAACATTTGCGAAAGGTTTCCCATATCTCCCACTGTTCGTACACCATAATTCATCAATATAGAAAGGGCGGTGATCACAACGATTGCTACTAACGTCGACGGAATCGCTCTCGTTAAATAAGGAAACAGATAAATAATTGCTAATGTTAATCCAACTAAAACATAAACAATCCACCCTTCACCTACAAAATGTTGCACTTGAGAAGTGAAGATCATGATGGCCAATGCGTTAACAAACCCAATCATAACGGATCGTGGTATAAATTTCATATACCATGTTAACTTAAATATACCAAAAAGAATTTGAATAATGCCTGTTAATATCGTTGCCGCTAATAAATATTGAAGACCGTGTTGGGCAACTAAATCAATAAATAAAAGGGCCATTGCTCCTGTTGCTGCAGAAATCATACCAGGCCTCCCACCAACAAAGGCAATTGTTACTGATATTGTAAAGGAAGCATACAGTCCAACCATTGGGTCTACTCCAGCTATAATTGAAAATGCAATCGCCTCGGGAATAAGGGCTAGTGCGACGACGATGCCAGATAAAATATCTCCTTTTATATTTCCAAACCATTGTTGCTTATACAATTGCTGCTCCATTTTCATCCACCTCGATTTTAGTATGGACAATTTTTCACTAAACAATGAAGGAGTTTACTGTCAGTCCTTCAGCTATGAATCGAATCATGTAAGAAAGTGGATGATTAAATACTAACGGAGGAAAACAGACTTAAGATGAGGGCTAAGTTATTTTTTCACTTCCTTCTCAATCCTATATTGGAGGTTTCAATAATGATCGAAGATTTAGAGACATACGACTATGAGACAGGGGTGCCAATTCGCACATTTAATATAATAGATACTCATGTTACCGCTGAAGGATATGAAGTTCATTTAAATGTTGATTTAGACAGCGGATATGAATTGGAAGATGTAAAAATGAAAATTTCCTTCGAAGATTTGGCTGCCTATGAAACAGAAGATGTTCATGAAGGGGTAAAGTATGCCCTTGGCTTTTTCACTAAATAAGAAGACGGAACCGAAGCAAAAAAGACAGTACCTTTGTAGGTAACTGTCTTTTTTGATCTAGCCCATCCCGGGCTGACGATTTTTTAGTTGCCTTTTTATTCCCTCGTCTCGGTCTCCTCCATCAGATAGTTCTTCTGAAAATTCATGCTCTTGAACCCCATTTTTACCGATGAGCTTTGAAGTACGAATGGTATTTGCCTTTAAATTATTATTAGGTGCAGCCTGTTCATTCCATTCTCCCATTTAAAAGCCTCCTTTTTGGCTAGTCATTTTAACTTGGATTTTTAAATTAGCCAAGAACACACCTGACTTCAGTCAATGAACTCCACATTTCTTTAGTCACTCAAATCCGCGGGAGCAGCATCAACGACGATTTGGTACGCATCGAAGATTGCTTTTTTATCCTGTTCGTTTGTCAATCCGACAAGATGTTGCCCGTGTTCGTCTTCTTCTACTTGCATTAAGACTGTATCTTCATTGCTCCTAAGTAATGCATACGTTTTTTCATGCATATCAAACATCGCTTCAACTTCATAAGATATTTCTTTTCCCATTTCATCTTCAACCGTAATTAGATCACGAATGCTGTCTGTTTTTTTCATTTTATCACTTCCTTTTTTGCATAATAAAAAGTTAATCATTCATCCCCTTCCGAATTCATTTTTCCCTTCCTGAAAAGAATCATCCTTATTAGAGAGCAAACTTAAAGTTAATCATGCTCATTATAATTTTTAAACAGAAAAAGCCCCTTCCTCGTATGAAAGAAGGGGTTCTTATTATATTTATATTAATCTTTTTTATAAAAGTCGCCAGGAATCGGCCCGAAATTACGCTTATGATATAAAAGCGGCTCTTTCTTTGCACTATCAATGTCAATAACTTGTCCAATTAGGATTGTATGATCACCTGCATCAATCGTTTTAAATGTTTTACATTGTAAAACTCCAGTCGCGCCAGCAATCACAGGAAGGTTATTTTCAGAAAACTTCCAATCGCAATTGGCGAAACGGTCAACTCCTTTTGAAGCAAAAACAGAACATACATCACTTTGGTCACTAGCTAAAACATGGACCGCGAATTTTTCTGTGTTTTTAAAGACATCATGAGAGGAAACGCGTTTATCAATTGACCATAAAATTAATAATGGATCAATTGAAACAGATGCAAAAGAGTTAACTGTTAGGCCAAGTGGTGTACCATCTTCAGTAACCGTTGTAACAACAGTAACTCCTGTAGGATAATTTCCTAATACTTCTTTAAATAATGATTCATTTGTAACATTTGTCGTCAAAGTGAACACACCTTCCATTAATATAGTATATAGTTATATTAACAACTTTTAGACGGTGTGTACATTCTTTTGTATCATTTTTTTCATTTTTTTGATTATTTTAATAAATCTTTCCTTGCCGAAGTCATTCGTTGCTACCCATTTTTCCCCATTAATCACTGGTATACTTCTATGAACAGACATTCGATCAAAAGCAGGGGTTTCCATCGTACCTAAAAAGCGATCAGCCGTTTATTTTCATTATAGGGGTCCAACCAACAAAAAGCGCAAAACATACGCTAAGCAAATTTCGACATAAAGAAAGCCGATTTTTCCTACGCTAAGAAAGTATCGGCTTTTATAGTTGTTTTGGAATTTAAAGATTCATCCTTATGCCATTAAAGCGCCCGATTGCTGAAGATTGAAAAGCACGAAAAAGCTGTAAAATAGTTTCCGATTATTTTACTAAAACACCAGCTAGTTCATTTTTTCCTTTTGAACTTTTAAAATTTCTTTTAATGTTGAATGAATATTGTTAAGGCTTATTAGAATAACACCTAACATAACAAAAGTAACAATTTCTTGTGTGATAAAGGAGATAACTCCAAGTACGAAGAAATACAAAGTATATAACCAGTTTTTCATTTTGATTTTCCACCCATCCCCTAAATATTACTTTTATTCTAACATTATATAAAAATTCTTTCTTCAATAATGCTGGCCCTATAAAGAAGGACGCTTTCTTAAAGAATCGCGCCCGTTTGCGGAAGATCGTTGTATCAATTCAATCAAGAAACTCTCCCGTTAATAGAAGAAGTATTCCCTTACCAATTGTTTAAATATATAACATCATCACTTCTAATTACTTGAAAGGTTAAATCGTCATTCACTTTAAGCATTTCAGCGATATTGTTAATCGTTTCTCCTGAAAAAGATATCCCATAGCCGTTATTGTCAGGATAACCATAAATATAACAAACGACTTTTGCATCCTTCATAAAAACTACTTGGTTCATTCCTTCACTAACGGTTTCTCTAATATTATCCCATTTGTAACCAACTGTTTCATATATTTTATCTTTTGGAGTATACGGGTCAAAAGTGTAAACTGTATCCCATTCAAATGGAGTGACATCTAATAAATTTACTGATTCAACCGTTTGTTCAATTGATATTATTCCGTTTCTTAATAATTTTTCATTTGCTTCCCATAATTCTGTCTTTAATAAATTTATTAAAACGACTACACATATTATTATGATAGCTACTATTGCTATTATTTTTTTAGGTTTCAATTGAATAGTCTCCTCATTTTATTTATTCTGCTCTTCAACTTTTACTTCAATAATAAAAAGGGCAATCCCTGCTTATTCAAGGATTGCAACCCGTTAGTAGAATAAGGGCTATACACAAATTTTAAAGATTTAACAAAGCCTAAAAAATAGCCATCGTCTTTTTGATGATAGTCTTTACACAAGGCGGTTATTGGAAATTATTTTTTTCTCGATTTATACACTCACTATATGAGTTGACCATTAAATTTCTATACTTTGGTAAATCTTCTATGCTTTGCAATACAGATTTCCATTGTATCTGAGTTTTCTTTTTCTGGGCTTCAAAGAGTGTATCATCTTTATAAGCTGCACGGTCAGCCCTTGAAAGATTTAAAGCTATCCATTTAGTTCTATCTGTAAACTTGAATCTTACAAAATCAAAATCCCAATCATTCCCACGCAAAACTATAGTCGCATAGCTGTCACTTTTTCTAGTAACCTCAAGTTTGTCGATATCAATAACAGTGTCTTCTAGCATCTCAAATATCAGTTTAACTGCTTGGGTTTCTTCTTCATTTAAATTAATATCTCGTTCTTCACCATAGTGACTTAATTTTATTCTCGAATCCATTTCCTTACCTCCAATTCTTATATCCTAACTAAATGATAAAAGCAACTTCCTACCGTCATCAAAGTTAACTCAGACAAAAGGTATCCCTTACTGTGATATTAATTCTATGTATCAATTAGTAATTCCTTTTGTATTGACTAACCTGCGTTAGTACAATGATTTCAACTAAAATACATTAAACCTTGTTTGATTAACGTACCATTGCAGTAGAAAGAATAAATTCCCACTGTTTTGAATGACTATAGTTTTAACCAATCTCTTATTTCTTTTATACCCCTATATGTCTTTGCAAATGAACTGTTTTTCTCTAAGTAAGTCTCACCATCTTCTGTTAAATAAGCCGTTCCTTCAAACAGCTGAGGTCTATCATCTGCGTAGAAAAAACCTTTTAAATAGTTTTCTCTATTTAGAAATCTAACAGCGTCATCAAATTGATCTGCGGTAACTGCAAAGTCATCTTCAGTAAGTGCTTTATTACCATTGTCGATTTCTTTCAGTATGGCGTACCTTAATTTGTCTTTATTCATTATTTCTCTCCTTCTTTTTAATAAATTTGCCCGAATGCTAAACAAAGATCAAACTGGATACATTCATTTACGAAACATTATGAAAAAGGATTCAATTAATTCGGTACTTTAACAATCCTGCCATTTAAATGATTAAAGGCCAAGAAAAATAGACTGTAACAGTCTATCGTTTTTCAATTTTCATGTCCTAAACCAAAATAGACGCATCCCTTGTTTGAGAAAAGCGCCCGATTGCTTAATATTGTAAATAAGAAAAATGTGAAACAATGTCATACTCAATAATTTTACTAAAGCTCCCGTTACTTCAAAAAGATGAGTTTATTACCAAGTTTAATATCTATAAAGAACCTATTTAATTTTATCTGTTATTTCGAAGGTAATTTCTTCATTAGGATCCAACTGTTTCATCTTAACTCTAACAGTTCCTTGCTCGTGCGCTTCCACATATTCACTTAACATAATTGACTTTGGGTTTCCTTCAATATCCCGATAATTTAACATTAAACTGATTGAAATTTCTGCCGTTGAATATTTAATATTTATTTCCTCACCCTGTGGTATCGTATAGGTATGTTCTTCTTCAGGTGTAAGCCAAATTGTTTGTTCGAAAAATGTATCATTGTGTACTATGATTTTTATATTCCCTCTAAAAATAAAATTAAAAGCAATATATATTACTACAATCAATACTATTGCAAAAAGAGCAATTTTTAAATACTTGGTATTTCTCACTTTATCCCCCCTTTTTGTTGCATAACCTGCCTCGCTAAAAAATTATCGACTGCTGCTTGTTCAACAATCGCACCCGTTACTTAATGAGTACAATTATAAAATAAGAACATACAAGTATAATTACGGAGACAGTGCATGTAGGATCGTTTCAGCTCAACATGACGGCTTTCATTCCGATTTTTAGTTAATCAGTTGTAATTGCTTGATAGCAATTCTCCTATTTCGTGCTTTGGCACTTATAAGGAAACGTTTCGCACTGTAAATCCTTCACAATCTCTAATTATTTTAACATAAATATCCAAATTAACTGCTAAGTGTTATTATAGTGATAGGTAAGCTTTTGAAGTTATCGCCAGCTTTTCCCCCACTTCACACCGTACGTGCGACTTTCACCGCATACGGCGTTCTAACTAATCCAATTCATTCAGTATTTTTATGTATATGCAAGATGAAATGTAGAATCAAATAGCTTCGTTCAGGCATTGCTCACGCAATTCATTGATCTTTTCTAGTTGCTTTTTATTTAACTTTAGTGCGTTTAACAGCACTTGTATTTTCTCTTGATTTCTCATATGAATGAGGCGATGAACAGACTCATGCAATATCGTTAAATTCCCGTATGAATCATCTTTTGTAAGATAGTACGGTGTTTTATGATGACAATGCCAATCGTCCAGTCCTAATTCGATTCCTGTAACTGCACATTTCCCATATTGTGCGATAAACCGGCTAATCCGATTGTCGTTGTATTCAATGGAACGGCTTGGAATAAATTGTTTCATCACGTAAGAGAGTGTTTGCTTATTAATGGCTCGCAAGTTCTGATGAATTTTATCCCTGCCTGCGGTAGTATAATTACAGATTGTTTGAGAGAAATTTAGGTTTATCCTACAGCGTTGGGCATGGATTGGCACAAGTACCATTCCTTTTATTTTATAGAGCTTACACTCATAACCCTCATACCGTTTCTGTAAGGATTTTGTGAAGTCCTGAAACGATGCTTCTTTTTTCATTTCTTTTAAACGATTATATAACGCTTTATGAAGACGATAGTTCAGCTCATTTAAATCATCTGTGATGTGTGACGCAGCCGAATAATAGTTTTGAATTCCCATTATAACTGTATTAAAGCGCCAAACATTCTCGGTTGATTGATGTTTCTGAATCGCTTTGATTGCTTGTTTTATCTTTATCTGTACATTTTTGAGCGCTTTCTTTGTCATGTGTGAGCGAGCGACATAGAGGGTTCTTTTATTCGTTCTTTTCCGATGTGCTTTAAAACGAAAACCTAAAAACTCTGATGAGTTTTTCTTTAAATTGACCACTTTTGATTTTTCTTCGCTTATTTGAAGATGAAGCCTGTTTTGAAGAAAATCTTTTACTGCATAATACATTTTAATAGCTTGTGAACGAGTACGGCACAGTATTTTAAAGTCCTCTGCATATCTCACAATATAGCAATGTTTTAAATTTGATTGTTTCAATGCACTATATCTACCACCATACGTTTTATATGGCTTTCGTGTTTCAAAACTTTCCCATTGGCGACTGACCCACCAATCTAACTCATTTAATACAATGTTTGATAAGAGAGGTGATAAAATACCCCCTTGAGGTGTACCTTTCGTTGGGAAACCTTCGCCAATAATTTCGGCTTTTAAAAGACGTGAGATGATAGAAAGCAGTGACTTATCTCGAATACCTAATGTCCACATTTGTTTTAATAATTTAGAGTGGTCTACATTATCGAAAAATCCTTTTATATCAACATCTACACAATGATATAGGCACGCCCGGTTAATGAGCGTTTCAAACCTAGCTTTCGCATGATGTGTATTACGATTTGGTCTAAAGCCATAACTATGTTTATAAAACTTCGCTTCACAAATGGGCCCAATCACTTGTAAGATGCACTGTTGGAACAGTCTGTCCCAAATCGTCGGAATTCCTAAAGGGCGTGTTTTTCCATTTGCCTTTGGAATAAAGACCCGACGAACGGCTTGAGGTCTGTAGTGTTCAAACATTTGTTGTATCGTCGATACAACTTCTGATACAGACAGTTTCTTTAAATTTTCAATCATTAATCCATCATATCCAGCCGTTTTACTGCCGGTATTTCGTTTAATATTGCGATAAGCTAATCGAATATTCTCATCGGATTGCATTAAATCTAGTAAACCATAAAAATTTTGACCATTAGCACTTTGAGCATATAGAGAATCAAAATGAGATTGCATGTCATAATACTCGTTGTGCCTCAGTTTCTTTCGTTTTAACAAGTCGGTGGCTCCTTTTGGAGCTGAACCTCTATTAGTCTCACGAGAACCTTATTAATCGTTGAAGAACTGCCTTGCATGGTGAATGAATCTTTTATTAGTCTAGTGGCTATCCCTCCACGTTCATTACACGCTTTAACGGTACTGTGCCACCACTTTCACTGATATAAAGAAAAGTTATACATTCGCTATTCTCACAAATGTTTTCCTTTCCAACGCTTCACCAAGAGTAAGCTCTCCACGTTATCAGCTTACAACGTTGAATTACATCTATTATGGAACAAACTTAGGTGCCTCCTATGAGCCTGTTAGCATTGCATGTGCCTGAAACACAAGATGGACTTTTATATTGTTGATTCTTACTCATCCACAGCTAACCTCACTTTTAGTGATATACACATTTCTATGTATTGCCAGTCTAGACCCGTACATTCAGAGGTTCGTCAGCAATAAGGTTTACTGTCCTATTACGTTGCATTCTCACCTTATTTGTTCAACCCAAGCACCATGATTTACACCACCCCATCGGGTAGGGTTTCGTCAGCCGAACTGTTACGGTAAATTCTCGCGCCTATTAGCCGAGCTTATAACACACTTTTCCTTACTATATAGCGTGCTATTCGACGCAGGGGAAGCCTTTCAGAGCGTTACCTCCTCATTCGACTCCTTGATATAACCCTTCAGTTTTAGAATTCTAAAACTGCCTGACCTTTACCGAAATTGTGTGACCACATTTCATTTGAGTCAGGAACATTTCGCACCAACTATCTGGCCCGTTTGTTGAATTGTCACAATTTGGTTTCCCAACGTAATTGCATCAAACTTTTCAAATCAACATTTATTTTATTGATTAAGGGGACGCAACGAATGTAGGCTTGCGATTTTCTTCATATCAAAGGTGTATTCACCAAGAAAATTGATATGTTCCCATCCCAATGGCGAAATATGTTTTAGTAAGTCTTCTCGTAAAATCCCTTTTTCCTTCAGCAAATTTGTTGCTTCGGTTAGATATACGGTATTCCATACACTAATGGCGTTAATTATAATATTTAAGGCACTTGCACGTTGAAGTTGGTCTTGTAGCCCTCGTTCCCGTAACTCACCCCGTTTTCCAAAAAATAATGCTCTTGCCAAGCCATTCATTGCTTCCCCTTTGTTCAATCCCCTTTGAATACGCCTACGAAGTGCTTCATTAGATATGTAATCCAAGATAACAATAGTTTTTTCAATTCTTCCCATTTCTCGCAATGCAGTAGCTAACTTGTTTTGCCTTGCATATGATCCTAATTTCCCCATAATAAGTGAACCGGATACTTTTCCTTCTCGAATAGAATGGGCTAAACGGAGTACATCATCAAAGTTTTCTTGAATAACCTTTATGTTAATCCGTCCACGAAGTAATTTTTCTAGGTTGGGAAAATCACTTGGTTTTTGAATGGTATATAGTTTGGCATCAGCTAGATCACGAAGCCTTGGTGCAAAACGAAATCCTAACAAATGACTTAAACCAAAAATTTGATCGGTATAACCGGCCGTATCAGTATAGTGCTCTTCAATATTTAATTCTGTTTCATGATGAAGTAATCCATCGATGACATGGACGGCATCTCTCGCATTTGTATTAATAACTTTCGTATAAAAAGACGAAAATTGATCACTGGTAAACCTGTAAATGGTTGCCCCTTTCCCTGTGCCGTAATGGGGATTTGCTTCGGCGTGCAACGATGAAACACCAACTTGTACTCGCATTCCGTCAGATGAAGATGTGGTGCCATCTCCCCAATAAGAGGCTAGAGCAAGCTTGTGTTGGAAATTTACCAAAGTGGCCTGTGCTCGATTTATAGCATCATCATACAAGCGCCACTGTGCGGCATTTGCCATCTGGTGGTAGGAAACTCCAGGCGTAGCATCTGCCATTTTAGTCAATCCGATATTCGTTCCCATTGCCATGAGCGCAGCCATAAGAATGATCTTTTCTTCACCCTTTGGAGGGCGATTTGTTGAAGCGTGTATTAACATTTCGTCAAACCCTGTCCAGTGGGCTACCTCCATTAAAAGGTCAGTAAGCTTAATTCTTGGCAACATATTATATAAGGATAAACTGAAGGTTCGTGCTTCTTCTGGTGTATCCTTTTCCAGACGATCCACTCTGAGCTTTGCTTTTTCGATATTTACTCCTTCAAGACTATCAAGGTTATTTGAAACCCATGTAAAGCGTTCGGCTAGAGCATTCCTTCTTTCCTCAAGGTATTCCTCTGCTGATGAGCGAACTGCCAATCTAGTATCTGTAAGATTGGTTGTTGTCCATTCATTTTTAGGAACAAGGTACTCCTCAAAGTCTTTATGAAGCCTACTACCTACTACAGATACGTCCCCCGAACGAATATGATTTTTTAATTCCGTTAGGGCAGCCATTTCATAGTAATGTCGATTAATTGTTCCTTCTTCGTCGTACACATGCTTTTCCCATCGTTTTGGGACGAAATCTAATGGCGCTCCATCTGGTACTTTTCTTTTTCCTGATTCATTCATCTCATTCAATGTTTTTAATGCACGTAATAATGGTTCAGCTGCATTTGTAGAGCGAAATTCTAATGATTTAAGAAGAGTAGGGGTATACTTTCTTAGATAAATAAATCTATTCTCTAGCAAGTCAAGGTAATCATAATCCATTGGTCGTGCTAATTTTTTTGCTTCTTCAACGGAAATAACGATTTTATTCCAAGGCATTACCTTTTCAATGGTGCTAAATGGATCAAGCCCTTCATCTCGTGCTTGAATAAGCGCAGCCCCAATATCTGCAAAATGAACAACCTTTTCATTAACTGCTTTTCCATTTTCCTTTTGCATTTCCTCTTGTGTTTTACGACCTTTCGATTGTAAAATCATCATTTGCCGATCGTGAATTTCAATTGCTTGGTCAATTAAGTCCTGACTCAGTGTTCCTAGATATGCTACAAGAATGGCATATTTCTTATTTTCTTTAAATCTGCGAAATGAATGGGGTTCATAACGTGCTCCGATACGTGATAATTGAAGCAATCGATTGGGATGTACTTCATGTATATTTGTCGGAAGCTTTAACTCCCTAATATATTCCAAGCGCTTTATTACTTTTAGAAAAGCATCAGGTGATGACTGACCGAGAATTTCCCTTAACCATGCTAATGGGGTTTTCCTGCTTTCCACAAGTGGATCGATAAATTCATCCAATTTTTTCTTTTGCCAGTTTGAAAGAGTCCCGGTTAAGGATTTAAAAATCTTTTCCTCTGCTCTCCGACGAGTTTCCCAGACAAGTCTCTCTATTGTAGTCATTCCAGGAAGAATTATTTTTCGATTCCGAAGTTCTTCTTGAACAGTTCGAAGTAGATACATGGAATTGCCATTTTTAAGAGCATGTTTCAAAAGATACTGAGCTAACTCTCGATATTTACTTTCAGAAAAATTCTGGTATCCGAATACCTGTCGAATTTCTTCCATATGTTCATGCTTGGTTGGGTCACGTTGGGCATATAAAGAAAAAGAATCGGGATTAGCATTTATTTGTTTTGCTATATATTGGATTAGATAATCTGGTATAGGTTCAACATCTGTGAGAGACCACCCAGGATAGCGCAATACACATAATTGGACAGCAAATCCTAAACGATTATGATCTCTTCTATGTCGTTTAATAACTTCCAAGTCATATTGCGAAAAAGTATAATAGATTTCCAGTTCCCGTTCAGACATATCGGATGGAATCCGAACAAACTCAGCTCTTTGGTCTACTGTAAGTAATTCTTTCCCTCTTGATGCCATGTTTCCCACATCCCTTCAAAAACATAGATGTATTCTATTTTTCTAGATATCGATAAACGGTTGTTCGGGAAACACCCCACCTTTGAGCAATATCCGTAATGGGTGTCCCGTTTGCTACCAATGTCTTCAACATTTCTAATTCTTTTTTATCCAACTTCTCTGGTCTTCCTCCTAATCGCCCCCTTGCTCTTGCTGCAGCACGACCAGCTGTCGAGCGCTCGTGAATAAGATTTCGTTCAAACTCAGCAAAAGCTGCAAAAAGATGAAACATAAGTTGTCCTGTTGCACTAGCCTTGTCCATCGTAATATTTTCCTGCAGGCTATGGAAACTAATACCTCGATCATTTAGATCATTTACAATTTTAATTAAATGCTGCATATTTCTCCCTAATCGATCCAAGCGCCAAACTACTATCGTATCACCAGAGCGTGCAAATCGAAGTGCTTCTTCCAACCCTTGTCTTTTGTCTTTGGTGCCACTAATTTTATCTGTAAATATTTCTTCGCAACCATGTTCTCTAAGAGCATCCAATTGTAAATCAAGATTTTGAATGCCTGTTGAAACACGAGCATATCCTACCTTCATTAATTTCCCCCCTTGTTTAATTTTTCTGCTTTATAGTAACATAACTTAATGTTAGGGGTAATATCTGAACATAGATTTCTTTACAGGGTTTATGAACACATATAATAGGCAGAAGGCTAGAAAACTATTTAAATTTTACAGTGTTCAGAAATTGATGAGTTTTGTAACAAACAGGGTATTCCATAAAACGGAAACTCAGTTTATGGAATACATAAACAGATGGTGATTTTTAATTTTGGTTAACAAGCACGCAATTGTTGGACAACTTTTTCTTGTTACTCAGCAATCCCTTATTCACCCCTTATGTTTAACTATCTAACCTTTTCAAGATTAAACTTATTAATTCTATAAACTTCATCACAGAGAAGATCAATGTCATCTTGATTGTGACTTGTAAGTAAAATTGTTCTACCTTCATTTTTAAACTTTTGAATCAATTGGCGTATATTTTCAACACTATCAGCATCAAGAGCATTAAATGGCTCATCCAAAATAAGCGTTTGCTGGTCTTCCATAATAGCCTGAGCTATAGCAAGTTTTTGCTTCATACCAAGAGAATAATTTTTTACTTTTTGTTTCGCCTGTGGCTGCAAGCCGACTAATTCCATTGTTTGCTTTATTTTTTCATCACCTATTTTGCCTTTAATCATTGCTAATGATTTTAAATTATCAAATCCCGATTGATTCGCTATATAGCCGGGGCGATCAATAATAATACCAAAATTGTCTGGAAAACGTTTGTTTTTCCCAAGCTCTTCTCCATTTACAACGACCTTTCCTACATCTGGGAATATAAATCCACACATTAATTTAAATAATACGGACTTTCCCGATCCGTTTGGGCCCGTAATACCGTAGATTCTGCCTTTTTCCACGTCAAAATTTAGGTTTTCAAAAATTGTTTGCCCTTTATAGGATTTGTTTACATTTGATACGTGTATTAATGCCACTTATTTTCTCTCCTTTTATAGATTAATATCTTTTCGATTTAACAGATAAATTAAGATTCCAACCTCCAGTAAAATATACAATAATAGTAAGAGGCTTATTGTATACGTGGTGAAGTGACCTGTCAGATACCCTAAGCTATTCAATCCAACAGGAAGAACTTTGATTAAATTCAGACCCGGAAACATAAAAATAGATAATATCCCGATGGCAACCAAGCTATAAAAAGGTTCGGCAGTAAGCCAGGAAATCATAAATACAAGAAGCACATAAAATGTAATCTGAAGATAACCATTTACAAAAAATTGATAGTACTGATCAAAGGTTGAAAAGGAACTTTCAAAGGTTGTTGAAAAGCCCAGTGTTCCACCTACTAATCTACCAATGATGAAGCTAGTCAATGCGAGTATGGTTAAGTAGACTAATATAGAAAATGCTACTTTCCGATACCATTGCCAAAACCATCGATTTATTGATTTGTATCGAATGATCATATAATGACTAATTTGCGACAGAACCTTTTGTAGATGCAATTGAACAACATATACAAACCCGAAATATAGGATAAAGTAGGATAAAAAATTAAAAAAGTTAAACCCTTCAATAGACCCTCCAAAAAAGATGTAAAAAAACTTGTCACCAATTGTTTGTGTACCGTGTACGGAGGTGCCTTTCCACAATATCGCACTAATTAATAATAGAAAGATAAGTAAAGTTCCCTTTCCTTTGAAAAAACTCCAAACATGTTGGAAGTTATAATCGATTTGACTAATTAATACAATACTTAATAGTAGAACCGTTCCTACAGCGATAAAAACCACAAAGCTATTATTATTGATACCAATAGGCAATGAAATATAATTTAATGGATACAACGAATCTGGAAGATATTTACCTGAACCGATTACCCATAACCCCGTTAAAATCATTGTAAAAATCGTTGCAGTCCTACTTTTTGTCACAACATAGATAATGGCTAACAACAAATGAGTAGCAACCATCGAAAATGTAAATAAGAGTAGGTGAGATAAAAGTGCCAAAACTGGATAATTGAAATACTTTTCCAATATTTGTGATCCAAAACTAAAATCATTAATTTGGCTCAATTCACTCCATCCGAAGGAAAACGGCATACCAATTATTGAAATCACAATGATAGCAATCCATAAGAACATTAATTTTCCATACATTATGATGAAATTTTTCAGCGTATAAAAAATCCAATTCTTATAAGATCCAAAGCGAATCAATATGTGATATCCAGAGTCCTTTAATAAAAAGGAGACAGAGTGCCAAATCATCCATGGAAATAAAAAATATGTGATGAAATATCTTTCACTAAGTGATGTTAGTATAAGATCCCAACCATTGTATGTTGTGTTATGCTTTATTGAAAACATTGCAAGTCTATTTATATGATTAACACCATATAGGTACATAATTGCGCCTAAACCTATCCACTTCATAAAAGATAAGCTCCAAGGATTTTCTTTTAAATTATTCATAACGGGTATACAGCTTCTTCCTTACATTTAAAATGAGAACCATGGTGATGAGGCATAAAACCGAAAACGGAATAAAAACAGTCCACAAGGGTTGCTGACCAATACCAAACGGGAACACTGAATCCATAGGTGAAAACTTATCGAGATGGAATACTTGGAAAATAAACACAATCACCATATAGCCAGCAAAGGGGATAGATAATGCTACAAATGAATTGTTTAACAACTGTAAGAGTAAGAAGGCAATTGTTGCATAATACATCCCGTTCAATCCAACCCAAGCTGAATAAATCAGCCCATATGTGAGCGTTCCATAAGGTAGGAGCTGTTCAAAAGTTGTTACAACCTTGGGACTAGTATCAGGTGGATAAAGCTCAATGATGCCTAAATTTGGTTCAATATAGATAATAAATAGGAACGGTATAAACACCATTAAAAACGCTGCACTAAAAGAAAGTAGTGCATTTACTATTGCCTTACTGCCAATATAATCTTGCAATGAGATTCGAATTCTTGCATAGGGAATGAAATTATTCTTCTGTTCACCAATAAAACGGATTGCATAAATTAAAACCATCAAAAGTGGCAAAAGAATAGGTAAAAAACCATTATTGACACGTAAAAATATTTCTAATTGCCTATAGTAGACATAGTTATTCATAACAAGTAAAAACTGTATAGTTGGAAATACCAAAATCAATGCCATCCAAATGATTAGCTGTTTTACTGTTATTGCTTTTTTTATTTCCGATTTAATCTGACCGAGCATTTTATTCTTCCTTTCTTTTATAGGATATAGATATTAATGTAAGTCTTCTGCCATCGCTCCTAAAACAACTGCTCTTGCAAAGGCTTGGCCATTTAATTTAGTTAAATCTTCTGTTTTTCCGGTCACAACAACCCCAATGATATGGACATCATCTTCTGTCGGTTTCTCATTTCCACCCCGTAAAACATCGTAAACTCTTTTATATTCTCTCTTATATCTACCTTCTTCTTTATATCCCTTTTCAATTGAAACAAGAAAGTCATTTTTTGGATCAACATTGTTACTATTATGAGCAATACCGTAAACTTCTAAAGAAGAGTCAGGAGAATCAAGTTTTTCTGGATTTTCATAAGTGTCCACCCAGTACCATGCAGGATTCACTCCATTAGGAAGCATCTTTTGAATTTCATCAATTGAATATGGCTTATCGAAGGAAATCGCCATCTCAGCAACTTTTCCCGGATATCTCCCCATAATTTTCGCATCATTTTGGTAGGCACTGTATCTTTTCATAGGATGATAAAACTGCATATCTCGCTGCATTGAATTGATGTGGTAGGAAATTCCACTTTCTCCTTCAGGAACTTTTATAACATTAAACTTGTCCTTCCTAGAAAAATTATTTAAAAAGTTATATTCATAATTTTCTTTTCCTAATGGAACGGGTATGCCTTCAATCACTTTATACGCTGTATATTCTGCTTCGCCACCGAACAAACCATAACGAATCATTGTTTCAACTAGTTGGGTATTTGGCCGGGTAATTTTATTAATATCGTCAATCTCAAAACTCATATTTATATAACTTCTATTCGAAAGATGGTTAATGCCTAAGAACATCGTTGGGACAAGAACCAATGTCACAATAGCTGAAATAATAATTTGTTTAATTACAGATTTTCTTTTTGCCTTTTTTAACATTTTGTTGACTTGTTCATCACCCAGCATGGGTATTTTATCTTCTTTCATGTTCCGACCTCCTGTATACTTTTTCAAATTGTTTTCTCGCCCTATACATCCACGTTTTTACTGTTTCTTCTTTCATTTCAAGGGTGTCTGAAATTTCCTTGTAGGAATAATGAAACTCGTATTTTAACAGTAAAATATGCTTGTATTCTGGTCTAATTTGATCGAGAAGTTCGTTAAATTCATTTTTTTGCTCAGATGTTAATATAATTTTTTCCGGTCCTTCTTCATCGATAAGATGCTCTGGTTCAATTGGGATATGTATCTCTTTTTTCTTTTTTCGATACATATCATAAAACCGGCTCATTGCTACTTTGAATAACCATGCATTCAATTTATCATTTGGAATTTCTCCTAAATATGATAAAGTCTTTATCATCGTATCTTGAATAATATCTTGTGCATCTGCTTCGCCGACACCCATTTTAAGCAAATATCGGAAGAGCATATTCATTTTATTTTTTAAAAAATCATCTAATTCATATGCCATTTTTTCCTCCTTTCATAAAGTAAACGAATCTTCCTCTCTCTTTGTATACACTTTTTTAAAATAAAATATAAATAACCCACATCAAAACAAATGTGGGTAACAAATCAATTCTTTAAATCGTTATAAAAGTTCATGAAAAATCGGCTTTTTTTATGTCGAAATTTGCTTAGCGTATGTTTTCCGCGTTTTGTTGGTGGGACCCCTTATACAAATAGTAGAGGGGGAATTCGGTCTCGCCTCCAGCTTTGACATCGTTCAAGTAGATTAAAAAGGTTGCCACACGCTGCCCGCCTTTATCGTGGTCTACTTTATTAGGAGAGAAATAATCAAAATGTGGTTTATACTCCTCACCAATCCAATAATTAAGCACTTGCAAACCTTCGCCATTTCCAATCTCTCAGTTCAGTTGAAATATGTCTGATCTTTTCCATACATACAACCCCCTCTGGATTTCTCTACTTACTCCAGCTTCTTTATTCCTCTTCATAAATCATTTTCTTTGTCATTCCACCATCTACTATTAGATTGATCCCGTTTACAAAATTGTTTTCTTTGGCTGTTAAATATAAACAAGCTCTTGCAACATCTTCAGGGGTCCCAACTCGCTGCGAAAAATGTTGTTCATGGTCATTCACTGTTAAATTCGCGTAATCTTTCGTTTCAATCCAACCAGGTGATATCGCATTTACCGTAATACGATAAGGGCTGAGGGAAGCGGCAAGCGCATGAGAAATCGAAACCACTCCTCCTTTTGATGCGGCATAACATTCAGAGTGTGGTTCAGACATAAGGGCTCTAGTGGATGCGATATTAACAATACAGCCTCCATCCTGATTTTTACGCATATATTTTGCTGCTTCACGTGAAGCAAGAAAAACACTTCTTAAGTTCGTATAGATTGAATCATCCCACTCTTCAATGGTCACATCAAAGGGCGATTTAAATAATCCTTTTCCTGCATTATTAATTAAAATGTCAATCTTCCCATATGTATCATAAGCAGTTTTCATTAACGAAATGATTTCGTCTGGTTCTCTAATATCTGTTTTAACAAACAGTGCGTTTCCCCCCTTCTCGCAAAAATAAGCAGCTACTTTATTCCCTTGCTGTTCATCCACATCTGCTAAAAGAACGTTTGCCTGTTGCTTTACATACAAATTTGCAATCGTTTTTCCGATTCCATTAGCTGCACCTGTTACAATGACTGTCTTGTTAGAAAAACTCATAGAAGGATTCCTCCTCGTTCCTTTATTTTAAGGTTCTATATATAATTTATCGTGGTTTTTGCTATTGAACAACAGTAATAACTGAAATGCACTTACAATAGGTCTCCAATTATTTCCTGATTTTTTGCCTAATCAAGGCACAAACCCAAGAAGAATAATAGGTAAATGCATATAATTCAGTGAAATATAAATTTTGAGGAGGAATTTTCAAGATGAATACTGGTTTTCATTATGGACAACAAATAGGAGTAAATCCATATGATACGAGGATAATTGGTCGCCCATGGGGGTTTGGACGTCCGTGGGGGTTTGGTAGACCTTGGGGCTTTGGGCCATGGGGCTTCGGATTAGGCGCGCCGTTACTTGGAGGCATGCTAGGAGGAATGCTAGCCGCTCCATTATTTGCCGCTCCATTTGGATACGGTGGCTTTGGCTATGGCTATGGCGCTCCATTCTTTTGGTAACCTTTATTATTTAAGAGAAAATAAAGAAGCTTCCAGTTGTGTTGGAAGCTTCTTTTCCTATGAAGAGAGGAATTGTTCTAATATATAAGTGTTGTTCCATTATGACATAATTTCAAGATGACATCACCTGCCCGCCATTTACATGATTCGTTTGTCCGGTGACAAAACAAGAATCATCAGAGGCTAATTAGACATATGTTGGTGCAGATCAAATGGCTGTCCTTGCTTATTTAAAAGAGAAGCCCTGTATATAAGGGATACAGGGCTTCTTGATTGAATGTTTACACCATCACTTTACAAATATCATTTGTAAATTCAACAGGATCTTGAATTGGCAACCCTTCAATGAGGAGTGCTTGATTAAATAATAGGCTTGTGTAAAGTGTAAGCTTTTCTTTATCGTTTGCAAATGCTGTTTTTAATGATTCAAATACTTCGTGTTGGACATTGATTTCTAAAACTTTATCTGCTTTTACGTTTTGATTATTTGGCATTGTTTGAAGAATCTTTTCCATTTCGATTGAAATTTCCCCTTCAGTTGACAAGCAGACAGGGTGTGATTTTAACCGTTTTGATGCACGAACATCTTTTACTTTTTCAGCTAATATTTCTTTCATTGCTGCAAATAATTCTTTATTGTCCTGTTTAGTCGTTTCTTCGGTTTTATCGCTCTCATCTTCAATGCCTAAATCACCGCTTGAAACAGATTTGAACTCTTTTTCTTTATAGTTCATGAGCATTTTAATCGCAAACTCGTCAATTTCTTCTGTGAAATATAAAATTTCAAAGCCTTTGTCGGCAACAAGCTCAGCCTGTGGCAGCTTTTCGATTCGTTCAATCGATGCTCCTGTAGCATAATAAATGTATTTTTGTTCCTCCGGCATTCTTGATACATATTCATCAAGTGTCACGAGTTTCTTTTCTTTTGATGAATAGAATAGCAATAAGTCTTGTAAGATTTCTTTGTTGGCGCCGAAGTCATTATAGACGCCAAATTTCAGCTGACGACCGAAGGAGTTGAAAAATTGATCATATTTTTCTCGATCATTTTTTAATAACGATTGTAATTCGCTTTTAATTTTTTTATTAATATTCTTGGCAATTAACTTCAATTGGCGGTTTTGCTGAAGCATTTCCCTTGAAATGTTTAGTGATAAGTCTTCAGAATCCACCATTCCTTTGACAAAGCTAAAATGATCTGGAAGGAGGTCTGCACATTTATTCATAATTAAAACGCCACTAGAATATAATTCTAAGCCTTTTTCAAATTCCTTTGAATAATAATCAAATGGTATGTTTTCAGGGATAAAAAGAATGGCATTATAGCGAATAGAACCATCCACACTAATATGGATATGCTTTAATGGCTTGTCAAACCCGTATTGTTTTTCATTGTAAAAGTTTGCATAGTCTTCATCAGTAAGTTCACTTTTATTTTTTCTCCAAATTGGAACCATGCTGTTAAGCGTTTGTTCTTCAGTAAACTCATCGTACTCATTCTCGCTGCCTTCTCTTAAACTTCTTTCGGTAATGTCCATTTTAATTGGATAACGAATGAAATCAGAGTATTTTTTAATGATTTGCTTTAGTCGATATTCTTCAAGGTATTCATCAAAGCTTTCATCTTCCGTATTTTCCTTGATTTTAAGGATGATTTCCGTTCCAACGGTTGATTTTTCAACAGGTTGGATCGTATACCCATCTGCACCTTCAGATTCCCATTTATAGGCTTGATCAGCTCCTAAAGCTTTGCTAATGACCGTCACAACATCTGCTACCATAAAAGCCGCATAAAAGCCGACTCCGAATTGGCCAATAATATCATGTCCATCTTTTAGTTCATTCTCTTTTTTAAATGCTAGTGAACCACTCTTTGCAATGATACCTAAATTGTTTTCAAGTTCTTCTTTCGTCATGCCAATTCCGGTATCCTTGATTGTTAACGTTCGATCTTCCTTATTTGACACTACTTTTATGTAATAGTTTTCTTTATTAAATGTGAGGGAATCATCTGT
Source organism: Bacillus sp. B15-48 (assembly GCF_016879755.1). GTDB lineage: Bacteria > Bacillota > Bacilli > Bacillales > Cytobacillaceae > Mesobacillus_B. Next base: position 258,699 of record NZ_WOFU01000004.1, read on the forward strand.
TAAAGCCTTGTAGTAGATTTTGTCAATTGCATCGCTTGCGTTCGATATTAACTCTCTTAGAAACACTTCTTTCTGAGAATAAATGGAGTTGATCATCATTTCTAATAGCCTTTTTGATTCTGCTTGGAATTGTTTCTTTTCCATATCAACCTCTCCTTTCACGTGATTTAGTAAAATCGTTTAGCACTCAATTATGCTGAGTGCTAACCATTATTAAATATCATGAAAATTATGTTTATGTCAATAGTAACGAGAGTTTTATCTATAAAAAGGATAGGGTACTCCTATCGTACAACTCGAAACCAACCCTCTACTTCTAAAATTAACTTCCATAAAGGAGTTGGAATGACAGCTTGATTCTGGTCGGAAGATGTTAGCTCGTGTCTAATGGTTTCTTCATTATTCTGTTGTACTTTTTCAACCCAATGAGGGTCAACCACTATTGCTCGTCCGAGTGCTACAAAGTCTGTTTTTCCTTTCTCAAATACGAGTGCTGCTTCCTCTGGGGTATGAATATTTCCAACCCCAATGATTGGCACACGTCCGTTAACATATTCAGCAATTATTTCTGTACGTGATTTATCACTATCAATTCCTCTACGCGGTTTAGCCCAAGCGTTCGTTGTGGCAATATGAAGATAATCGATATTTGCTTGGATTAATACATCTAATAATTCAAAGGTTTCTTTCATCGTAATACCTGGTGTTTCTGGTTCTTCAGGTGAAAAACGATAACCAATTAAGAATGGTTTTGTCGCGTTTTCTTTGATCACACGTTGCACTTCATCAATTAGTTTTATTGCAAGCAAATTGCGATCTTGGAACTCATCTGTTCTTTGGTTCGAATGTGGGGAAACAAATTGTTGAAGTAAATAACCTGTTGCGCCGTGCAATTCCACTCCATCGAATCCAGCTTCAATTGTACGGCGAGTTGCATCACCAAAGTCTTTTATCACTTCATATACTTCTTCCGTAGTTAATGCTCTCGGTGTTTGTTCAATACTATAAAAGCCTCGATCGCCAAGAGGTGCGACTGCACTTGCACTCACGGTTTCTCCATTCGGAATAAGTCTCGGGACTGCTAAGCGACCACCATGATAAAGTTGAACGACTCCTTTCGCGCCACCAGAGTGAATGACATCTGCTAATTTGGATAGACCGTTAATTGTTCCATCGTGATCAATCCCCATTTGACCATCAAAGCCTTTCCCATTTTTTGAAACATAAGCGCATGCGGTAATGACCGTACCAACACCATTTGCACGTTCTCTGTAGTAATCAAGTTCTTCCTGTGAAACATAGTCATTTTCATCTGCAGAAAAAGTTGTCATCGGTGCCATTATAAGTCTATTTTTTACGTGGACCCCACCTTTAAATGTAAAATCTTGAAATAAGTTTTGAACGTTTTCCATCATCTTAAATTCTCCTTGTAAAAACACCTCTTCCAGTGAAAGAAGAGGTGTTGTATTTTTAGCTAATAACAGGAAAAATAAACTATTAAAATTTATTGTTTCCAAACGTATCAGTGCAACTACGCCCTTGTCTGCGACCTTAGGGATTTGTCAATCGGCGAGTTTTCTTTATACGTATTGTTTCATCCAATCTTGGAAGTTAGCAATTACACCATCTATGTAGGCGATCGTTGAATCGTCTGTTAAGTTTCCTTCAGCATCGAATTTCTCATGCACTGCGCCTACATATACTTCATTCCCACCTAGTACGGGAGAATTTAAACCACTAGCAAATAGAATGTCGCGCAAGTGCATTTGGGCTTTGACAGAACCTAAAATCCCCATTGAAGAGCCCATGATAATAGATGGTTTTCCATTCATGACCTTATCTACGCGACTTAACCAATCAATCGCATTTCCCAATACACCTGGAATGGAAGAATTATATTCAGGCGTTACCCAAAGAACGGCATCAGCTTCTTTTACCTTCGCTTTAAAGTCAAGCACTTCTTGCGGTGCATCTAATTCAATATCTTGGTTGTACATTGGGAGCGGAGCCAAGTCTAAAATCTCCACTTCAAATTGATTAGCATACCGTTTTTGAATATGTTTCGCCAGTTGTAAATTATATGAATCTTTCCGAATACTTCCTACAATTGCTACTACTTTCATTTTGTTAACCTCCAAATATTAAATATTGACGAGGGTTTCTATTTCTTTTGAAATGGCTTTACTGCCTGCATGTAACTTTGTGGCAATCTGTTTAATATTGCTACGAGAGATCTGATTGGCAGGTGCTGCGATGGCTAAGGCAGCGATGACTTCTTGATTGCGAAAAACAGGAACAGCGACACAGCGAATACCGACAATACGTTCCTCATCATCAAATGCATAACCATCTTCACGAATCGCTTTTAAATGATAGCGAAATAGTTGTGAGTCTTGAAACGTATTTTTTGTTGCACGTTCGAGTGATAGTTTAGTAAGTAAAGACGCTAAAGGTTTTTCATCTAAATTTGCTAAGATTACTTTACCTAAAGCAGATTGATGCAGTTTTGACCGATTTCCGATTTCTTCGTCTGCTGACTCTCGGAATGGAGCATGTAATACTTGCGTCATCACAAGACTGGTTCCGTCCACTTTTCCAATATAGGTACTCATTTGTGAAATTTGTGCGACTTGGTAAATCGAACGCAATGAAGCCCAATCCATTTCTGAACGTTTCGCAAAACTTTCGCAAAACATTTTATGATGAATAAAATATTGAGTTTGAAGTTTATATACATACTCCATTTCTTCTAACGTTGTTAAAATTCGGAAAGTCGTCGATTTACTTAAATTCAGTTCGCCCATCACTTCTCTTAATGTAATGCCTTTACGCTGTTTCACTAACTCTAAAACGAGAAGTCCTTTTTTTAATGTCGATACTTCATTTTGTGCCATTTCATCACCTCTGTCTGTTATTAGTATAGTAGTTTTATTATATTGACTCAAAAAATACAAGTAAAGTTTCATTATATGAAACTAGTTCTAGGATAAAAAAAAGCAGAGGAACAATGTTTATGTCCCCTGCTTTTTTTAATTTTGAAGTTAAATTTTCATTACTCCGCCCGTGCTCGCATTAGTTACGAGCTTAGAATAACGTGCTAAATAGCCTTTTTTAACTTTTGGTTCAAATCCTTTCCAAGTTGCTTTCCGTTGTTCGAACTCTTCATCAGAGATTTCAAGCGTAATCGTACGGTTGTTTAAGTCAAGTTCAATCATATCGCCGTCATTAACAAAAGCAATTGGGCCCCCTTCTGCCGCTTCTGGGGAGATATGACCGATACTAATTCCACGAGATGCTCCTGAGAAGCGTCCATCTGTAAGTAAGCCGACTTTTGCTCCAAGGCCACGACCGACAATTTGGGAAGTTGGCGCAAGCATTTCTGGCATCCCAGGTCCACCTTTAGGTCCCTCATAGCGAATCACGACAACATGGCCTTCTTTTACCTTTCCAGTAATGATGCCAGATAATGCTTCCTCTTGAGAGTCAAAACAAATGGCTGGTCCACGATGATAGCCGCCTACCGATGAATCAACGGCACCAACTTTAATAATCGATCCTTCAGGTGCTAAGTTACCAAAAAGGACAGCTAGTCCCCCGCGTTCAGAATGTGGATTATCTAATGGACGGAGGACATCTTTGTCTAGAATTTCACAGCCTTCAACATTTTCGCGAAGCGTTTTCCCTGTTACTGTTAACGCATCTCCATGGATGGCATCAGGCTTTTTAAGAAGTTCATTTATGATTGCACTTACACCACCAGCATTATGCACATCTTCAATATGATAGTCTGAAGCAGGAGCAATCTTTGCAAGATGTGGTACGCGGTTCGCCACTTCATTGATTCTTTCGATTGGATAATCAATTTCTGCTTCATGAGCTAATGCTAATGTATGAAGAACTGTATTTGTTGACCCACCCATCGCCATATCTAAAGCAAAGGCATTATCGATCGCATCAATTGTTACAATATCCCGAGGTTTAATATCTTGTTTGATTAGTTCCATTAATTGTTTCGCTGAGCGTTTAACAAATTCTTTACGATCCTCAGAAATAGCAAGGATCGTTCCGTTGCCCGGAAGTGCAAGACCAAGACCTTCAGCTAGACAGTTCATTGAGTTTGCAGTGAACATTCCTGAACAGGAGCCACAAGTCGGGCAAGCGACTTGTTCGATTTCTTGTAATCTAGCTTCATCAATTTGACCAGATTGATAGGCACCTACTCCTTCGAAGACAGAAGTTAAATCTAGTGCATTTCCAGCTGCATCACGACCTGCTTTCATCGGGCCACCACTAACGAACATCGTCGGGATATTCACACGAAGTGCTCCCATCATCATCCCAGGTGTAATTTTGTCACAGTTCGGAATACATACCATTCCGTCAAACCAGTGAGCAGATACAACTGTTTCAAGTGAATCGGCAATGATTTCACGGCTAGGCAATGAATATCTCATCCCGATATGTCCCATTGCAATCCCATCATCTACGCCAATTGTATTAAACTCAAATGGGACACCACCAGCTTCTCGAATCGCTTCTTTTACTAGTTTCCCGAATTCTTGTAAGTGAACATGGCCTGGTACTATATCTATATATGAGTTGCAAACAGCAATAAATGGTTTGCCAAAGTCCTCTTCTTTAACACCGGCTGCACGCAATAAACTACGGTGCGGGGCACGGTCAACCCCTTTTTTAATCATATCACTTCTCATTTTCGCCTCAGACATTCGCTGTGAACCTCCATTTATCTCTAAATTAAATAATAAAGTGCTATTATTATATGAAATTCTATCATGTTTTTTTAAAAAATAAAATGTTCTTACAAATAAAAAACAGATTTTCCACTATTTTTGTCGTTTTATTGGACCGGTGGAAACGGTTTAACGTTGGGGTGCTTTGGGAAAGTTTTTTTAGTAAAACAAAAAAAGACCGCTTGGAGCGCTTGTAATCCCAAAACGGCCTTGAGAATTTTCTTATAGTGAGATAATTTCACCAGTTTTTATTGATTCATAACAAGCGTCAATCACACGCATATTTTGAATCGTATTTTCCCCTGTTTGCGCAGGCGTCCCATCGTTTAAAATGACTTCAGACAGATGTTCTACTTCGGACATATAGGCATCGCCAGAGATTTTTTCTTCACGGCTTGTTTCCCCTAGATTCACCTGGATAATTCCTATTCCACCATTTGCCATGTCAGGACGAAAAGCAAATGGTACTTTAATGGTTCCTTTCGTTCCAATCACTTCGTATTCGTTACGGCGCACCATATCAAGACTGCAATCAAACATTGCTCTTACACCATTCTCCATTGTTAAGAAACCTTGAGTAGACTTATCAATCCCCGAATCGATTTCAGCTTGTGTAAACACTTTGACAGGCTCAGTTTGTAAAATATGGCGAATCACATGAATGGAGTAACAGCCCACATCATACAAACTTCCCCCTCCTTTATTTTTATCAAAGCGGATATTTGTATCTCGATCTTCTAAATAGAAGGAATGACTAGACTTCATTAATTTCACTTCACCTATTTCACCTGAAGCAATAATTTCACGAACACGTTCATGTTGTGGGTGAAATTGATACATGTATGCTTCCATGAATTTTACATTTTTTTCACGACAATATGCGACCATTTCTAAAGCCTCTTCCGTTGTTAAAGAGACTGGTTTTTCACAAAGAATATGTTTGCTATGATTAGCAGCTTCTAGAACCCACTCTTTATGCATATGATTTGGGAGTGGAATGTAAACGGCATCAATTTCGGGATCTTCTATTAATGCTTTATAATTATCATATACTTTCGGAATATGGTATGTTGCGGCAATTTCTTGGACAACTTCTTTATTTGAACTTGCAATACTGACTAATTGAGCGTTGTTTGTTCTAGTGATTGCAGGAATTAATTGTGTACGAGCAATTTTTGCTGTACTTAAAACGCCCCAGCGGATTTTTCTCATCGTAAAACCTCCCTTTAATATAATTAGTTTACTAAATTAATAAAGGGAGGGCAATAAAACGTTTACATCCTTCTCGAAAAATACAATAAGTCCAATTGTTTATCAATTCGCTCTATTATTTATTTCGATTCCGCAAGTGGATTTTGTCGCTGCAATGGCATCATTGGCTTTTCACCTGTTTGATATTTACATAGCGTTCGGAGCGATTCGATTGTTGGGCTTGCAAGTAGCATCTTCCCTATTTCATATGAAGATAAAGCTTCTTCAGGTGTCATCCATGAAGCATCATCAATTTCAAAACGTTCAGGTTTTGGTGATTGGCCATTAGGTAGTTTTGCAAGGAAAAACCTCGTATCAAAACGGATTGGTTTATATTTCGGGGTTATTCGATGTCCAAAATAGGTTAAGTGGCTAAAATCAAGGTGGAGATTTTCTTGTTTTAACATTTCTGAAAATGAGATTTCTTGATTGATTAAGAGGCGACGATAATCTATCATTTCATTTGAGCTAAGTTTAAATGGTGTCCCGTTATTTTTTTTCCCAAGAAAGATGCCTACTTCTTCGAATAGCTCTCTAATTGCAGCAACATAATGTCCTAAACCAAGTTGTTGCGAATCGTGCCAATTTCTTATAAAATTCTTAGCCATCACCGAATCTTCGTTTTCGACTGAACCACCTGGAAAAACATGATACCCAGCTAACACCTTCATGGTTTTAGGTCTTTTCGTTAAATAGACTCTAATTTTTTCATCAATTAACAAAACTGTTGATGCTGGTTTGGGAATATTAAACACCGAACTGCCTCCTTCTAAATTAGGTTGTTTTTAAAAAATATCCTTTATTTCTATTTCCCCGTTTTTATGAATTTTAATTGCATTTAAGAAAAGTTATCTGTCAATGCTTTGCGGATGAGTTGTTCACCTCGATCTAAGTCGGCTTTAACCAGTTTTTTATAGGCTTTTGCTTGCTCTTTGTCAGCGATCGAGTAGACAGCAACTTCTTTATATTTTGCTCCGTCCTCTTTTACTTTTCTTCTTGTCAGAATCCCATCTTCCATCAACTCATGTAACGCACGATAAATTTCCGAATGTTGCGGTATGTATCCATAGGGTTTGAATGCTTTTTTGAGTTCATCGAGTAACTGCATTCCATACCAACGTTCTTTTTCAATGCTTGTAAGTAGGTAAAGTTTTAAAAAAGCCCTTTGTTTGATTAAAAAACCAGTGCTTTCTCGTTTATTTGGCATGAATTTCCCCTCCGAGATTTAGCTAAAGGATGGCATATGTTTTTAAATGACTATAAATAGGGGTTCTAAAAATTTAAATATTCAAACTTATTATATCACATTGTGTTAATTTCACATATGATTTACACTTTCCTTTAGCTACTAATCGTGTGCTATTTTATTTTTAATGTGAATATTGAGCGAGGAAAAATAAATTTCCATAATGTGTAATTAGCACATAGTGAAGAATTGGAAAAAGAACGAGGTGTGCTTATTACCATTTAATGCTAAAAGGTCAGTAAATATGCATATGAATGTCTAAAAAAAAAAGAAAACTCGCCGACTGGCGAGCCATTCTTGTTCAAATGTCTATCGATTTTAACATTAAACTTCTATTATAATTGGCAAAATCATCGGCCGCCGCTGTGTTTTAGCATATAAATACTGGCCGACTGATTTTTTCAATTGCTGTTTTAGACTTCTCCAATCACTTTTATGGCCTTCGTGGTCTGCAACGGCCGTGGTTACGAGACGATTTACTTCTTTTAACAACTCCTCATTTTCTCGAGCATAAACAAAACCTCTCGTTACAGTATCTGGGGCAGAAACAAGCTTTCCATCTCGTTTGCCAATCGGCAAGATGATCACGAGCATTCCATCTTCTGATAATTGTTTTCGGTCACGTAAGATAATCTCTCCGACATCACCAACACCAATTCCGTCCACATAAGTATTTCCAGCATGGACAGTGCGGGTTTGACGTGCAGTTTCGTCTTTAATATCAACAACATCACCATTTTTTAAAATGAATGTATTTCCTTGTTCAACTCCTACTGATTCGGCAAGCATACGATGGTGATGAAGCATTCGATGCTCACCGTGAATCGGGATAAAATATTTCGGTTGCATGAAAGTTAACATAAGTTTTAAGTCTTCCTGATAACCATGACCTGATACATGCATTCCTGTAGAACCACCGGATCCATAAATGACATTTGCGCCAAGGGAATATAAATTATCGACAATCTGTGTGACGTTTTTTTCATTGCCAGGAATTGGTCCTGCGGCAAAAATGACGGTATCACCTGCGATAATTTCGACGCCACGGAAGTTCCCAGTCGATAACCGGGCAAGGGCAGCATTTGGCTCACCTTGACTGCCAGTACAAAGAATAACAACTTGTTCAGGTGGATATTCATGGATTTGATCTTGTTCAATAAACATCTCTTCTGGAACATCCAAATAGCCTCGTTCAATCGCAACGTTTACTACATTAACCATGCTTCTACCCAATAAAGCAAGCTTACGGTTTGTGAGTTGACAAGCATCGACAACTTGCTGTACTCGGTTAATATTGGATGCAAACGTGCTAATAATCACCTTTCGTTTCGCTTTCATAAATGCTTCAATGACATGTTCTCCGACTTTCTGCTCTGTTGGGGAAAAACCTGGACGCTCAGCATTCGTACTTTCAGAGATAAGCAGCAGCACCTCTTCACTTCCGATTTTTGCCATTTTATGAATTTCGGCGTATTGTTTGTTCACTGGTGTTAAGTCAAACTTAAAATCACCTGTATGAACAACTGTTCCCTCTGGTGTATGGATAACGGTTCCTAAACAATCCGGAATACTGTGATTTACTTTAAAGAAATTAAGTCTCAATTTATCGAATGATATTTTTGAATCTGAGTCAATTTCAATTAGTTTGGCTTCTCTTAACAACTTATGTTCTTTTAATTTTAATTCAATTAACCCTAAAGTAAAACGTGTTGCATAAACAGGAACATTTAATTTTTTTAAAAAGTAAGGAATTCCGCCAATATGATCCTCATGCCCATGTGTAACGATTAACGCACGGATTTTTTCTTTATTTTCTACTAAATATGTAACATCTGGAATGATTAAATCAATTCCTAACAAGCTCTCATCTGGAAACTTATTTCCGCAATCAATAACAACGATATCGTCCCCATATTGAATCGCGTACATGTTCTTGCCGATTTCATTTAATCCACCTAAAGCAAAAAAGGATAATTGATATTTTGTGCTCACGTTGATGTCCTCCTACTTTAAATACTTATCTTATTATGTACCTTCTTTTAATCCTTTATGAGAGCCTATCTTTTTGATAGCTAAGAGATTAAAACATGGGGGTTTTAAAAATGAAAAAAACTTCAGAATAATGTTGGCAAATAATAGAAAGAAGATACCGTTTATAAGTGAAAGCTAAAATTTTACTTGCTATTATTACAAATTATTGTTATAGTACAATCAATTACATATTTCTTATTTCAATTATTTTTTGAAGTGAGGATAGAGGCGCAAAGACCATAAGTAGACAATAGGAGGAAAATGAGGTCCAGAGACTATTGTTGAAAGGGGAATTTGCCGAAGCTTCATGATACTCATTTTTCTTGAAGCTGGTTCTGTTATTGAACAAATGCAGAACTGTCATATAGGGGACTATATGGAGGGCTATCTTGCGCATAGAACAGATGTTTCTAATGCAACAATGAACCCTCATTGTTGCATTTTTGCGTTCATTAATAGGTCCTTCTCAGCGGTTGACAAATTTGATTAAAAGGGTGAGAAGAAATGAGTAAATTAGGCCAAGTATTAACGGCGATGGTGACTCCATTCGATCAACAAGGAGAAATTGACTATGATGCTACAAGAAATTTAGTGAATTATTTGATTCATAATGGTACAGACGGTCTCGTTGTTGCTGGTACTACTGGTGAATCACCTACATTAACAGCGTCTGAAAAAGTAGAATTATTTAAATTTGTTGTAAGCATTGTTGATGGAAGGATTCCTGTTATTGCTGGTACGGGTTCATACAATACGAGAGATTCCATTCACTTAACGAAAGAGGCTGAGCTAGCGGGTGTTGATGGGATCATGCTAGTCACACCATACTATAATAAGCCATCTCAAGAGGGCTTATATCAACATTTTAAAGCGATTGCCGAAGCTACCTCCCTACCAGTGATGTTGTATAATATTCCTGGGCGGAGCGCTGTAAACCTTTCTGTCGAGACAATCGTTCGTCTGTCTGAAATTCAAAATATCAAGTATGTTAAAGAAGCTAGTGGAAATTTAGATGATATGGCAGAAATCATTGCTAGAACACCTTATGACTTTATTCTTTATAGTGGTGATGATAGTTTAACGTTACCAGTATTAGCAATCGGTGGTCACGGTGTCGTTTCTGTGTCTTCCCATATCATTGGTAATGAAATGCAGGAAATGATTACCCTTTTCAAGAATGGGAAAATAAGAGAAGCTTCTTTGCTGCATCGTACTCTGCTTCCAAAAATGAAAGCATTGTTTGCAGCTCCAAGTCCTTCTCCGGTAAAAGCTGCTTTAAATATGAATGGCATTCAAGTCGGCAGTGTGCGTCTACCAATGGTTCCCTTAACAGAGGAAGAAAACAAGAATTTAAAAGAGGCATTAGAATTAACAAATACTGTCATCTCGTTGGCAAATTAAATTTATCGATTCCATTATAAACGTCACTGGTGCTGGTTTTAAAAAAAGGATATACTTAAAGCTCTTCATCTAAGGAGAGCTTTTTTCCTATTTACCATACGAAAAGAGACAGAAATAACCCCACGCATAGGGGTGAAAGGAATGAAGCGTTATGGCCAATACACATGCATTTACAAAAGAAGAAGAAATCTCAAACTCGATTACCCACGGCATTGGAGCGATTTTAAGTATAGCAGCATTAGTGATTTTGATCGTTTTTGCTTCTCTATATGGGAACGCGTGGCATATTGTAAGTTTCACATTATTTGGTGTTACGATGGTACTTTTATATACCTCTTCGACTTTGGTACACGCCCTCCCTCCTGGACGGGGAAAAGATTTTTTTGAAATTATGGACCATTCCTCGATATACTTTTTTATTGCTGGAACGTATACACCTTTTTTATTTTTAGCGGTAGATGGATGGATTGGTTGGACACTGTTTGGAATTGTTTGGGGAATAGCAGTTGCAGGAACCGTTTTTAAAGCGTTTTTTGTTAAAAAATTCCTCTTTGCGTCAACGATATTATATGTAGTCATGGGTTGGTTAATTGTGTTCGCTTGGAGTGAACTGGTTGCACATCTCCATCCGAATGGACTGGTATTCTTAATTATAGGTGGAGTTGCTTACACAGTTGGTGCGATTTTTTATATGTGGAAGCTGTTTAAACATCATCACGCCGTTTGGCATCTCTTCGTCCTTTGTGGGACCATTTGTCACTTTTTTGCTGTCCTTTATTTACTTCCCTAAATACTAAACTCTTCTACTATTCGAATCGAACAATGCTAGCATTGTTCGATTTTGTCTATTTGGTGAAAATTCAGAAAACGATTGGATATGCGAAGATTCTATGGTATATTAAAATTATTATTTTAGCAATAATTGTAAATTTTATTATTTTTTAAAAGGATGGTGGAAAGATGGCAGATTTTCTCGGCTGGTTAAGTGATGTTGTGTGGGGGCCGCCGACTCTAATCCTGATTGTAGGAACAGGACTTCTCCTCACATTACGACTCGGGTTTTATCAATTTACTAGTTTACCTTATGCATTAAAACTTGTTTTTTCAAAAAAACAAGATCAGTCTTCTCAAGGAGATATTACTCATTTCCAATCTCTTATGACAGCACTTGCTGCTACAATAGGAACCGGAAATATTGCTGGTGTTGCAACCGCTGTCGTTCTAGGTGGACCTGGTGCGGTTTTTTGGATGTGGCTTTCGGCACTAGTTGGAATGGCAACAAAATATGCTGAGGCAATACTAGCTGTAAAGTATCGTACCGTTGGGAAAGATGGGAAAATGGCTGGCGGACCGATGTATTATATTGAAAAAGGCTTAGGTTGGAAATGGCTTGCTGTCTTATTTGCTATTTTTGGGTCGCTTGCTGCCTTTGGAATCGGCAGTTCTGTCCAATCGAATTCTGTTGCTGCTGCCGTTGAAAACAGTTTTGGATTGAATCCGTGGATTACGGGACTTCTTCTCACCATTTTTACTTCACTCGTTATTGTAGGTGGGATAAAAAGCATTGGGAAAGTAACTTCGGTATTTGTTCCAATTATGGCGGTTTTGTATTTATCAGGTGGACTAATTATTATTATTATGAATATTGACCTCCTCCCTTCAACAATTGGACTAATTTTTACGGATGCATTTACAGGTCAAGCTGTAGCCGGAGGTGCGATTGGAGCTGTTATCCGCTATGGGGTTGCCCGAGGTGTATTTTCCAATGAAGCTGGGATGGGATCTGCACCAATCGCAGCCGCTGCGGCTAAGACAGATCATCCAGGACGCCAGGCGCTGATTTCGATGACAGGAACATTTATTGATACAATTATTATCTGTTCAATTACCGGAATCACACTTGTTATGGGAAACTTATACATAGGGGGAAACTTAACAGGTGCTGCGTTAACGACTGAATCGTTTAATACCCTCCTGCCAGGCTCTGGCTGGATTGTAACAATTGGGATTATTTTCTTTGCCTATTCAACTGTACTTGGCTGGGCCTATTATGGAGAGAAATGTTTTGAGTATTTATTCGGAAATCAGTCAATTCTAGTGTACCGGATTGTTTATATTAGTACTGTATTCGTTGGTGCGGGAATGAATTTAGGTTTAGTATGGACGATTGCTGATATTTTTAATGCATTAATGGCCATTCCTAACTTAATTGGTCTTGTTCTTCTTTCCGGCGTTGTTGTTACTGAGACTAGATCCTTCAAAAAACTTAGAGAGCAAGAAAAAATAGCGAAACAAGAGTCAAATATTGGCGGTTCGATTTAGACTAATCCCATTATGAGGGTCCTACAATTGTAGGACCCTTTTCTTGTATAAAAAACTTTGACAGAATAATAATAATAAGGTATATTAACCGATGGACGAACATTTTTGTTCTGTAATAATATTATTATTCGTATTTAGGGGTGCTTGTCAATGGAAAATGTATTTGATTACGAAGATATTCAGTTGATTCCTGCAAAATGTGTGGTTAACAGCCGTTCTGAATGTGACACAAGCGTTACTCTTGGAAAGCGCAAATTTAAGTTGCCTGTTGTTCCTGCAAATATGCAAACAATTATAGATGAAACAATTGCCCTTCAATTAGCTGAAAATGGGTATTTTTATATTATGCATCGTTTTGAACCTGAAAAGCGAACTGCCTTTATTAAGGATATGAAAGCTCGTGGGCTTTATGCCTCAATTAGCGTTGGTATAAAAGCAAATGAATATGGCTTTATCCAACAATTAGCAGCTGAGAACTTAGTTCCAGAGTATATTACAATTGATATTGCACATGGCCATTCAAATGCTGTCATTGAGATGATTAGACATATTAAAGAATATCTTCCTGATAGCTTCGTGATTGCTGGAAATGTTGGAACCCCCGAAGGAGTAAGAGAATTAGAGAATGCTGGGGCGGATGCAACAAAAGTCGGAATTGGCCCAGGAAAAGTTTGTATTACAAAAATTAAAACAGGTTTTGGTACTGGAGGTTGGCAATTAGCTGCTCTACGCTGGTGTGCAAAAGCAGCGAGTAAGCCTGTTATCGCTGATGGTGGAATTCGTACGCATGGCGATATTGCTAAGTCTGTCCGCTTTGGGGCGACAATGGTTATGATCGGCTCCCTTTTTGCTGGTCATGAGGAATCCCCAGGAGAAACAATTGAAAAAGACGGAAAAATATATAAAGAATACTTCGGGTCAGCTTCAGAATTTCAAAAAGGTGAAAAGAAGAATGTCGAAGGTAAAAAAATGTATGTCGAGTACAAAGGCCCTCTGCAAGAAACATTAACAGAAATGGAACAGGATTTGCAATCGTCTATCTCTTATTCTGGCGGAAATAAATTAAGTGCCATCCGTACGGTTGATTATGTAGTTGTGAAGAACTCGATTTTTAATGGAGACAAAATATATTAATAAGATAAGATGGGCAAATTTTGCCCATCTTTTTTTACATTCTTGTTATTCTGGAGATTTTAACATCAATGCTGCCCTTTTTGCTTGAACGACAAGTTCTCCTTTTTGGTTATAGCCTCGGTGCTCAAACCAGACAATTCCGCGGTTTTGATTCGATTTCGATTCTCGTTTATCGACTACTTCTGTTACTCCTTTTAATGTATCACCAATTCGCACCGGTGCCGGAAAGGTTACTTTTTCAAAACCTAAATTTCCTAACGTTGTTCCTAAAGTTAACTCAGAAACGGAAACACCGACGACAAATGCCAATGTAAAAAAGCTATTTACAATAATGCTGCCATGAACCGATTCCTTGCTAAATTCTTTATCCAAATGAAGCGGTTGAGGATTATGCGTTAACGTCGTAATGAACAAGTTATCTGTTTCTGTTACAGTACGGGTGATTGGATGCTCATATACATCACCGACTGATAATTCATCATAGTACTTTCCTCTTGACATGAAAGGTCGCTCCTTTGCTTTCGTTTTAAATAATAGACGAGAACCCTCGTGACTTCAGTCATGAGTTGTTGACATTAGGAGAGTCTATTTCTTTATGTTTTCGGCGAATTTTAATATCTGCCTAGCCGTTTTAACATGAGCATAATCAATATGCTCACCTTCATATAAAATAGCTGCTATCCCTTCTTTTTCCGCTTTTTCAAATGCATCAATCATTCCCTTATAATGGATTATTTCGGCTTCAGAAGGAGAATAGATTTCATTAATGATGGATACATTCGATGGATGGACAACCATTTCTCCAACAAAACCGAGCTTACGATTCCCCATTGCTGCTTTACGCAAGCCATCCAAATTATGGACATCTTGCCATAAACCACCGATTGGGAGGACATTTGCTGCTCTTGCAGCTAACACTACTTTTGATCGGATATAAAGGCGTTCATCTCCTTCTACAGTCCATTGGTAGCCTAAAGAACGAGCAACATCTCCGTTTTTAGGACTAACTCCAGCAAGACAAATGACTCTCTCTTTTACGGCGATCTCATAGGCAAAATAAATAGATCGTGCCGTTTCTAACGTTGCAACAAATTTGGTGGAACCAATTTTTAGATTTTTCTTATATTCAATTTCAGAAACAATACTTGTAAGTGTTTCAATATCTTCAGGACCATCTATTTTGGGCAGGACCACCCCTTCAAGTTCAGGTTGAATAATGGCTTCCAAATCTTCGATACTAAAGCCATATGGTCCGCGGTTAACTCTTACATAAATACGCTGTTTTTGCTCTGTTAACGGAGCAATTGCTGCGGTTACATTTTTTCTTGCCTCCGATTTTAAGTGGTTGGGAACACTATCTTCTAAGTCGAGAATGATTGAATCGGTGTAATACGTAGCCAATTTAGAAAACCAATTTTGTTTTGAACCTGGAACGAACAACATCGAGCGAAACGGTTTCATGCCTTCCCTCCTTTTCCCTTTTCACCTTAAAAAACTACAATCTTTAAATGGAACGCCAACCTAAATAAAACATTCTTAATAATGATTTTATGATAAGTAATTCTGGAATTATCTCCACGTTTTGCTATAGAAATGGAAATTTAAATAAATAGTTCTTCTTCCTAAGTGAGATACTAATTGAATCGCAGCCTATTTTTGTTATCATGCAATGGAGGAAAAATCAGTGGAATATTCGTGGTTTTCTCTTGTACCATTTGTAATTGTCATTTCAATGGCAATCTGGTTGAAAAATATTTTACCTGGTCTTGTTGTTGGCCTGCTCGTAGGGGCGCTTATCGTTAAAGCAAATATAGTCGGGGGACTTTATCAATCAGTATCTTATATTGTGGCAACCTTATCTGATTCAGGAAATATTAAAATTATCGGTTTTCTCTATTTATTTGGCGGTCTAATCGGGATGATGAACATCTCCGGTGGAATTAAAGGTTTTTCAGAATGGGTTAGTACGAGAATAAAAAATGAGCGTGGATTATTAGCATTTATTTGGTTCACATTGCCATTTACATTTATGATGCCAATGTTTCGAATCATGATGATTGGTCCAGTCATAAAATCGCTTGTTAACAAAATGAAACTGTCTAAAGCGAAAGTTGGATTAATGCTAGATATTTCCACAGAGTCGATCATTGTCCTCTTACCTGTTGCAACTGCATTTGTTGGTTTTATGGTCTCATTAGTCGAAGCTGGTGTTCAAGATTTAAATTTAAATATGGGTTCTTATGAAATCTTTTTACTTAGTATTTTGTTTAATTTTTTTGCAATTGTCATGTTGGTCATTGGAATCGCGAAAACGATTTGGAACCGACCGAATGATTCGAATGATTCGAACCCGGAGGAACAATTCGATGACCAAGAACATGAGTTTCATCGTAAGGGGATAAAGAAAGAATTGTCATTAGTAAAGGCACAGCCGTGGAATCTTATCATGCCGGTATTTTTGTTAATCAGTTTGTCGTTGTTTTTACTTTGGAAAGATGGAGTAACTAATGGAGCAAACACAATCTTTGAAGCTTTTACGATTGCTGACGCTACATTTGTGATGCTTTTAGCCGTTTTTATTACTCTCGTCTTCTCCTTTATCTTTTACATTATGAGAAAACAATCATTGTCAGAACTGTTATATCATTTTTATGATGGTGGGAATCAGATGATGGAAGCGATTAGTCTACTCGTTCTTATCTGGTCATTGACTTTATCAGCTGAAGACTTAGGATTTTCCGCTTTTATTAGTTCGACTTTAGGAGCCTTTTTACCTTCCTACTTAACACCGGCAACAATCTTTTTGCTTGGGTCAGTTGTTGGCTATTTTATTGGCTCTTCTTGGGGAACTTGGGGATTGTTTATGCCTTTAGGAATGACGCTAGCAGTCGCGACTGGTGCATCAATCCCTTTGACCGTTGGTGCAGTGTTTGCAAGCGGGGCATTTGGCGCTTTAGCTTCTCCCTTAGGCGATACAACAATTACAACTGCATCGATTCTCGACTTGCCAATCGTTGATTATGCACGCTACAAATTAAAAATATCATCAATCGGTGCTGGGATTGCTATCGTCCTATATCTTTTAACTGCTTTATTTATTATTTGAAGCCACGATAGGTAAAAAGGAATAGGTCATTCGAAAGGGTTTATCAAAAGTGATAGAAATCCTATTTTTACGATGAAAGACTGAAAACGAGGGATAAACTAGAATTTATTAAAAATGTATTTCGACAATATTTGTAGTTTTATGTCGTAATTTTTATATCATTTTTAATACTACTAACTTATATAATATGTTATACTTCAATCTGGAAGCGTTTTCAATACGGAAGTGTTTTCAGTGAAAAAAAGGAAAATGGAGTGATTATATGTTATTTGAAGAATTAATCCATCGATTTAAGCTTGAAAAAAAGCAACCTCCACTTCATGCCAATGAACTATTAGACTATGTTCAAAAAAGCTATATTCAGTGTGAATTATCGATTGTTGATTACAAAAAACTTTATTCTGAACTCGTTAAAAGAAACGCAGAAAAACCTCAATGTTATGTCATGAATATCAATCAAACTCACTTGCAGAAAATTAACCTCCCTGGTTGAAGGACTTCCTTCGCTTCAGATGATAAATGAAAACGATTTCCCTAATCACAATAAAAAAGGAGTTCTAAAATTTCATTTAGGCTCCTTTATTAAATTTACTTAGGAAGAACTCTTTGTCTGTATTTTCTCATCACAGTAAAAACGATTTTCCTTCATACAACAGTCTGTTATTATAATAATTGGAAGTGAACATGAAGGGAACGATTTACATGGAAAAGGACAAGCCTGACTATGATTTAGAAAAAATTTACGACTACAACGAATTTCCTGATCGTGTGAGTGGACGTTGTGATAATTGTGGAAGCGTTCTGTTCAAGAGTTCTGTTAGCAATTACGCCTTCATAAGAGAGTGCCGACAATGTGGAATGAAAAAACGGATATAGAATGTAAAAAACAAAAAATCCATTCAGACTTGAATGGATTTTTTTATATAATTTAATTTTAATTTTCAGAGCGGTGATAGTCGTACATATCCCTGTCAATTGGTTGAAAGCCAAATGGAGTATAGAACCTCAATAAATCTCCGTTTACAACTTTATCGGAAAAATCTAATCTTTGTTTAACCATTTCGCGATATTTTTTCGCTTCTTCCAGCTGCGCTTCTTCTTCCAAAAGTTCGCCCGTTTTTGAGTCGTAAAATTTCCCATCAGCCATCGTATATTTTGGGCTTACAAAATCACCATTCCGAAATGGAATCAAATCATCATGTTCCTCAGAAAATAAGTCGGTTCCAAAATGCACATACTTTCTTGTATCAATCCCAAGCAGATGAAGAAGTGTAGGAAGAAGATCGATTTGTCCGCTATATTCGTCGACAATTCTCCCCTCGATTCCTGGAATACGAATGAATAACGGGGTTCGCTGTAGACCTGCGCTTTCAAAAGGCGTCACCTCTTTGCCAATCACTTGTTCCATTGCTTTATTATGGTTATTCGAAATCCCGTAGTGATCTCCATAAAGAATAATAATACTATTATCGTATAATCCAGACCTCTTTAAAGAAGTGAAGAACTGTTCTAGCGCTTCATCAGCATATCGAGCTGTTTGGAAATAGTTGTCAACCGTTCGGTTCCCTGTCGTATGTGGATCAATACTTGCTAATTTTGGATCGATTGTAAATGGATAGTGGTGGGTAACGGTAATAAATTTTGCATAAAATGGTTGAGGCAGAGTTTCAATAAACGGGACAGACTGTCGAAAAAATGGTTTATCCATCAGCCCATACCCAGTTAAATCCTGCTCTTTTAATTCATAGGAACTAGAATCGAAGAAAAAGTCATAGCCAAAAGATTTATAAATCTCATCTCGATTCCAAAAGCTCCCGCTATTCCCGTGAAAGACTGCAGATGTATACCCTTCTTGCCCTAAAATGGCTGGCGCACTATGATAAGTATTTAACCCTTTCGTTGTAAAAGCGGAGCCCTGTGGCAATCCATATAAAGAATTCGCAAGCATAAACTCGGCGTCAGCTGTTTTTCCTTGAGCGGTTTGATGGAAGAAATTCTCAAAATAAAGGGTATGTTCTTCCCTTGTTAATGAGTTTAAAAATGGCATTACCTCTTCCCCATGCAATCGGTAGTTAATCAAAAAAGTTTGAACGGATTCTAGGTGAATATAAATGATATTCATCTCTTTTCCGATGCCAAAAAATGCTGGATTTGGTGGTGCATGATTGGACTTTGTATAATTGATCACTTCAGTCATATCATCACTGCTTGCTAGTACCCTTTGTGCAGTTGCTTTCGTGCTTTGTACAGCATCATAAATAGTGTAATTGTACATTCCTAAATATTTAACAATGTAATTTCGATCAAAGCCCCTAGTTAATAATTCCGGACGGTCTACTTCAGCGAAGGCAAGGTTTAAAGAAGTCATCCCTAAACCAAGGCCGAATATTGCGGCTATCTTTCGCTTAGCGATGACGTTTGTGTTAATATGAACAACTTTAAAGACGAGTAGACCAATTACGATTAGCAAGTCAATAAACAGTAAAAAGTCTAATGGTTTTATCAGAGTAGGTACACTGCCGCTAACATCTCCAAAGTTCTGTGTTTGAATGAGCGTAGGCAACGTAATAAAGTCGGTAAAAAACCGATAATATAAGATGTTTGCAAATAAAAGCCCTGTCATCAGGAATTGAAGTCCGATTAATGCAAAATACCTTTTCTTCCCTTTATAACAAAAGGCAATTCCTAAAAATAGAACCGCTGATCCTAATGGATTTAAAAACAAAATCAAGTGTTGCATGAAACTTTCAATTCCTAATTGAAATTGGGTGAATTGTACAATGTATGTTTTCATCCACATGATTACAACCGCAATGGTAAAAAAGCCCAGAAAACTTGGTGAAAATTTTTGAGCTCTAACAAAAGTTGATTTCATAGTTCTCCTTCCCTCTCAGTGTGCTTTTAATAATCCAAGCTATTACGACATGTAGCTTTTTATCACATTAGCTTCATTATATGTATCAATTAAACAATTAAAACTTGGCTTAAACTTCAAAAAAATAATTTCCAAGTGTTTACATATATAGACGATGAAAAGCTGTGAAAAGTTTCCTTTTTTATAAAGACATCGAGAGCTTGGTATCAAGTGAAGAAAGAAAGAATGAAATACAGAAAAACCCCAAGTGAAAAACTTGGGGTTTTATAATTTTATAATATGTATACTTTTAAATTTCAAGTGAAATGGAGGAGGAAGAGGGATTCGAACCCCCGCGCGGTTTAACCCGCCTGTCGGTTTTCAAGACCGATCCCTTCAGCCAGACTTGGGTATTCCTCCAATAATGGTAGCGGCGGAGGGGATCGAACCCCCGACCTTACGGGTATGAACCGTACGCTCTAGCCAGCTGAGCTACACCGCCTTAATTAATCATCATATAGACCTAGAAGAGCTCTTTAGGCTGAGCTAACTACTTAACAATACGCGCCCGAAAGGAGTCGAACCCATAACCTTCTGATCCGTAGTCAGACGCTCTATCCAATTGAGCTACGGGCGCATGTAATTTCAAAAAAAATGGTGCCGAGGACCGGAATCGAACCGGTACGGTAGTCACCTACCGCAGGATTTTAAGTCCTGTGCGTCTGCCAGTTCCGCCACCCCGGCACTATTGATAATGACGATAACTGATTTGCTTAGTAGAAACCATCTGTTAGCGACTTTTATATAATATAATATTTATCTTTATTCGTCAATAGTTTTACCGAAAAAACATTTTCTTTGTTCATGATTTTAAAAATGGAAATTAATTTTTCTCATCCTTTCTTGCTTTTATAATATCTTGAATGATTTCGATATGGGTCTCTGCCCATGCTTTTTCACGAAAATGAAGGATGACACTTAAAGTAAGGATACAAAGATAAATGATTGTAAAGGCAACCCAAAGAAGACTCCCTTCTTTGAAAAGAAATCGTTGGATTTGATTAGAAAACATGAATAACAACCATGGAATGGTTGTTACAAAGATCGGAATCATCCCCGACCCATTCTTTTCTTTAATCATTCGGTAATAAATGATTTTTAATGTTTCACTATCAATTGTTTCATAAAGTTTCTTGATGTCTTTGAGTTCTGTTAACTCAGAGATTTCATTGAAAGATTGTTCTTTGTTCGTTGCCCTTCTTAGTCGCAAATAGACTTTGTGAGCATCTCCTCGGAATACAAACACTCATCTGCCCCCTTTATATATATAATCAACCTACTTTTCGCTTGAAACTCCATGGATTTTTATTCATTTCTAGTTATTCTTTACAAATCAGATGGTTTTATTAGGAAAAACACGAATTCATTTTTATGTTTTTTTAAAAAATATATCCCAGCCCTTTTTTAGAGATAATATTTAGTTGATTAAAAACCTGTTAAATCGCAACAAATTCAATAGAATCATGCATGTCATATTCATGTAAACCAATTGTAATACTATTCTATTTATTTTATTCATAAGAATAGTTTTAGTTAGAGAATAACATTTTCTAAATACCATTCAACTAGGAGGATTAATAGTGAAAAAAACAATTGTCTTACTATTATTGCTAGTATCGTTCTTTATTGCCGCTTTACCTACTTCTGCTTATACGGTGAAAAAAGGAGACACATTAACGAAAATTGCTCGTGAAAAAGGGACTAGTTTAGAGGCAATCGCTAAGGTAAATCCAGATATTAAAAATATAGATGTCATTTTTGTGGGACAGGAAATTATTTTGACGGATCAACCTATTAAACGTGATGAAACATATGAACAAGAACCTGTTGTGAATATTGATATTACAGAGGATGAAATCGATTTACTGGCTAGAATTGTACGAGCTGAAGCGCAAACGGAACCATTTGAGGGAAAGGTTGCAGTGGCGGATGTTGTCCTGAACCGGGTAGAAAGTTCGAAATTCCCGGATACAGTCACTGCTGTCATCCATGCCCCAGGACAATTTCAACCTGTAAGTAATGGTGAAGTCAATAAACCAGCAGATGAAGAGTCGTATGAAGCTGTTTATACCGCATTGTCAGAACCTAGCAGTGTAACGAATGAATCGTTATTCTTTTACAACCCTGATATTGCAACAAGTCGTTGGCTCGATACACGAGATACAACGGTCATTATCGGTGATCATGTGTTTAAAAAGTAATGTCAGTCCTTTCAAAAAAATAAAAAAGCAAGGGATGGATTCCCTTGCTTTCGCTTATTTAACCAACGATGATTGGTACACCTGTTGCATAAAAGATAAATCTTCCTAAAAATTCTCCAACGACTACAAGTAAAAGAGCTGTTGTATAATAGTACGTATATTGTGTTTTAGATTCCATTTTTCGGTATAAAGCAATTCCGAGAATGACTAAACCTGCGATGGATAAAATCCATCTAATCATTGTTGAGACAGCATATGTCCCAGTGATTAAACTAGCAGATTCAGCACCTGCTAACCCACCATTTACAGATAAGCCTGCTACATAGACTGGTAGGTAGATTAATTGAATGATAATGGCAGCTAATCCAATTAACCCAATTCCTTTTAGGATTCCGCTTAATTGTTTCGGTTTTTCTTCTTTGCTTAATGCAATGAGCAAGATTGAAGCAACAGCTCCGAACAGAATCGTTGTCCCAAAAAAGGCGATATACGTATTCACGTCTGTCCATGCTGGTTTAATCGATGTTGCATAAATACTTGCCATGCTATAGATTGCAGCTAAGCCTACGATTGAATTGACCCAACCGAGGATTTGATTCCATGCGCCTTTGCGATCTAAATAATAAGATACGAACCAAAGTCCAAAGAATAATCCTGCGAAGACTATTTCCCTACTTAACCAAGAGGAACCTAAATTACCAAGTGAACGATAGGCCCCTAATGGATCTCCTAAGTGGAAAGCCGATAACAAAAGGGCAACGACCATCACTGGTCCGATGAAAAACATTCCTTTTTTCGTTGCATTAATCGTAATCTTTTTATCTCCATTTTTCGTTAACGTGCGGATAATGACCAAAAATAGATAGGTTCCAACCGCTAATTGTGTTAGCAGTGTAAAAGACAGCAATGGCCATTCTTCAGCGAGAACATGCATATATATGACCTCCTCTTAATCTTAAATTCAACTAGAAATTCTATTTTTTCGCTTGCTGGATGGCATGGATCGTAATCGAAGGATTCGTCATCTTAGAATCAACTAAAACCTTCAAATCGGTATGATCGCCATATTTTGCGCGTAGCTCGTCAATCTCACCAAATTCGATTGCTCTCATTGGACAGGAATCCACACAAACAGGGTTTTTCCCTTCATCGACAAGAGCGGCGCAACCATCACATTTCCCTACTTTCTTTTCACTTTCAATATATTGTGGCCGCTCATATGGGCATGACCACATACACATTTTACAGCCAATGCATTTTTCACGATCTTGGACAACTAACCCATCTTTATCCCGTTTATAAATCGCACCAGTAGGACAGTTTTCAGCACATTTAGGATTTTCGCAATGGTTACATCCTAATGAAAGGTAATAACCCCATACATCCGGAAAAGTACCACCCTCAAAGGAATAAACTTTTCTAAAGTTTTCGCCGACTTTTAAATCATTCACATCTTTACATGCGATTTGGCATGTTTTACACCCAGTACAAATAGTAGAATCATAATAAAAACCTTTTTGTCCCATAGTGGTTCACCTCCTAAAATATCACTCTTTGTTGCCATTCTGCGTCTGGCAATAGTTTTTCCTCAGTGTATTTCTCAACACGAACATTACATGTATTCCAAGGTTCTTCTCCTTGTCCACTTAAATGTGTACCACTTAATGTGTTCGTTGCTCCTGCTTTGTCAATCCCTGTTTCATCATCTAGCTCGACCCAAGCACCTTCCCCGAGAGTTACGACACCAGGCATCATTGATTCCGTTACAGACAATGGACGAATCACTTTTCCATGACGGCTTTCGATTAAAACGGTATCCCCATCTTTAAGACCGAGTGCTTTTGCATCTCTTGTATTCATAACGAACTCTTGTGGAAAAGCTTCCCTTAGTTGTGGTACGTTATCAAAGACCGAGTGAGACCGTCTAGCGTAATGGATTGTATAAAGTTGGAATGGATATTCCCCTTTCACTTTATTTTCCCAATCTGCATACGTATCCTCAATTCCTTCGATTGGTGGTTCATATTTTGCGATTGGCGGAATCGTTGTAAAACCATAAGCAGCTATATCATCAGATAATGCTTGACAATGGATTTCAAGTTTTCCACTCTTCGTATTAAGAGGATGTGCTTCTGGTTCTTTCACAAAACCTTCCCCTTGAATGACAGTGAAATTATCATTCGGCGATCTTGGTACTTGATAGGAACCTTTTTCAATTAACTCATCTAAAGAAATTCTTCCTTTTTGCGGTGCACCTTCCACACCCCATTTTTGAATATCTTTTTCTGTAATGGTGACTAGCGGCTCATAATCTTCGCCATTATCATTAATCACTTGAGAACCTGCTAGACTATTGAATAATTGTTGTTTAGCACTGATTGGGTAAACCTCGTCTTCGTTAAGACCAAGTCGTTTAGCAAGTTCACGGTCCATCCATTCTTCTGTTCTTGCCTCGAAAAGTGGCTCCGTTACTTTTTGCGAAACGATGATGGCTTCTGGGTTTCCGCTCTTAATCGTTCCTTCTTTCTCCCATTCTGTCGTTGCCGGTAACACAATATCTGCATATTTAGAGATGGTTGAAAGCGCGATATCATTCGTTATGACTGCATCGACTTTACGGAACGCTTGAATCCCTTTCATAATTCCAGATGATTGGTTCAAGAAATTATATCCACTACCATCGCGAACGAGCCAAATCATCCGAATATCACATGGGACTTTTCCACGAACAGTTGCGGTATATTCATTGTTTAAGATTGCATCGTATGTTTCTGTATAGGCCATACCATTGAATTCTGTATTCGTTGGATTTCCAAAGCGATAGCCATCATATGCTCCATAAGTGACCCCAGGGAATAGTGGGTTTTCCGCTCGAGGTAAACCATTTCCTCCGCCTCGTACTAATGTTTTTCCGCCATAACTTTGATTGGAAGCATAATTCATCGTCCAAACCCCAGCACCAGATTTCCCAACATTTCCTGTCATCCAACCAACAGTAAGAAACGCTTGACAAAATTGCTGGCCACGATACGTACGTGCTGGCGCAAATGACGATGTGAAAATCATTGGTTTTGTTGTCGCAATCTCTTGAGCAAAATCACGAATCACTCTAGGATCAGTTCCACAAATTTCAGAAGCCCATTCAGGTGTTTTCGGAATGCCATCATACGTACCTAAAACATAATCTTTAAAGTTTTCTTTCGGATCTGCTCCTTCTGGCATATGATCTTTGTCAAAACCAACTGTACAGCGATCTAAGAAATCTTGATCTTGGAGATTATTTTCAATCATATGATAAGCCATCCCAATTAAGAGCGCCGTGTCTGTGCCAGGGCGACAAGGAATATATGTGTCTCCTAACGTTTTCATTGACGGACTCAAATGTGGGTCAACGAAAATAAATTTTGCTCCTGCCTTTTTCGCTTGTAAAAGGTTATAAGTCGGACTTCCTGCAGAACTCCAAGCAGGATTTGCTCCCCACATAACAATTAACTTTGCATTTCTCCAATCCATACGATCATTTGCAGACCAAGAAAAGAAACCAGTCATATGTTCTTGTGGTTTTCCCCATGCTCCTGAAGAGGAAGAGCCCCATCTGACGAGTCCGCCGCCATAAAAATTAAGCAGTCGGCTTGAGCCTAGAATGGATTTATTTCCATAGTTATTTTTCACTCGTTTTAATTCTTCAGCAACGAGGTCTAACGCTTCGTCCCATGAAATACGTACCCACTCATCACGGCCGCGTAATTCTTTTTTGCCGCCACCAGGTTCCCAGTGTTTGCGTTTCATTGGATATTTCAAGCGATCGGCACCAAATACTTGATGGCGTTGAGAGCGTCCTCGTGCACACCCTCTTTGTTGTGGGAAATCTGGACTATCAGGATGTGTATCATCAGTTTTTTGTTTTGTGACAACGCCGCCTACGACTAACGCTTTATTCAAGCAACGTCCACCACAGTTATGCCAACAAGCTGCTGTTTTCCATTCTCCCTCTTGTTCTAGTTGTTCAGCTGCCACTTTTGAATCGATCTTTTTTAATCCATAACTAGGCACAATCGCTGCTGTAGTTATAGCTCCAGACCATCCTAGAAAGGCTTTTCGACTTATTTTTTGTTCCATCGCTTTCTTTATAAAGTTTGACATAAAGACACCTCCATATTTTTGACTTTTTTATTGTTTTGTTTTGGCTAATAGCTCCTCAAGACAAATTTTATCTATATTTAAAAATCCGCTAAGGATTTTAACCATCCCTTTGTAAAAATCGGTATCAGCATGATTGTTCACATTTTCACAAAAAATCGGTGACCAATTTAATAAATGTTCAATAATAAAAGAATGTTGATCTTTAATCGTTTTATTTAGCTGCTCAATTTTTTCATCTTTTACTAAATCAGTTAATAACGAACTTAACTGATACATAAAATCAAGCTCTAGCCCTAAGTGATCTTCTGGTTCATAACTTTCTTGTTGCAAAGCAAGATTGTTTTGTAAATATAATCTTCTTACTTGTAATGTTTCCTCCTGGAAAAGCAACCCATCTTTATTCACATAAGCAGACTCCCAAATCGGCGCTGGAATTTGATATGGACCGATAAACATTCTCGTATAATCCCAATGTAATTGTTCAAAATGTTCATCAACTGTAAAGGTTTTGAAAAATTCAGTTACTTGCTCAACTCCTGCTTTTAACTGTGGATGTTCTTCTTTAAAAGGAAATAGTGCAATGAATTCATTATTTTGGATTTGGCTGACGAATTCTTTTGTCGGTTCTGCCAAAAAGGTTCTTCTTAGTAGATCGTAGGCAAAAATACGCAATTCCAACAGATCTTGAATGTCAGTAAGTTCTAAGTTCTTTTGTTGAATCATTGATTCCACACCTCTTTCTAATCAAAAAATAATTCTTTGATACTTTTATTATATCGACAGGAAATGACAAAGTCTTTAGCCTCAAAATAGAAATAAGTCGGTTAATTTTGTACCAAATGACAAACAGATATGTCATCTGAATGAACGATGAGAATCACTAGCAATGTTAATAAATTCGCCATAAGATCTGCTTTCATCTATGCAAAAAAAAACACATCATATAGATGTGTTCTCATTGTATCCAATATCGTTTTTTTGTTTTTGGAGGAATAAACCGAATCGAAGGCTTTGTTAATCGAGGATTGTAAAAACCATCAACTTGTGTGACACTTTCCTTTCTATATTCATGATATAAATCAATAAGTTGCAATGCAGATGTCGTACAGGCTTGTACACAGGCAGGAAATGCTCCTATTTGTTGTTGAGAATGACACATATTGCATTTCTCTACTTTCCTTATTTTCGGATTATACTGGATCGCTCCGTATGGGCAGGCGGACATGCAAATGCCACAACCAGTACAAAGATTATTATTTAATTCAACAATCCCATCTTGTCGTTTAGTGAAGGCGCTATTCGGACATACACGAAAACATTCCGGACTATCGCAATGATTACAAGAAACCGAAAGGAAATGTTCTTGATTGATTAAATTGACACGTCGATAGCTTTTATTGGAAGACTGGCTATTTTCATTTAAACACGCAATCGAACATGCATGACAACCGATACATCGGTCAGCGATAAATAAAAAACCAAGTTGCTTAATCATCGTTTCATGGTCACCTTCCTTATGGAAACATAAATATCATAAAACGGTGCGCTCCCGTTTTTTTCTGCTTCGTTCAGCGCACTGCTTTTTTTGCTGCCGATTAAGAGATTAATAGGGAGATTTCCACCTTGATTAATAACAACTGTATTTGTTGGGAGCGTATGATCCAATTCTATTTCTGCAAAAACTTCGCCATTTTCATTATAAATAATGACTTGATCCCCATTTTTAAGATTAAGCTCGTTAGCGGATGTAGCATTTATAAACAGGATCCCTGATTTTGATTGATTATTTAGCCAGGATAAAGTTTCAAATTGTGAATGAATCGTTAACAGCGACTGAGGTGTAAGCAAAGTAAATTTATTTTTCGGTGTATGAGCTTCATTAAAACTGACTGGTAAGGGAGGTAACCCGTCTCGCTCAGCTTGGTTAGAATAGAAGGTAAACGGTTTTTCCTTTTCTTCTAGTGCCTGATTAATTTCAGCGATTTGCGATTTTAAATGATAAGGTCGTTCAAGAAGTTCCTCCCATGAATGAAGACCGTATCTTTCTCTCACTTCGTCTGTTATTTCCATTTTAATCCAATCTAGTGCATCAAGATGGGCGGGAAAACAGGAAAAATTAGCTGATTTTTTATTCAATCGTTGGACAAGACCATTGACAATTTCTAAATCACTTTTCGCTTCATAATAAGGTTCAATTGCTTGCTGATTTAATGAAAGCCAATGGTTCCAATAGCTAACATGAAGATCCATTGCCTCAAATTGTGTCGTTGTCGGCAAGACAATATCAGACATTTTTGCCGTTTGTGTCATGTATAAATCGGTTGTAACAACTAACTCCAATTGATCTAGTAATTGGTACCATTCCGTCAAATGCTGATCCTGACTTAACGGATTTCGTGAATTAAGCCATAAAAATTTTAATGGTGGCTCTTGTAAGTTTAAAGCCTCTTCGGCAAAATAATTGATATTGATTTTACGATTTTGCTGATTTTCCTTATCTGCTTTCCTTAAGTTTAACGGGAAATTTTCGCTTTCTGGATGGAAATAATACAAACCCCCATTTATGACAAAACGGTTATCGGTCACAGTTGTTAACGCATCAATCGCACGGATATCTTGGGAACTTGATCGTTTTCTCTGCATTCCAAAACCAATCCAAGTGGAGATAGGCGAAGTGTGAGAATATAAATAAGCGAGCTCTGTGATTGCTTCCAGTGGGACCCCTGTCCTTTTTGTGACATCGTCTAAATCTACCTTTGTCACCAGCTCGGAGAAGGTTTTCCACCCATTCACTAACTGTTCTAGTTTTTCGTGATTCCCCCAGCGATTGGTTAAAATTAATTTTAGCATTCCCATAATTAGGTAACCATCCGTGCCGGGCCGAATTTGAATATAAATATCGGCTAAACGAGCGGTCTCCGTAAAGATTGGGTCAATTACAACGAAGGTTGCTCCTTTTTCTTTTGCCCGTAAAATAAATTTCATTTGGTGTATATTCGTTCTCGCAGGATTTGCTCCCCATAAAACAATCATATTTGAATTGGCCATTCTTTCCGGCGGCGGGCTATATTCAAAGGGAGTATTGTATTTTAAAGCTTCTCGACCGGTTGCTAAACAAGGATTCCCATATGGTTGGGTATGCGGACCAAAGCTATCGAACATCCCTTGCAATGCATAATGTAGGAAGCCTAAATTACCGGAAAAAGTGTTATAACCTATCGCTAAATTAGATCCGAACTGTTTATTGAGCTCCAGTATTTTACTAGCGATTATTTCGTAAGCTTCATCCCAGCTAATTCTTGTCCAGTTCCCAGAGCCTCTTTTCGATTGTAACAGCGGATATTTTATTCGATCAGGACTATACACATATTGTGTGTAGGCGTACCCTTTGGCGCATAATTTCCCTTCTGTATATCCATGTTTTTTATCTCCCATTACTTTGACGAGCTTGCCATTCTTAACAACCGAGAGCATGCTGCAAGTCGAATAGCAGTTTCGTGGGCATACATTCCGATAAACCTTTACATCTTTATCTTCAAACCCCCTCATGTAACCATCTCCTATAAATGTTTCAATTGATCTAAATGTCTAATTTTAAAAGCAACGGCAAAATTAATGATCGTCTGCAAATCACTTAAATCAACTTGTAATAATTCTTCGATTTTATTTAAACGGTACCTAAGTGTATTCCGATGAAGAAACATTGCTTCTGATGCTTTCTTTAAATCACAATTGTTTTTTATATATCCTTCGATTGTGTCAAGTAGGGACATTTCCGATTGCTGATCTATTTTTTCAAGTTCACCTAATATATCATACTCAAATTCTTTTAATTCCTGAAAATCATGATTGTATAATAGCTTCATTAACCCAATATCACTAAAAAAAACCACTTCATCATGTTGGTGGTTGGCGACGAGTATTTTAGCCACCTTTGCTTCTTGGTAACTTCTGAACAATTCTGTTGGGCGATCGTAAATTCTTCCGATTCCAACTGTTAACGAACGCTCTCCAAGGTAGGAACTTGAATCTTTTCTTAAAGCTTCAATGACTCGCAGGATCGATTGTCGGCCTTTTTTATAATCATCCTGTTCATTTAACGGAAGAATCACAATTAGTTCTTCTCTTTTTTTCAATATGAAAGGGACGATTCCAAGTGAGGTCAGTTTTTGTTCGAAAATTCGATGAATGCGGTCCAATAAATCATTATCCATTGAAAAATAATCATACTCTTTTAGTTCAAAGGCAATGACCGTATGGGGCAATGAAAAATCTGTTTGCCAAAGTTCCCCTTTTGACAGGATATCTGTGACTGATTTAATATTTCCATATAATAAGTCAAACATAAATGAATCTTTGTATCTTTGACCAATTTGTTTTAACCCATGATGTTTTTTTTGTTCCATATGAATAAACTTAGCCAATTGGCTTGTAGCGGTTTCGACGTGGATTTTATGATCTGATTTTTCAAGATTTTCCTTCTTTAAGAATAAATAGCCAATTAAGATGCCTTGATTGTTTAAAGGTACACAATGGGCTTCCCATAACTCATCGGTTAAATGATTATTAATATGGAAAGTGTGATCTCCATTCACTTCAACTAAATCGGATGTAAATCCTTTCCCCTCTGACGTTACAAAGATGATAGGTTGATAGATATCATCGGTTAGTAACGTATCAGACGATAAAAAGAACGAAAATTGTTTAATTAATCCTGTATAGCCATTTCCATTATTCAATTCATCTAAAAAATGATTAAATAAATGCAATAGTTTTTCTTCGCTCATATTTTCTCACCTATTTCTATCCTATTCATTATTTATTTTCGCATAGTTTTTAGCTTAAGATTGGTAGAAATAGTACGGATTAATGAATTTTGCTGACAATTTATCTATCTGGTGGTTGATGAGCAAAAAAACAGCAAGGGGCGCTCCCCTTGCTGTTAACTAGCTGCTATCACAGCTTGACGTGCTTTTTGTTGTAATTCTTCCAATTGATGGATAAACTCATTGGCAGTGAGTGGTGGACTAAATAAATACCCTTGTACATGATAACAATGTTGTTTTTGTAAAACTTCTTTTTGGTCGTTTGTTTCTACCCCTTCGGCAATGACATCAATGTTTAAATTTCTGCCCAACAAAATAATCGTTGATATAATGGATGTATCATCTTCTTTCGCAAGTAAATCTCTTACAAACGAGCGGTCAATCTTCAAGCGATCGACTGGAAGATTTTTTAAGTAGGCTAACGAAGAATAACCTGTCCCAAAATCGTCAATGGCGATTTGAATCCCTAATGATTTTAACGCTGCTAACGTCTTCATCGCATGCCCCATGTTCATTACCATACTTTCAGTGATTTCTAGTTCAAGATATTTTGCGGGCAACTCTGTCTCGTTTAATATTTTTTTCA
Source organism: Bacillus sp. B15-48 (assembly GCF_016879755.1). Taxonomy (GTDB): domain Bacteria; phylum Bacillota; class Bacilli; order Bacillales; family Cytobacillaceae; genus Mesobacillus_B. Next base: position 290,611 of record NZ_WOFU01000004.1, read on the forward strand.
CCATATCAATTAGATTTTGTTGATAGAATTGCCTAATTGAGAGATTAACGGCAACAACAAGATGTGACAGTCCCTCGTCATGCCATTGTTTCATTTGTTGACAGGCTGTTCGTAAAACCCATTCACCTATCGGTACAATCAGCCCTGTTTTTTCAGCGATCGGGATGAATTTCGCAGGTGAAATTGGACCGTGAACTGGATGATGCCAGCGAAGTAAAGCTTCCAATCCGATCATTCGGCCATCCTTGATGTTTACTTGGGGCTGATAAACGAGACTGAGTTGATTTTCAGAAAGAGCATTATACAAATCATTCTCTAACAATAGGCGATCAAAGGCTCTCCCATCCATGGAAGTTTGATAAAACTGATATGGTTTGTTTGTCGTTTGAGCTTCCATAAGAGCCATATTTGCATGCTGCAAGACCTTATCCGCTGTTCGTCCATTCTCTGGATAAACAGCGATTCCCATACTGATTGTTATATTTAATAAAAGATGTTGTGCCTGTATCGGTTCTTTAAACAATACCTGCAGGTTCTCAATAGCCGACACGATTTCGCCATCATCAGTGATTGATGACAAAATAACGGCAAACTCATCACCTGTTAACCTCCCAATAATCATGCGTGACGTCCGCTGTTCCTCAAGGCGCTCGGCAACAGATTGGAGGATTGAATCACCAAATGAGTGTCCTAGTGCCTCATTCATATTTTTAAAACGATCGATATCAAGGACAATAATCGCCGCTTTTTCATGGGGCTGTTTTTCAATGATGTTTGTCCACTTTTCTTTTATAAACCGAAGATTTGGCAGTTTTGTCAGTTCATCATGAAAGGCCATGTACTGTATTAGTTCATGGTCTTTTTTCTGTTGACTAATATCACGGAAAACGATAATCGATCCAGTAACTTCGTTTTTCTCAAATAAAGGGGTAGATACAAATGAGACAGGAAAGATTTCCCCATCTTTCTTCGCAAACCAATCCTCATTTGTTCGGTAAGTTCTTCCTACCATTAATGCTTTTATACTCGGGCATTGTTCAGGAGTGTATTTTCTACCGTCTTCGATGCGATGGAAAGAGTAATGGACATTCTTTCCGATCATTTCCTTTTGTGAGCATTGAAGTAGTCGTTCTGCTTCAAGATTCATTAAAGTGATGTTGCCATATTGATCTGTTACAATTAAGCCTTCCCCCATCTGTGTTGTGATCGTATGTAAAAATTTTTCATTCTTAATCAATTGCTGTTCAGCTTCTTTTTGTTTTTGAAAGGGCTCTTCAACAGATGTATAAAAAATCGCTCGAAGGAGAAACAAAAATCCCATCAGTTGGAATAAATGCCCGGTAAAATTATTAATATCATAAACATCTGTATATGTAGTAAAAAAATAATCAGCTAGTAATAAATTTAATGAAGCGAAAATGAGAAATAAATTAAAGATTTTATTTCTATTTAATTGACGAATGACGATTCCGATAAAAAGAACTTCTAATAAAATCGCAACATACTGTAGGTTATTCTTTAAAGCGGTTGTACCAACTCCGTCCAGCACTAGCTCAGGTAATAATGGTTGAGGGAAATAAAGAATAATGAACCAAAAAAGAGCATATATTGTAGCTAAGCTGTAAGCCCACCACCTGGCTCGCGGATGGACAATTCGATCTTTTAGAAGAAAAATCACCAATAGACCGATGACTTCGGTTAAACGAGCGACCATAAAAAACCATGTCGCTTTATAAGCTGAACTCTCGGCAATCAAGTAAGGCATTCCTTTATAGGTAATCGCATGCATCGTTTCAATAAGCGCAACTGCAAAAAAGAGTGCACCAATGAATAAGCGATAACTTGAACGGATTCTTGGGAAAGCAACCCATGTTTGTGTAGCAATCATAAAGGCAATCGTAATAATAATGATTTCGAGGATCAAATGGATGGTTAAATAATTTTCTTCTCCGAAAAAGCCGTATAATGGTCTATTTAATGTAAGCGCAACGATGAGAACAAATAACGATAATAAAATAATGAAACCGTTTTCTTTTATAAGCCGATTAGTCGACTGAGAAAAAAAATCTTTCATAAAACGACCCCTTTCCGTACAGGGAAATAACGAAGCATCTACCCACTATTTTATACTAGTTTCCCGTTAGGTGCTCCTAAAATTATGTGATTTCATAAAACTTTATCATTTTGCTACGATCATTTTTTGGAACTGGGATTTGGTTATCCTGTTTTTGGATTGATTTTCCAAGCTAAATAGTTTGAATAATTTAAATACAATGAGTATAATAGAAAAAAGGTCAAGGAGTGATTTTAATGGAAGAGAAGTTGCTTTATTTGCCGGAACCTAATGTAAACATGAAAGATTTACAAATTGCTGAGATGTTGCTAACCGAGGTTCAATTGAATATTCAAAAAGAGGTAATCGAGCAAAAAGTTGATCAGTCCTTACTTGATAAAAACAAAGAAGAATTTCTCAAACTAACAGAAAAGTTAAAGAATGTGACCCATTTACTTCAAGCCAATCGAGAGAACTATATAAAATTAACTGAAAATAACTAAGAAAAGTGAAGCCCTCATCCATGTGGGCTTTTTCTTAGTTGTTTTTTAACCAGTTCCCCGGAACTCTCTTTTTCTCGCATCTATTATTAATTTTTACCAACAAAAAAGATCCCCATTAAAACAGGAATCTTTCCAGCGCCTTCCTACTGCCTCAAATATACTTTAATTAATTTGCGGCTATTTCTGATATTTAGATAATTTAGTATTTACTGATTCCGCTTTCTTATCCGATCGTTTAGCCTTTAACTCTGATGCCCATGTTATTTTAGATTTATACTTTTGGGTATGTTCTTTATTAACAAGCTTTTCTAACCGTTCTTTATTTTTTTCAATCGTTTCTTCTAGTGCCAGCATCCGGCGTGATGGAAATGGGAGTCCTGCAAGGATCGTTGTTATTGTTGGATCCGTTTCTGATAAGTATGTTCCTTCAAATAATTGCAATGGTTCTCCAACCTTTTGGAAGATTGATGGAACATGGATTAGTTTTGCCATATTCTCAGGACCATCATAAATTAAACTCGCACGAATCACCCCGGTTGATTCTACCGGACAAAAGATTGAATTTCCCCATGAATGATGAATTTTACTGGATAGTTCAGTTGATGTTTTTGCATCTGTAACAGGAGCCATTGTTATGAGCGACACTCCGCGAGTATTTAAAATCGTCATCAAATCTGTTTCATCAAAATTTCCGTATAGAGAACTTTTTTGAGTCATTTGGGAAACATGGTAAAGCGCGTGAATGGCTTGATGATTGGATGAGTGATAGATTTGCTGTTTGCTCGCTTGTGGGTTCATTTTCCTCACCTGGTCATTATCGACTAAAAATACAGAAGAAATCGATTGAATATTAGAAAGCTCTTCGATACATTCAGCTGCATTGATGCGATTGCCAGCTAAAACATTTCTTTCCGGAATAACGGCAAGAGCACCGACGTTCATACCTGGGAGATGATCTGTAAGCAAATCAATCAATAATGGACTCATCCCTGAGCCTGTTCCCCCATCTGTTGAAAAGGCGACCAATAAAAAATGGGTATGTTTAAATGAACGCTTAACAAAATCAATTAATTCATAATAATGATCTTTTACAGCGCGAATTCCGATTAAACGATCCTGACCAGCTCCATTATAACCTGGTACAAAAAATTTATTTTCAACTCGAGTATTTACCTTGCCATCACGAGGGTTTGTATTGATAAGGGCGGTTGGAAAGCCCATGGTTGCTGCTATCTCCGCGATATTGCCCCCTGCCTGACCTACACCTAAGACTCCAATTGACTTCATCAAATCGCCTCCTTATCCTTACTATGATGATACTCAAGAATGATTAATTTAGACTTTTTATTTATAAGAAATTTGCCTTCTTCTCCAAAGCGAATCTTTTCAGTGCTTTTTTATCGATTTTACCAACATGGGTCTTTGGCAATTGTGCAACAAAAATAAATTTTTTTGGAATTTTATATTTTCCTAGTTTTTTCAAGCAATAGTGGATTAGTTCCTGTTCGGATGGCTCGACAGTCCCCTTGACGACGAGAAACGCAGTAACAATCTCTCCCCATTTTGAATCAGGTAGCCCAAGGACCGCAACTTCATCAATTTGTGGGTGTGCGGCGATCCAATGCTCAACTTCTAAAGGATAAACATTCTCCCCACCTGTTATGATCATATCTTTTTTGCGACCAACAATATAAAAATAACCTTCATCATCTTTTCTCGCTAAATCACCAGTATAAATCCAGCCATCCTTCTTAACCTCTCTAGTTGCTTGTTCATTTTCCCAATAGTACGCAAAAGAATGCTTGCCTTGAATGAGGATTTCGCCGACTTCATGCACTGCTGCCTCCGTACCGTCAGCTTTAACGAGTTTGATTTCATTAAAGAGCATCGGTTTTCCTACTGAGCCTCTTTTTTCTTGAGCAATCTTCGGATCAATATAAAAATTATTCGGACCCGCTTCAGTTAATCCATACCCTTCTTTGAACAACAATCCTTTCCTTTTAAATGCGGCATAAATTTCTAGAGGACATGGGGCGCCTCCTGAAAAAAATGTTTTCACTGATGGAAACGAATTTTTCTTAAATTCCTCTGTTTCAATAATCATATGGTACATCGTTGGAACAAATAGGACGACAGTACATTGATAGTGATTTAAATATGTGATCGCTTTAACTGGATCAAAATCATTGGCAATCACTACTTTCCCACCTGCCAATAAAATCGGAATCGATAAGGCGTTCAGACCGCCGGTATGGAATAAAGGCAAATAAGTTAAAGTGATGTCTTCATCCGTTAAATTCCAACTGATGATTGTATTTATCGCATTCGTTAAAATTGATTGATAGCTGAGGACCACCCCTTTTGGATTTCCAGTTGTTCCTCCTGTATAAATAATCGCTAATGGGTCTTGTTCTTGAAGTGGTTCTTCCTTGAAAGCTGGAATTCTTCTGTTTTCTAAAAATTCTTTTTCAATCTGAAACGTTTCGTAATCAGTAAATAGCTTTTCATTTACGGTTTTTTTAAAACTAAAATGATAGCCAATTAGTTTTGGAGCGCAATCGGATAAAATATAGTGGATTTCTTGTAAAGATAACCGCCAATTAATGGGAACAAAAATCGCTCCAATTTTCCCACAAGCAAACAGCAATTCAAAATAACTAATATCGTTAGGAGATAAGAGTGCAATTCTGTCCCCTTTTCGAACCCCTTTTTCGTAAAGCCAGTCTGCTAATTTTTTGCAGCGGATATTAAGTTCTCTGTATGTCCGTGTTGTCTGTTGTTCTGCATCTACTAGAGCCAAACTCATTGGTGTTATTTTTGCCCTTTTATCAAGCCAATCGAGCTCCCACCTCAAATTAATCTCTCCTTCGTCATTAATCCCTTAAGAAATTAGCTATTACATCGTTTAATTGATCTAAATCATCGACCAATGGGGAGTGCCCGCAATCTTTTAGTTCAACATATTTCGCGTTGTCTCCGATGTCACTCATAAGTTCCTCTGCCATATGGGCAGCGACGACAAGGTCGCGATTCCCGCGCAGGACAAGTGTTGGAATATGAATATTTTTCGCCTGATTTGTTCCTTCAGTTAGGCCATTATTAAACGCACTAATGTTAAATGTATTTAAGCTATGGTAGACTTCTGCCAAGTTTCTTTGTGTAAGCATATCATCGATATATTCTTCATACCGCCTTGCATCAGGTTGGTTTTTAGTATAAATCAACATATTCCAAGTTGATCTCAGTAACTCACGATTTCTCGTATCATATGCCCCTTGAATCGCTATCGTTTTGCCATCGGTTTTCACGGTTTCATATGTTTGCAAGCGACGATTAAAATCTGGCAGTCCGTTTGCAGCCAGAGCAAAAAATGGATATCCTCGCGTTGACGCCGAGGCGAGCAGGACCAGTTTGTCACAATAACCAGGATAATCGGCGACAAATTGCATCGCGACAGCACCTCCTGTTGACCAGCCGATGATTGAAACATCTTGTAAGTCGATTTCATCAACAAACAATTTTAAATCATCTGAAAAATCTTTAATCGATGTAACCGGAGAATGATAACTTGATTGACCAAAGCCTCTCAAATCAAGCGCATAGATTTTAAAAGCTGGGTCCATTTGCTCAATGAGCAAATCCCAATGTTTGGACGATGTCATATTGCCGTGAATGAGCAAGACATTTTTCCCGCCACCTTCTCTTTCCCGATACGCAAGCGTTTCCCCGTTAGCAAGCTTAACTTTATTCATTTTTACGTTCATCTCAATCACCCTTTCCCCAGCGAATAGTTGTTGCACCCCAGGCATAACCAATCCCAGCACTTACTAAAACGACAACCGAACCATCCTGTAATTTGCCAGCTTGATCAGCTAATTCTAATGATAATATTTGATCAATTTGACCAATATGGCCATAGTTTTCGAGATAAATAGATTGGGTGTCAGACAAACCAAGTTCTTTTAAAACATTCTGATGGGCCGATCTTTTCATATGGAGGAGACCAATATAATCAATGTCTTTTTCTTGATAGCCACTGTTTGTCACAGACTTTCGGATGACTTTCAAGAAATTATCCATCGATTTTTTTTCAAGACGCTCTTTCATGCCCTCAGGGTCAAGGACATCTAATTGATATAAATTCAGGTTATCGAGTGTAATTGGATATTTCGTCCCTCCAGCTACAACAACTACATCTTCAGAAAAAGAGCCATCAGTAATCATTTCAGTTTCCATAATATGATTATCGTCAATTCCCTTCTGTAACAGAATCGCACCGCCGCCAGCACCGAGATTAAACATAAACCTCGTTCTTGGGTTTTTATAATTGATAAAGTCCCCATTTCGATACCCGCCTGCAAGCAGCACTGTATTGATTTTACCATCAGCCAACATCATGTTTTTGGCAAGTTTTAACGCCATAATGGTCGTTCCACACCGTTGACTTACATCAAAAGCCCATGCCTGACTCGCACCGATTGCTTCTTGCAGCTTTATTCCTGCCGTCCATAATGGATATTCTTTATATTCTTCACCGATATAAATAATTAAATCAATTGATAACGGATCGATTCCAGCCTTTGTTATCGCCTTTTTTGCTGCTTTTATCCCCATTTCACACGTATGATCATCAGGACCTGGGATTGTCTTTTTTTTAATTCCCATTTTTCCCTCGATAATTTCGACTGGAATTTCTGCTAGTTTTGCAATTGCTTTACTCGTCATATAATGATTTGGAAGATAAGTGGCCATACTTAAGATTCCAATATTCAATGCTGTCACCTCAATCTTAGGAGTAATCTGTCATGCTTTTTAAGTAGAGCATTGCATCTTCAATCGTTTCAAACAATGTGTCGTTGTTTGCTTGTACATTGGTTACTTTAATTCGCCAACGTTTTTTGTGTGTAGCTTCATCCATGCCAACTAGATGGAAGCGAATGATAAAAGAGGCTAAATGTTCTTGTTCCACGTTATTTCCTCCTCACCCTGACGCATCTTTCTTGTTCTTTTTTACAGTTACTGTTTTTTTCGGTTTTCGTTTCATCGTCGTGATTGTTCCGATAATTCCTTTTGGAAAAAACATAACGACTAAAATATAAATGATTCCAAAAAGAATAATCCACCGTTCGAAAATCCAATGTACCTTCGCAAGCTGAGTTAGCCCGTGGTGGGCAAACTCGATAAGCCCTGCTCCAACAATGGCCCCAACAAGTGTTCCTACGCCGCCAATAATCGTCATTAACAGCGCATCTAACGTAATTTCAATCGTAAATACACTTGTATTAACAAAACGCAACGACAGCGCATACAACATCCCAGCTAAGCCGGCAATGACTCCTGAAACAATACTGGCTATGATTTTATAATGAATGACATTGTATCCGAGTGACTCAATCCTCTGTTCATTTTCGCGAATTCCTTGTAAGATTCGCCCTAATGGTGAGTGAGTAAAACGAGTAAGCAGAACAAAGACAACGACCATCGAAATGAGACAAATTAAATAAAAATCGAAACGATCGCGAAAGATTTCTGGCGTTCTAAATGTAAAGCCGTCATTTCCAAACGTTAGACTTCTCCATTTTTCGGCAAGCACTAAAAATAATCCTGCAAATGCTAACGTGAGCATTGCATAGAAATGACTTTTCAAGCGCAATGTTAGTAAACCAACGACATAGCTAAGGGCAGCGGTTAGCACAATTGTGACAAGGACAGCCATGAAAAAGTAAGGCATCGTTGGTTCAAATTGTTTCATAAAGATACCCACTGTATAAGCACCAATTCCGAAAAACATCGCATGACCAAAAGATACGATTCCAGTATATCCTAAAAGCAAGTCATAGCTCATTGCAAAGATTGCAAAGATAAAAACCTGCGTAAATAAAATCATCATTGTTCGAGAATCATGAATGAACGGGAATAGAAGGAGCAAGACAGTAATGATGATATAAAGAATATTTTTCCGGTTATTTACCATTTCCTCACCCCTTTAATCCAAATAAGCCTTGCGGACGGAATATAAGGACGACGACCATTAACAGCATATTCACTGCTAAAGATAAATCTGGGACATAATATGCCATGAATGAACCTGATAAACCGACGAGAATGGCTGCTAATATCGAGCCAGGGAAGCTCCCCATGCCGCCAATTACGACGACAATAAAAGCAAGAATCGCAAATTCCATTCCCATTTCAGCATGAATGACCCCCGAATAAGGGCCAATCAGCACCCCAGCTAATGCCGCCATCGCCGCGCCAATCATAAACACGAGCATAAACACTTTTTTAATATTAATGCCAAGTGCCTCGACCATCTCTTTGTTCATGACGCCAGCACGGACAACTAGCCCAATTTTCGTATTTTTCAAAATATACTGGACGGTAAAAAATACGAGGAAACCGACAATAATAATAAACAAACGATATTTAATAATGAGGATATTGCCAATTTCCCAGCTGCCCCTTAAAATCTCAGGAGCAACAGCTGAAATTTGATTTGGTCCCCAAAAAACTTTTAATAGTTCGGTAAGAACAAGCATAAGACCTAGAGTAATTAAGATTTGTTGAACATGATCTCCGTATACAGGCTGGATAATAAATTTTTCCGTTAGAAACCCAAGGATCAAACCAGTGATAATTGCACCGATGATGCCGATGAAAAAGCTCCCAGTTGTTATATAAATCCATGTTCCACTATAAGCTCCCCAGGCAAATAATCCGCCATGCGCAAAGTTCAGCACATCCATTAATCCGAAAATGAGTGTCAAACCTGCCGCAAGTAAGAAAATCAGCATCCCGGTTGCTAAACCATTTATCGCTAAATTCACAAATAGCTCCATGTAAGGCCTCTCCTTTACTTAGGCAATCCCTAAATACTTTCTTCTCATTTCCTCATCTTCTTTTAACAGTTGCATCGGTCCGTTGTGCACCGTTTTTCCGTCGTCAATAATATAAAACTGATCGCCAATTGTACTCGCCATCACAAAGTTTTGTTCTACTAACAAGATTGTTGTTTTTTCTTTCATCTCAATAATTGACTCCATTACTTTTTCAACAATAATCGGTGCGAGCCCTTTGCTTGGTTCATCAATTAACAGCAGCTCATTCTCATTGACATAGGCTCTGGCGATGGCGAGCATCTGCTTTTGTCCGCCGCTTAAAAGTCCACCGGGCTTTTTCCAAAATGTTTTTAAATCTGGGAATAATTCTATAATGTAATTCAGTCGTTCTTTCGTTTCTTCATTTTCACTTTTCATCGCAACTTTCATATTTTCTTCAACCGTTAAGAAAGCGAAGATTCCTTGATCTTCCGGAACATAGCCAATTCCTTTTTGGGCAATCTTGTAGGTCGGTAACGTTTGAATTTCCTCATGATTGAATTCGATATGCCCTTTTGTCGCTTGATGGATTCCCATAATCGTTTTCAATGTCGTTGTCTTTCCGGCCCCATTTCGTCCAAGTAGGACCGTTACCTCTCCCTTCCGTACCTCAAATGAAACTCCTTGTAAAATATGAAATTGTCCAATAGACGTTTCAATATCGTTAAGCTTGAGATGCATGGTCATCGTAAATCCCTCCTAAATACGCGGACTGGACGATTTCATTGTTCATAATTTCTTCCGGAGTACCGTCAGCTAGTAATCTGCCATTAAATAACACCATAATTGAATCGGACAAATCGATAATCATATCCATTTTGTGTTCAATTAGGAGAATCGTTCTGTCCCCCTTCTCCTTAATTTTTTTTATCACTTCAAGGATTGCTGGGACTTCCTCCAATGACATTCCTGCTGTCGGTTCGTCTAATAGTAAAACATCCGTGTTGAGTGCTAACAACATCGCGATTTCTAGTTTCCGTTTTTCTCCATGAGCTAAATTGTTTGCAAGCATGTCTTTCTTTTCATCAAGTAACACGAGTTCTAACCATTCGACTGCTTTTTCTTCCAGTTCCTTGTATTTCTTGAATGAAAATAACATTTGATAGCGGACCTGTGCATGGGACTGAACCGCAAGTCTGACATTCTCTAAAACAGTCAAATTTGGAAAAATATTTGTAATTTGAAAGGATCTGCCGATTCCTTTTCTTGTTCTCATTGTCGGTGACAGCTTTGTAATCTCTTCACCCTGGAAAAGAATCTGACCTTTTGTCGGTGTTAGCTGTCCGCTTAATAAATTAAAAAATGTTGTTTTTCCTGCCCCATTCGGTCCGATGATTGATTTAAAATGGTTTTCGTCCACTGAAATATTGACATGATCAACAGCTGTATGTCCCCCAAAGTGAATCGTTAAATCTTTCGTTTCAATCAACGCCATGTTATCACCACTATCCTTTAGTTTAAGAAATAGTGAACTTCGGTTCGTAAACCGAAGTTCATCATTAATAGACTAATTCCGTACAGGGGGAGCTGTTTCTTCTGGTGATAGTTCTCGCACGAGCACCGGAACAGGATAAGCAACCCCATCTTTCTCTTCAAGCTTAATTGCATATAAAGTTTGTAATGCTTGATGATCTTCAGCGCGGAAGGTCATCTTTCCTTTAGGTGTTTCAAAGCTCATTCCCTCCAACGTTTCAATAAGCAACTCTGCATCTGTGTCGCCTTCTGTCTTCTTTAACGCCTCCACAATTGCCATCGCCGCAGTCATTCCGCCAGGTGTAAAGAGATCAGGTACGTCCCCGTTATATCTTGCCGTATGCTCCTGAACAAGCCAATCATTGATTTCATTGTTTGGCAAATCATGATAGTAAACGGAAAAGCCCTCCATGCCAATAAGCGGCTGCATTGTCGCTAATGCTGCGATGTCAGGTGCACCAGTAGAAATTTTAATGCCTCTTTCTTGAACTTTCATATCCCCGATTTGATTCCATGGAGAATTCGCGCCTGCCCAAACGACAAATAAATAATCAGGTTTAGAATCAATTACTTTTTGAATATTTGATGTGAAATCTGTCGCCGAAGGGTCGGCATATTCTTCATGGACAATTTCTGCACCCAGTTTCTCAGCTGCTTCTTTAAAAGCAGATACACCATCCCAACCAAAGGAGTAATCTGGAGCAAAAGTGGCAATTTTCACTCCTTCTCCGGCAATTGCCGCAGCACCAGCAACGGCATCTTGCGAGGAATTTCGTGCCGTTCGGAACAAATACCGATTAAATTCTGAACCGGTAATACTATCAGCAACTGCTGGTTCAACAATCATAATTTTTTGATATTCTTCCGCTAGAGGGACAACCGCTAAAGTATCACCTGAACTTGAAGAACCAACTAAAAAGTCGACTTCATCATCTTCTAAAAGTTTCGTTGCTTTTTTAACGGCTACCTCAGGTTTCGTTTCGGTATCTTCAACAATAAATTCAATTTTCCGGCCCGCTACTTCATTTGTTCCGTTCGTTGCGTATTCTAACCCGAGTTCAAAGCCCCTTAATGTTTGTTTTCCGTATGCTTCTAGCCCCCCTGTCTGCGAAATTAATAAGCCGACTTTAATCGGTTTACTCTCATCCCCGCTGTTCCCATTTTCAGATTTTGTTTCCTTTGAACTACAGGCACTTGCGAAAATCAGAATAAAAGCAAACACGCAGACAAAAATAACTCGACGTCTCAAAGAATTCAATTTTCATTCCCCCTTGTATTTGTTTAAAGCCTTGACATGATCATAAATAGGCGAGGTTACAATTGAGTTACAAATCGATTGCGATGAATCATAAATGGTGAAAAGGAAGAGAATTTTATGATCAGAAACAAAAAGACACCCTGAAAACAGGATGTCTAAAGTGGAGAAATCGATTGTTCAGCAGAAAGAATCATTTCGTACATATGACGTGTCGGGTCAAGCGGTGGAACGCCTAGTTCATCTTCAAGAACTTTACAGCATTTCTTATACCATTTAATTGCATACGGACGATTATTTTTTCGGTAATAGCAAAACATCAGCAACCGATAAGCCTCTTCCCATGTAGAGTCTTTTTCTAGTATGTTTTCACACCAATAGATTGCTTTTTCGTAATCTTCTTTTCTCACATATAGCTGTGCTAGTTTTTCCGCTGCCCTTAAAAATAGAACTTGCAGACGCTCCCTTTCATTCAAACACCAATCTTCATAACGCCGGTCACGTAAATAATCACCTTTGTACATTTGCAGTCCATTTTCAAGGGATTGGATGACATACTCATCTTTCTCCTCCTCAAACCCAAGACCAACCCATTTTCCGAAAAGAACAGAATCCAGTTCAATTCCGGCATCGAAATTCAAACCATAAGCTGAACCTTCTCTTTTTATAAAAAATGGAGTTTCCCGTGCCTTTCGATTCGGTTCCAGCACTTTATTGAGAGCATTTAGTGCTACTTTAAAATCGGTAGCGGCGCTTTTTCCATCTAGATTAGGCCACAGCTTATGGAAAATTTCCTCTTTAGGAAACAATGTGAATGGACTAGTCGTAAACAGCTGCAACAACTCTTTCGCCTTCTCACGCTGCCACGCTCGCTCTTCTACTTCGTTTTCACCTAGCCACACACGAAAGGAACCTAATGTTTTAATTCTCAATGTGTATCCAGGATGGGAATTAAGATGTAGGAGGTTCATATTTGCTAATAACTTGGAAAAAAATGAAGATGAGGATATCCTCTTCCCCGCATTAATTAACATCGGAGCAAACATCCGTAAATCTTTAGGGCCAAAGATCGTCCGATGATAAAAAATAAATTCATTTTTTCCTTTTTCAACTTGTTTTAGCAATAAATCGATATATTTTTCATGATCTGAGCCCTCAGTACAGTATGCGAGCCATAAGTAGGAAAGCATTTTTCCGTATTCATCGTAGCATTGCCTGAACATCTTTTCTGCTTTCTTAATATAGGCAATCGCTTCAGAGTTCTGTAAGTGATAAACAGCCGCAATCCCCATACTTAAAGTGATTAAGCTAGAAAGCCATAGATCTTTTACTTTTTCCGTTTCTTTTAAAGCGCGATTTCCCGCTTCAATCGCTTTGTCGTAGTCCCCATTCCTTCCGTATAACAGACATAAACCCATTAATGGCTCTGCTTTGCCTCGGTCAATGTGAAGGTCATCCATAATTTTCAATGCTGTTTCATAGCATTGAATGGCCAATGACTGTTCATATTGCTCGAGAATCTGGACAGCATGACCCATTCTTATCCAACCACATGCTTCAACAAAAGGAGAGTTAATTTTCATCCCATAGTTGATTCCTACTTGAGCTAATCTCTTTGCTTTTAAGCCATTTCCCTGCAAAACCTCAATTAACGCTAATAAAAGGTCGGTCTCACGATGAGATTGCGGCAAATGAATCTGCAGTTTCTGCTTTTTTTCTAGCAACGTTTTTTGTGCCAATTTAATGCGTCCTGTTCGCAAATATAAGCGAGCTTCTAAATGAAGGTCCACTTGATGACCATTAATCTTCTGGGCTAGCTTCATCCATTTTTCTGCTTTCAATGCTTCTCCTAAATTAAGTAAGTTTTCCGCTAGCAATTGATATAACTTTCCAGCATCTGCTTCAGAATGTAAGTGGCTTTTCTCAAGAATTTCAATCGCTGAATGTAAAAAATGGTCAGCTATATCCGGTTGGATTGTATCTAAATAGATTTTTGCTTTCCCTTCTAGTGCTCTACTTTTTTCTCTTGGTTTTCCTTTTTTTTCGGCACCAATAATCGCTTTATCATAACAAGTTTCCGCTTCTTGATAAAGAGAGCGATAGCGAAAAACTTCCCCTTGTAAAAACCAAAGGTGAAAATAGCGATCCTTCACCTCCTCAGGAATCTTTGTTAACAGGGCATTCAAACTTTCAAGTTTTCCGCTTTCAAGCATCATGATTCCATACTCTGTTAACAGCGCAGCTGAAGCTTGATAATCATTGATTTTTTGAAAATGAAATAACGCAAGTTCAAATCGTTTTCTCGTTTCATAATAGCGGCCACAACGTTCGTGTAACAGCTGAAACTGATGCGGGTGATGCTTTTTTAGCTGTGTTTCTAAAAATTCTTTAAACAACGCATGGTAACGATATTGGTGATCATCCATTTTTTGAATGAATAAATTTTGTTCTGATATTTGCTGAAGGATTGCCACTGTGTTTGTAAAACCTAATACCGTTTCACAAATTTCCTGATCTAGCTCTTCAAATACACTTGTCTGCTCAAGAAATTCCTGGATGAGCGGAGGTTGTTTTTCAAATACTTCACTTGCTAAATAAGGAAATAAATGATCGATCGTGTTCATAGACTTTTGTATAAACGCCTCAACATTCTGATTATCATGCAACTGTTGCGCGATCAACCCTAATGCAATCGCCCATCCCTCAGTTAAATCATAAATCTTGTTCAAATGTTCTTGAGTTAAGGAAATGTCATAATATTCCAATAATAATAACGCCACTTCATCCTTTGTAAATACTAAATCATCTTTCGTAATTTCTAGAAACTGATGGCTCGTTTTCATTTTTAACAATGATTTCCATCCTGGTCTGCTTCTGCTTAAGAGAATAAAGTGGAAATGGTCTGGAAGATGCTCAATCACCATTTCCATCCAATAGTTTATCTGATAAGAATGTTCAACATGATGATAATCATCTAAAACGATTGTAATCTCATGATTGATAGAAACAGCTTCATTAATAAATAAAGAACTTAGTGTATTTAATTGCTCTTTACTAATGTACGGATCGATTTGACTTAAGTACTCGGATAATTCAGTAGCAAAGTTTGGAACAATCGTTTGAATTGAGGAGATTATGTAAGTTAAAAATGGATGAATATCGTCATCAGATGCAGAAATTGAATACCAGCAAAAAGGCAAGCGTTCATCGTGAACATACAAAGCTAAGGCTGTACTTTTCCCATAACCTGCACCGGCATGAACAATCGTAAGCGAATAATCAGAAAGCGTTTTTAACTTCTTTGTTAATTGAGCCCTTCTAATATTTTCTTCCTTGTATTTTGGGGCAAGAAGCTTTGTTTTTATCACCTGAATTTTCTGCTTCATGTTTTCCCTCCTCATACATTTAGCTTGGTTTCTTCCCCAGTTGTTAAAAAATCCGTAAATTTCCTAAGGGGTAATGCTAATATCCAATCGTTTCCATTTCACTCTATCATATCATTTGAACGATAAAAAAAGACTCGAAATTCATCGAGTCTTTGAAAATGACAATAAATAGTTAGTCTGCTAAATCCTTAGTTCTAAGATTGTCTAAAACCCGACGGAATGGAAAAGAAATCCACGGATTTTACGAGAGATTATTCAGCCTTTTCGATTTGTTCATCTAATGTATTTAAAGGGAGCTCATTTGAATATTCTTCATATTCGTTCATAATATCATCAATATATTTGATCCCCTCATAATAAAGAATATTTTGATCAATATGGAAATCTGTGATTTCAACTCGCTCGTCTTCAGTAAGTTGGATTTTTTCACCTGATTCAATCTTTACATAATAAATTTCGCCACCGATCCCAACTGTTCCATGTGAAAAGCCAATAATAACAAAAAGATGGTTATCATCATGCCAGATTACGTTTTTAGGTTTTAAGTTGTTCTCAGTACCAATCAATTTCTCTTGTTGTCCAGTTTCTAAATCGACTAAATAAAGACTGCTATCCACTTCCCACTCAACTGGGGAAATGTAAACCGCCTTGCTGTTGTCGTTTGACATAGCGGGATTTGTAGACGGTCCCTCTGCCAAGACGGTCACTTTTCCTTCTGGATCGATCAATTCTATTTCATCCGTTTCACCATTTAACCGGATTTCATAGAATGATTGTTCATTGTCTTCGTCACCTACAGCCCCATCATCAGAAGGTGTTTGCTCATCTGTTCCTTCATCATTTGTCTCCGGCTCTTCTACATTATTTTCTTCGCTGACTTCATCATTCGTGTCTGTTTCTTCTGGGTTTTCAGCATTTGTACAACCTGCTAATACTAAGAAGAAAATGGTCAACAGCAAGAAAACTTTCATTTGTTTCATACGATCCCTCCAACTACCTTTTCTTATTTATAATTATCATACCACAAAGAGTTGTTAGTAAGGTATTACTAGAGATAATGTCGAAAAATGAGGTTTAATAGCTTAAAAGTTTATCGCTGCAACGTGTTACTGTTCCTCCGCTGTCAAACATTAAAAGGCGAACAAATTCTGTTCGCCTTTTTTTCTGACCAAACTACTTATTCACTCCATCATTTACTATGCATAGTTAATTCCGGCAAGTTTAATTTTGTTACGATCATCTGAACTACATGGTGTCACAGCGTAAGTCATTTCACAATTTGGACAGTTCATTATGACTCTTTCTAATGTGAACGTTTCTCCGCACTCACAATTAATTTCATGTGCCACTGCCGGGACAATGCTGTCTTTGCCTTTGCTTTTCACATGATCGACGATCGCTTTACCATCCTTTAATTTTGATGAACATCCACAGCTCATTCAAACCCCTCCAATGAATATGTGTTAGTTTGCTAATTATTACACTAACAATAGCATAGAAAAATTCAAATTCCTGTGTCCGATTTTTAAAGATTTCATGTTTGTAACGATAATACATAGTTTTATCACAATTCCTTTGCATTTTGTTCAAAATCCCAACCTATTAAAGCTTAAGAAACATTAAAAAGGGAGATCTGACTTGATCTCCTTTACTTGCTATACCATGGGTTTTTCCATTCCATGAGGACCCCATAATTATGCGATTCTTCATCTTCTAAATAGTTCGCGATAACTCCTACAGGTGTACGGCCGCATCGCAATAGAAAAGTGATAACAGGATCTTTCAATTGTCCTTTTAAGATATTTTCCAAATATTGCTCTGCTGTCAGATGATCGGCCACTTTATGATACCCAGGGATTCTGCCTCCACCGAGCAAACGTTCTAATTGTAAATGAACAACAACTTCATACATTGACTGCATAAGCCACTTTCCCAATCCGTATGTTCGGTACGTTGGACGAACGCAAATATCAACAACATACAAAGTATTTCCGTTTGGGTTATGGGTGGAAATATAGCCGTTATCTGTAATCCCTTCCCAAGTATGGTTCGGATGTTGTGGGTCAAAATCGACAATGAGCCCCGTCATTGAAGCAACAATATTGCCATCGATTTCAACACATAGTGCTCCTTCTGGAAAAAGCTTAACATGGCTGATAAGCTGATCATGATTCCACCACAATTCAGATGGGAAAGGCGGAGGAAAACTCTCCTGTTGAATGCGAATTAAATCTGAAAAATCCTCGGTCTGATAGTTGCGAATGATAGCTGGAACAGGTTGATTTTCACGAAAAACATAAATCTCTTTCCGGTACATTATCCAACCTCCTAAATTAAACCTCTACTTTTTGTTTCTCCCAATCTGGGTAAAGATCTGTGCGCCGGTCACGCCAAGTTGTCACTGAGCCATGGCTGCGAACTTGATAGAGTAATTCTAAATCGAGATCTGTAGTGACAATCATATCTTGATTGATTTCTCCTTCAACTAAAATGCCTTTTGGCGGAAAAGGAACATCATTTGGAGTAATCACAGCTGCTTGGCCAAAATTTCCTCTCATAAAATCAACGGTTTGAAGCGAACCGACTGTACCTGTTGTGACAACATATATTTGGTTTTCAATCGCTCTAGCATGGCTTGTATAGCGGATGCGATGAAAGCCGTGACGATCATCTGTGCATGACGGACAGAAAATCACATCAGCTCCCTTTGCTTTTGCCATGCGAACAATTTCAGGAAACTCGATGTCATAACAAGTTAACATCGCCACTGTTCCTTTTTCCGTTTCAAACACATGCAAATCATCACCAGCGCTCATATTCCATTCATTCACTTCTGTCGGCGTAATATGAAGTTTCGCTTGTTCAGCCACCCTTCCATCCGGATAAAACAGATGAGCAACATTGTATAGCTTGCCATTTTTATTTATAACATGCGTACCAGCAATGATATGCATATTCGTCTTTATAGCCAGCGTTGTAAATAAAGAACGGTATTGTTCTGTAAAATTAGGTAATTCGTCAATGGTTAATGCTTCCCCAAATTGATTTTGAATTGACAGTAGCTGAGTCGTAAAAAATTCGGGAAATAATATGAAATCAGCGGAAAACTCCTCAGCTGTTTTTACATAATGTTCAACCTGTTTGGCAAATTCGTCGAAAGAATGAATCGTGTGGAGATGATATTGAACAGCTGAAACCCTTAGTTTCATTTATATACCTACTTTCCTTATGAAATTATCATATTATTAAGTTTGTAATATTTATAATAGAAATCATAAGGACATTATTAAATAAAACGAGTTATATAACAAGTCGAAAGTTAAGGATTCATAAAAAAAGATTTTTAACGTTATTCCTATTGAATCCGTCGTATGGAATTTGTGCATTCCATTGAAAAACCCCGTTCTTAGTTCGAGCGGGGTTAAACGACATTAATAAGCATTTATTTTTAAATCTTCAGAGACAATCAATTTTGGTTCAGTTGAGTCAATGACATCTTGAACACTATATCCTTCAGCGACTTCAACCAACTTTAGCCCTTCGCCTGTCACATCAATGACAGCACGGTCCGTAATGATTCTGTTGACCACCTTTTGACCGGTTAGTGGCAAGGAACATTCTTTTAAAATTTTCGCTTGACCCGCTTTATTTACATGCTCCATAATGACAATGATTTTTTTCGCACCATGTACTAAATCCATCGCACCGCCCATGCCTTTAATCATTTTGCCCGGAATCATCCAGTTCGCCAAATCGCCGTTTTCAGCTACTTCCATTCCACCTAAAATCGCGACATCAATATGACCTCCACGAATCATTGCGAACGATTCTGCATTGCTAAAGAAACATGCCCCTTTAATGGCCGTCACCGTCTCTTTTCCAGCATTGATTAAATCGGGATCCACTTCTTCTTCTGTAGGATAAGGCCCAATTCCTAATAACCCATTTTCGGATTGTAAAACGACGTTTTTATCATCAGAAATATAATTGGCTACCATCGTCGGCATTCCAATTCCTAAATTTACATAGGAACCATCGAAAATTTCTTTTTCTGCTCTTTGAGCAATTTTGATTCTTACGTTTTTCGTCATAGTTCATCCTCCTCCTTATTTAGACTGAACGGTTAAACGTTCAATTCGTTTTTCTTGTTTACCAACGATTAGACCTTGAACATAAATGCTTGGTGTATGAATTTCATCTGGGGCCAGCTCACCGACCTCTACTAATTCTTCGACTTCACAAATGGTTACGTTTCCTGCAGCCGCCATGATTGGATTAAAATTTTGTGCTGTTTTTCGATAAACAACATTTCCCATCTTATCGGCCTTCCATGCTCTGATCAAACTAAAATCAGCGGTTAATCCTTCTTCAAGTAAATATTGTTTCCCATTAAATTCTCTTGTTTCTCTTCCTTCGGCAATCGGTGTCCCTACTCCGGCAGGGGTGTAAAAAGCAGGAATCCCAGCGCCACCTGCCCGAATTTTCTCTGCTAACGATCCTTGAGGAACGAGTTGAACCTCTAACTCCCCACTTAATACTTGTCTCTCAAACTCTTTATTTTCGCCAACATAGGAAGAAATCATTTTTTTGATTTGTTTATTTTTTAGTAAAAGACCAAGACCCCAATCGTCGACTCCACAGTTATTTGAGATCACGGTCAAGTCTTTCACATTTTTATCACGAAGGGCTTTAATTAGATTTTCTGGAATTCCAACAAGCCCAAAACCCCCAACCATTAACGTCATTCCGTCTTTAATTTCACTAACAGCATCTTCAAAACTAGTATAAATTTTCTTCATTTTCATTTCCCTCCCGGTTCGTTTTCGATAATCGTAGAAACTCCTTGACCTCCACCAATGCATAAGGTAGCGAGGCCGTACCTTTCATTCCGTCGTTTTAACTCGTGAACAAGTGTTACAAGGATTCTCGCTCCACTAGCACCAATTGGATGTCCTAATGCAATAGCTCCTCCATTGACATTTAAAATTTCTTTTCGGAACTGTAATTCTTTTCCGACCGCTAACGCTTGGGCAGCAAACGCCTCATTTGCTTCAATAAGATTTACATCCTCAATTGTAAGGCCCGCCCTTTCTAATGCTTTTTTCGTTGCCGGCACTGGACCGAGCCCCATCACACTAGGGTCAATGGCGGCACTGGCATTTGCCCGAATAGTTGCTAGCGGCGTTAAATTCAATTCTTCTGCTTTTCTGCGACTCATGACGAGAACCGCTGCCGCCCCATCATTGATTCCTGAAGCGTTCCCAGCGGTGACACTCCCGTCTTTTTTAAACGCTGGTTTTAATTTTGCTAATTTCTCTGCAGTCGTTCCAGGTCTTACATACTCATCTTTATCAAAAAGAACCGGATCTCCTTTACGCTGAGGAATTTCGACAGCAGTAATCTCGTCATTAAATTTCCCGTTCTCAATCGCTTGCAATGATTTTTGCTGGCTCAAGGCGGCAAATTCATCTTGCTCTTCTCGTGTCAGTTTGTATTTTTCACATATATTTTCTGCAGTTACACCCATGTGGTAATCATTGAAGGCACACCATAATCCGTCATGAATCATGCTGTCAATCAGGTTTTGATTCCCCATCCGTAAACCATTCCTTGCTCCCATTGATAAGTAAGGTGCTTGACTCATATTTTCCATCCCACCAGCCACGATGATGTCCGCTTCTCCCGCGATAATCGCTTGGGTTGCAAGATGCACAGCCTTCAATCCTGATCCACATACTTTATTGATCGTTAAAGCTGGAACATACTCAGGCAAACCAGCTTGGATTAGTGCCTGTCGGGCAGGGTTTTGTCCTAAACCTGCTTGAAGGACATTCCCCATAATCACTTCATCCACTTGATTTCCTTCAATTCCAGCAGAATCAAGCACTGCGTTTATTACTGTAGCTCCTAATTGAACGGCACTTACGTCTTTTAAACTGCCTCCAAAGGAACCGATTGGCGTCCTGTTAGCGTTTACAATCACGACATCGTTGTTTGCCAATTTTTATTCCTCCTGCTGTCTGTTTTTTTGAGTCTGTTTCATAAATTTTATTTTTAGAATATTCTTTTTATGTTTAAATTAAAGTTTACATGCTTTTCATTTATAAGTAAAATGAATAATAGGAATAATTTTTATGCCAAATTAGAATAAATAGGTGGTACGATGGAATTAAAGGATTTACGCTATTTTACAGAAGTGGTTAGTTATGGAAGTTTTACGAAAGCAGCAGTGAATACATTCGTTTCCCAACCGACGTTAAGCAAATCAATAAAAAAACTTGAAGCTGAACTGAAAGTAGAATTGTTTGAGCGTTCTACACGGAAATTAGTATTAACAGATGCTGGGGAAATTGTTTACCAGCAAGCAATGAAAATGATAAGTGCAACAAACGAGCTTACCACACTGCTAGATGATCTAAAGAATTTACCAACTGGTGCGATAAAAATCGGAATTCCCCCGCTCATTGGGACGCTTTTTTTCCCAACGATTGCTTTGAATTTCGGAAAAATTTATGATGAAATTTCGTTAGAGTTAATTGAACTAGGTGCAAAGCGAATTGAACAGTTAGTAGATGAAGGAAAGGTCGATGTAGGCATCATCGTACTGCCTACGAATTCTGATAAGTTTCATATCTATCCATATATAAGAGAAGATTTCATGGTTTATACAAGTACAAATCACCCTTTAGCTAAAAAAAACATAGTAAAACTAGAAGAATTAAAAGATGAGCACTTTATTTTGTTTAATCGGGAATTTGCATTGCATCATTTAATTATTCAGCAATGCAAAGAAGCAGGTTTTAACCCCAACATCGCTTACGAAAGCTCACAATGGGATTTAATCGCCGAACTTGTCACTGCGCAATTGGGAATCACCCTTTTACCAAAATCAATCTATAAAAAAATGGATCAAAAGGTCATTAAAGCGATTCCGTTGCACACTCCCCCAATCTGGGAGCTTGGTATTATTGCGAAAAAGGACCGTTACCAATCTTATGCCGTTCGCACTTTGATTCGCTTTCTTACGGAACAACCTTAACGTATGCGCAAAATTTTTAAAAAGGTGGAATATTGATGTTAACAAAACTTAAGTTAATTATTATTGGCGGAGATCATCGCCAAGTGGAAATAGCAAAAATGATTGCTAATAAAGGCGGAGCTGTAAGCATGGTAGGATTTGAACAATTAGCTGATGAACAGATTGATCAAATGAAAATAGGATTTCAAGAAGTCGATGTTCGTAAAGTAGATGCGATTCTCTTCCCTGTTGGAGGGGTTAATGATACAGGAAAGGTTGAAAGTGCTTACTCAGATAAATCGATGTTAATCACTAAAGAACTATTCGCTAAAACACGTGAAGATTGCGTGATTTATACTGGTATCATCACTCCTTCCCTCAAACAGCTGGCAGACGTAACGAATCGAAAACTCGTTGCTCTATTTGAAAGAGATGATCTTGCCATTTATAACTCGATCCCGACTGCTGAAGGAGCCTTAAAATTAGCGATTGAACATACAGATTTTACGATTCATGGATCAAACGTCACTGTTTTAGGCTATGGCAGAGTTGGAAAAACAATTGCCCGGGTGTTTTCAGCTGTAGGAGCAAATGTACGCGTAGGCGTTCGAAAGGCTGCCGATATGGCACGAGTTTCTGAAGTCGGGTTAAAAGCCTTTCATTTAAATAATCTTGAGAAAGAAGTCTCAAATGTTGACATTTGTATAAATACAATCCCATATTTAATTCTTAGCAAACCAATCCTTGTAAATATGTGTTCTCATTCATTAATTATTGATTTAGCTTCAAAGCCAGGAGGAACTGATTTTCAATTTGCAAAAGAAAAAGGATTAAAGGTTTTGTGGGCATTAGGCTTGCCTGGGAAGGTGGCACCACGAACGGCAGGTGAGTTGATTGGTCATGTCCTAACTGATTTATTACAGGAACAGCTCTCCGCATTATCAGAGAAAGAGAAGGATTGTTTTTGAAAATTCAAAAAATAGTCAAATTTGCTACGCTTTTTCTTATTATAAGTGGATATAATTAAATTAAGGGAGATGCTTTCCCGATAAAAATGAAGGGAGGAAATAAAAATGTCTATGGCTGACTTTGCTGATATTTATCGGATCTGTTATGGCAATGGATATGAGGAAATTGAAGTGGAGGATATCATAAAAATGAGTAAGATTAGGCGCTTAAATGATGCTAAAACAACTCCCACTGCTACTCAACCTGAAGAAACGATGAATAAAGAAACTGTAGAGGCTGAAAAAGAATTAGTACTTGTTTAACAAAAAAAATGGTGGGTATAAAAATGATTCGTCAAATCGTATATGAAAATATCCCCCATGATTGTAAGAAAGACCACAAACATGGGGGATCATTTTGCACAAAAACAGTAAGATTTACGAAGTTTTTTATTTGTCATAACGAATTAACCTCTTTAAAGATTTACGAACGAAATATAAATGATCATTCTCTAATACGGGAATAGAGATATTTATACACAGGATTACGATATTCATTCATCCATCAGTTAATCCTTACTATTTATATTTTGGCGTTTATTCTTCATATGACTGATCATTCGGTTATAATCCCCTTCATCAATAATCCCTATAGCTTTAAATATAAACGAATAGTTAAGGATCTTTTTTTGAATTCTTGGGCTTTGTTTCATGTAAGGACACCTTCCTTTCCTGTTATTCAGTGAAATCAATCTTTTTAATAAAAAAACTGTTATATCTATAAGTTTCCTTCCGAAAAAATCGGTTAAAATGATTTAAACCTAAAAAGTTTCCTTAAGGCAAATTTAATGGATGATAGCAAGTTTTGTCAATAGGCGGTTGTTCGTGAAAATGGATATCAAGCTAGAAAATCATCCAAAATAAAAAAAGCTGAACTCAGTAAAGTTCAGCGTTTAAAATAGCTGGGCTAGCAGGATTCGAACCTACGCATAACGGAGTCAAAGTCCGTTGCCTTACCGCTTGGCTATAGCCCAACGATAATTGTAGTTTGTGTCGGCGTTTTTATTTCTATTCAAAAACTTACGGAGATGGAAATGTGTGAAAAACGTTGAACTTCATTTTAAGGAATTCAACGTTTTTCACTTATATAGCTATATAGTGGTTGGGCTAGCAGGATTTGAACCTACATCACGAGAACACTTTCGTTGCCTGCTCGGCTATAACCCAACGATACATATAGTATGTTTAACTTGCTCTTGTTTTATTCACTGGAATTTGGTGCTGGAAAATTTTTAAATTAGTTTTTTACAAACCGCCAAAAGAAGCTAATAAAATCCCCTTTCGTTCGAGGAATCGTTAGGCCAACGTTCATCAATTCATCGCCGCCATATACTTTCCCATTGTCTACATGCTGATAAAGAAAATCTTCATGTAATCCTTTTAATTTTAAAATGCGGATCGGAGGCGCAGGTTGTGACAAGATTTTAAAATAACCAACTACTGCCTCAGATTGATCTTCTGAAACGAACATCCAAGCCGCTTCATTCCCTGAAAATGGACTAAGAATTCGGTAGAAATGCCCAAATTGGATGATATGTCTAATTTCTTTGTAATAGACAATTTGCTGTTTAATGAGTTCCTTTTCTTTATTTGTTAATTTCGTTACATCCAATTCATATCCGAGGTTCGCAGACATTGCCACATGCCCGCGAATCTCGAGGGAAGTCACTCGTCCGACTTGGTGATTAGGGACAGCTGACACATGAGCACCGATTGAACTAAACGGGAAAAGAAAACTTGTTCCATATTGGATTTTAAGACGAGAAATGGCGTCTGTATTATCACTCGTCCATGTTTGTGGCATATAATATAACATTCCAGGGTCAAACCGACCTCCACCACTGGAACAATTTTCAAATAGAACATTTGGAAATCGAGAAGTGATTTCCTCAAGGACTCGATATAGTCCTAGCATATAACGATGAGCCGTTTCCCTTTGTCTCTCAGGAGGTAAACTAGCTGAACCAATTTCTGTCATATGGCGATTCATATCCCATTTTACATAACTTATCGGCGCACTGGAAAGAATCTTTGAAACGGCCTCAATAATATACTCGCATACTTCCTCACGAGATAAATCAAGAACCAATTGATTTCTGCCTACAGATCGAGGACGGTTCGGTACATGCAAGCACCAGTCCGGGTGCTTGCGGTACAGGTCACTATCCTCTGACACCATTTCCGGCTCAAACCAAATACCAAATTCAATTCCCATCTCGCGAATTCGTTGCACCGAATCTTCTAAACCATTGGGAAATTTCCGTTTATCGACAACCCAATCACCCAATGAACTTTTTGGATTATCTCTTTTTCCGAACCAGCCATCATCTAAAACAAATAATTCCATTCCTAATTCTTTGCCCTTTTTAGCAATCTGTTCAATTTTTTCTGCAGTAAACTGGAAGTATGTTGCTTCCCAATTATTAATTAAAATCGGTCTTAAAAGGTCACGGTGGATGCCTTGGCATAAACGAGTTCGATATAATTGATGAAAGGTTCTCGACATTTCCCCTAATCCACGGGAAGAATACACCATCACTGCTTCTGGTGTTTGAAAATGATCATTCGGCTCTAACAGCCAAGAAAAATCAAATGAGTTGAGACCGATTGAAGCGCGAGTATTCCGAAATTGATCAACTTCAACTTGAGCTAAAAAGTTTCCGCTATAGACGAAGTGGAAGGCAAACACTTCCCCACTTTCCTCATTCGTCCCCTTTCGGAGCAATGCAAAAAAAGGATCGTGTTGAGGACCACTGGCTCCACGGCGACTTTCAATCACATGGAGACCAGGGGCGAGCGGACGGCGGGCTATGTTCCGTTCATTTGTGTGAGCTCCGTATAATGAGAATAATTCGAATTCATTATCACGGAAATCAACATTGCTACTTAACGCTCTGAGAATTTTAAGTGGATCATTCCCTTGGTTGTCAAATCTTACGGATCGCGTGATTACATTGAAATATTTATAAACCGTATAGAATAATGTAACGGTTAAATTGATTAACTTGTCGATTATGATTACTTCTAACGTTTCTGCTTCATCATCGTCCTCGACATAAGTTGTTGGCAAACCTGGCAATTTCCGTTTTCCCTTATAGATACGATGAGTTTGATAACGAAGGTCCGTCACTGTTGAACCATTCGAGAGCTGAATTTGATAGGCGGGGGTACGAAAATCACCATTCCCATATGCTGGATACTCATGTGGAATCGTATCTAAAGAAAACGTACGATCCGTTAAATCTGGATTGGGTGAAAACCCACCGCGATAAGTATAGAGAATCGGATTACTACCTCGATAAACTTGAATCATCTTCCCCCAATACAAATGAGTTAAATACCCTCTAGGAATCACTTGCATCACATAGCTAACGTCTTTTCCTTGCAAATGAAAAATTTGATGTTCGGAATCATAAGAGATACCCATAAAAACCTCCTAGCAAATTGCTAGCTAACTAATATCAATCGCTAGCTAAGACAAACCAGAACCGAAGTTGCTTTGGTTATCTTTTTTCTTTTAGAAACTCAGTCATTTTACGAACGGTATCATCCAGTTTTTCTTCGAGCTGCTCTATGGTTTCATTTAAGCTTCCATCTTGATTTTTAAGCTGGTTCATATCTTTTTCGATGTCGTTTGCTAACTGAAGGAAAACCATCATCTTTTCGTCGACACTACTAGAAGATTGAATCTCTTTTATAGGTTGCTCATTTTGTAAAGATGTTTGTTTGGACAATGTCTTGTTAATTTTTATCAATCGATTGTCAATAAACGTAGTTAATTCCTGTGTTCGTCGTTCATTCATACTTAATTTATTTTTTAACATAATTAGCATGTCTTTGAGTTCCAACAACCTAGTTTCAGAGGCGTGCTCCATTGTTTCATCACTAACCGCATTTAAATTCGTAATCGGTAATAGTGGAATTCTCGTGTTTTTAATATCGCGAATAAACAAGTTGCGTTTATTCAATCCTCCTCTGTTTTTTCGAACCGTTGTTTGAAGGTCAAAAAGCTTCCTCCCTCCTGATGTTTGTAAGTACGTTTTAATATATTCATTGTCTGTCGAACGAATAACGACAATCTGTTGGCTGGCAATCGCTGGTGGATCTGTTTTTTTATACATATATATTTCACCAACATGTTGTGCAACAGGGGTGATGATATCTCCTGGCTGAAGAATACTGGCAGATTCATTTTCGGTTATGTCGGTGAGAAATTCATTGTCTGCCAACACCTTAAATTGACCATTTTCGAGGTTTGTTGGTTTCACAATTAAATAGTTTCCGCTCTTCAGACGTTTACTGCTATGAATAATCGAACCTAGTCTGACATCAGCAATATCTTCAATCTTACGGATATGTTTATTATTTAGCCTCTTGTCGAACTTATTTAAGCGTGGATTATAATAGTGAGGATCCCATCTTGAACCTGTTAATGTTTCTACATTAACTGAGAAACCGTTATTTTGAAGATAGCAATCCTTGATTTCTTGAAAATTATTTGTGAAATGAGGCATGAACACAGACGTTTTAGGGGCTTCTTTTTTGATAACAATGAGAGACATGTTTTTTAAATCAACAGGAACGTCGCCAGTGTCAAGACTCATAATCATCTCAACATGATAATTTTGGAGAATAAAGTCTCGAAAATCCTGGGCATTATGTGTAAATAAAAAAGAGTTGCTAACTAATGTCACTAACTTTCCTTGATCATTTAGCAAAGATAGTGCTTTTTTCAAATAGACTAGTGCTATATTTTGTTCGAACCCTTCATAAAACATCCGGCCTAGTCTTGGAAAACATGAAATGACACAATCATATTTCTCGGTAAATTCTTTATAAATTGGAAGTTCCTCGCTTAAATCCAATTGTGGGTAGAGTAATTTTCCAAGGGTAATCAAATCTTCGTTCGGATGATATCCTTTAACGGTATCAGCTTGATTAAAATAACTTAAAAGCTTCCCAGTATGACAATGGATATCAATTATTTTTTTCGGATGATCTACGATTGCGATATCAGTAAGCAACTGCGCTAATTCGTTCGGGATATCAATATATTTTCGCGGATCAATCCTTGCTAAGGAATGACTTAAGTCCAACTGAGATCCTGTACTTAAATCAATAAACTCATTTAGAAACTGTCGTAATGAGATTTCTCCATTTTTGTATTTATCAATTAGCATATTTGTTAGGATGACTGGCATGAAAACAACCTCCATAAAGTTTAAATGTTCTTATTCGTTTGTTTATTTTTAAAAATAAATCGCTTACAAAAGGCATTCCTAGTAAATAATGAAACTAAAAAAGCTATAATCATATATTTCGACTTTGACGTGTCATTTTCCTTTAAAATAAATAAAAACGAACGTCAGCTAAAAATAGCTTACGTCCGTTTTTATCTAGTGGTTAAAACTCAAAGTCGACAACTGAATATTCACTCATTCCCATTTCCCCTAATAATTCCCCCACTTCTTGATGTTTCGGGTGCGGTACCATGTATTCTTCGAATGCTTGTTTATCTTTAAACCGGACTGATAGACCAAAATCATAGCCTTCAGCAAAATTTACTCCTGCTTGCGCATCAACAACTCCGGGAATCTCGCGTTTAAAAGCTTTAATTTTTTCAATCACTTCTGCCACTTTTGCCTCACTATTTTCTCGCGAAAAATTAATAAAGGTTAGATGTTCAATCATTTTTTCCCCCTCCTAAAAGATCTCCCTACGATAAAACTATGAACCAAGCTTTATCTATTTATAAGTATTCACTTTTCGTTACAATCATGAAGGGATTGATAAAAAAATCGTTAACGAGAGAGAATGATTTAATCCATCTCTCTTTTAAACCTTTATGCTGCGCCGTTTTCATAGTTGCTTTTCCTATTAAAACAAACTTAACTGAATATAATTTGTATCTTTAAAATTGCTAAACCGAACGCCAAAAAGCACGAGTGGAATTTCACTTAAATGGTCGTCATATAGTTTCTCAACCACTTGATAGATTTGCTCTCGGTCCGAAGTTGCTTCATCCAACGTCATACTTTTTGAATGACTACCTTCTTCTCGCTTTGTTTTATAAACGACCGCAATTGTTCCAGCTCTTAAATTTTTCTGCTTCAACCGCTCGCATAATGATTCAATCATTTTTCTCGCTAAACTCATCAATAATTCCGGTTCAGAAATGGGCTGAGCAAAGGTTTTTTCTTTCCCAATCGTCTTGTCCCCTTTTTCTCTTTCCGGATTGACACGGTCAGATCCAATTCCTAATGCTGCTTTTTGCAGCCACTCTCCCCTTTTGCCAAGAATCAGCTTCAGTTGAAGAGGATCGGACTTAGCTAGATCACCAATCGTAAAAATATCATATTTATTTAGTTTCTCTTCGGTTTTTTGACCACACCCATGCAATTTACTTAATTTTTGTGGATGAAAATAACAACAGAATTGCAGCTGTTGTAAGTGAACATAACCAAAGGGTTTCTTTATATCTGCAGCCATTTTGGCAGACGTTTTCGTATTACTGCAGCCGATACTGCATCCAAGTCTCAATTTTTCCCATAACATCTTTTGGATATAGGTTGCAATCATTTTTGGAGAAGTTCCTTTTTGAACACGCTCCGTTATATCTACATAAGCCTCATCGATACTAGCTGTTTCTGTTGGGCCAATTAATCGGAGAAAGTCCATGATTTTTTTTGAGTAGCTGCCATACAAAGTATGATTTCGCTCGACAATGATCGCTTCGGGACACTTTTTTAATGCCTCGTAAACAGACATCGTCGTATAGACACCTTTATTTTTCGCTTCATAGCTTGCCGCGATGACTAACCCTTTTTTTCGGTTGTTCGGAACACCGCCGACGATAATTGGTTTCCCGAATAATGATGGATCTTCTGCTTGATGAACACTAGCAAAAAAGGAGTTCATATCAATAAGAAGAATGGTTTTTTTTGACATGACAAAGACTCCTTATAGGTGATAATCATTTGTTCCTTTTATAAATATAAAATAGATTCAACACAACTAACAAGAATATGCAAACGTCATTTGATCGAACGAACTTCATCATAAATAAGAGGATGCCATTTGCCATCCTCTCTCCATTCCAATTCAATTTGCTCATGTTCATGAAAAAACCTTCTCAAGGCCTACTAAAGTGTCCCAGTTTCCAACCTGAAACCTTCGACGATGACGTCCTCATCGATTTCAATTAATAAGCAGCGTTTTCCGTCGTACGTTATATATTTTAAATGTTTCAAATCTTGAGGACGGATAGACAAGTTAGCTACCTTCGTCTCGATTTTAATGTTTTTCGGAACTAAATTGCTCGCCTTGAATTCGTGCTTTTCGTCGGCAACAACGTTTTTAAAGGCTTGTTCCACCTTAGCAGTATCGACATCCTCTACCCCGCTAACGGTTAAAATACGTTCAACATCGCGATAATCTAACATAGGCGATTCACTTTCATCCTCTTCTTCTTCGTTCGCCTGAACGACCCGATCGATTTCCTCATAAACATTTGATATGACCCTTGATTCAACCTCATCTCCCATTACATTGATTAAGATTTGTTCAAAACTATCTTTGTCTTCTACCGCCGTAATAATGTCTTCACAAGTAAGAACAGATTCAATGAATAACTCATCAGGTTGATTGACTTTCCCTGAACAGTAAAGAATGTGATTTACGTCGGCAGCGTTGTTGTGAAAGGCTGGAAATAAAAAGCCTGACATTGGCGAGGCTAAATCAATTATCGGATCGAGAATATTATTCGATTTAAATTCTTTTTCAATATAATCAAATAGCAACGCTTTTTTTGGCTGATTTGTTTTATTGAGGCTGCAAAGGATAAACTCGTTTGAATAAACTTCATCATCTCCGCCTTCTTCCGACTCTAGATCCCGTTTTTTAGTCGGTTTTCGATATTCTCCTCGAATAAACGTCACCATCGTATCAAATTCATAAACCGTATTTGCAAACATTTTTTCGACGATTTGCAGCATGGTTTCATTCCAATTTTCAGTTTCCTTTGCATGGAGACCATTAAAAAGGATCGTTTGGGTACTGTCTTCGACATCACGCCTAAATTTCAGTTCAAATAGTTTATTATCGAGAGAACCTGTTAACACTTTTTTAAAGTTTTGCAAAAATAGTTCTTGTGCCTCCAGTTCTAACATTTGAAATGGTTGACTGACATGGTGATAGATTTCACCTGTTTCTTTCTTCACATAAACATTAAAAATTTCTCGTATGCTTAGTAGATTGTTATTCAACTTAAATTGCTTTCGAATATTAGCGATGTCCTTTTTGTTCATTCGTTTCAACTCCCATTCCTGATTATACTTCCCAACTAGAAACGGGTCAAAGTACATATTCAGACTAAATTAAAAATAAATAAGGAACGAGAAGCTATGCAAATCATTGCTAGCATCTGTTCCTTATTTCGTGAATATATTCTCGTTTTACTGTTAAAATGGAAGAATGCGAATAATTAAACGCTTTCAATTTCATTCCGAACTTCATCGTCAAGCTTTTTCACAAGCTTTTCATTATACGTTTTTCGGAATGTTGGATTTTGCGTAATTTCAGCGCCATAGAAAGTGATGTCTCTAATTTCGTCAATATCTACTTCAATGATGGACATTTTAAGTGTCATTTCCTCTGTTAGCTGCTTTTTAATACTTGATTTTCCATAAATAGAATAAACTTTATTCAATCCGATAATAGTAAAGACGAATTCTGTATTTAAGGCCGCTAATTTAACTAAGCGTGACTTATGGTCAACAGCAAATCGAATGGTGCTTTCATCTGTAGCAAACACCCATGATAATGCATTTGAAAGGACCCGTCCTTCTTCTGCGTCATAAGCATTTAACATAACGAGTGAATTTCCTTGTAATAATTCCATCATTTCATTTGATAAACAGTTTTCAATTTGTTTTAATTTCATGTTAATAACCTCCAAAACTAATTAAGATCATGTAAGAATCGGGTTTTAAAATTAAAGGTTTATAATGTTCTTACTATAATAATAGTAACGGAATTCAGAAAAAAGTCAAATATTACGATAATTTTAAAGCAAAAAAAGTGATTTTTAAAAAACTTTTTATTTGATAGTGGCTCATGCACTGGGCTTGGATCAAAAATTTAGGAGTATAGCAAAAAAGCAAAATCGTCTTCTCGACTGGAGAAGACGATTTTGCTTAAATAATTACATGAACCTTCAACATGGAATATTAAATAAGTAGGGTCGTAGTCTTATGAAATGAGTTTTCATTTATAATGTCAACAACTCATGACTGAAGTCACGAGCTTGTAAAGGCAAAAATCGCCTTCTGGTATCAACAGCCCAATATACGCCCGTTGGCATACCGATTCAATCACCTCATTTAAGAGGTGAACTGTTTGACGAGGAACCAAGCGAACCCCGTATTGATAATCACATGCGCTTGGCTATCGCTACATGTAACGGTTTTTTGTTCGTGTTGCTTGAACATTTTACGATGCAGAGCTTTTCCTGCATCAACCCTATATGTTCAGTTTTCAAAGAACAATTTCTAGTTATATTATAGCATGTTTAATGTGGGATACAAAAAGTTTAGCTGACATGTCGGATACTTAATCTAGTACAAAATCTCGCGGTTTTCGAGCACTAGACCGTATCCGAAGGCGATTCTTCTCATGACTGAAGTCACGAGGGTTCTCGCCTATTATCTAAAGTGAATTCGCAGATTCTTGGTTCTTCACAACCACTTTCCCCCATGTTTTTCTTGTTGCTAGTAAATTCAGCGCCTCAGGCACTTGATTAAAAGAAAATTCCCGGTAAATTAAAGGGGTAATTTTTCCCTCTTCATATAGTTTCATTATTTTTTCGTGTTCGACCCGCACTTGTTCCGGAAATAGTTTTGCATAGTATCCATAGTGAACTCCGACGACCGAATAATTTTTTATTAAAACATGATTGGCAGGCACAGTTGGGATCGTTCCACCTGCAAAGCCAATGACTAAAATTCTTCCGTTGAAAGCGATACATTTTCGTGAACGGTCAAACACGTCTCCGCCAACTGGATCATAGATGACATCTGCTCCTTTTCCAGCTGTTTCTTTTTTTACAATGTCAACAAAATCTTCGGTATGATAATCAATGACAACGTCCGCGCCCATGTCGGCGCAAATCTTGGTCTTTTCCTCTCCTCCGGCGGTTGCAATGACTTTAGCACCGACAGCTTTCCCTAATTGAATTGCAGCCGACCCAACTCCACCGGCACCAGCATGGACGAGCAACACTTCTCCTGCTCGAAGTTGTCCACGATTAAACAAGGCATAATAGGAAGTACGATACGTAACACTCATTGCCGCTGCCTCACTCCATGTCATCAGATCTGGAATCGTATAGACATCGGCTTCTGATACCGACACAAATTCAGCAAGTCCGCCTGTTGGCAGTTTTGGCAAAGCGGCCACACGCTGCCCTTTCCTAAATGGCCCATCCTTCCTAGCCTCTACGACCGTACCTGAGATTTCAGAGCCGAATGTGAAAGGAAGAGGTGGTTTTTCTTGGTATTTTCCTTGGCATAGTAAAATATCAAAAAAGTTAAGTGCAGCTGCTTCTACTTTTATCGTCACTTCAAATTCTTTTCGTGTAGGTAGGGGGATTTCTTCCATTTTTAATACGTCTTCTGGTTCTCCTAATTCTTTCACTAACCAAGCTTTCATTTTTTGGTCCTCCTATTACGATACGTTAAAATAGTTATTCTTTGTCTATTAAGCTACCTTTTCTATCATCTTACTATATGGACCAATAAATCGCCTCATATTTATGAATTTTCAGTGAATTAGAAAGACAGTCTTACACTGCAATAAGGTTTACAAAGCAGGAAGACTCGCCTATTTATAAGAGAATAATCGAACATTTTTTGAACAGGTAATATAGGACGGAGAAGTTAAACAATCCGAATTTTCCCTATCCTTTTCGATTTAACGTGATTTTTCCTAGGTAGTGTTTTTTGAGTAATCGATTGATTATGAAAATACGTTCGTCCAATCATAAACAGGATTACGCCAATCAAAGAGATTATTATGCTGCCAAAGAGCATCCAAATAAACCGCCTGCCCATTTTAAAAAGCATTTTCCCACCTCTTTTTTTATTTTGAGGATGTATATGACAAAATCATCCTCATTATGACGAAAAACAAATTGGTTCCCATCTGTCTTCTGTTGTCACTAGAACGAGTGGAGTTTTTTCACGTCTCGTTATCTATTTTTAAAATAATTCTAAATGTTCACTTTGTTAACGCTTATCCTCTTGTATACTGTAGAATAAGATTATCGTTATGAAAAAATCATTTTGAATTTAAAGGGTTGATAACTAGTGCATAGGAAAAAAGAGTTAAAAGTGATCCGAATCCCGATTCCGACTCCGACATTATATCCGCATACAACAACAAATTGCTATCTTGTTGGCAATGAAGACGAATGTCTATTAGTAGATGCTGGCTATGATTCAGAAGAGACAAAGATAAACCTTAACAAGGCGATTGCTCAACATCAATTAGCAATCCCTAAAAAAATTATCCTCACTCATTCGCATCCAGATCATGCCCTTGGTGTCCGTCAGTTAACAAACTGGGACGCGGTCGTTTCTTTTCATAAGGAAGAAAAAAGTCAAACGCTAGAGGCAATTGCGCCTTACAAAAAGATTTCAACCTTAGA
This sequence comes from Bacillus sp. B15-48, assembly GCF_016879755.1. Taxonomy (GTDB): domain Bacteria; phylum Bacillota; class Bacilli; order Bacillales; family Cytobacillaceae; genus Mesobacillus_B. Next base: position 325,888 of record NZ_WOFU01000004.1, read on the forward strand.
TGATGAAGACAGAATGACCATAGGGGGTGAACAAATCATCATTCTTCACACTCCTGGACATACACCTGGTCATTTAGGTCTGTACCTGCCATCCTCACAAATTTTAATTGCAGGAGATAACATCGTTGCCGAAGGAACTACATGGATTGGCCCGCCTGATGGAGATATGACCGACTATATTCAATCGTTAAATCGGTTAAAAACGTTAAACATTTCAAAAATTGCTCCAGGTCATGGCAATTGGGTTACGAAACCATATGAACAAATTGAATTTGTTTTAAGCCGTCGATTATTTCGGGAATCCCAAATAATCACCTTGTTAAAGGAGCATAAGCAGGTAACCTCTCGTAAACTTACTGAGATTATTTATGAATCCAGCATTCATCCATCCGTTTTTAATGTGGCGAAACTGACGATTGAAGCACATCTACATAAATTGGTTCAAGAAGGAGTTGTGGACTTTATCGAACCTAACTATTCGCTTGTTGTTTAAGTAATTCCAATAAATCATGTTCCGTCACAGATAACATTAGCGCACCACCGTTATGAAAATCAATCAATGTCTTTAGAGTTAAAATGGTCGGTGGTGCTAGCATTATTTCTTTCTTTTCATATGCATCTAGAGCGTCTTCTGCTGTAAACCAATGTGCTTCATCAATTTCAAACAAATCTGCTTCAGGGGTTTGTCCGTCTGGGAGCTTAGCAAGGAAAAACCGTGTATCAAAGCGAATCTTGCTAATTGATGGGGTAATGATTTGACCAAAATAGGTTAACCAATCACTCTGAAACTGCAATCTCTCTTTTGCGAATAATTGGTTAAACGTAATTTCTCCATTCTGAAGTTGTCTACGGTAAGTCCTTTGTTGTTCTTTAGCGATTTTAATTGGTGATCCATCATTTGTTTTAGCAAGGAAAATTCCAACTTCCTCGTATAATTCTCTTGCGGCAGCAATATAGTAAGCGAAATCAATAGAATTCTGTTGGTTGTTTGTTTTTATGTACTCAATATCCATCAACTCATCCGCCTTTTCCACGGATCCGCCAGGAAAGACATGGTATCCCCCCATAAATTTCATTGTGGCAGGCCTTTTTGTTAAATAGATTCGTTTATCATCATCCATTAATACGACAGTGGATGCTGGTTTTGGTGTAATGTTCATAACGAGTCCTCCTTATTGGAATTAAAATTTATATATTTTTTCATCTGATAGAAAAAGAACAGCTTTGTTAGCTGTTCATCGATGTAAAGGTAAAAAAACTGATATCTGGTCCTTCTAACAATTAAGATCAGTTCTGTTTACTTAAAAAATTCGGAAGTTTTATTGAATCAAATAGTTCCTATCGGTGGTTATCCATTATCTTTTTCGCTTGTTTGTAGTCCTCTATATCATCGACGTCAAAATTCCAAGAAGGATTTGCAACTGAAAATCTTATCACTTCGTTTGTATATTTCTCAAGTAAATATTTCCCGCCGACATCCCCTTTTAGGTGAGCGAATTGTTCGAATAAAGATTTATCGAACAAAACGGGATGCCCGTAGCCTGTCTTGTATTGGGGCTGGATAATTAAATAACCATTTGGTCGATGTTGGTGGTATAGGTGAATCATATGTGAAAGTAATTTAGATGGAACAAATGGTTGATCAGCGAGCATGACAAAAGCAGCATCAACATTTTTCTTCGCCATCTGTTCCATTCCTTTTCGTAAGGAGGTGCCCATCCCTTGCTCATATTCAGTATTTTCCAAGATGGTAATATCACTTCGATCAACTAATAAGCTCATCTTATCATGTTTGGGTCCTGTGACAACGATAATTGGTGACAATTCAGCGGAAGTTGCGGTATGTACTGAATAAAGAAACATCGGTTTATTTTTAATTGGCAGTAAGAGCTTCGGTTCTCCCATCCGTTTGGACATTCCTGCTGCTAAAATGACTGCTCCAAATGAGTCATTTACGTTCTTTTTTAAAATGACCTTTAACACCTCTGTTTTTAAAGTTCCTTCTTATCATTTCATTTTATCCGAAAATAGTCATGGTTACAAATTAATTCTGAATATTGTGATAACTACTCGTGTGAAAGATGTTCATGCATAGTTGTATAAAATTGACTGAATCGTTGCTCTGAATATTTATAATTACTTTACTATCTTTTCTTTTGGCTACCTGAAATAACTGTGGATAAATGTTATTTCAGGGTAGAGCCTTTCTTTTAAAAAAGATGATCTTTGCTTTCTCCCTTCCCATTAATCATGTATTTTCCCTTTTCCTTTTAAATGTAAGGACTGCTTATGGTTACGCAATGCTAGCAGTTCAGAAACAATACTAATGGCAACTTCTTCAACGGTTTCAGCACCTAAATCAAGGCCTATCGGTGCGTAAAGTGGGAGGTTTTCAGCTGAAATTGATAAATTTTCAAGTAATTGATCCGTTCGACGAACAGGACCAAGGACACCAACATACTTTGGCCTCGATTCTAGTGCTAATTTCAATGCCGCTTTGTCTCGCTCCATATGATGATTCATAATGACCCACCAGGCATTATTTAATGTGAGGGGATTAGGCTTAAGATTAAATGGTTCCTGAACAAAATGTTTGGCGTTTGGAAATCGGCTAGCGTGATTTAGTAACGGTCTTGGGTCGAGAACGGTCACATCAAAATTCGCTTTAATAGCTAAATCTACAACGGGAACGGCATCATCACCTGCCCCACAGATAATTAATTTTTCAAGTGGTTGCACAGAATCAATTACATAACGGACATCATTGAAATGAATGACTTTAGTAAGGTGTTTATGTTTTTGGTCATTTGAATGAACTCTTTGTATCACTTCCATAGGCAAGTCGTTATCTGTTTGATAGATGACTTGATTAGAAGTATCAATTAGCCATCCTTCTCCTGACTCCACTTCAAAAATTAAATGGAATATTCGATTAAAAGAGACTTCCTCTTTCACTTTACCCCAAAAAGTGGAATGTTGTTCAAGCGGTAGGATGAGAACGTCAACTGCTCCGTTACAGCCAACACCAAGTCCCCACAATTCATTTTCACTTAAATCATAGGTTTTCACCATAGGCTTATTTTGAGCGATTGCTATTTTTGCATATTCAAGTAAATCCTTTTCCAAACAGCCGCCACTAAGAGTCCCAGAAATTTCGCCATCACTCGCGATCATCATCTTGGCACCTGGTCTTCGATAAGAGGAGCCGCTAATTTCCATGAGCATGAGGAATGCTGCCTTCTCCCCTCGTTCCGAAACCTTTTCACCCCTTTCTAGAATCTCATGCAACTCTTTTTTAGATGACATATCGTTCACTCCTCAATCCCGTTACGAGTGTAGCATTTTAGTAACTTCATCCTGCTCGTATTTCATTATGTGTCAAAATAAACAATTATGATTTTTAATTTCACATCACTGCTTATTTATATCAATATGAATGTTTACTTCTCATCATTTCTTTATGACGTGGAAAACTTCTCATTCATGGACAATAAAAAGTGTAAGTGTATTTGTGTAGAAGCATGTATCAAACGAAAGTCTTTGCCGCGGCATGGTTTATTCATTTCTTACAGGATGTTGTGAGATTTTCTCAACAATATTTTTGCTGTTTGGCTATGCCATAACGCCAAGGGGGTAGACGAATGGTTGTTATCAAGAAAACAAAAAGAACGCAACCATTTTTGGCTACGTTCCTGTTTTAACAACAAAATAAACATGAACCGGATGGCCTATATGAAAAAGACCATTTCTCCTAAAACACCTTTTCACCTCTAGCCCTCAATTTTTAAAAATTTCCCCGTTCGCTTATACACATCTTGATATTCCTCAAGATGTGTAAATTTGCCCAAAAATCCGTGAGTCGCACCTTCATATCTTTTCAATTCAACACTTATACCATATTGTTCTAAATTTGCAGCATATTGCTCCCCTTCATCACGCATTGGATCGAATTCTGCTGTGATGACAAGTGCTGAAGGAAGATGCTTTAAGTTTTCTTTTTTAATTGGTGAAACGAGTGGATCATTGGGGTCTGCACCTCCAGATAAGTAGAAAGAACAAAACTCAGCTAATTGATCACTTTCTACACCATAGCCCTTTCGGTTTTCAAATAGTGAGGGGTACCGAAATTCGCTCAAGTCCAGATCTAGGGATGGGTAGTATAATACTTGGTGCGTAATGACAAACTCCTTTTTGTCACGTGCCATGAGAGAAACTGCGGCAGCTAGATTACCACCTGCACTATCACCCGCAACTGCAAGATTCACTCCGTCCCATTTTAGTTCATCCTTATTTTCCGTTACCCATTTGGCGACATCATAGCAATCTTGTAAAGCAGCAGGGTATGGGTGTTCTGGAGCAAGGCGATAGTCTACCGATATCACCTTATAACCAGATTCCATCGCAATGGGACGAGCAATTTCATCATGACTTTCTAAAGTTCCTGAGAAAAATGCACCACCGTGAAAATACATCAAAATTGGATAGAAGTTTTTTTCTTCTGGTGTATAAATGCGAACTGGTATTTCTGTTTCAGAAGTCGAAACGGTTCTTTCTTCGATAGAATGAACTTGTACACGCTTTTCAGCAGGAATAGAAGGAATATTCAAAATTTCCCTCATTTTCTCTAGAACTATTTTCTCCTTCACATCTGACTTAGGAATTGATTCCAACATTTTTTTAATTTCAGGATGTAATGGCATTCGTGAATCCCTCCTTCATTTTAACAATTAAGATTTTTTCATCACCATTTTCTCCGGAATCTCTGTAAATATAGTATCAGCTCCTGGTTTTGGAGGCTTACGAGAAATTTTCTGATATAAATCTGTAATTGGTTTTCTGCGTGCCTGATATTGTTGTAATGCTTCCGGAATTGAATCCGCTTTGCTCAATTCCTCAGCCAAAACTCCTGAATCCTGTACAGCAGTATTTGCACCGTGTCCTTGATGATGGAGCATGGCATGTGCTGCATCGCCTAGGAGTACGACACTGTTGGAATGCCAACAATCCAGAGGATCTATATCATGGATAGATCGGTTAACATAATGATCGACACTTGCCGCGATTTTCTTGAACCGAGGGTCAAAATTTTCTAACAATGCAACAATTTCTTCTATCGTTACTTCAGGTGCCCATGATGGGTCTGATGATTCTGCCGTCACATCAAACGAAACCTCATTTCTGTGGTGCAATGGCATGAGATAAATGTGGGCATGAAAATCAACGAAAACTTTGAATGTATTGTCAGGGACAAATTCAAAGGCCTCTTTGTCTTTGACAATTGCCCGGTAAGCATGTGTTCCTGAATAAACTGGCGGTGCATCACTAAATAACTGATTTCTAACAAGCGAGCGAACCCCATCTGCTCCAATAATCAGATCGGCTTCAATACTGTTCCCATTTTCAAAACGAGCTTCTGCATAATCTCCATGATCAATGATCTGCTCAAGCTTGTAATTCAAATGAATGTTTTCAGGTGCTAATTGATTCAAAAAAATATCGATTAAGTCTGCACGATGCACTAATAGCACACAATTTTCATCAGGGTTATCTGTTAAAACAGGCCATGCCTCTTTTGTAATGAGGTGATTCATGGCCGTTCTGATCTCTATATGTGAGCTCACTTCAGTCTTGCTTTGGATTCTATCATAAATTCCCCAATCCTTAAAAAATTTCACGGATGTTGCTCGCATACCTATCCCGGCTCCGACCTCTTTAATTTCTGAAGCTTGCTCAAACAGATCCGCGTTAATACCAATTTTCTTTAAGGCAACCGCGGCTGATGCCCCACCTATTCCTCCTCCAATAATCAATACTCTTAATTCAGATAACGGTTTCATATTAACTTCCTCTCTCATTTAATCTTATTTTAAATCATTATTGAAACGATCCCAATAATCCGCCATTGCCCCTCTGTATGCGCTTTCAAAATATCTATATAGACTTTTATAATATTAAATGCAAAAGAGATCTGCGTTCATTACGAGCTATGCTGCAAATCTATATCAATTGTGAATATATTGGAGGCTATTCAATGTACGTACGCCTTCTAACCTAATCGTGTATATTGATTGAACCTATCTAGCACAGGTGACGCCTGTTCTATTAATCGGAGTCCAGACTATATTCATAGTTTTTCCAAAAGGACCATTCCCTCTGAGTTCTCTTTAACGAATAATATAAGACTCTTTTCTCCACCAATCGTTCCAATGATTGCATCTTTGTATACCTTCTTAAACTGATTGCCTATTCTTCGCGCACCCCCTTTCTCCATTTTTATTTCCACCATTTTCACTCCACACGTAGGATATAACCAGTCTTCAACGAGTGAACAATCCTTTCTTTCTATCTGATCAAGGAGTTGTCTTTTTTCTTTTTGTATGTTAGTTTCATAGAATTCCAATAAATTACACCTCCATTCAATCAAATATGCACACTAATTCTCCTGCCCTCAACTGTCGTACGCTCTTTTCTTCTACCACTCTGAAAGGTTCACTCTTGTTCAGTGCAGTTTTTCTATTTCGTTCAGCATCTTTCAGTAAATACGCTGCGTCATCGGTCAAGGACGCAGCATTCAATTTTGTCTACCGGCATGGTTATTTTGTGTTCGTAAAGTTCAGTTGGTATTAACGCTTGTCTTTGTTTTTAGACCCATAGCTTCTTCATACTCTTGCTTTACATGCTCGGGTTGCCCTGCACTAAAAGCGTAATAATCTCTATTTGAGAAATCTGTACCAATTGTTAGCCTTAATTCATGCAGTTTTTTTCGACACCAATCCTCAAAAGCCAATCCTTTTTCCAACACTGACCGTCTATCTTCTGGCCAAGCGACTAGTTTGGCTTTTTCTGGATCTCTAATCACTCCTGATGGATCGAGCCCTTTTTCAACTGCTTTTAAGTTTTCCTTTAAGCCCTTTCGAAGTGCGATGATTCCTACGTCTGAGGCTCCGAGATGTTCATTGTTTCTGTCTGTAATCGTTCCTTGCCCTACCCAACCAACAATGTCCTGATTGAGCACGTGAGTCGTAATCCATTTTCCTGTTTCCGAATCTTTTATCGGACCATACCAATGGGGAATACGGTTTTGAACATAAGGTTGTTGCTCTAGAGGAACCGCTTCCCAAGAAAATGCAACACTGAGAGTGTTATGGTCATCTATAGGAACACGGTACTCAAGATGAGTACCTATCGGACAAAAGATGTTTGGCATTAGGTGCATCCGAGAATAATCATTTGAAATGAGCCGCTGCCGACGATCATCTGAATTTTCTTCATACTCTTCTTGCAAGGTACGTCTATACGTAATGCCATATTCAAACTCATCGATATCAATACTCAAATGCGTAGCAGCTGAATTGTGTTTCTTACCGCTTTGTCGCTCCGTCCAATTCTCATGTATCCATTCGAAGTGTACGGGATCAACATTATTCTCTACCCCCTGTAACCAATTACATGGGATTTCAGATAGAACAATTTGAGCAAAACCATTATTATAATCAAAAATTTCCCAGCGAGGAAGTTCAGGTGCTGGCAATGGACCCAGGTAGGCAAAAAGCATTCCTGCCATTTCCTTTACAGGATAAGATGTCATTTCAACGGAATCACGGAACCTTTTGTTTTTCTCTGTTCCTTTTATAGTGTCTTCATAGGGCTGGGAAACACAAGCTCCTTTCTCATCGAAGGTCCATCCATGATAGCTGCACCTTAAGCCACACTCTTCAACCCAACCATATGCCATGTCAGCACGTCTATGGGGGCATTGCCGATCGATCAACCCATACGTTCCAGATAAATCTTTATACAACACGAGGTTTTCACCCATAAGACGAACTGGTTTTGTCTCCTTATCTTCGAATTCTGTAACTGCTGCAATAGGATGCCAATAACGCCGTAACAATTCTCCCATAGGTGTTCCTTTGCCAACTCTAGTAAGTTCTCGATTCTGTTCCTCACTAATCATGTAAAACACTCCTGTTCAATCAAAATTTTCTACCCTTAGATTAACAGAATTTTTTTTATATTTGAAATATTAATTTTGTTTGTTATTTATATCATTTTCGAATAAGTCGACTTCTAAAAAAACTGTCTAGTCTCCAATCCTACACATTAAAATATTCCAAAAACCTTCTTGTTGCAGTTGATAAGTATCCTTTTTTACGCCAAATAATACAGGGGGTCCGGGTTTTCAAAACTGGATTGATGATTTCTTTAAAGATAATCTCTTTATTTGGTATAAGCTTCATCGCAGACTTAGGGACTATAGCAATACCAATCCCATGGTAAGCCCAGTTTAATAAAGTAGCGATGTTATCACTTTCCGATATAATCGTTGGTTCAAATTTTATGGTTTTAAATATATCTTCCATCTGTTCGGGATCAAATAAAGTGTGATTGTACGTGGAAGTTACTTGTGACCTTCTAAGTAACATTAATGGTTTGTTTTCCAGATTGGACAGATTAATATAGGGAAATCCATTTGAAATGTCCCATTCATGATTCATTGCGGCGATCATTGGTTCCTCAGGTAATCTAATCATATTATAGATTTGGGAATTGATAGGAAGTCTCGTCACCCCAAGTTCAACAATTCTATTTTCAAGCAGTTCCACAATACGAGTGGGACTCCCTTCATGAATTTGAAAATTAACCAGAGGATAGTGTTTTCTAAAATGCTGGATCTTCGATGGTAAAAGCTCTGAACCAAGAGTCGTAATGGTTCCAATCGATAGGGTACCGGTAATTCCTTCTTTCAGTTCTTTCATTTCTTCGTGTGCCAACTCTACTAAATCAAGAATTTCCGTTGCTTTTTCATATAGTTTTTTACCAGCCTCTGTTGCAACTACTTTTTTCGTTGTCCGCTCAATTAATGGGATTCCAAGCTCATTCTCTAAATTTTTTAATTGCTGGCTAATCGGGGGCTGTGTCATATGCAATTTTTTAGCAGCCCCAGAAAAAGAACCCTCTTCAATGATGGCTTGCAAATATTTTAATTGTCTTAATTCCATTAATCATATCCTCCTCAGTACGATAAATATTTTAAATGTTTTAGACCTGTTTAGATTATTTACTGAACTTTCGCCGTGATTTTGTGAACAAACACTACCAAATAGAAGAGGTGTCTCTTACATAATATTTCAAAATAAGAACAGCGAGCAAATAAAAATAAAGGAATTACTCAAAATCAGGCCATATGAAGAGATAATCGAACTCTGATATTTTTTCAATTGTACGTCTTGCCATTTTCCTTTTAAAAGCTGCCATCAACACGAAAAAATTGGGATAACAATATTTGTTATCCCAAAAGTAACTAACTATCGTTTGTCATTCTCCCTAATTTCCTTTTTACATATCTGTCCCAACTTTTTTTAGATCTTCGTTTACTTGAACTTTCGCTGGTGCTGTTTCTTTGTAGAACAATGAGAATAAGAAAGCTAATACACCGGCGCAAGCAGCTACGAGCAACGGTGTTTGAATACCGAATGCATCTGCTAGCGCTCCATTAATCATTGGATTTAAAAATCCCCCGACGAACTCTCCAATCCCAATCGTTAACCCGACGGCAAGACCTGAAAATTGCAATGGTGCAGATTCAACTGGAATAACGGACATGGACATTCCGATGACGCCTGAACCAGCTGAGCCAATAAAGAGAAGCAGCATCATTAATGGTACCGAATCGACAAACACGATTGTTAGCGGGACGAGAATTAACATTAGCGCAGAGAATATCGATGCTGGCTTCCGGCCAATTCGTTCTGAAATCGTTGGAATTAAGAAACCAAAGATCGCATAACCAACTCCAAATGCAGCCATGACAAAACTCATTGTTGTATTAGTTAAGCCTTTTGCTTGAACTAAATATGTTGGTCCAAAAATTTGGAAGGCCATAAGCGTTGTCATCACCAAACTGAAAACAACAATCGATAACCAAATATTACGATGTTTAAGAACGTCTTTTACTTTCACTTTTTCTGTCGATTTTACATTATGCAGATCATGAAACTTCGTTGGATCTGGATTTTTTACTTGTTTTAAGATGAAGAAACTTAAAATAATCCCAGGAATGATCGTTAAATAGAACGCTGTATGCCAGTCAAAGGATGTTGCCAAGGAAACAAGTACAACAGGTGCTAAAATACTGCCGAATAATGCATTACTTGTATTCATAGTAAAACCTAAGTTAAAACCACGACGACGCTCCGAAGATTCCATCGCTAAAATCGATTGTGTTTGTGGAATTAGCGGACCTTCAACAATTCCCATTAATAGACGAAGCACGAATAACATTGCAAATGTTTGTGCCAACCCATGCATTAAAGATATGATAGAAAATAATAAAACTAAGATGGCTAACATGACTTTCTTACTTTTTACTTTATCTGAAATAAATCCACCTAACGGACCAGAGATCGACCAAGTTAAGGCAAGGCCTGCTCCTAGTAAACCTAAATGCGTATAGTTTAATCCTAAATCCGCAGAAATCATTGGGAATAGATAATTAATCGCTAACCGATCAAAAAAGACAAATCCAATTGTAAAGAAGAAGATGATAACTAATTTATTTTCATAAGTCCAAAATTTCTTTTTTTCCATTTTACGATCCTCCTAAAATATTAGTGCTAATAAAGTTTTTTTGTTTTGAATATTCAGTTAAAAATAATTGCGCCATTTCCTAAATGTGAAATTCAAGGTCGCAACTACATTCCATTGATAAAATTGAGATAATCACCTTCCTCCTACGCCTCACGTTTTTTCGAAGTGCTTTTTCTCTAGGAAAGCGGTTTCAGCTTCAAGTGTCGGGGTCAGACGAGATAATGCTTGGTATATATCTGTTTTTAAAGGGATTTCGAATTCACTATCATATTCCCCCTCATTTTTTTAATAAACCGTTATAAAAGATAACGCAAATCAGTTCCTTATAACGAACAATCAAATGAAACAACTTAGAAGAAGAAGTGGGAATTAGGATTTGATTCCTCCATCATCCCACATATATCCATTCTTTAACGATTAACAGTGAAAGACAACTTATATTCGTCTGCTTTATGAACAGCCTTTCTCCAACCGATTAATTGGTCATTTCGCGTGTATAGCTTCGTTTCCATAATCAGGATCGGCTCTCCTTCATTGATATCCAATACATGTGCCTCTTCACAGTTTGCACCTGATGCAAAGATTTGGTGATCCCCTCGGGAAATGAAAATTCCTAGTTCACTTTCAAGAAGTTCGAAGACACTATCTGTTTCGCCAACCTCTTGTACACTTGGCTCGAAATCTTCTGACACGCACAGATACGTTTGGGTCCATATGAGTGGTTTCTCTTCAAGTAAAATGATTCGCGAAACTCGTAAAACTTCTTCACTAGGTTTAATATGGAGTGTTTCACCTAACTCTTCTGTAGGAAATACCCGGTCGACACCTAGTATGTTCGATTGACATTCAATTCCTTGTTCACGAAGGAAACGAACGAGTCCCCCTACCTCTAGCCCTGGAGGTCGTACTGGTAATTTTTGGACAGGGAATGTGCCTTTCGCGCGCTCGCGGTAAACGTATCCTTCATTAGTAAGCTCCTTGAGGGCTTGACGAACGGGTGCCCGACTCACATGGAAGCGGCGAGTAAGTTCCTGTTCCGTACTAAAGGGACGATTCGGATCACCATCCCCAGATGATAACTCTTCAATCAAAATTTCCTTTATTTGTTTATAGATCGGGACTGAAGAGTTACGATCTATTGAGCTTTTTTTCATTTTACTCGTCATATTGTCATCAACTCCTACTTTGTGATTGCCTATCAGCATGCTGTTTTAGTGAACCTGTCATGCTTTTTCTAGTCATATTTTAATGTCATATCTCAAACAAGTTTTCTAGTAACAAGACTTTCATTTTATCACGTTCATAGACGCAATTAAATACGTACAGACTGTTTCCACTGAGTGAAAGAGATTAATTGAATGTAATCGCTTTCTTTTTCGTCAAAATATTAACTCATTTATTTACTAATTACATAATATAATATTGTTATACCAAAGTAAACAATTATTTTTAATTTTCTGTTTAGATAAAAAATTAAATCCTTACGATTGGGAGTTATCCTTGATTTTCTAGCATTTTGGAGGTCAAATGAAAAGCGCTTTGGAGTATTAAATGAATAAAACGCTGTTGATTTTAGATACATCAACAGCGTTTTATTCTGAAGAAACGAACTTTTTTGTAATATGAAAATCACAAGTATGATCGATACTTGTAAAGAAGAACAAGCATTCATAGCTGAACCCAGCTGTTACCGATCCGTTTTTTCACTAGCAAAAGCTCCGCCTTCTCGCTTTGTTTCTTCTAGTGCTTTCTTTGTTAATGCCTCAAGTCCAATTTCTTCCGAATAACCAGGAAATTCATGTGGACTCGCTTCGGTTGGATCAGTAGATGATTGGTTTTTTCTGTTGGATGGTTTAGTCATTGTCGTCCCTCCTTTCATTAGTAGTATGGGTCAATTGTTAAGAAAAAAACGACGATCCTTAAGGACCGTCGTAAACGTTCATTATACTTTTGCTTTTGGGAGCGGTTTTTTCAGCCACTCGTTGTAGAATGTATCAATATCCGGTTCAAAATCAAGCACAATTGGGTACCATGGAGGAACGGCTTCCACATCTAGTTGCGAAGCGCAACTAGGGCAATAATATTCACGAATGACCTGCCACTCTGGATCCGGAGACATTAACTTCGGATAAATTTCGTTCATTTTCTCCTCGGTATCGCGGACAAAAATCCTTGCATGAAGCTTCCAATTTTCCTTATAGTCACAGAATTCATGGCCACAATCGCATTTTACGATACGGTCGCCATTTGCTTTTTGAACGATATACAAATGCAATCCATATGGAAGCAGGATTGGATCATCCCAGCTCACACGATCTTGCAACACTTCGCGATAAATTTCAAAACGCTCGGGGTCTTTATGACTCGTCATCATATCTTTTAATTGATAAAACTCCAATGTTCCGTCAATTAACTCGTTTATTCGTCTCTTATCGTATTTTGCCACGTTTTTCACCTCTTTGTAAGATAGTTTTTATTTCGATTGTTTAAAACGATTGATATGCGCCCCTAATGTTGGCACACCTAGATCATCTTCATAAATCATCCACTCTTCCGGAATATCCCAGAATCCCTTGAATTCATCTGTGAACTTTTCACTTAAAGCAAAGCTTTGCGCGTACATATGTCTGACTTGCAGAGCCGCATCTTCGTTTAGAATCTTCGTTCTTTCACCTTTCATCCACTCTTTTGTTGGCGTACTACGCTCTAAACGCTGCTTGCGAATTTCTTTGCGTTTTTCTTCCGTACCTTTTAGATCAACAGTGTAAACACCGTTCGCTTCGGTAAAGACACAGCCGTAAACTTGTTCTGCATAGCGAAGCAGAACATATTTTTCATTCAAATCAGTTTCAACCTGTTTTGGATCCCTTTCAAGTGGATCACCGAAGCCAGGACCCCCACGAAGGTAGTTCATGATCACATCATAGTCACGAAACTCCTCTTGTGTCGACACCGCCTGTCTGTCACGGTAAATCACTTCAGCTTCCATATTGTCTTCATAGGTTGGGTTATCTGGATCAACATCGCCACCTAATGGAATTGGCAAGCCTTTCTCAATACGCTCTTTGATGTTCGTCTTGTTTGCTTGGAATCGATAACCAGCCGATGCCGGATATCCGCCCATTAGACCGCCATCTGTCGCCATGACACCTGAACCCGCAACGAACATCGTCCATTCTTTTGCCCCCCAACCTAAACGAAGGGATTGCCAGCCGTTTCCACCGCGGTATTTCCCTGCTCCGCCTGAACCAGGTAAAATTTGTCTTCCTAAGAAGATGAGTGGCTCAAGCAGCTCCCAAATTTCCATGTCACCCATGTCACCTTCTGGATTCCAAAGCGCGGCTGAGTGGCTGATGCCATCTTGAACCGCACTGGCACCGACTCCACAAGAGGAGGTTTCAAAGCTATTCATCGCCGATAATTGACCATATTGGTCGTATCCTCCACCCATCAACCAGTTGGAAGTATGGGCATTCCCTGCGTTGACTTCCTCTAAATAGCCACGGCTAAAATACGAGCGACTCAAGCCACGCCACAATGGCGACCAAGCAGCCACGAGTGCATGCCATGTATTGGAGTGGGCCGAACGAATATCATCTGGATTAAACCACGAACCATACGGAATGCCGAATTTACTCGCATAATAGGCTCCATCATTGATCCGGTCATTCGGGACGAGCGTTTGCGAAAGCATCACCCAAATTCCACTCGTAATCGAGACCGGTGTCGCATTAAACGGATGCCAGCCCCAACGGTTGGCGCCTTCAAAGTCAATTTCAAGCTGTGCATCTTTATGAACAGTAATTTCTGATGGCGTATGGATAATTGAATTGATTTTTGCAAACGATGGGAGATCTAAATCCTTAAATGGGACGTCAACGAAACTTGATTGACGGTACTTTCCTGGAATCAACATCGTTTTTACCTGATTGACAAAGCCACGGCGGCCATCCTCGATAATTTCACGCATAAATTGTTTGTACGCGTCAATTCCTTCTTCTTTTATAAGATCTAAAACAAGTTCACGAATCATATGACAGCCGGCAATCCGTGTTTTTTCATCGAGGGTCCAATATTTAACCGCACGAACGGACCTTGTACTTTCTAAAAGCCAGTCTTTCGAAAGGGTATCGTTTTGACCAATCTTTCGACAAGTTACCTGATAGCCGTCATCATATCTTTGAACAGGACCCATTGGCATACTTCCTGGTGCAGAAGCCCCTGTATCAATAACATGCGTGACACCGCCTGCCCAGCCTACGACTTCTCCTTCCCAGAAAATAGGAACAAGGGTATGAACATCACATGTATGAACATTTCCTACATGGTTATCGTTATTACAGAAAATATCTTTATCGGCAATCCCTGGGTTATCTTCATAATCGTTTTCAATCATAAATTTAATCGCCGCACCCATCGTTCCTACGTGGATAATGATCCCTGTAGAGGTAACAATCGAATCGGCTTCTGGTGAGTATAAGCTAAAGCATAATTCACCTTCCTGCTCAACGATTGGCGACGCGGCTACTTTCTTGGCGGTTTCCCGCGCATGGACGACCCCACCACGTAGCTTCGAATAGATTTTTTCAAAACGAATCGGATCACTTTCCTTAAATGGAAGGGTCTCTAAGCCCGCATAGTGCCCTGTGTCTCTACTAACTTCATCCATTTCTTTGCGCATTTGCTTTAACGTTTTTCCATCCCAGCCAATCGGCTGTTTCGTTTGTTGAATGTCAGAAAGAGTTTTAGCCAAATTCAATTCCTCCTTTAAAATGATTTAGGTTATTTTACTTCCTTCAGGTGGAAAATACGGTGTTCATCAAGATACGCTTCAAATCCAATTGGGACAACCAAAGTCGTCGCGGTTGATTCTAAAATAGAAAACGCGGGAATCTTGTTGCCAGGCATCAATTTTTCCATTTCGTAAATATTGGCTTGAAGGAATTCACCATCCCAATAAATTTTCCGATGTCCAAGGAAAGCATCTGCTGGAGGAATTTCCCCATAGATTGGCTCCTCTGGAATTTGTGGTTTCGCCACATCAACGACACCCCGAACAATTGCGCCTGTTATTGAGTATCCAAGCTCAGGAGATAAAGCGGCCTTTGCATAAACCCTTGCATACGTCTCTTCAAATGTCTCAATCAATGTTTGCCAATCATCCACAGATCTAAATGCAGAGATAGGCGCCTCAATTTCTAAATCATTTAATTGCCCTTGATACTGCATCCGGAAAAGCAGTTTGAAATCGACTTCTTCTGGTGCATAATCATTTTTCTTAAATTCTTCTGTTACCTTTTCCTTTAATTCATCCCAGGCAGCTTGTAATTCTCTACCTGCAAGTAACACATCAGAGTCTTCTCCATGTTCAGCGACATTAAGATCCAATGTTTTATCGTAACGATATTCAAAGTCAGCAGCTCCACAGCCAAAAGCAGAGAATCCAGCCGCCCAAGCAGGAATAAGAACATCTTCAAATCCAAGCCCCTTCGTATAGCCAGCCGTGTGCAATGGACCACCGCCACCATAGGAGAAGCAAACATATTGTGATGGAGAATAGCCTTTTCCAAGAATCATCGATTCTAGGTAATTGCGTAGCTGCGATTCTAATAGTTCAATAACGCCATACGCTGCATCCTCAACAGTTAACCCAAGCGGGTCCGCAATTTGTTCTTTCACGGCCTGATAGGCTTTTTCTTTTGAAAGCTTAATCACACCGCCAATGAAGTTATCAGGGTTAATTAGACCAAGAACAACGTGACAATCAGAAACCGTTACGGTATCAAGGCCGCCTTGCGGGTTACAAACCCCCACTCGAGAGCCGGCACTGTCTGGTCCAAGAGTAATGTTTCCGTAGTTTGGATCAATACGAACAAAGCTTCCTGTTCCTGCCCCAGTCGTATCCATTGAAACAAGCGGCAAAGATAGAACAAGACGTGCCATATCCGGGCTTGTGTTAATCGACAACTCCCCTTGGGTAATCAGCCCAATATCAAAACTGGTACCGCCAATGTCTGAACAGGCAACATTTTTCAAGCCAAGTTTTTCCGCTAAATATTTGGCCCCAACCATTCCACCAATTGGTCCGGAAACACAAGTTCTCGCTAACTCGTTCGCTTTAATGCTGATCGTTCCACCGTGACTGGCCATAATTCGCAGGTCGAACTCGGTTCCTGCTTCTCTCAATGCTGTATCAATATTCGCTAACGTTTGTCGAGATGGTTCCGCAGCGTATGCTTCAACAATCGTCGTATTAGTCCGATGAGATTCTTTTCGAACTGGATAATAATCAACGGTTGCAAATACTTTAATGTCTTTATTTGATTTTTTTACCACTTGTTCAGCCATATCTCTTACTTTTCTTTCATGAGCTGGATATTTATAAGAATGTAGTAAGCTAATAACGATGGCTTCGACATCTTCATCGATTAATTTCTGAACCGCTGCTTCAACCTCATGTTCATAGAGTGGAATGACCACATTTCCAAAAAGATCCACCCTTTCTGTTACGCCAACCGTCCATTTTCGTGGAACAAGTGGTGGATCAAAGTGGTGGGTATTAATATGAATTCTGTCAGAATAGGAGTAGCCAAGGAAGGACTGAAGCCCACGACCCATTCGGTGGTTATCCTCCATGCCTTTATTTACGATTAAACCAACTCGGCGTCCTACTCGTGAAACAAGCCTGTTAAGCATCGCTGTTCCCGAATAGACACCCGCCAGTAAATTCGGAAACTCCGCTTCTGGTTGCGTCTCCCATTGGTCCAATGCATCTCTCGCAGAGTTTAATAGTCCAATATGTTCATCTAGCGGAGTCGTTTGTGCCTTTCCTACAACAAAATCCCCTTTTTCATCAATAATGAACGTGTCTGTCATCGTACCACCGGCATCAATGGCAAGAATTTGTGATTTGGCCAAATAAAACTCTCTCCCTTCAAATAAAAAACATGATTGTTTACAGCAATGTTTAAGGCCGGTTATGTAGGCTTTCTGTTTGCTGTTACTTTTATTTATGCAAGACCCGTGCCAACCAAGGATAAGTCTAAAAATCTTCTATTATATAAGCGAATAGTAGTCTTCTCTAATGCGATTTGTAGTGTTTCGCAACAACTGTAGCGCTACAGGATGTTTTTTCATAAAACACGAAATACCTATTGATTTAACGAACAGGCTAAGGTAGTATTTTAAATAGATTGAATTTTCAGAACTAAATAACACCCCTCTTCTCAGAAGGATGTATCTTCTTCCTCATTATTTTTTAAAAATTTCTCCATATCTATGTAGAGGAGGTTTATATAAGTGCAAAATCCTTTTCTCTCTATTTATTCCACCGAAGATTTGCGCAATAAAGCAGGTGAAATTAAACAGAAGTGGGAAAACTTTATTACCGATCCTTTCAAACTGGACCATCTACAAACCGTTGTTCGCCGTGAAATCCTTGATTCATGGAGCCGTTGTCAATCCATCGGTCTTAATCCAGAACAAAAACAAGCCAAAACGGTACTTACTTCATTCGAACTCGAAAATCTCCTCTCAGAGTCAGACCTTTTTCGTGCCGCCAAACCGATGATTGATCCTATATATGAAACATTAATTGGAACCGGTTATTTAATTACATTAAATGACGAAAACGGCAAAATGATTTATTTAAAAGGCGAACCAGATATTATGAGAAAAGTTGAAAAAATGAATTTTTCACCCGGAATGGATTGGAGTGAAAGTGCGGCAGGAACGAACGCCATTGGGACCAGCCTTGTTTCCAAAAAGCCCATTCAGGTTTTTTCTGCTGAACATTTTTGTGAAGGCTTCCATCCGATGACATGTTCATCAGCACCTATTTTTCATCCTTACACCAAAAATGTTATGGGTGCGATTGATTTTACTGGACTTTGGCCGAGTACCCAACCACACACCCTTGGCTTAGCCGTTTCACTTGCGCAAATGATTGAACAACAACTGCTTGCAATGTATAGTCAAAAATATAAGCAATTGGAAGACTATTATCGTCAATGTAAAGCGAAATGGAAGGATCAACCTGTACTTGTCTTTAGTAGCGATTATGTTCTTGTCAATGGGGATCAAAAATTACTTCATGCCTTAAAATTGAAAAAAGAATGGACACAACAAACGCATCAAAAAATAAAGAAATGGCTTCAAAACCCAGCAAAGTTTATGACGAAAACGGAGGAGTATCATTTCATCAAAGTAAAACCAATCATCATCAATAATGAAGAAATCGGTTATGTAACAATTTTCAAAAACGAAAATGGTCCGAAAACAAACCCTTCCTCCCTTTCAAAAAATCATCAATTAATTGGGGAGTCTCCAGAAATTCGAATGATTTTACAAAAAGGTGAGCAAATTGCAAGGGTTGATACCCCAATTCTCGTTACCGGTGAAACAGGTACAGGAAAAGAGCTGATTGCAAAATATATTCATGAAGTGAGTTCAAGGAAAGAAAAGCCCTTTATTGCCATCAATTGTGGGGCGATTCAAAAGGAACTAATTGCTAGTGAGCTCTTCGGTTATGAAAGCGGGACATTTACTGGTGGAAAAAAAGAAGGAAAAAGAGGGAAATTTGAAGAAGCGAATGGTGGTACCATCTTTTTGGATGAAATTGGGGAAATGCCAATCGATTTGCAAGTGCATTTACTTAGGGTACTTCAAGAAAACGAGGTCACGAGATTAGGTTCTTCAAAAACGATCAACATCGATGTAAGAATCATTGCAGCAACGAACAGAAATTTAGAAGAAATGATTGAAGCGGGACTGTTTCGCAGCGATTTATTTTTTCGTTTGAATGTGATTTCGTTTGCGGTTCCCTCGCTACGCGAAAGAAAAGAAGATATCCTTCCCATTTGTAACTATTATCTTAATATTTTTAGAAAAAAATATCACAAATCAGCTTCTCTTCATCTATCTGAAAAAACGAAAAACTTCTTTTTGAGTTATACTTGGCCAGGAAATATAAGGGAATTAAGAAACGTTCTTGAACATGCGGTCATTTTTAGCGACTCAGATGGAGTGACAGAGAGCCAAATGCCAGAGTACTTAGCAAACGTAAAAAGAAAGCATTCTCGTGATGACCAAAAACATTCAAGCTTGACGGTGATTGAAAAAGCAGAAAGGCAACAAATAAGAAGCCTCTTAATTGAAACCGAATGGAATATCTCAGCGGTTTCACGGGAATTGAATATGGCGAGATCCACTTTATATCGGAAGCTGAAAAAATATAAGATAAAGGAACATGGAAATGGATAACTGCGCAATCATTTGTTGTTTATCCTAATCTTCTCGTGTTTTGAAAATGACGCACAGCTATGCTGTGTTTTTTATTTTCCGGGTATCAATAAGTTTCATAGGAGAAGTGCCTTCTCCTGCTAATATTTACTTTAATTTGCATCCTTCCTATCTTTTTCTTTTTCCTTTTCGCGACTGTATCGAGCGCATTCTGTTTTGAGACAGTTGCCTTGAACATCATTTCCATATTTTTTTCTGAAAATTGCAAGGCAGTAACATTTTTCATCTTTGTTCGTCATTCGATTTCCCCCTGTTAAATTTTTGATTATGAGAAGTTTATGTAACTTTAATTTTTATAAAATTCAAATAATATTATAGGTGAATTTTAGCATACTTCCTTCATTTCTTATACAATATTGTTCGATATCCTTGAGGCAACATGACTAAAATAAAAGAAAAATAGTCTTCCTAATTAAAAGAAGACTATTCGATAGAAGCCCCTTCACATCGGATTTATCGATTAAAAACACATCTTTTAAGTGGAAGGTCAAAGCTAGCTTTTTATAAACATAGTAAAATAGAGCGACAACTAAGTATATCCGGGCGATGATAATCGAAATTGAAACCCCAAAAACACCTGTTACCGGAATGCCGAACCAGCCTTTTATCGCGATAAAATAACCGATAATACTAATGACATTCATAATCACGGTGACAAACATCGTCTCCCTTGTGTGCCCGTAACTGCGCAAAACGGCGCTTAACGCTAAAGCAATCGCTTCGATAAATAGCGAAAGCCCTGTAACAGTTAAAAAGATATAAGCGTAATGATAAACCTCTCCGCTAAGTCCGTAAAAGTTTAAAAGCACCCCACCAAAGCTGACAACGGTAATGGTCATTACAATCCCAACCCAGAAATTCACTCCGAAAGCAGATCGGGCGAGACGTCGTGCCCGAGCCAACTCGTTTGCACCTAAGTTTTGGCCTATCAAGATGGTCGCACCAATGGCGATAACGTTAAAGATTAAAATAAAAATATTGATAAGTTGATTTGCTACCCCAACTCCTGCAACTGCTTGGTCTGCGTATCCACTTAACACTAGGGTCGCTATAATCCCCATACTCATATGGAGCGATATTTCGATAAACAGAGGCCATGTAATAGTAAATAATGATTGGTCCTGGTATTTATTTTTTTCTCTATTCAATTTTCCGTTTCTCCTCAATATAAATTACAAATACCAACTTAGTTTACAGATTTTTAGCTAAAATGGAAGGAAAATAGTTCGGGAGACGAAAAATATTTTAATATACTTTTAATCGTGTGGAAAGAGTGAGAGAGTTGGGTGAATTTTCCGTAACGTATTTCTAGAACTCGCAATATGAATTTGTTTTAATAGGATAAAAACTGTCCTTGCGCTTACGACCATAAAGTGAAACTTCCATCAGTGGGGGTATTACGGCCGTTAATCTACGATAAACGAAGAAAAACAACCTAATTTAGGTTGTTTTTCTACCACTATTGTCAATAACCGGCAATAGTAGTTGTGATGGGTATTCACTCTGATGATAAACTGTCTGCTTGGCGACTTTTCTTTCGCTGCTCGTAATCATTGATTCTCCTGTATTTAAATTCACATCGTATCTTGGAAAATTACTTGAGGAAACTTCCAAGCGAATACAATGTCCTGGTAGAAACACATTGCTCGTCGCCCATAAATCAATTTCAATTTCAGCTAGCTGATTCTCGTTTCCAGACCGTATGCGTTTGATGCCATCTGCTAACTGAATTGCTTTTCCATCCAGGTCAACATCAACAAGTTTCGCCGTAAAATCTGTGTCCACGGCGTCTGTTTTTACCCAAATCTTTACTTTAATTTCTCCAGTCACCTCAAGTGGTTCGATCAAAGGCTCTGATGTATAAACTAAAACATCTTCACGTTCTTCAATTTCTCTCTGGTCAAGTGGACCAGGTACTCCTCCCGCAAATAAAGTACCCCCGCCATTAGATGGAACTGGATTTGCTGGGTCAAATAGAAAATGATCCGTATGTTCACCGCTCGAAGGAGTTGCAGTTAATTTCCCGTCGCCAAATCGAGTATTCGCGTGACCCTCACTATCTAAATAATAAGGCGTATAATTTGTCCTTGCCAATGGCCATTCATACTCATCACGCCATTCATTGATTCCCATTACAAATAATTTAATCGGTGCCTCCGTTTCAAAATCCGACTTTTCTTCCTTTAGCCAATGGTTAAACCAACGAATATGTAGAGCAGTGAGGTCTTCTTTGTAATCAATCCAATCCTGTGAGGCATGCAGGCCAAAATTGCGCTCACCTAGCCTAGCTTGAAAAATTCCGTGCGCCCAAGGTCCAATCATTAATTTTTGTAGCTTGGCATCCTCTTTGTTACGAAGTTGTGAAAAGTTCCGAATCGTTGCTTTCAAGAAATTATCATACCATCCGGCAAGATGATAGGCTGGAACAGTAATCTGTGAATATTTATCTCGAATACTCATTTGTTTGATTTGCTCTGCCGTTAATCGCTTTTTAATAAAATCAAAGAAATACTCAGCAACGCCTAACTCTTTTAGTGGCGGCCAGTTTTCAACCGGCATATAGTTGAACCATTCTTCCATTTGATCGTAATACTTCGCCATTTTCTTCATCATTTTATGATAGTCATCTGGATCCGGGTGTTTTCGTTTCAATTCATCTGGCGCGACGGATTCTAATGCCCATGTTTCTGCTCCCCCGATTAGATATTTCCCATCATTCTCTACCGAATCGTTGTGCCAATCTGTTAAGGTCATCGCGGGGAAAATCGCCTGTAAATGAGGTGGTTGTTCTGTCGCCGCCAATAATTGCGTGAACCCATAATAAGATAAACCAAACATCCCGACTTTTCCGTTTGCATAAGGCAAGCCCGCTGCCCATTCAACGGTATCATAACCGTCTTCCGCTTCATATATAAATGGATAAAAATCTCCCTCTGAGTTGAATCGGCCTCTAACATCCTGAATAATGACAACAAAGCCATTTTGAACAAGACGATTCGTATCAAGATAACGGTGTGAATAAAAGGGCAAATCCTTATTATACGGTAAACGTGTTAGCAAGACTGGGAATGTCCCACTACTATTCGGGCGATATATATCAGCATAAAGAGTGACACCATCGCGCATCTTACATGGTACGTTTTTCTCAACTATGATTTGTTGTATTTCCATCGTTTTCTTCCTCCTTTGCATTCAAAAAGCAGTAATCGATTTTAAAATAATCCACCTCGCGAGATCGACGAGGTGGATGAATGAGACATCATTCTATGCAGCAGATTCTTCCGCTTGAGGAGTGAATCCTTTTTTTCTTTTATTATACGGTGACAGCTTGCGTTCGAACCAACCCATAACAAGGTCAGCAATCACGGCCATTAATGCCGTTGGTATCGCACCTGCAAGGATAATCGCTGTCCCGTCGGTGGCGTTCGTTCCCCGAATGATGATATCTCCTAAGCCGCCGGCACCAATAAATGTACCAATCGTTGCAATCCCAATCGTGATGACTAAAGCGGTACGCAGTCCAGCCATAATCACAGCCATTGAAAGCGGCAGTTCCACCATTCGCAAGATTTGGAATTTCGTCATGCCCATTGCTTTCCCAGATTCAAGCAAGGCATGGTCGACATTGCGAATGCCGGTATACGTATTTTTAATAATCGGTAAAAGCGAATATAGAAATAAAGCAAATACAACGGTATTCGTACCAAGCCCCATGACAAGCATGAGAACGGCTAACATCGCAAGGGCTGGAATGGTTTGAATAATATTTGCTAGAGAAATCACCCATGGACTTAATTTTTGATACCGTGCAATCAAAATTCCTAA
This sequence comes from Bacillus sp. B15-48, assembly GCF_016879755.1. Classification (GTDB taxonomy): domain Bacteria; phylum Bacillota; class Bacilli; order Bacillales; family Cytobacillaceae; genus Mesobacillus_B. The sequence continues at coordinate 349,603 of NZ_WOFU01000004.1, forward strand.
TGGAATACCAACGATTGCCGCAAACAACACTCCATAGGCGGACATTAAGAAGTGCCGATAAAATTGTTCCCAAACATAGCCAGCATTTTGATTGTAGTAATAAAACAAATCGTTCATTATCTCCATAAAACGTCCCCCCTATTCCTCTTCAAAGTAGTTGTTTTCTTCTAAAAATTCCTTTGCAACAATCGATGGTTCCCTCATTTTCCCATCGGCCTCGTAGTTCAATTCCTGCATTTTCTCGGTCGGTATTTTACCGGACAATTTTTGAAGAATCTCTGTTAATCCGTCATACTGTTCAAGAACATCATTTCTTGCCACTAGTGAAGTGTCATAAGGCGGGAAAAACAGTCGGTCGTCCTCTAGAACTTTTAAATCAAATGCCTTGATCCGGCCATCGGTCGTATAGGCGAGTACAACATCCATATTCCCACTTGCAGCCGCTTGATAAACTAAACCAATCTGCATTGGATAAGTTCTGGAAAAACGAAAACCATATTCCGCAACGAAGCCTTCATAGCCATCACCTTCACGTGTTAACCAAGAGTTGTCGACACCAAATTTCAAGCTAGAAACGAATGGTTCTAAATCGGAAACTTTCTGTAAATTCTCTTGTTCTGCTAATTCTCTTGTTACTGTGAAAGCGTACGAATTGGCAAATCCGTAGGAATCAAACCAAGTTTGGTCAAACCTGTCTTGGAATTCACGTTGAACAATCGCTAAAGCTTCGTCTGGATCATTGATCGGATCCATTCCTAGCGCCCCCGCAAGATCTGTCCCAGTGTAGCGGGTTGCCGTAATATCGACATCCCCTCCTAACATCGCTTGATGCTGGACAATCGAGGATCCTAAATTATTGACCATTTCAACTTGCGCCTCTGTATAATGCTCAATCATCAACTTAACGACATACCCCATAATTTGTGACTCTGAAGTGGCCATTGTCCCTACCGCAATCGTATTTTTTGCAGGCCCACTTAATCCTGGAAGACTGCAGCCACTTAAAAAGATGGACAGGGAAATAGCTAAAGTGATTAGCATTCGATTGATTTTTCTCATTTCTGTATCTCCTTCCTAAGCAGCTTCTTTCATTTTCTTTAATCCAGTAGGTGTAATTGACTTTTCAATTTTCCCTAAAAGTAAATCAGCAAATAATGCTAAAAGGGTAACTGGGATCGCTCCAGCTAAAATAAATTCTGTTTGATAAAGGGACATCCCACTAAAAATATAATCCCCTAATCCACCTGCACCAATATAAGCGGCTAAAGTTGCCCAGCCGATTAAATAAACCGTTGTTAGGCGAATACCAGCCATAATGATTGGAATCGCAAGTGGAATTTCCACTAAGCGAATTTGTTCCCATCCAGTCATACCCATCCCACGGCCTGCCTCAAGCAGACTCTTTTTCACTCCATTCACACCTGTATACGTATTCCTTAAGATGGGTAGGACTGCATAGAAAAATAGTGCAACGATGGCAGGGACTTTCCCAACACCTAAAAGTGGAATAAAAAACGCTAGAATCGCAAAACTCGGAACCGTTTGAATGATTCCTAGAAGTCCCATAACTACATTCGCTCCTTTTGGAAAACGGGTTAAAAGAACCCCTAACGGAACGGCTATGAGAATTCCTAACCCGACAGCAATCATCGAGATATATAAATGTTCCCATGTTTTTATAAGTAATTCGAATCCATATTGACTGAAAAATTGGATAAGACCATCCATCTCATTTCCCTCCCTTATATAGCAGTGACTTCCACTTCGCCCCAAATTGAATCGTACACGATATCAACGAGATTTGTTCTTGTAACAATTCCGATAAGACGATGCTCCTCATCAACAACTGGGACATATTTCATTCCTTTTTTCAAAATTTTACGGACCGTATCCCGGACAAGCGTTCCTTGCTCTACTGTAAAGGCTGGCTCAACGATATCTCCGACTTGAGTCGCTTTTTTCCGTTTTTGGTCAATAATTTCTACATCAATATAGCCTTGAAGGATGTTTGCTTCATCAACGACGAGTAGTGAGTCAACACGTTTCTGTTTCATAATTTGAATCGCTTCAGAGAGTGAGCGGTCTCCGGTAATTGTAACTGGAGAAGGGTTCATAATTTGTTCTACCGTTTGAATATTCGGTCTAGCTTGAACAAGACGATCTTTCCCAATAAACTCCTCAACAAATTCATCCGCAGGATTTCGCAAAATTTCATCTGGTGTATCACATTGAACCAACTGGCCATCACGCATAATCACAATCCGGTCTGCAAGTTTTAATGCCTCATCCATATCATGAGTGACAAAGACAATCGTTTTGTTTAATTTCTTTTGAAGCTTTTTGAACTCTTCTTGTAAAGAATCCCGGGTAATCGGGTCAAGCGCCCCAAATGGTTCATCCATTAAAATAAGTGACTGATCGGCTGCTAACGCACGTAACACACCAATTCGCTGCTGCTGACCACCACTCAATTCATGAGGAAACTTTTCAAGATAATCCGGTGTTAAGTCTACTAGTTCTAATAATTCTAGAGCACGAGCACGACGCTTTTCATCCGGCCATTTTAATAGTTTTAAAACGAGAGTGATATTTTCTTGAATGGTCATATGCGGCAATAATCCAATTTGCTGGATCACGTACCCGATTTCCCTCCTTAATTGGACAGGATCTTTATCCATAATATTCTCATCATTAATATAAATACGGCCTTCAGTTGGTTCAATTAAACGATTAATCATTTTCATCGTTGTCGTTTTCCCACAACCACTTGGACCAATGAAGCAAATGAATTCTCCTTTTTCAAACTCCAATGTTAAATCGTTAACGGCCCTTTTTCCTCCCTTATATACCTTTGAAACATGATCAAATTTCAACATGTTATGGCACCTCCAAAATTTCTCGTGATTTTTTTAAAAAATAATAGAACTGAATTTCTCGACGATTTTAAATACTTTTTTAGTATAAAGTAAGTTTTGTAAAATAAAAAGTTTACAAATTACACAAATTGTATCATATTTACGTAAAATAATTATTGCACAAAGTTTATTATCTATTTTTCTTAATAATCCTCCTTATTCCCCTGTTTTTCTCGCAATTCCTGATTTTCTTTTTTTACCCAAGATATGTTACATTGACACAGAAATGGAATTGGAAGGGTGATTCATAGATGGATGAAAAACCATTAGCCAGAATCAAAAATTTTGAAGACCAATTTATTGAGAAAATTGCCGATAATATGCATACGTACGGAGTTTCAACAACCGTTGGTCGAGTGTTAGGGATTATTTATATTAATCGCAAGGCGATGACGCTTGATGAACTATCAGAAGCAACCGGTATGAGCAAAACTCGGATGAGTCAAGTGGTCCGCGAAATGGTTGATTTAAATATCGCGGAAAAAGTTTTCGAAAAAGGGATCCGTAAAGATTTATATAATGTCGAACAAGACTATTATCAAACCTTTATTTCTTTATTTACCTCCAATTGGCGGAAAGCGATCAATAAAAATAAAATGTTTGAGAAAAAGTTATCCGCCGAGCTAAAAGCGATTTTAAATGATGAAGATCTTAATGAGGAAACCGAACAAAAAATTAATCTTTTATTAAAAGAAACGAAAGAATGGCTTGATTACTACCAATGGTTAGCTCAGCTAGTAGAGTTTTTTGAAAGCGGAGAAATTTTCAACCACGTTCCAAAACCGGAATGAAATATGCAATCACCCCTTTCTTCTTTTAATAAATTAAGCTGAGGAGGAAACAGAATGAAAAAGCAAGCGATCGTAACATGTGCAGTCACAGGAGCTGGGGATACGGCACAGAAGAGTCCATATGTTCCAATTACTCCAGAAGAAATTGCCAAATCAGCCATCGACGCTGCGAAAGCCGGTGCAACGATTGCCCATATTCACGTACGTGATCCGAAAACAGGAGAAATGAGCCATGATGTAGCACTCTTCCGTGAAGTTGTCGAGCGAATTCGAGAGGCTGATACAGATGTGATCATCAACTTAACTTCTGGGGGCGGGGGCGATTGGATTCCCAGTGAAGAAGATCCAACGGTTGGCGGCCCTGGAACAGATATGCAAACACCTGAGGAAAGACATGAACCAATTGGGGAGTTATTGCCAGAAATCTGTACGCTTGATTGTGGAAGCGTTAATTTTGGTGATCAAATCTATATTAGTCCAACCGAATGGCTTCGCAGACAAGCAAAATTGATTCAACAATGTGGCGTCAAACCAGAATTAGAATGCTTTGATACCGGGCACCTCCGCTTTGCCAATCAATTAATTGAGGAAGGTCTGATTGATGGCGATCCGATGTTCCAATTCTGTCTTGGGATTCCATGGGGAGCTGATGCAGATGCGGAAACGATGCTTTATTTGCGTGATCGACTTCCAAAAAATGCTCATTGGTCCGCGTTTGGCATCGGGCGAATGCAAATGCCTGTAGTCGCTCAATCTCTCTTGCTTGGTGGAAATGTTCGGGTTGGACTTGAGGATAATCTCTACCTTGGTAAAGGCGTAAAAGCAACGAATGCTCAACTTGTCGAAAAAGCGGTTCACATCATGGACACTCTTGGTGTTGCACCGATGACTCCAGCGGAAGCACGTGAACATCTTGGATTAAGAAACCCTCATAGAAAGGCAGATTAATATGAATTCAATTAAACAAGTAACTGTCGTTGGAACAGGTGTCATTGGCAACGGGTGGATTGGCCGCTTCCTTGCTCAAGGGTATGATGTGATTGCAACAGACCCGGCCGAAAATGCTGAAGCCCGTATGCGTGCGGCGATTGACAAAGCATGGCCAGCCATCGAAAAACATGGAATTGTTCAAGGAGCTTCGAAGGATCGATTATCGTTTGAACCCGATTTAGCGAAGGCTGTAGCAAATGCAGACCTTATTCAAGAAAATGCTCCAGAGCGTGAAGAACTTAAACGAAATTTATTGGCTGAAATTGATCAATATGCGAAACGAGATGCGATTATCGCTTCAAGTACTTCTGGATTTATGCCAAGTACGTTACAAGCAGATTGTCAAAGGCCTGAACGGGTCATTGTCGCACATCCCTTCAACCCCGTCTATTTAATTCCATTGGTTGAGATTGTTGGCGGGAAAGCGACCTCCGCTGAAGTAATTACTCGGGCGGAGCAATTCTACCATTCTATTCAAATGAAGCCACTTGTTGTGTCAACGGAAATTGAAGGACATATTGCCGATCGACTGATGGAGGCCATTTGGCGTGAAGCCCTTCATCTCGTCAATGATGGGGTTGCAACAACGGAGGAAGTCGATGCGGCCATCGTATACGGACCAGGACTTCGCTGGGCATTAATGGGGCCTTTCTTAACCTTGCACCTTGCAGGTGGTGAGCAAGGAATGAAACATATGCTTGCTCAATTTGGACCAGCGTTAAAATTACCTTGGACAAAGCTTGTTGCTCCAGAGCTTACTGAAGAGCTTAGTCAAGCGGTCATTGACGGCTGTGAACAACAGACTACCGGACATCTTATTCCCGAAATTGAGAAGCGTCGTGATGATTTCTTAATTGAACTCCAGCAACTACTGGAAAAATATTGGCCAGCGGCAAATTTAAATGGAAAAATTTAGTCATGATGGAGGGAACGTGAAATGTCTAAAATTGAAAATCCCCTGTTAACGGAAACAGTAGGCGAGAACTTCATTGACTATAATGGCCATATGACTGATTCTGCTTATGCCGTTATTTTCAGCAAGGCTGTTGATCAACTAATGGTAGAAATCGGAATTGATGAGGGTTTTAGGGAGAAAACAAATTACTCCATTTATACATTAGAGACGCATTTATGTTATTTACAAGAAGCACATGAAGGTCAAATCGTCTCTGTTCATCTTCAACTTTTAGACTATGATACTAAAAGACTGCATGTTTTTTTTATAATGGAAAATGATCGGGGCGAGCGGCTTGCTACAAGTGAGCAAATGCTTATGGGCATGAACATGTCGACTGGTCGCCCTGCCCCTTTCCCTGATGAAATTAAGGAGAAGATTATTGAACTTCATGAGGCACATATTGAAATGGAAGTACCTAAAGAAGCTGGTCGGAAAATCGCTATTCGTAGAAAATAACTAGAACAAAATCGACCGTGCCGATGAGAATTAGTAACAGGCAAGCAGAATTTCTGCTTGCCTGTTTTTAAATGGCAAAAGAGTGATTTCCAATCTTCTTGACGACTTGGCGTGAGAAAATCCAATTGCTCGTAGCTGTATCAGGATTATAAAAATAGAGGATGTCATCATGCTCTTCTTCGTCCGCTTTTATTGCTTCTTTCACCGCTTGACGGGCTTCCTCGTTTGCAGGTTCTTGAATTGAACCATTTTGAACCGGTTCAAAAGCGTTCTTTTGATAAATAACTTCCTCAATTGTATCAGGAAACTGTTCATGTTCCATTCGATTTAGGACCACTTTTGCAACGGCAACTTTGCCTTCGAATGGCTCCCCTTTTGCTTCTGCATGAACAAGACGGGCAAGCAATTTGAGTTCTTTTTTACCAATAAAAAAGGTCGGATTTATTTCTTCTTTTTTGTCAATTGCTGTTTTTTTAGCTGTTAATGGTTCTGATGTTTCAGTTGACTGATTCGTTGTTGCATATACATTAACAGACCCAATCATAAGGATGAAAATAATGAAAATCGGAAAATATTTAATCATGTTTAAACCCTCCTGTTTGTTTTTAGTAGCAAAACAGGCCCAATTACAAGCTTAACAAGTTGGCAAGAGGAAAACATTAGTGAAAAGCTGGGGGAATTGCCATTTCTTATGAACAGAAAAATCCCTTGTTTAAAAATAAATGGAAATATATGTTTCCATCTAAAATAAAGGATGAAGATATGAGGAGAGAATATAGTAAACTAAATAAAGAGAAGGTTCATTTAGGAAAGAATTTCCTTCATGATTAAAATATAAGGAAGAGGGCTACTTATGAATTTAGAGCATCTGAAAGTTTTTTATGTTGTGGCAAATAATAAAAGCTTTTCCCAAACGGCAAAGGATCTACACATCTCACAATCAAGTGTAAGCCACCAAATTAAACATCTTGAAGAACAATGGGATTGTCAGCTTTTTGAAAGAACGACAAAAAAAATAACATTAACACCATCAGGGGAAATATTATATAAGCAAGTGAAAAAATTGATTTCCTTAATGAATGAAACTGAAAATGAACTGAAGGAATTAAAGGGGACCGTTCACGGGGATTTAAAGATTGGAGCAAGTTTAACGATCGGCGAGCATATCCTCCCTTTTTTATTAGCTGATTTTTCTTCCATTTATCCGAAGGTACACTTTCACTTAAAGGTGTACAATTCTGAACAAATCGTTGAAAAACTACATAATCATGAAATCAACTTAGGATTTATCGAATCGATGCTCTCTTATCCAAATCTAAAACAAGTACCATTTGCGACAGACGAATTAATCATCATTGCTTCTCCTCAGTTTATTTCAAAATCTACAATTACAATTGAAGAACTGCTTGAATTGCCGTTAATTATCCGTGAGAAAGGTTCTGGTACGAGGCAAGTAATGGAGGACGCATTAAGAAAAAACAGTGTTAATCCATCTAAACTTAACATTGTGATGGAGGTAGAACATACGGAAGTGATTAAGTCGTCTGTGGAGGCGGGTTTAGGAATCTCGATTATTTCCAAGTCGGCTGTAAAAAAAGAAATAAAACTAGATACGTTAAGGCAGCTAGATATTGAAGGAATTAAGCTGCATCGAGATTTTTATATGATTTATCATGAAGCAGCGCTTAAACTCACAAGCAGCAAATTTATTGAGTTTATTAGGGAGAAATATAATCTAAAGCTCTAACCCACACCAATAAGGAAGCTTGTAGACGCAATCCCATAGTCTACATGCAAGGCCTTGTTGTTAAGATAGAGGGTTTCATAAGTGGATCTCAATCTCATTATTGAGATGAGAACATAATGAACATCTTCTGGTTATGGGTGCTACTCTCAGGTTTAAATATAATTGTTTTAGAAAAAGCGATAGATAAATAATAAGATTGGAGAAATCGATATTAACCCAATAAAGCCAAGGATGGCTACGCCTATAGGTTTGAATCCAACTTTTTTAAAGTCCACCCATTTTATGTTAAGTCCCAGGCCGACCATTCCCATCGCAAGAAAGTACGTACTTAACATTAACAGGAAATTCGTTACCTCTTTCGGGATTAGTTGGGTTGTATTAATGGAACTCATGAGTAGAAAACCTAAAATAAACCATGGAATGGGTAAATTTTTGATGCTTCTTTCTTGATGTTGGTTCTTATTTTTTTTATTTAGAAAAAAACTAATTAAGAAAATAACTGGAATAAGCATTAAAACACGGCCAAGTTTGACGAGGATTGCTGAGTCACCACCACTTACACCAGCAGGAACTGAAGCGGCAACGACATGAGCTAATTCATGTAAAGTTGCTCCGACTAAAACTCCATATTCAGTATCAGTTAACGGCAAATATGGATAAAGCAGAATGAAAAGAACGGCTCCGATTGTCCCTAAGACAGCAATACAAGATACAGCGATAGCCGTTTGCTCTTGTTTCCCTTTTATCACCGGAGCGATGGCAACAATTGCTGCTGCTCCACAAATAGCTGTACCAGCTGCAACTAGTGTTGTGATATTTTTGTCAGTCTTAAATATTTTCCCAAGATATAAAATAAAAAGCAACGTAAAAGTGATAACAAGCAAGTCAATAATGAAAACAGCCATTCCAGCCTGGACAATATCCATTAAATTCAACCTAAATCCAAGCAGAATAATGCCAACACGGAGTAATACTTTGCTGCTAAAATTAATACCTAAACTGGTGTTTACTGGCATTCGGATTGATGGTAGATTCCCCCATATGACTCCTAATAAAATGGAAATAATCATGATCCCCATGATTGAGAAAAATGGGGTTTTTGCTATTTGGCTAGCAATTAAAGCAATCGAAAATGTAAGCAGGATGCCTGATGTGTACCCGCGATAATCGATGTTTTTCTGTTCCTTCCCGAGATAAGGCTCAACTTTCACCTTTTCTAATGCCATTCCATCCCCTCCATTCCATTTAACTATACGGTACCACAGTTTTTCTCAATTACTTTATTAGATTTTAAATAACATATATTAAATTTCTAGATAACTTGATTTGGAGCGTTGATCGTTGGGGTTTTTATTTGAATACTGGGAATAAGAGGTGAAAACAAACTGGCGATAAAACACGGCAGTCCATCCTACTTGGTAACTACAAAAATTTGTGGAATATAAAGAAAAACCGGGAAAATCGAACTGCCCGGTCCTTGTTTTTTCGTGTTAAAACGCATCTAGTACAAGTTTTTATCGCTAGTACTTGGAATAACTGTGATTAAAAGACTGTTATATTGCTAGTACTTGGATTATCTGTGATTATAAGGCTGTTTTATTGCTAGTACTTGGATTAAAGCGATTTTTGGCCGTTTTTTATTACGAGTACAGGGATTATATCTGCCTTCTGACGTCATTTTATTGCTAGTACTTGGATTAAACCCTTATTTTACCGCGTTTTATTACGAGTACTAGCAATATATCAATGAAATTTGGTGTTTTTAATCCGAGTACTCGGATTAAAAAACGCGTTACCAGCATTATCGTTCAAAAACCTATAGCTCTCGTCGCCAAAAATGACTCATCAATGTCTTTTTTTTGCCTTTTTTAAAAATATAAACGAATGTGCGCTATAAAAATATCAAAATGCCCCTAAGCTAAAGCATTGAGCTGAGCTTTTTCTTTCTTGCCGTGCAAAATAAAATAAAGTCCAGAAGAAGCGATCACGACCACTCCTAGAATCATATAAAGAGTTCCGTAGTTTATCGCCGGTATGAAAAGTCCCAGTAGATAAGGTCCGAATCCAAGTCCAGCATCCAGAAAGATGAAGAACGTCGACGTGGCGAGTCCCATCCGATGATTAGGAGTTAATTTGACTGCGATGGCCTGGGTACATGACTGCATATTTCCAAATCCTAACCCAATGAAAATCCCCCCCAACAACAATGTGAAACTAGACTGAGCTGAGCCTAGCAGGATCATTCCGATTGCAAAGAGAATAAACGCTGGGTACATCACATAGTTTGCTCCTTTTAAATCCAATAATCTTCCTGTGAATGGTCGGGAAATCAAAACGGCAATCGAATACACAAGGAAGAAAAAACTTGCCGTACTAACGAGGTCAATTTCAATCGCATAGAAATTTATAAACGATAGAACGCTAGAATAACAGAATGCGACGATGAGCGTAACGATCGCAATCGGAACGGCCTTTGGCTCGATAAACTGCGAAAGTCTCATTCCTTTCAATTCGGATTTGCTTGTTTTCCTTTCCACTGGTGGTACATACACAAAGAATGCAGTAGTCAAACTGACGATTCCGATCATTAGACAGAGGATGAAAATTAGCTGTGTGCTCGTATGCTGGGTCATATAAAGTCCAATAAATGGTCCGATCGCTGCAGCCAATGTCGCACTCATACTGTAATAACCAATTCCTTCTCCCTTGCGCTTGTTTGGAATAATTTGGGCAACAATCGTTCCTGTTGCGGTGTTTGCGATTCCCATTGTTACTCCATGTAAGAAACGTGTTAACATCAGGAAACCGATTCCTAAGTGGATAAAATAGAAAGACGTAACTAAAGTAAATAAAATTAATCCAGTAAACAGCGTTTTTTTACGACCAATTGAATCAATACTACGTCCAGTAAACAGGCGGCCAATTAACGTCCCAACAATAAATATTCCAGTAACTAACCCAGCTTGGCTGGCAGTAGCATCGTATTCATGAACGGCATAAACGCCAATAATAACGACTAATAAATAAAAAACGAGCGTTAGCAATAAATTCACACTGGAGACAATGATAAAATCTTTCGTCCACAATTTAGGTTTATTCACGAAAGTTTCCCTCTCGTTTCACAATGTTGTCCTTCATTTTTGGCAATGTATGAAACGTCGTCAGTTGCGCTTCTTGATCGATCCCTTCCATCACACTATGCTCCAATAAGGTAATTTTTTTTCGGCATTCGTTGTAAATCTCTTCCCCTCTTTTCGTTAACTTAATCACTTTTTCGCGCCGATCCTTCCCCGGAATTTGCTCGACAATTTGCAGCTCTTCTAACCGGTGAACTCTTCTCGTAATCGTTGGCTTTTCGACATGATAATAATTTGAAATGTCAACAAGCGTTGAAGGTCCTTGTTTTTTTATATAAAAAAGAACTTGCCATAAAGAGTAAGAAAGATCATATGTATTCATTAACTCATTCATTTTCGTAATCAGTGGTCGATACAGACTTAAGTAACGTTGGAAAAAACCTTCCATTTTCCCTGCTCCTTTCTGAAAAATAATTACCTAGCTAATTGTAACTCAAGGTAATAATTACTTAAGGTAACTATATTCCCTGTTGATACAATTGTCAATGGGAAAACATTGACTTGCTCGAAGCACTTTATGTAGTCCAGTTTCACTGTGATAGCGAATGTCGAGAGGTTTATTGGAATATTATAAAAAGCAAAAAGAACAGCATATTTTCAAGCTGTTCCCTTTTGGATACGTAAAAGCATAATAGCCATAACGTGCTACCATCGGTTCGTTTTAAAAGCGAAATTTCCGAGTTCGGGTAGAACGGATATCGCTGCTATATTCTCAAATCGTCTATTTTCATTTTACAAAAAGAGAGCCAACTTTTTTCCAATCCACAACATCTTAATCTGATGTCGTTAGTGTTGCCTGGATTTGTGGGCTAATTTCCATGATAGGATAATTAATTTGTTCATCAAATTCTACCCAGTCGAGATTGGCCATCAGTAGCAAATAGCGTTTCCCTGTGGACGGGTCGCTGATGATGATGTGGTCACGGCCAGCCGTTTCTACGCGCCCACGGTATACCATTGAATTCCATCTGTTGTTTCCTTGGTAAGTAAAATAGAATGTTCCAATCTTACCCTTGTTGAAGCGTAGAATATTTTCAATAAATGATTCTTCTATTGTTCCTGGAAATATATGCCCAGTCCCAATCGGAACTACTGGAGCGGCATATGTGGGACCAGAAGGCATCATCCCTGGGAATCCTGCAGGTTGTTGTGCCGTCCTATCCATCATACTCGAATTTGGATAATAACCAGAATAATAATTCATTGGATAATAATTAGAGTTTCCACAAGACATGAAGATCAACTCCTTATTAATTTAACGGTAAAACTCAGGACAATAGTTTGGGACAGCATTATAGAAACAATGATTTTTATGGGCAAAATCAAATGACGTCATCGGGGACCTTGGCATCGTGGGGGTGCATGGAGCTCGCCATTTTTGCCCTGGACTTGGATTGAAAAACCACAAATTCATTTTCGCCCGAGGATCCCTGTAACCATTTAATAGATCCCTAGCCCGTTGAAGGTCCCCTTCGTCTGGACGCTGTGTATACAATGATCCATTTAAAACAGGCTCGAAATGAGGGATTCCAGTGCCAGGGATGGTTTGATAAATGGCATGTCTGATATTGCGCAAATTTTTGAAGTCTGGTTCACAGTCCGCCTCGACCCGATTAGCCACAACTGTTCCTACCTTGACCATCCCTAAGGGTCCTTCACCAATTGCTTCCGCCAGCATAAGTCTCGCCAACGAATCAACGTCACGCTCTGTATGTTTTATGCGTCTACCCAATTTCTCACCCCCTTCGGCCTATACAAGTAACTTATTGTTTGAAGTCAGTTTTGGTAACTTGCCTATCAGCCCAAAATTGGGAAGTTCATCCTGAGCGTAACGAGTTTTGTCCGGATTATTGAATTTTAAATACACACTAAGTTTTCTACAGCCAGTTTAAACAAAGAAAAATATACTTTCCTCCGTAAAAGCGGAAAATATTGAAAAAACAGTACCAAATCGGCTAACAGGTTTCGTTAACGATCGCAAATATTAAAAATGTAATGCAAAATGACCTTCAAATTGTATGGTTATTTGAAGGTCTATTTTTGGCTAATATGAAAGTATAAATTTAAAAATTTATACTTTCATAACGCATAAGGGGAACTACGCCTCTGTATTCGCCCTTAGGGGCTCGCCAATCGGCGAGTTTTCTATATTGATATAAAGGAATTCCGATCATTATTTGGGAGAACCTGTAGTGCAATTAATCTATTAAAATGGGGGTACAATCGCCAGTGTACCCAGAAAAATAAACTACATTTTTAATTAAAATGGATATACAGAAAATATTGTTGTGTTTTTATTTAAGGTTAGGCACTGATATAACTGAATGTTGATTTCACTGCGTCTGAAAAATAAACGGAAAAATTCCGTCTAAACTGGGAAATACCGATATTTCCTTAAAAATAAGGGGAGTTTTTCCGTTTATATGATCCAAATTTTCCGTTTATATGATCCAAATCTTTGGATTTTGTCTGATTTAGAGCAGTTAAGCGGAATTTATCCGCTTATATCAGCTTCTTAAGCTTCGCCTTTCTACATTAGCAGGAAATTCTCCGCTTATTCTTTCTCAAACCTACACAAAAAATCGAGACGGAGAAGGCGAAAATGGTTTGCAAACTCTTCATGAGTAAAATTCAACAATCCGAAGAATTGGCAATTAAAAGCAAAATAGCAAGGGTATAAACCCTTGCTGTTTTTTAATCTCTCTAGCCTTAAAAATTGCCCTACAATTTATAGTGCAAAAAGGTTTACATTTTCCTGTGCAAATTGACGTTTTGCGATAGGAAAATGAACCCGTTACAAATCGGCACTGTTTCTTTCTTATGATGATTTTACATATCTGGGGCGTTACATAGATTTGGCACCCACACAATTAGGGAATGAGACTAGACTAGACATTGTATCACCCTTTTATCTGTGGCTCTTTCATTTCTTCAAAAGCCTTTCGAATCTCCGGAGCGACAACTATTCCTTTCCTTTCCAAGAGATCAAACATTACATTTGTTACCGTTGCTTCGGTAATGATCTCTCCTTTTTCATTGTAGATGTTTTGCTGAAACATAAAGCTTTTCGTACCAATTTTGATAGGTGTGGTTTTCACTTTTAATGTTTCTCCTAGTCTTGCTTCTTTTGCATATAAAATTTCTAACTTCAGAACAACTGTCCCAACATTTCTAGATATCATTTCGTCGATTGGCAAACCATGTTGAGTATACCAATGGACTCTCCCCTTTTCTAAATAATTCACATAAACACTGTTATTTACATGTCCTAAATAATCCACATCTGTTTCTGTTACACGTATCTCTGTCGTCGTTTCCAAAACGATTCACCAACCTTAAATAAATAATATAATTGCAAATTTCATATTTTTCTTTGCCTGTCACTGATAAAATTTTGGCTTTACCTAATGAGAATCATAGAATAATAGTTCGATCGCATATGTATTAAATTGGATTTTACCATTTATTAAAGGTTTTTTCTATATAGTTACTAAATATTTCGAATGGTCGGAAATTACTGTCGTATGAAATATTGAGGAGGATAAATCATTTTGCTCTTATTCAACACCTTGTTATAATAAGGAAACACTCATAATGTATCGGAGGATGTAGCTGTGGATACGATTCCCCCATATGTTTTTTGGACTTTCCTTATACGGTTTCGTTAATAAAGATAAAACGACTCGCAGAACAAGGAACTGCAAGAATCAATCCTTTAAATCAACCAGAAAACGAACAAGCTGTTTCTGTCAATGAGTTAATGGAGAATTAATTGTTTTACGACAATGTAACTTGATAACATGAAAAAGAGGCTCGGTTTCATACCGAGCCCCTCGTTCACCGCGACGGCGCTTTTTTTGCTGTCACAATTAATGCCGGTGAATCGATTGTAAAATTTTCACCTTTAAAGTTTCCAAAAAACTCCACCATTTGAAATCCTACTTTTGTTAACATCGGCTTTAACTGCTGGGAAGTCACAGGATATAAAGGTATTGTATTCTCTGTTGTATTTCCATTGATGGTTAATCATATCATCCTGTTATCTCCTTTTTGAAAGTTAACAAGTGGGATCAAAATTGTGTGCTGTCCCCAGTACGCTTTAGCTTATCGGGAGGGAACCTCTATTCTGCTTCATCTGGACTATTTACCATGATAGCTGCAACCTGAGTTAATCGTTCATAAAAAGCTTTCCCTGCTGGCTGCTCATATAAACCAATCTCTTCAAACGCTTCTTTCATACAATGCAGCCAACGTTTTGCTTTAGTTTGTGTAATTTTAAAAGGGAGATGTCTTTGCCTCATTGCTGGTGGGCCAAATTCTTGACTATATAAAGCTGGTCCTCCTAAAAATTGTGGCAAAAACAGTTTTTGCTTTCTTTTAATTTCCTCCATATCCCCTTCAAACAATGGCCTTAACTCTTTATCGGCATAGACGCGTGGGTAAAATGCATTGACAAGTTGGTTAATGGTTTCTTGGCCGCCAATCTCGTAATATAATGCCTTCAATTGATAGTCCATTTTTCACACCCCTTAGTTCTTTTTAAAATTATACAGAGATTTCCTCCCTTCTAGTGTGATGTATATCACAACTAAAAAGGATTGTTTTTAGATACCCTCTTACTAATCGTCAATAATTATTTTATAATAAAGGACTCACTATGTTGGAACGGTTGTGAAAATAGTAGCAACAAGCGGAAAAAAAGAGACCGAAGAAAGAAGAATAAAGACTGTTCTCCACGACAATTTACATTTGGTTTAATTTTAAGTCTACAAAACGAACATACCATCCGACGGCTTATCTTAATACCCCCTATTGTGTTAAAATAAGTACAAAGAATAAGAAAAGGAGGCACTCATATGGCGTTGCCGCAGGAAAGGTCTTCACTTAGCTATTATGAATACTTAAAATTAGGTGAAGATGTTCAGTATGAAGTGATTGATGGGCAAGTATACAATATGTCGCCCTCTCCAAATGTAAAACATCAGTCAATTGAGATGGACTTATCTACCGAGTTTAATTTATATTTAAGGGAAAAATCCTGTAGAGTTCTTGCTGAAATTGATGTTTGCTTATCTGGTGAAAAAGATATGTCTCAAACACACGAATGGGTAAAACCAGATATCATCATTGTATGCGATAAAAATAAGATTCACGAAAATCGAATTGTTGGCGCACCTGATCTAATTGTAGAAATACTATCGAAGTCCACCGCAAAAATAGATAAAATGATTAAATTCAATCGTTACGAAAATGCTGGGGTTAAAGAGTATTGGATTGTAGATCCGGCGCATGAAGTCATTGATGTTTATAAACTTGAAAATGAACGTTATGTACAAAGTGGAACTTATACAAAAGAGGAAAGTATTTCAGTCAATCTTTTTGATGATTTTTCAATAGACCTTAGACGAATTTTTAGAGACTAAATTTGTCATTTCTGATCTTTTCTAAAATAATTATGACAAATGGTAAGATGACTACTCCCCATTCATTCGCATTTTCAGATTCTAATGGGAGTAGAAGCCGCGGGCGAATGTGAAAAACGGAGTACAAATCGTTATAGGATTGTACCCCGTTTTTACTTATTTTTTTGTGATTTTCAGTTTCTTACCCTCTATTCTTTATCGGTTCTGGTCGTCTTCCATAATAGGCGTTCTTGAGCAAATCGATGATTGCTTCTTGCTCAACTGGTCGAGGGTTATAATAAGAATTTTTCGTAGTTAAATCGGCTGCTTTTTCAATGTCTTCCTGTTTAAATCCAATGCTTTCTAATGATACTGGACCGCCTAATGACTGGATAAGGTCGAACAATGTCCCGGCCACATCTTGACGATCGGAATTTAATGCTCTTGAAAGTGCGGCAATCGCATCCGGAGTATATTCTGCATTGTAGGCAATCGCATATGGCAGCACAACCGTATGTGTTTCAGCGTGTGGAAGTTTAAACGATCCTCCTAAAGTATGACAAAGTTTATGATGTAGAGCCATTCCAACAGTACCTAAAACAGTTCCACCTAACCAAGCTCCGTAAAAAGCATCCGAACGAGCACTTAAATCACTAGGGTTCTCAACGATTTTAGGCAAGCTCTTTACAAAAGACTTGATTCCTTCTTCCGCTAACAGCGAAGTGATCGGATTGGCGGTTTCGGAATATAATCCTTCTACACAATGGGCAATCGAGTTGACCCCGCTAGTTACCGACAACATGGCAGGAATGGTTGTTGTGAGTGCAGGATCATAAATAATCGTTTTCGGTTTTACACCCGGATTTGTCCCGGTTTTTTTTACTCCATTTTCCGTAATTCCCCATACCGGTGTCATCTCTGAGCCTGCATAGGTTGTTGGGACCGCTAAAATAGGAAGCTTCGTTTCTAACGCAATTGCCTTCGCAAGACCGATTGGCGATCCACCACCAATAGCAATTAGACCATCTATTCTGTTCATTTTTACATATTCTATAGCTTCAGTAACCGTTTCGATTGGAACATGCTGAATGGCTTTCGGGTACACACTTTGACAAACTTCCCCTAGCAAAGATGCCACCTTAATTGCGAGCTCCATCCCATTTTTCCCAGGTGTTGAAATCACTAAAGCATTTTGCATCCCGAGCAATTGAACTTCTTTGTTAATCTCGTTAATAGTCCCTTCACCAAAAACCGTTCGACTTGGTTGGGATTCGTATATAAAAGTTTTCATGATTTTACCTCCTAAAATCAATCCTCATTATTTTTAAAAGTCACTAAAACGAAAATACCAATTGTGTAATATTTTTATTGTAACAAAAAAAGATATGATTCCTCATGAAACGGAATCATATCTTTTTGGATTTTTTAGTAATTTCCTTCCCTTTTGATAAGTTTTTTATCGTTTTTTTGCTGTATAACTTGCTTTATATGAAAAAATCGTGTACCCCTAAATATCGAACTTTCTATTGACGTTTTATTGTGTGTGTCATATGGAAAATTCTTCTTTGAAAATCTAGTTATTGTGCGACTACATCATTTGTATCGGTTTCTGAAAGATCCTCGTCCAACAACCAATGAAATCCATTTTCACGAAGCAAGGCATGAGCCGCCTCTGGACCATTTGATCCTGCTAGATAATAATGAAGTGGAGCAAGATTTTCTTTAAATGCTTCTAAAATTGGCTGGACCCACTTCCAGGACAATTCAACTTCTTTCCAATGAGCAAAAAAGGTCGAATCCCCTCGAAATGCATCATAAATTAATCGTTCATACGCTTCAGGAATATTAATTTGTTCTGTAAACAAACTAATATGAGCGGGTTCAATTTTGCCATTGATTGGATTGCGGCTGTTAATTTGTAAGGATACATTTTCGTTCGGGTTGATTTCAATGACCAACAAATTAGGATTCAATTTTTGTGTTTTTTCTTTCTTCAATGTTTTCTTAAATTCAATCACAATTCGAGTAGACTTTTTGGCCATCCGTTTTCCTGTGCGAATATAGAATGGTACCCCTTCCCAAAATGGATTATCAATCCACAGCCGAGCTGCGATAAACGTGTCATTTTCTGAGGATTCGTCTATTCCCGGCTCATTGATATAGCTAATGACTGGTTCCGCATTTATTTCCCCGGCTTTATATTGAGCTCGAATGACATCATGGTGTACATCCTCTTTCTTTAATGGACGCAGTGATTCAATGACTCTCCGCTTTTCATTTCGAACTTCCTCAGGGTTGATGCTTTTTGGCATATGCATCGCGGTCATCATTAAGATCTGCATCATATGATTTTGAAACATATCACGAATGGCTCCAGATTTGTCATAATAACCAGCTCGTTCTTCTACGCCCACCGTTTCACTTGCTGTGATCTGTACATTTGCAATATGTTTATTATTTAACAAAGTTTGTAAT
Organism: Bacillus sp. B15-48; assembly: GCF_016879755.1. Lineage (GTDB taxonomy): Bacteria > Bacillota > Bacilli > Bacillales > Cytobacillaceae > Mesobacillus_B. Next base: position 368,474 of record NZ_WOFU01000004.1, read on the forward strand.
ATAGGATTTGCATAGGCGAGGGACTCCAAGCTTTGGATCATCGACTTTCCAAGGTAATGATCAATTCGGTAGATTTCCTCTTCTTTAAAAGCTTTGCTTAAGTTCTCATTCAGTTCGCGTGCGGTATGTAAATCACGCCCAAATGGTTTCTCAATAATTAGCCGTTTCCAGCCTTTTGTTGTTCCTAAGCCACTTTCATTAATATTGTTGGCAATGAGACTAAAAAATTCAGGTCCTACTGAAAGGTAGAACATGCGATTTTGCGGGATATTTAGTTCCTTTTCTCGTTTCTCTATCATGTTGTTAAGTTTCTTATAATCTTCCAATCTAGTGGCATCAAGAACACTGTATCGGAAAAACTCAAGAAATGGTTGTATTTTCTTGCTATCGAAATCTTCTCGCCTTGAAAAGCTTCTTAGTGATGCTTCAACATGTTTTTGAAAATCATCATCAGCTATTTCACGTCGACCAAGTCCAATGATCGAAATAGATTTAGGGATTTTTTTATCTAAATATAAATTGTAAAGAGCAGGGAAAATTTTTCTCTTTGCCAAATCCCCCGTTGCTCCAAATAAAACAAAAGTCATTGATTCCATTTACTTCCCACCTCTTTCAATGTAAACAAGTTGTTTTAATTCATTAATTAAATTTAATTCAAATATCTCGAATTAGAGTTATTTAATTAAAATAATATCTGAATCAAACTTTTCTTAATATCCTAATATTTAGCATTAAAAATAAGTACTTAATATACGATTCAAATGGTTATCGTTTTCCTATCAAGTAACTTAATGTAACCATAATAAATCTTTTTCTATTATTCGTCAACTCAATTGTGTTTACTTTGTGAATTTTTCGAAATACCTCTTAAAATACCTTCAATGATAGCACAATCTGCTGCTCCTTTTTTTATTTTTATTCAAATTATGATATAGAGTTTGGTGCTAAATTACAACTTACTTCTTTCTATTATTTACTAATTTTGCTATTATTAGAGTAAAGTCATACTAATTTTACTTTAACTCGTTATTTTAAATAACCAAATAATAAACAGGGGGTGATTTAGTTGAATGCAGTAGATAAATTATGTTATAAAGTTGAAAAGTGTTATCATATTGTCGGAAAAAAATGGATGGGGCTTATTATCCATACATTAATGGAAGAACCAAAAAGGTTTAGTGAAATTCATGCCTTCATCCCTGACTTGAGCAAAAGAGTATTAAATGAACGAATGAAAGAACTAGAGGACATGGGAATCGTGATAAGAAATGTCATTACAGAACGACCTGTAAGAACAGAATATTCACTAACAAAAAAAGGAACTGAACTTGGCCGATCGTTGAAAGCGGTTGAAGTTTGGGCGGAAAAATGGTTATAACAAAAAAACTCTCATTCTTATGAATAGAGAGGCTTTTTTTTGGTTGCTAACATTAACCTGTGAGGGACAGCCAGTTTAACCTACATGTAAAATCACTCCTTTTCTGAAACGAACTTATTAATTTTTTCCTGTAATTTCTCATAATAGAATTCGGGGTCTATAGGCATTTCAATGGTTTGATTTAGCCAAGAAGATAAGTAAATGGCATTCGCTAATTCAACCCCTTTTAACCCTTCTTCACCAGGAGCAAGTAATGGGGTCCCTTTTAACATCGCCTCAACCCAATTTTGAATAATCCCTAAGTGACCTGGATTTTCCCCATTAGTCGGAATATCAATTTTTCAAGATTCTGGTTCCCCAAAACCACCTGTATAGCGTGCATTAAACCCCCGTTCTGATTCTGTTAAACGGTAAAAGGTAAGTTCATTGTTTTCAATCACCATTTTTCCGCGATCCCCTGCAATTTCAAAGCGATTTGTACCAGGTGCTTCCCCAGTAGAAGCAATAAATACTCCAGTTGCCCCATTCTCATATTCAACATAGGCGGTGACATCATCCTCGTTGCTCTCCATTTACTCGAATCATAATAACTTTGAGAACGGTACCAATCCGTAATCATCCAATTTGTCCGTTTAATCTCACCAAAACCTTAACTATAGAAACAACTAATTTACAGCACTATTTAGCAATGTTTACTTAATAACTTGAATGATAAAAAATAGACACTACTTTTATGTATCATGAAAAGAGAATGAAAAAGGGCCAAACAACAAGGAATTTGTTGCTTGGCTCTTTCATTTTATTTATTATTGATTTCCTTTTTTTACCCATTCAGCGACTGTTACGGTACGCTTCGCTTGGTGTTTAACAGCTCCTTGGACATCTTCAATCATTTTTCCATCTTGGTCAACGGTTACACTTGTACCGTAAGGATTTCCTCCCGCACCGAATAGGACTGGATCTGTATATCCTGGAGTCGCAATAATTGCACCCCAATGCATCATCGAAGTATATAATGAAAGAAGTGTTGCTTCTTGACCACCATGTGGATTTTGGGCAGATGTCATCGCACTGACAACTTTGTTTACAGTTTTACCTGTCGCCCATAGCCCTCCTTGAGTATCAAGAAATTGCTTCAATTGTGATGGCATATTTCCAAAACGTGTTGGGACACTGAAAATTACGGCATCTGCCCATTCGATATCGTCTCCGGTAGCAACAGGAACATCTTTCGTTGCTTCTACCGTCTTCTTCCATACTTCATTACTCTCAATTACCGAATCAGGAGCCAATTCTTGTACTTTTAATACCTTTACTTCAGCACCTGCTTCTTTTGCACCTTCTTCAGCCCATTTGGCTAATTGATAGTTTGTTCCACTCATACTGTAAAAAACGACTGCTAATTTTACATTTGTCATTTGTTCATTCTCCTTTTCAGATGATTTTCCAAATAATTTAGATAAAAAGCCCACAAAATACACCTCCTATTCTTGCTTAGTCGTGAAAAGTCTATTCATGATTAAGCTGTTTTTGATGTTAGTTGATACTTTTTAAACTGTATATAGTCTGCTTCCATTTATCCCTACGTATACTGTTATTGTTAAAAATCAGAGTGATTTCCCACTTTTAAAAAAGGACTGATGAACCTATTTGGAACTGTTTTTATTTTTAAATTATCTTTAAACCGAGATAAATACCAAAAAAATTTTTGCTTAAATTTGATTCTAATGATCACTCTGAATGATGCCTTTAGATGACTTCTCTAGTATAAAAGTCTGGTGGGCAAAGTTGCCACATCAGACTTTTAACCTTGAAAGTGACGTTAACTAACTGTATTCTCTTTTTCCTTATACTAATTGTTAATAGAATTTCACACGACCTTCTACAGGTTTGAATTCTTTTTCACCGACTGGAGCTGTTGGGTTACCGAATGGCATTTGGGCAACCAATTTCCAGTTACTAGGGATCTCCCATTGCTTCTTCACTTCGTCGTCAATAAGTGGGTTATAGTGTTGTAAAGATGCGCCTAACCCTTCTGCTTCTAATGCAGCCCATACGACTAATTGGTGCATTCCTGAAGCTTGGTCTGACCAGATTGGAAAATTATCAGCATAGAGTGAAAATTGTTCTTGAAGAGATTGTATGATTGCTTCATCTTCAAAAAACAATACCGTTCCATATCCTGCTTTAAAAGAATCCATTTTTTGTTGTGTACCTTCAAAATCTCCGTCCCCAACTACTTTTCTCAACGACTCTGTTGTAATATCCCACAATTTATCATGTGATTCTCCTGTTAACACAACTAGACGTGCTGTTTGAGAGTTAAAAGCCGATGGAGTGTACTTTACCGCAAATTCAACGATTTCTTTAATTTTTTCATCTGTTACCTGTACGTCCTTATTGATTCCATAGTGAGACCGTCTTTCCTTCAGGGCAGTGTAAAAGTCTTTTGTCATTTTAAAATTCCTCCATAGTTTTTAAATATTTTTAGTTCGTATATTTTTAATTAGAATATCTTTAATTCGTGATTATTTTAAAACAGAAAAGTATAGTTGTCAATCTATTCTTCCTAAAATCTTCCTAACACTCTGAAGAGGGCCGAAATTTATATTCGACTCATCATAATATTCTGCAAATGAGAAACTAAGGTTGCTTTCTAACCAATCATTTTTAACAGAGTAGCGTGATGATGCAGGAATAACTTGAATCAATTTATTTCACCTCTAAATTTCTCGACTTAAAGATCATAATTTATCATTTACAATAGGGGCAAAGGCTTTTTGCCCTTGTAGCCCCTTGTTAATACAATTATTACCTCGAATTAAAATAGTTCAAATGTGAGGTAATCGTAATGTTTTCTTTCAATTATGTCATTTCCATTGTTAAAAGGATGCGATGCAAAGACGGTTTTTTCCAAATTGGTTAATCTAATTCTCGAACTTCAAATGGAAGTAATCCACGTTCTATTTGGTCTCGATGTGGTTCATACTGAGGAGGTAGCATTAATTTCTCCCCCATCGTCTCGTGTGATTCGTCATGAGCAAACCCTGGTGGATCTGTCGCGATTTCAAAGAGGATTTCACCATGTTCTCTAAAATAAATCGCATTAAAATAGTTTCTGTCTTGTACAGGAGTGACACCATATCCATGACTGTTAACATGGTTTTTCCAATCTAATTGATCTTGGTCATCACTAGCTCTCCACGCAATATGATGGACGGTCCCTACTCCCATTTGTCCACGACCAACAGGGGTTAACTTTAAATCAATCACGTTTCCAATTTCAGCTGTAGAACGGAAACGAACAAGATCTCCTTCTTTTCCAACCTTTTCAAGTCCCATCACTTTTTCTAATAGTTGTGACGTACTTTCAGGTTTTGATGAAAACAATGTTGCTCCACCAAATCCTTTAATAGCAACTTCTGGTGTGACCTCCCCAAATGGCCAAAAATTCTTTTCACCTTCATCTCTTTCAACAATTTCCAAACGAAGTCCATGAGGATCATCAAATTGTAAAGATTGTTCACCAAAGCGTTCGCTTTTAGTGAACGGAACTTGAAATTTTTCAAGTCTGTTCTCCCAAAATTCGATTGCCCCTTTAGGAACAACATATGAAGTAACTCCCACTTGCCCATCACCTATTCTCCCTTGATATGCATCAGCCCAAGGGAAAAATGTGATAATCGTCCCTGGTTTTCCTCCTTCGTTCCCAAAGTACAAGTGATACGTGCCCGGGTCATCAAAATTGACGGTTTGTTTCACTAACCGAAGACCTAAAACGCCCGCATAAAAGTCGACATTCTCTTGTGGATTTCCGACAATTGCAGTAATATGATGAATTCCCATTGTTTTCTTACTCATTCTTTTCCGCTCCTTTTATGTTTCATTATCCAAACCGATAGAGGATAGTTTAACCGCTTGTTTTCTATTAAATTAACTTTAATTCATATATTATTATTTTGAGATACTTTAGAATAAAATAGCATCTAAAGCATATTGACCTGGGCCAATCAAAGCAATCCCAATGGCTACTGCTAGTAGTGTTAAATTGTACTCATATCCATTTGCAGTTGACCATAATCCATTTGGTGCGTGAACTTTAACGATGGCCATAACCATCGTACCGGCGATCATCAGACCAGCAAGAGGTGTTAGGAAGCCTAGAGCAAACAATATTCCACCTATTAACTCTGTGAGTCCTGCTAGAACCGCCATTGTTGCTCCTGGTTTGACTCCAATTGATTCAAACCAACCACCCGTTCCCTTTATTCCATATCCACCGAACCAGCCAAATAATTTCTGAGCACCATGACCTATAAATAATACACCAATCACAATTCGTATAAGTAATAAACCAATATCAACCATTTTCATACCTCCTGTTTTTTAATTACCTCGAATTCGAGATATATATTCAAAAAAATTAACTATTTATTTTCTTTCTTAATTTATTTAACAACTTTATAACCGTTTCTTCCTCGTCATGACTAATTGACTCAAATATTTGATGAATAAATTGCTCATGCCTCGGCATGATGTCTTCCATTAGTTCTTTTCCTAGATCCGTTAAATTCACATGAATCGCGCGGCGGTCATCAGGACATGCACTTCGTTTCAACAAGCCTCTTTTTTCTAATTTATCAATAACATAGGTCATCGAACTACTTGAAATTAATATGCTGTCACCGATTTGGTTGATCGTTTGAATCCCTTTAAGATAAAGCACTTCTAAAACGGAAAATTCCGTTATATTAAGTTTATCTTTCACTAATTCCTGCTTGATGCGTTCCTGAATGTCTTTAGATGTTTTCATTAATAGTAAGTAAGATTCTTTCCTACATCTTTTTTCCATTAAAATCGCCTCCCTTCGTTATGTCATTATCTTTAATTGATATATCTTGAATATGAGATAATTGTAGTCTATATTTCCTTTTGTGTCAAACATTTTATTTTTTATGTATCTGATGCTTATTCTCAGGGACTTATGAGAGGATTGTGGTCTTCCCTTCAACGGATTAGTCAGAATGACCTAATTAGATTTATTGGTTCTGTCAAAATAGCAGAAACATGTTATTATGTAATCTTAAATGAAGGAATAAAAACATGAAGGAACAACTAAATAACATTCACAGTAAATTGCAATATAAATCCCAAGCAAAAACACTCAGATACTAGTTTTGATCTGAGTGTTTTTTGTATAATATACTATCCTTTTAAACTAACGATTCCGTCAGTGGAAATTTTTATTAATCGGTTACAACTCCATCCTCGAATGAAACGTATTGGAATTGTGTTACTCCATATTTTTTATACGTAATTCTTAACGAACTTATATCATTATATGAATTAGTCACATCCAACTCTACACGTAATACGAGGGAAAAATCTTCGTCTACTCGAAAACCTTTAACATCAACTAAATCGCTAAGTAGTCCTTCTTTAATTACAGTTTCTTCATCAAGCACCCCAATACGTTCTGAACTTGCTATAAAGGGTTGAATTCGAAATTCATCATCGTCTTTCGCGACAATCGTTCCGTCTGTTTTTATAAATTCTACCTTTTCAATCGTTGGATTTCCGATCCCTTCCCAGCGAAAATTATAACCAAAATAATATGCATTACCGTCCTCAAAATGTTCGATACCTAATGTTGTATGACTCTGCTTTGTAAATTCGCCTTCATGACTTATATAATTAAATAATCCCCAAAAACCTATCACAAGAACGATAGCAACAAACATGATAACGATGATTTTCTTCACAACTTCCCCTCCCTTTGTTTGACTATTCTACTCATGTATTTTAGAGCATCATCTTACAAACTATCAATATATTTTAACGTAAATTTCCAGTTTTATTTTTAAAAAATAAGTTCGCTTGATATTAAGCGAACTACTTTAGATAATAGGCGAGAACCCTCGTGACTTCAGTCATGAGATGAATCGCCTTCGGATACGGTCTAGTGCTCGAAAACCGCGAGATTTTGTACTAGATTAAGTATCCGACATGTCAGCTAAACTTTTTGTTTCCCACATTAAACATGCTATAATATAACTAGAAATTGTTCTTTGAAAACTGAACAAATAGGGTTGATGCAGGAAAAGCTCTGCATCGTAAAATGTTCAAGCAACACGAACAAAAAACCGTTACATGTAGCGATAGCCAAGCGCATGTGATTATCAATACGGGGTTCGCTTGGTTCCTCGTCAAACAGTTCACCTCTTAAATGAGGTGATTGAATCGGTATGCCAACGGGCGTATATTGGGCTGTTGATACCAGAAGGCGATTTTTGCCTTCACAAGCTCGTGACTTCGTCATGAGTTGTTGACATAGAACACCGGGACGGTAATCTTCCCCTTGATTCTCACGCTCGCTGCTTAGTGCATTGATTAGTAAAAATTTTAAAAAAGGGAAATGTGAGATCCCTCCTCTTATTTCCGTTAGCCTAACTTATTCGACAGCAGTACAAATTTCAATATAATGTCCATCTGGATCGGCTACATATGCAATTGTTTGTCCCCATGGCTTTGTAACAGGTTCTTTTATGATTGGTACGCCTTGTTGACGCAAGTTTTCAATTGTCGAAACAACATCTTCTACAACAAACCCAATCTCAAATGTTTGCGTTGAAGCAGAATCTTCCGGGATATTCAGTCCTGTTAACTCTTTTACATCCCTCCGAGTGTTAAAGGCTAAAGTTACGGCACCTGTACCAAATTCAACATATGTATCTTGTTGCATTTTAACTGGCAACCCAAGTTTACACTTATAGAAATCCATTGTTTTTTCAAAATCATTCACATATAAAATGACATATTTCATTGATAACCTCATTTTTACGACCTCCACGATTTAGTCATTCATGATAATATTACTATCTCCAAACTTAGTTTCCCTATTATTCCCAGATAGTAAGGAGTGTAAAATATTCTCTCGATTACCTGCCACTTTTGAAGAAAGGCAAGCGGTATAATCAACTAACCCGGAGTTGTAACCGTCAAGCGGAAACACCGGGACGGTTCCGGTGTTTCGTATATGGAAAAAAATAGTGGAACGGCAGAACCGTCCCCATGTTTCACTCAAAACGTTCTGGATAAAAACCTTTCGCTAGCTTCTCTACTCCACCTGGTATCCAAATCGTAGCGTACACTTCTTCAAGTCCGACAGCAACATAATGCTCATTTTGCACTGCTTTCATATCTTGAAGTGAAGGGTTTTTGGATATCGTTTCCATTAGACTCTCCGGAGTGTTTCCACAGCAGTAAGAAAAGACAATCACGTCTGGGTCTCGGTCGATGACTTCTTCCCAACTGACCTCTACAACCGTTCCTGTTAATTCGCTAAAGATATTTTCTCCGCCTGCCAAGCTAATCACATGGGATTGCAGCGTGTCTCCCCCTGCGGTCTTCGCGGACCCTACTTCCCCGCCCCTCATATAAAAGACTTTCAGAGGCTTTTCATCCTTGATCTTTTCTTGTACATCGTCAATCCTATTTTTGATCGATTGAATCAATTCATCCCCCTTCTCTTGTACACTGAAAATGCGGGAAATTTCACTGATTTCTTTATAAGCCATGTTTTCCATCGTTTGTGGCTTTTCGCCTCCAGCGAGTACATAGGTCTTAATGCCAAGTTCCTCCAGCTCGGATAGTGATCCAAATCCTATCCCCGCTAAATCTGACTCCCATGCAATGAAAAGGTCTGGGTTGGCTCCTAAAAATACTTCTTTTGAGGGATTTAGTTTTGCAAGAGCTGGAATGTTCTTCAGCTTTTCTGCAAAATCAGGCGTCGTATTATCACGCGAAAAGCCATACCCTACAATGCGGTCTTCTATTCCTAACTCTACAGCCAATTCAGCATACTCTTGATAGCTCGCAACAGCCCGTTGTGGCGGTTCTGTATACGTGATTGTGCGTCCGGCATTTTCCAGCGTTACTGGTTCATACGTTTCAGTTTTTTCCGCCTCAGTTTTTTGTCCTTCTGTGACAGAAGTTTCTGTAGCCGATTGGCCACAAGCAGCCAAGACGGCTACAATCATAATTACACTTAACAGCAGCAAATATTTTTTCATCATTTTACGAGCTCCTTTTCATCATATCTTCTAACGGAAACAGAATCCGCTAGAAAGGTAATATGTGTTTTTCCTGTGATTGGATGCTGTACGATATTCGTATTCACCCGAAACACTTCTTTTAAAGTTGCTTCCGTCAATACTTCCTCAGGTGTCCCCGATATCACGATTTCACCACGATTCAAAACATAAATACGGTCACAATAAGTTGCGGCGATATTCAAATCATGTAGTGCAGCAATAACGGTTATATCTAATGTTTTTACTAAATCCATCAGTTGAAGCTGATGATGGATATCTAAATGGTTTGTCGGTTCATCCAATACAAGAACCTTCGCTTGTTGCGCTAATGCTCTTGCTACCATGACCCTTTGTTTTTCCCCGCCGGATAAAGTTGTGATGCTGCGATCACTATAGTTAGACAATCCTACTTTATTAAGAGACTCCTCTGTAATGCGAAGGTCTTCCTCTGTATCGATTTCTATCATTCTTTTATGGGGGGCTCGACCCATGAGTACAATCTCTTTTACTGAAAAGTCAAATGAATTTTGTGACTCTTGACTGACGACAGCCATTTTTTGAGCGGTTTTTTTAGCAGATAGTTTATAAATATCCTCATCTCCGAGAGTAATCTTTCCGCAGTCTGGCTTGTTGAGGCGATATATATTTTTTAATAATGTAGATTTTCCACTTCCATTTGGACCAATCACTCCAACAAATTCACCAGATCTGGCTTCTAGATGAATATTAGAAATAATTCTCTTTTCATTTATACTAGTAGAGACGTCTTGAACTTGTATTCTCATTAAGAATGACCCCCAAATGTATAAGAACTTTTCCTTAATAGCCAGATAAAGAATGGACCACCACATAAAGCTGTTACAATTCCAATCGGCAGTTCTTCAGGAGCAACAATTAATCTTGCAACGACATCTGCCCAAATCATAAAAACAGCACCGAATAACAAACTGATTGGCAGTACTCTTTTATGATCAGATCCTACTAGTAAACGAACAATATGTGGAACCATCAAGCCGACAAACCCTATTGCCCCACTAACTGCAACTAGTACTCCTGTGAGTAAAGCTGTAACTACAATTAAAATTTTCCGAAAAACATTAATGTTTATTCCCAAAGTAGCAGCTGTATCTTCTCCCATCAGTAGTAAATTCAACGAACGCGATTGAAAAGTTAAAAAAATAAACGTTCCGATAACAGCAATAACTGCTACGGGTAAACTCTCCCATTTCGCTCCTGTTAAACTACCCATCATCCAAAACATCGCACTGCGAATCCCTTCTTCATCAGGCGCAGATATGACAATGAAATTGGTAAGAGCGCTTAAAATCATTGATATCGCGATTCCTGCGAGTAAGAGCCGAATCGTTGAAATCCGTCCCCCTACTTGGGCAAGAAAAAAAACAAGAACGACTGATAAAAGGGCGCCGAGAAAAGCTGCAACAGAAAGAGCGTATACACCAAATAAGCTAAAAGCGCCAAATAAGATGACAAGTGTAGCCCCTACAGACGCTCCAGATGAGACGCCTAATATATAAGGGTCAGCTAATGAGTTTCTAACAAGCGCCTGGATAGCTGCCCCGACCAAGGCCAACCCTGCGCCTACTGTTGCACCGAGTAGGACACGCGGAAAACGAATTTCCCAAATGATATTCCTCTGTGCACTTGTCCAATCTTCTGTAATCATTTCTCCTAATACAGGAATGTGAGACAAAGCAATTTTCCAAACAGTTACAGCATGAATGGGTACAGGGCCGAGCATGATCGAGAGCGTGATTGAGAGAAATAAACCAATGATAAGACTAAATAGTAATAGGTTAAAACGTCTAGCATGTTTCCGGATATTTTTCTCTCTACCAATACTTCCAGCTACTAGTGTTAATCTTTTATTTTTATTTGTCTTCCTTGCAGCAGAAAGATGACTCATCCAACTCCCCCTTTCATTTGTAATCACCCCCTATTATTATTGGTTTTAAAAATCGGGAATGTTCCATCAACTTTTTCCTACTCTAACTCTAATAATTTACCTTCACATTTTTTAATAAAAAAAGCACTCTTCTTTGGAATAAGAAGAGTGCTTTTAAAATTCTTTGCACTGTTAATTGCCGGCAAATGCCTGCGAAATGTTCTAACCTACGCAACGATTACTCGAAACAATCGCAAAAACGCAGTCATAACACCTTCCTATTCCTCGTAGGATCATTGATGCTTTATTAGAGGCAGGTCTCCTGACTTGTAGGTTAGCAATCACATATCCCTTCCCAGACAAACTCCAGTGGATATGATATGGATTTTCCTAGTTACAGTGGCGGGACCGTGCCGGACTTTCACCGGCTTCCCTATTAAGCGTAGCAATACGCACCTCTAACATTAACAATATTCGATTATCTTACAAACGAGATTACCCTATTTCCACTATAAAAGCAATAGAATTTAAGAGATAGTGTCAGAGTTTAGCAATTTTTGCCTACCGACAAATGCAAAAACACCGCACTCTGTTTCCTACGGTCGCCCCCTATTGTATTTACTAGCAAAATGCTAAAATAGTGGAAACATAGAAACGGTCCTCTTGCTTAGCAATCTATTTCTTACTTTGCAAGAAGAAAATGTTTCCGAGGTGGGATACAGGCACTGGAATTGTGGTTACGCCTATTCGAAATGGAAGAAAATAGGGAAACGGCAGAACCGTCCCAGCGTTTCTTAATGATGAGGAGTGTGTGAAATTGAAAAAAGCTAGCAATCAAAAAGCTTCTACCTTAACAGCAGAATCAGCTAAAAATATCTTTATTGCTGAGATGAATAAAAAGGCGAAGAAAATTGGAATGGAGCATTCTTATTTTGTTGAACCTGCTGGATTTCCCAGTACGATTGAACAAGTGATGACAACTAGGGATATGTTGAAAATGGTTATTCATGCATCAAGTAATAAGGAGCTTGCAAGAATTTGGAGTAAAAAGTCATATACAATGAACATTGGCGGTGACAATGCCAGAGAACTTTCAATAGATACAACCGTTTCAGCACCGATGATTGAAGACGAATATGAAATTTTCGCTGGGAAAACTGGTGCTATTTGGGGTACGAACGAAATTGATGGTTTTCATATGATTTTAATTACGAATGCTCCGAATGAGAGAAAGTTTGTTTCAGCTATTAGAGGAGCTTCTACTCCAAAAACAAGGGTTAATGATTTAAAAATAGCTTTGGACAATGCTAAATTATTACTCAATGACCCGGATGCAACAGTGAATGAAATTGAGTCTGAAAGTGTGGCTGTCTGTTTAATGCCTGTTCCCAATCCGTTATCATCCGAAAATGTTGAACTCCCTTTAATCTATTCAAAGAACGCAGATGTTCCCGGTCACCCTGCTTCGTTAACTAAAATTATAAGTGCGATAACAGCATTGGATTATTTGACTGATTTAGATGAAAAAATGATTCTCCAGGAATCAGACATTACTCCTGGTATGGGCGATTATTTCCATGCTAGGGACATGATTACTTTTCGAGATGCGTTACATGGAATGATGTTACCATCATCGAACACATGTGCAACCGCGGTAGCTAGAATAACTGGAGAAAAAATATCTCAAAAGATATAGATGGCGGTTCTTCTGTCACTTTGAAACACCAGGACGGAAACCGGCCCCCTTTTCCCTACGCTCGCTCCCTAGTGCATTATTAGCAAGGGGCTAAAAATAGGGAGAAACATAGAAATCCGTCCCCATGTTTGTCGTATTTCTTTAATGTGCAAGAAGAAAAAGTTTCTGGGGCGTGGCAAGCTAGTCACGCCTATTTGGGATGGAAAAAAATGGGTAAACGGCAGAACCGTCCCCCTGTTTCACAAATTTTTCAGTAAGATTCGATACTTCTCTTTTGATCCAGTGTCCACCCCGCCGTAATAGGCGGCTTGATAATCACGGTTCAATTCATTTAAGAGGGTTTGGACATAATACTTATTGCCATCATATTCGAACTCACTTTTATCATCCGGGAGTTGCGCAATGATTCTTTGAATATATTCTTTAGATGTTTCTGTTTTTACGATTGGAAAACCGTTCTTTTTCCCCCATTTTTGCAGTTGATAATAGTACCAATACACAGATTGATAATAAAAATGGGGAAATCTTCTCCGCATGCCGATTCTCCAGTTGTACAAAAGCGTCAATAGCTTCTGTTTGATATTTTTCCACCAGGACTCTTTAGAAACAATGATTTGCTTTGGAACCATTCCCTCTCTCGGTTTTCTATTTTTTAATACCTTTACAAGGACTGTAATTGCAATGATTGCTATCAGCACAAGCACACTAGTAATCAACCAGCTAATGGGCATGGTCACTATCGGTTCCTCTACTATTTCTCCCATCTCCAAGCTAGGCTGTGGTTGCATGCCTTCAAGCGATTCCGGCTTCGACTCAGGAAAGAGACTCATCACCCACATAAGCAGTTCCATCAGCATCCCGCCAATCCATTTAATCCCTTCCCAAACAGCAATAACAGCTATTGTCACGGCCCGATTCACCGCTGGAAAAAGCAGGAGCAGTGACAGCAATGGAATCGACACGAAAAGCAGGAGTAACATAGCCGACAACGATTTTGATTCACCAACTTTACGGATTTCGATCGATTGACCACTTTCCTTCTCCCCATGGCTTTGCAACGAGAGGATCATTCCGATTAAACTTAGGCCGATTGAGAAAATAAACAACAAATGAAAACGTTCATTGTCCCAATCTTTGGCGATAAAAATCGCCGCAAAAATAAGATAGAAAAGGATATTCCCTTCAAAGGCGTTTAACATCGAACGACGCAATGGTTTTTGATAACAGAAGGAAGCCGCTCGAACCCATATAAACAGCAATGCCAAGCTGTGAGCGATTCCAAAACCCCAAATCCCTTCCGGAACGGTAAGTACCCAGTTTTGATAAAGCAGCCAACCAATGACTACGATATTAATGATGACGCCTGCTACAATCTTTTTTGTTAATAACAGATTTAAAATATAACCGACGGCAGCTGCAATCGCCCACCAAGTAGCGTCAAAAGCAGCAAACTCCTCTACTTTTAAGCTCGTAAACAAAAAGATTACATGATAGATCCATAGTCCTTGACTAAATAAAATGATAAACGATTTGACTATATTTTTTAGTTGCTCCATCATTATGACCCCTTTGCCACATTCCTGCTCGCGAACAGAAGTTTCTCAATTCGCTCGGCATTTAGCTTTTGGGCATACTTCGATTCATTACGGTAAAAAAAACGTACGGTTGTTAATTTCTGCTTGTACTGCTCAAACCATAAATAATGCTCTTTTGTGACTTGATTACAAAAAATAAACAACGGACTAGAGCCCATCCCATTATGAACAAGCTCGCCCAAGGTTGAAGCGCAACGAACTACTCGATGAGTGCTCATTGCCATTTGATCCAATAGCGGATGCAAATCTGAAGTTGGCGAGATATTATTCATTTTTTGCCCTTGATAGGAGAGCGAATTGCTGCCGTAGCCAATTTTAAAGCTTTGTTCGTGATACTTAACCGCAACGGAAGCAATCACTGATAAATAAGCTTCAAACTCCTCTGCTTTTTTCACTTTCACTTTTTCCATCTCCATTGGGTCTGTAAAGGCGGACTCATCGATTTCAAAACCTGAGCAATCTGTATAAATCGTGATTTGTTCAGCTACCACCGGTTTATAAACATTTGTCTGCAATCTTCCTGTCCGCGCACTTGCTCGCCCATTAAACCTTCGCAGCTCATCTCCAGCCTGATAATCACGAATCCCGTTGATCATTAACGGATCTTCGATAAACCCGCCCTGTTTCCCTTTCATTTCCCATTGCATCGATGGCCTTAATGTTGGAGGTAAAACAGGGATGAGTTTTGGATAAACAATTAATTGCGCATTAAGGTCGAGTTGCTTTTCGGTTTCCGCAAAACGAAAAGCATCACCTGAACGAATCGTCACCTGTCCAAGATCATAGACACCTCGCTTAGATGCGGTGCCAGAGATTGTCCACTTGACCCGTTGATACCAGAGAATCCACAGAAAGCGAACCAAATTACTGCCATTTTCCCTATCACCGAAAATTATTTCTTTTCTTTTAGGCAGTTCCCATTCGAGCCAAATTAACGGTAGCCATTTATTGTTGAAAAGATTTGCCTCCAAGTGAAATTGCTGATTTACAAACACTCGAGAGTTCAATAATTTCAACGTTGATTCAATCTTTTTAAGAGATTGCTTTGTCCATGTGCCGATGAAGAAAGATAGAAATAATAGGAACGAACTAACGAGAATACCCGGAACAAACTGAAACCAGACGGCGGCAAGAAGGCAAAGCAACAACACCCAGTTGGCATACTTTTGAAAGAAAAAGCTCGTTTCAACTATTTTTTGCTGTTCATCAGACCCATCCTTCGTTTGTTGCACATCTGCCTCGGTCTCAGTAGCCTGAGATGTTGACTCGGTTTCGTCTTCACGGTCGGACTCTTCAAGTTGTACCTTTACATCCTTTCCTTGATTCATATCATCACAACATTTTCATTCGGAATTGGTTGTTGACCGAGAATCTCATCTAATAAATCGATTGGCTTCGTTCCGTTCAGTAGCGCTTCTGTTTTTAATAATAGACGATGATTCCAAACGGGCTTGACCATTTCCTTCACATCATCTGGGACAACATAATTGCGGCCGTTGACAAACGCCCATGTTTTTACCGTTTTATAAAGGGCTTTGCTTGCACGTGGGCTGACACCAACGGAAATATGAGGGTGATTTCTTGTTGCCACTGCTAGTTGCGTAATATATTTCCGAATCGCTCCGTGGACTTTCACCTCTTTACATTGCTGCTGCAACTGCTGTATTTGCTGAGGATCAAACAAATGATTGATTTGCTCATACGGCAGGTCATCGCCTACTTGCTCAAGCATTCGTTCTTCCTCTTCAGGAGTTGGATATCCTAACGTTAATTTCATTAAAAATCGGTCGAGCTGGGCCTCTGGCAACGGAAAGGTTCCTTCCATTTCTACAGGATTTTGCGTGGCAAGCACTAAAAACGGCTTTGCCAAAGGATAGGTAACTCCTTCAATCGATACTTGTTTCTCTTCCATACTTTCCAATAAACTTGATTGTGTTCGCGGCAAAGTTCGGTTGATTTCATCGACTAGCAATATATTCGTAAAGACAGGTCCTTGGCGAAACAGAAAATCATTGCTTTTTGGATTAAAAATAGACCCTCCTAAAACATCGGACGGCAATAAATCAGGGGTACATTGGACCCTTTTAAAATCACAATCCAGTCCCTTTGCGAAGGCTTTCACCATTGTCGTCTTTCCCGTTCCAGGCAAATCTTCAAGCAACACATGACCTTCTGAGAGCATCGCAGTGAAAAGCAATTTTAATTCTTGCTCTCTGCCAATGATTACTTTCGCCATTTCCTGCCATAGTTTCTCTAAATGTTCCTGCGATAAAGCAGCATTTTTTCCATTTCCCGCCATAAAATCCTCCCTAAAACAGTTATACTGTCTATTTTAGCTTATTCTCATTAGCCGGACCTATAAAAATTGCTCCATTTTTTTCAGAACAAAAAAAGAAGCTTTCCAACAACCAGTGAAAACTGGTCTTTAGGCGCTCCTTTTTTTTAAGAATTTTCATAACATTAAAGATTGCTTTTGAATCCTAGCCTAATGTTTTTCTGTCGACACCATCCTTTCAATCTGGAGCATAATCGAGAATACATGAAGAAAAGTGTCCTGCATGTTGAAGTTTTTAAGATATCTTTGATAATGGTGATGAAAGCAGCTGCCAATTGCTTCCCTTGCATCATAATTGAAGTGGTAAAAATCAATGACTGGAAAATAGAGACGGTCACCTAGTGGGAGCAGTGTACCAGCGACGATTTCACCTAATTTAGGAGGAGTTGCTTTTGGGTTAAGTACGAGGACATCGATTAGTTCATCTGTCAAAAGATCAATTGCAACTAAAGAGCGATCGTTTTCCTTATGGGCGATATAATAAAACTTGGATACAGCCTTATCACATTCTCTTAGCCATGAAGCCATGAACGGCCTAGTTCGAAAACGCAAATAATTTTCAGATAAATAATCCTCGATACAACTACCGTTGCGGTAATGCTGGGATTTATACAAGATTTTAAACCAAAACAAATTGTCGAATAAGCTTTGCTGCTTCTTTTCTTCAGGATCACATTCATTCACAAATTCGTTTAGCACATCTAGAATTTCATCATCATATTGGTCTAAAGCATAAAACATAAAATCCCGAAACACTTTTGTCACCATTTCTTCTCTTAATTCTTCGGAAACCGGGTAATTCACTCTAAACCTCTTAGCTTTGTCTGTTTTTTGACACATCAACACCAGATTTTTGATCATTTTTTGTTCTTTCATTTAATCAGTCCTTTAAATTGTAGTTTGGGAGAATATAAAGCGAAACTTCCATCAGAGGGGGCTTCATCCCCCACTGATGGTTAGTTGAGCCAATCGGGCATTTACGGGCAGTTTATCCTCCACTTATCCTTTTTTGTTTCATCAAAGTCTTGAAGTGGGGGTATTACTGCCCGTTAATCTGCGATAAAATAAGTCATAATGACATGGTGTATAATTTGATAATTGTTAGATTTTTAGATAAGTAGCTTACTAGATGAAATTAAAAAGACAAGAATTAAGAGGATGTGGAAATGGAATGATAAATGTAAGTAGTTTGATCACAGGAAGAAAATATAAGAGGAACTACTATTATTATAGCACTCGACTTCGTTGTAGATAGATTTTTATTTTTAATTCACAAAATTGTAAGAAAAAATCACCAACGAATGAAAGGGACCGAAACAGAATTACCCGCCCCCCATGTTCCGCTTTGACGGTTGCTCATTCTTCCAATAAGATAATAAAGAAAACTTGGATGTTAGGAATGAATTGTATGAAAATTTTATTGGTTGAAGATGATCGAACTATTGCTTCTGGATTGGAGTATTCTTTGAAACAAGAGGACTTTGAAACGGTCCTTTGTCATAATGCCGTTTCAGCAACAGATATAATCCATCATAAAATCGATGAAATCGATTTATGTATACTTGACCTGAACTTACCTGATGGAAGTGGTTATGATTTATGTGAGCTTGTGAAAAAACGTCGGGATATCCCAATCATTTTTTTAACGGCTTATGATGATGAAGTGAATGTTGTCATGGGTCTTGATATGGGAGCGGATGATTATATAACAAAACCGTTTCGTATTCGCGAACTTGTTTCAAGAATTAATACGGTGCTCCGCCGCTACCATCGGCATCCCCAACCGAAAACCACGATTGAAATTGAAAACATTCAAATCAATACATTAGAAGGAAAAGTTTATAAAAATGACAAAGAAGTCTTGCTGACTGCCTTAGAATATCGGCTTTTCCTCATTTTCGCCAATCATCTTGGACAAGTACTCACAAGAGGACAGCTGCTCGATCGTATTTGGGATGTCGCCGGTGATTTTGTTAATGACAACACGTTAACCGTCTATATTAAAAGACTGCGTGAGAAGCTAGAAGACAATCCACAAAAGCCAACGATTATCAAGACGGTTCGAGGTATGGGCTACAAGGTTGGTGAGTGAGGTGCTTCGCAATCGAGAAGTTCAAATCTTACTGACTATTTCTCTCCTCATTAGCGGAATTGGATTTACTATCGCAGCTATATTCAACTCCATGCTAACAGCTAGCGTTGTGCTAGTAACCTCTATCTTACTGATTAGCAGCACGCTAATCTTTACTAAATGGCGTTACCGTGAAATTGAAAAATTATCAAACTATTTGCAACAAATCAGCAATGGCGACTTCCAGTTGGATGTTCGCGATAACTATGAAGGAGAGTTAAGCCTCTTAAAAAGTCAGATTTATAAAGTGACAAGAATGCTTTCTGAGCAAGGGACGGTTTTACAAGAAGATAAAGCGAACTTGACAAATGCGATTTCGGACATCTCTCATCAATTAAAAACCCCTCTCACTTCAATGATGATGATGGCCGATTTGTTAGACAATCACCGATTAGATGGCGAAAAACGAAGAGAGTTCACCCGCAATCTTCAAGTACAGTTGAAACGAATGGAATGGTTAGTTTCTTCCTTATTGAAACTTTCGAAAATTGATGCAGGAACGATTGCTTTTAAAAAAGAAAAAGTCTTCGTCGCTCCCCTTATTCAAACGGCGGTCGAACCACTATTGGTACCAATCGATATTAAAATGCAAAATTTGAATGTTAATGGCGATGAAGAAGCAGCCTTTATAGGAGACAATAATTGGACAGCAGAAGCGCTCATCAATATTTTAAAAAACTGTGTCGAGCATACTGCTGAAGGCGGAGAAATTTCGATTCTATTTTCCGAGAATGCTCTTTTCACAGAAATCACGATTACTGACAACGGAAAAGGAATCGCGAAAGAAGATCTCCCTTCCATTTTTAAACGGTTTTACAAAGGAAAAAATGCGAGTGACGACAGTGTTGGCATTGGCCTTGCAATGGCGTATCAAATCATCACGAGTCAGCAAGGCGATATTGAAGTAAAAAGTGAACCAGGTGTAGGAACAATTTTTCAAATTAAATTTTACAAGCAGGTGTTTTGAGGAATCATTCCCTGCTATTTTTATGCACTTTAGCTCCTCCCTCCCTTCCAAAGTGAATAAATTGTCACTTAAGAGTCACTTTAAAGTCATACTGACTCGATATACTGACCTCAAGATAAGAAATGGCGGAGGTTTTTTTCATGAATATAGTAGAAGTTAAACATCTATCAAAAGTGTATGGCAAAGGCGAAACGGCGGTTAAAGCGCTTGATGATGTTTCGTTTTCAGTAAAAAAAGGCGAATTTGTTTGCATTATCGGCCCGTCTGGTTCTGGTAAGTCAACCCTGCTCCATTTACTTGGTGGAGTCGACCGGCCAACGAGCGGAAAAGTTCTTATTGATCAAACCGATATATATGGTTTGAATGAAACTCAGTTGGCGATTTTTAGACGTAGGCAAATTGGCTTGATTTATCAATTTTATAATCTAATCCCTATTTTAACCGTGGAAGAAAATATTACGCTACCGATGCTTTTAGATGAACAAAAAGTAGATTCGAACCAGTTCAACAAGGTAATTAACATTTTAGGGCTGAATAACCGGCTTTCCCATTTGCCAAACCAACTTTCAGGCGGCCAGCAGCAGCGTGTATCGATCGGCCGGGCGTTAATTAGTAATCCGGCAATTATGCTTGCTGACGAGCCGACAGGCAACCTCGATAGTAAAAATAGTAAAGAAATCATGGAACTGCTCAAAATGTTTAATAAAACGTACAATCAAACATTGATTGTAATTACCCATGATGAGCGCATCGCTCTGCAATCAGATCGGATTATTTCGATTGAGGATGGCAAGATTGCCAAAGATGAGGTCATCCGACCATGAATTTTATTAATAAAGTCACCTTAAGGCATTTAATAGAGAATAAACGCCGCTCACTCGTGACGATTATTGGCGTCATCATTTCAGTGGCGATGATTACGGCGGTTACGACCCTTGGCGTTTCTTTTTTAGACTTAATGATTCGTCAGCATATTGTCACTAATGGAGAATGGCATGTTCAATATCAAGATGTCACTTTAGACCAACACGAAGCGATTGAACAAGACAGTGAAACGAAAACGATTATCCTCTCTAACGATGGCTATGCACACTTAAAAGAATCAAACAATGAAAATAAACCGTATTTATATTTTAAAAACTATAACGATAGTGGCATGGAGCAAATCCCAATGGAAGTGATTGATGGAAGACTTCCTGACAATCAAAATGAGATCGCTATTTCTGAGGCGATTTTAAGCAATGCAAAGGTTGATTACAAAATCGGGGATCAACTCACGGTTGATATTGGTGAAAGATGGAGCAAAACAGAAGGAACGACGCTAACACAAAACCATTCTCTTGAACGGGACGAGAGTACGGTCATTGAAGAACTGCAAATCAACGAAACCAAAACGGTGACGATTGTTGGAATGATTGAACGCCCGACTTGGGAACCGACTTGGTCACCTGGTTACACCATCATTGGCTATGTGGATGAAAACTCACTAAGTGAAAATGATACGGTTGATGCTTTTGTTGTGTTAACGAAAGTAAATAGTTCCCTTTTTGAACAGGCAGAAAGTCTCGCCCACACACATGGGATTGAAACCGTCCATTTTAATTCTGATCTGCTTCGCTATTATGGAGTAACGAAAAATGATGAATTGCGCACGACGCTTTTCTCCTTAGCTGGCATCATTATGGGCGTGATTATCATTGGTTCCGTGGCGTTGATTTATAATGCGTTCGCAATTAGTGTTTCAGAACGTGCTAGACATTTGGGAATGCTTTCAAGTGTTGGTGCAACAAAAAAGCAAAAACGCAATTCTGTCTTTTTTGAAGGAGCGGTAATTGGGTCGGTTAGTATTCCAATTGGGATTGTTGCCGGCATAGTTGGGATTGGAATCACCTTTGCTTTTATCAACACGTACTTACAAGATGCGCTCGGAGTTTCTGAAAAGCTAGAGTTGGTATTTACGCCCTCTTCCCTTTTGGTTGCATGTGGAATATCAATCTTGACAATTCTTATTTCCACTTATATCCCGGCACAAAAAGCATCAAAAATTTCAGCGATTGATGCGATTCGTCAAACTCATGATATTAAGTTATCAAAGAAAACAGTAAAAACATCAAAGCTTGTGCGAAAAGTCTTTGGCCTTGAAGCCGAAATCGGATTGAAAAACGTCAAAAGAAATAAAAAAAGATATTTGGCTACTGTGTTTTCACTCGTGATTAGCATTGTCCTGTTTTTATCAGTCAGCTATTTTACCGACAATCTAAAGAAATCATTGGAGATGTCACAAGGTGATCTTCAATATGATATTCAAATTTACAGCAGCTTATTAGAGAAGGAAGAGTTAGCACAGTTCACGAAGCTCGATCATGTCACCAAGTCGACGATTATTGAGGAAGCCCAATTTGAGGCGCTTTTTAGTATGGATGAACTTCCCGCACAATTGAAAACACAAATCGAAGAAAACAACTTGTATCTTGAGGATGGAAAATATCCTTATTATGTTGGCGTACATAGTTTGGATCAAGATAGTTTTAAAGCTTACGCCGAACAAATCGGTGTTGATGCGGCTAATTTTGGTCAACAAGACACACCAAGAGCGATTGTCATTGACGAAGTTTCTTATCAAGATTATGCAACCGGAAGATTTATCGAAACAAAAACGATTCAGTCAGAAATTGGCAATACGATTGATATATTTACTAGGCCATATGGTGATATCGAGAATCAACCGGAACAGGAATTGGTGCGTTCCGTTCAAATTGGCGCCCTTACCGACAAAGTGCCAATGGGGGTTCAAACTGCTTCGCTAGGAGGTCTTAACTTAATCGTTCCTGAAGCAACAATGGCCCGGTTAGGGATTGACCCTCGGGATGTTTACTCCTATGTGTATTTAAAAAGTTCAAATCCAATGGCAACGCAAACAGCGATTGAAGACCATAAAGAGACGAACGTTCATGTATACAATGTCTATCAACGACGTCAGCAAGATGAACAAATGATTATGCTCATGTCCGTTTTCACCTATGGGTTTATCACGCTGATTTCCCTAATCTCGATCGCTAATATTTTTAACACCATCTCGACAAGCATTTCACTGCGAAAACGAGAATTTGCAATGCTCCGATCCGTTGGGATGACTCCAAAAGGTTTTAATAAAATGATTTATTATGAAAGTATTTTTTATGGGGTAAATGCGTTGGGATATGGATTGCCAATAAGTGTACTTGTGATGCTAGCTATTCATCGCTCCTTCGGCTACACCTTTGTATATGGATTTAATCCACCATGGATGAGCATCCTATTCGTTATTGTCGTGATTTTCTTCATTGTCGGGTCTGCGATGTTGTATTCGATTTCAAAAATAAAGAACGAAAACATTATTGAAAGCTTGAGACAGGAGAATATTTAAAAAGAATCGCGGTTAGCTTAGCTAATCGCGCATTTTTTATGAACATAAAGATATAAACGCTAATTTAGGCAAACTTAACAATAATTTTACGCAAACAATATTGGATAAAAAGACGGAATGGAGCTCAACTTAAGTTTAGAGGTGAGAGAATGAGAAAATATACTGACGTCGGAACTGATATTGAGCTAGTTAAACAACAGAATGCGAATTCAGGGATGTCCTACAATGAGGCAAAGGAATATTTAGCCCGAACTACTGGAGGTCAAGGGACCGCAAAATTTAGTACAACCAATATTGAGGAAATAAAGAGGCAAATTCGGGGCAAAGACAGGGAATAAAAGAATATTGAAAGTTCTAAACCGATTCTTGCACAAAAACACGATCCTCATAAAAAGATCGTGTTGTTCTATTTCTATGTATAGTAAACCGAAATTTAAGACCTACTCCGGTACAACTGCAATTATATGTTGATGGAGCCGAGCCGTTTGAATCGCTGACCTTCTACGTGCATAAGAGGAGCTTTTCTAACTGAGCGATGGCCGTAATTATAAACCGTAGACCTTTTATTGATATGTGGAAATAAGTGGTACTTATACAAATAAGCTCATTTGAAGCAATCCTTCGACACATGAAAGCTTCTCCTTATGGCTGCTCCGTTCCCGGCCTGACCAATTTCGTAGATTTCCATTGCGAGGACTTCAAAAGTCAACACCATTTATATAAGTCAAACCTCACATCCAACATACCGCTAAAAGGAATTCAGCCTCGCTAGAGCGGATTGCGAGTAACAGGGCACCGCTAACTCCCCGCCTACTACGGTATGTATTTTTAAAATAATACTTATGTTTAAGAATTATAATCCCGCCTATGCCGTTCACCTAGATGTTTTATAAACCCGCATCTCGCAGGTGGGTTTCCGCATCTTGAAACCTCTGTCTTCCAACCGCAGCAGGCATGACATCAGTCAAGAAATTAAGAATCCCGTAAAAATTTTACGGTTTAAAACATGTAAGGTTAACGTACATCGCAGGTTGTTTGTGACCATAGTGGACTTTCCAAAAGGTTGTCCACTAAGTTTGAATCCCTTGCCCTACCACATGGACGATGGAGGGAGGAACCGCTATCAGCTGTTTTTAGGCAGCGAAAGCGAAGTTTGTTTGTTGTTTGCCAGTTATCGGCTTTGACGTTTTAACGAGCTCGTCGACTCGACTCGCAATATAAGCGCAGAACAATCCCTGTCGATACCAAGACATTCCCATAGATAGAAGCGGAGAAGGAGGGATTTGAACCCTCGCGCCGGTTGCCCGACCTACACCCTTAGCAGGGGCGCCTCTTCAGCCACTTGAGTACTTCCCCATTGTTTAATCGACAATAATCATAAGTGATCATCATCTCATCAGCGATAACGACGTGTTCCGTATCGCGTATTCATACTATAACATGGATATACTCATTGTACATCTGTAAATTACTGTAAATTAGGGACTTTTATCCTATATGACTTTTTGATTCCCATTATAATAATCAAGCATATGAAAAATAGAAAATTTGTTTCGTCCTCTTAATGGTCGATTTTTCTAGAAATTGAAAAAGAGTCAACACCAAGCAAACCAACCCTAGTCTCTGCTTTCATTCCACACTTCTGTTAATGTTTCTCTAAACAACTGATCAAGCTCATAGGTCGGATCTGAATTGTCAATTGTTAAATTCTTTGTATAAGCCTCTAAGTTCTCAATCTCTTTATTAATGTATTCATGTAGATGCTCCATTTTTGGTTCCAGATTTAACTCTTCCCCTGCAATCTTCCGTTTCAATAATGTTAAAATCGAAGCTTTTAATTCTCCTGGCTCTATGATTTCTTCCAATAATTCTTGAAATTCGATTGGCGGGATTGATTGATATTTTTCAATCCATTTACCTGCTAAAATGGGACGAAGAACGTAAAAGTATTTTTTGATACGAACTTCATTCCCTTGAAGATAATCACGAAAATTTCCTTTTGCCATGTTCAAATAATGATAAAGACAGGATACTGGTGAAAAGATTTTCTTTTCTAGAACTTTCATTTTATCGATTGTTGAATAGGCTTGATAATAAACAATGTTTGAGTGCAGCCATTCTAACAGTGGTGGATTTGATTTTCTGAAAAGTTTTAATGCTTTTGTTAACTCCCAACCACTTACATCCAATAATCGATCAATCGGGATTGATAGCGAATTTCTATTTGGTATCTCAATCACATCTCTTTTTTGATCAATCGATAAATACCAATTTGGATGATGTATATAGATGAAGCGAACGTCATAATCACTGTCTTTAGAAGGAAATCCCCATGCTCGACTTCCCGACTCGCATGCGTATAGAATTTTTACATCATAATCCTTCTCAATTTGGTGAATGACATCAATGATATGTTCGCGCATCCGAACTCCTCCAATATGTACCAATTATCAAACATTTTTATTATACTTTAATTCTTTTCTTAATAAACACAAATCAACAGCGGACGGTTACTCCGGTGTTGATTATTGGAGACAGGATAACCCGCTTCCGGCCTAGTAGCTTGCTGTCACGAGTAACAATATAGGTCCTTATTTTATCCAAAACTCGTTATCAGTGATTTGCTAAATCTCCCCAATGGGAGTCCCACATATTTTTAATGTTTCTTCCATATCTGGTTTTACTGGTGGGTTTCTTTCCGGTACATACACTGCCGCTAAACATGCAGTAAAAGGATTAACAGAATCACTTGCTTTAGAAGTAGAACCTTTTGGAATTAAAGCCACTTGTGTCCTGCCCGGAATGTTCGCACAAGTTCCTGAATAAAGAATCGATACGAATCGCTAATGAACCAGTCGCCGCGTATATAGAACTGAATGAAAAACGAGCGAAGTTTTCAGCCAGCAATGACGGCATTCAGATCGGGGACCCAAAAAGAGCAGCAGATGTTTTCATTGCTTTAAGTCAGCAGGAAAATCCGCCTGTGTTTAATTTTTAGGGAACGATGCGAACCAAGTAGTTGATACTAAAATATCAGAGTTGCAAAACCAGGTATCAAACTGGAAAGAACTAGCAACATCTACAGATTTTATTGAGCAGAAATGAATATAAGTGTGGCACTAAAAAATAGGGATTGATTTCTCTCCCCTTGTGCCTACTATATGTTTGATGGTAGTTGATCTTATCGGACCTTAACGGGCAGTCGATCCCCCACCTATCTTCTTTTGTATACATAGAATCTTGAAGTGGAGGTCTTACTCGATGTTTGTGTAGGTTTGAGAATTAATAGGCGGGGAATTTCCTGCTAATGTAGATAGGAGAAGCTTAAAAAGCGGAAATAAGCGGATATTTTCCGGTTAACTGCTCTAAATAAGACAAAATCCAAAGATTTGCATAATATAAACGGAAAAACTCCCCCTTATTTTTAAGGAAATATCGTTATTTCCCAGTTTAGCCGGAGTTTTTCCGTTTATTTTTCTTGCAAAACTCATTGTATAAATCTTATGTTGGGTCATGATAAAACCTTCCTTATTTGGTTTTCTTAATTATAATTCGAAAAATGCTCATGTTCAAACAAAGCAACGTTCAATGTAGTCGCCTTGAAAAGGGGTACTTGTTGGAACAATGATTATACAGTGAAACCAATATTGATAAGTCTTAAAAAACTTCTTCATTCTTTTCCGGTTATTCTTTTTTCGATCAACACCCTATTAGTTTAAAAGTTCATTTACTTTCATATCGTCTTCTAAAGATTCTCGTATAAGTTCTTTGAGTTCATTTTCGTTGTCGATTTCACTTAATTTTATTCCGTACCATTCTTGTAGATTTTGTCTCGTAATTTTATACTCTTCCATACTATCAACCATTTCAAAATTAAAGGTGACCCATTCCACATTCTGTATCAATGCAAATAGATAAGAGGCATTGTTTATAACTGTTTCTTGGTAATTGAATTCTGATTCTAACCAATCATACTTTATAACTATCCCAAATGGTTCTTCTTTTGTTTTAAGTTCTAATCCATTAAAATAATCGGCACCCTGTAAATGAATCACAATATTAACTACCGCACTGTTATCGCCCACATACGAATTTTTATATTGAAATAAGTCATTATTTGCATTATCTGAACTACAACCATTTAAGAAAAGTAAAATCAATAATGAAAAGAAGAAGAATCTAATCTTTTTTCTCACTTTTATGCCCCCTAATAATTAACTATCTATCTAAAACCTTATGTTTAATATATAACGAATTAGCTGATAAAGTGAAATTCCATCAGTGGTTTTTTTCATCCCCCACTGATGGTAGTTGGGGAAAGCCAGATTGATTTTAAAAAGGGGGTTAATTACCATTAAAGCCAACTATTACAGATTAGATGCACTATTTCGCTCTTTTTTTATTTGGTTAAGTGTTACATTCAAACCAGTAAATCCAGCAGCAAAGGAAGGTGGAATACTCCACATAAAATAACCCCATTGCCCTGTAAATACAGATATGGAGAGAAAAAGAAGTGGAAAACCTACTAAAACTATTAAAGAAACAAATAGTTAATTTTGTGGTTATTTTTCATGGGAAACCTCCGTCGTAGGCAAGCATGACCTCACTGTAAATAATCTTAGAAGATAACGGAAATGAAAAATAATTAGAAGGGTTTGTTGTTTATCCAACAAATCAACGAAATTGTTGAAAACAGCGGACGACACGAAATTTAAAAGATATCCTTCAACCGCTCTATGTTTTGCTATTATTATCCAATTTCTCAAGGTCTTGGTAAATCAAATAACAGCCAGTTCATTGGCTAATAATTAGAGAAACACTAGATCCGTCCCGGTGTTTCGAAAGGAAGCGTTAGAAAAGGTACTTAAGCAAAACTATCTCACCTAGTTTACAGCTTACTTAAAAAAGTGCCATTCCCCCAATGCGGGAATTCTTTCCTCCGCTGGGGAACTGACACCTTTTTCTTTAAAGTACAAGACGAAAATAATTCCGAGCGTGATACGGTACTGGAACTGAAAGTTAGTTACGCTCATTTATGATGGAAAAAATTAGGGAAACGGCAGAACCGTCCCCGCGTTCCACTTTACCACCTATATTGATCAGGGGCTTCACCAAGTTTTTCTTTAATCTTAGGTGCCCCAACGTCTTCCTCTCCGCTAATTTTTAGCAAGTTTATATTAAATTCCCATTCATAACCGAAATCAAATAAATAGAGAAAACTCTGGCCTTCATATAAATCCAAATCGCCAATTTTAACTTCATTCACATATGGTCCATGAGTATCCATAGGAGCATTATAGAAATGTTTACTAAATTTTATTCCATCCATATAGAAAGCGTATAAATGGTCGTCATCAAAATCAAACGCCTTTTGAATTAAATTATGTAAATCGAGTAATGTATGTGAGCTAGAGAATTGAAGAATTCTCCAGCAGGAAGAACTTAGTTTCACTTTAAATAGATAAGCTCCTTCTTTAAAGACTGGCCTCTGCCTTTTTAAGGTGGTTGTCAATTGCTCTTTTGAAAATAATGGACTTAATAATGTGACAAGTGAAACATTGTTCTCCGCCTTTTCCATTTTTATTTCTTTTTTAATCTCATTTGGAAGATTAAGTAAGTTTGCAAATAGGTCAAAAGTTTGCTCCTGAACTCCATCCTTATATAAATCCCAGGTTTCATACAATGCATGCTGGATCTTTTTAAAGAAGGGTGTTAACGTAATGGATTTTGTGATTGTGCTTATTGGTCTATCAGGATCATTTGACTTTTCATTATCAAGCATAAATGTCCAAAATCCGAAATAACAAAAATAATAGAAAAACTGCCCATAGTCTGAAACATACCTACTAATCTCTTTATACCGTGTCCACTCTATTACTTGATTGGCTGGAATGCTCTCTAATTCCTCAAATAGCAAGTCAATATTATTAGGCGCTTTTCCCCACTTCTCACCTTGAAGTTCGTCCCAATCCGTTTCCATCCAAAAAGCCTCTAGTAATGTGAGGTATTGCTCAGTTGCTGTCAACTGCATAAATAATTCAATTTGCTGACTTTGAATTACCGCAACGACTGAAGATTGATATCGGTTAATCTTTATGAAATCAAGAACAATGGAAAGATGGTAAAACAAATGGATAATCGGATAACCTGTTTGTGTTGCATGTTGTGGTACCTCTACTTTTTCGCCTTTTATTTGAGAATAGATGGAAATCAAATCTTTTTTTGTAAAATATCCTTTTGCTTTTGTTAATTTTATTTTATTTTTTGAAAGATAGGTTAAATACGTTCTGAAGTTTTCGACTATAAATGACGGGTAATTCGGAGTAATAATTATTTTGTTTATTTGATCATTTTTTTCCTTATACACTACTTTGAGTCTCCTTAAAGTGATATGTACTTTTACTCTACTGAGGGACTGACCCTATGTAATACGTTATAATCTTAACATATTGTTATAGAAGGTTTGACAAAAAAATATCCTACCTTAATAACCTTATTTTGACTAGATTATAACATTATTCTAACTACCTACATATACCATGTGAACAAATAGTGTGATTTAATTTCCCTTAACAAAAAGCACTTCGAGCAGTGAAATTTTAGAGATTTTTTTGCCTATAATAGTTGGATTAACCTTGCCCACTTAAAAAGGTGTCAATCCCCCAATGCGGGAATACTTCCTCCGCTGGGGAACTGACACCTTATCCTCCTATGTGCAAGAAGATGTTGATTGCTGGGCTGTATACAGGAACTGGAACTGAGAGCTAGTTAAAATCATTTGCGGTGGAAAAAAATGGTGGAACGGCAGAACCGTCCCCGCGTTCCACTATTCCTCGTCACTCCCCCGATACCGTTTATATGGTAAAGGATTCCAGGTCCGGTAGGCTAAGTCTTCTTTGCGTAAAGGAGCTGGGATATCGTCCATTATTCGTTGTGCGACTTCTAGTTCGCGCTCGGCTTCTGATTTATCTTGATACATAAATTCATCCGATGCTTTTTCACTCGCTTTATCGACTTTTTCTTTCAAATTATCAATCACCATTTCTTGCTGGCGAGTAATCGATTCGCGGGCTTCGGCAATCCACTGTGGCTGAACGGAACGAAGGCTATCGGTTACATAGCTGAATTCTTCAAAGATTTCCTTATAGACACGGTCGGCATTTTGACGGACATCGGTGATTGCGGCTTCTAAATCCTCAATCGTTAGTTCCTCTACTTCTAATGGGCGTGCACGTTTGGCGCCGCCAATTCCTTTCGAATGTAAATAATATGGAAAAATCGACTTGATTGTTTTACCAACAGGGGCAATCGCCAGCCCTTTCTCATCAATCCCTTTCGGCTGTACCCCTTGCATCGCAATCCGCGCCGATTCAGGGCGTACTATTTCTTTCGGAGGCAAAACGCCATACCGCAATAACTCGCGGATCCCTGTTCCAGAAATATTTATCCGATAGCGGTCCTCGTGCGGACAAGTTTGTTCGGTCGCTGGACTATCACAGCGGGTACAATAGAACACCTCGTGGAATAGCCGAATATCAATGCCTAGTTCCTCTTTCGTAAACTGATCAAAAATTGTATGGCTTGCATATTTATCATAATAATCGCCAATGCCTGCATGATCCCGACCAATTAGCGCATGAGTACACCCATAATTTTTCATTATCAGCGCATGAAGAACAGCTTCACGTGGACCAGCAAAAACATAGGTTACCCTAAGCGGCGCAAGCACGGTTCTTTCCTTCGGATAATACGTATCAAGCACAGCACGGTAAGATAACATCCGGAACTCATGTCTCGTATATTCACGTTTTGCCATTTCAACTAACGGTTGGACAAATAATCCATCCAGTTCTTCTAATGCATTGCGGTGAATATATTCATGGCCGCGATGTAGCGGATTTGCCCCAGTAATAAACCCGCCAACCGATTTCAGTTTTTTCTCTTCATAAAAGAGTTCCCACGTATCTTTCGGTTCCATCCGTAATTCTTCAAAAGGTCCCCAATGGACACGACGCAGCAACTGAATTGGTCCACCTAAAGCGGTATCCCCCATTCGGCGATAAATCGAGTCGACTCCAGGATGGTTGCGGTCCGTCGTTCCAAATAGATGCTTCGCACGGAACTGGCGGTCATAGTCAAAAATATCTTCCAATTTTATAATCGCCACTGGTTCTCTTGATTCATCGACTAATGCAACCTCATCTCCGACCGATAGCGATTGAATCACTTGCTTATTCCGGTCGCCAATCGGCGCGAAACTTAGTGGAACGGGCCAAACAACCCCGTTTGCCAACCGTCCTTTCGTTAAAACCGATTTATAATCGACTTCATTCATAAATCCTTCATTTGGCGATAATACACCTGTGGCAATCATTTCAAGTGTAATGACCGCCTCTAAATCGACCATAATCATTGGAAGAGTTTTCGCACGTTCAATTGCTTGCGCCTGTTCTTCTCCAGCAAGCACGCGATTCACTAATTTTCCGCCATGAGGTTGTTGTGGATACGTTAAAATTTTTTCTTCAATCCCTATTTCCTGATTATTCATGACCAATTCATCTCATCCCCCAATAAATACATGTTTCATAGATTCTATGATTTTTTACGTTTTATCATTACAACGCTTACATAATAAAGTGAAACTTCCATCAGTGGGGGTTTTCTTCATCGCCACTGATGGTTAGTCTGTGATAAAAATGAATTCCCCTTAAATCCCAATTATTCCGCCTTTTTATAGCCTGTATGTGCTCTTACGGAAACTTCTGCATAGCGTGTTAAATCTTTTTCTTTCGATAACACAGTACCAAGGTAGCCACCGATAAAGCCTAACGGCACACTAATGAGTGCTGGATTATCTAATGGGAAGATTGGGTTCCCGACAAACAGAGCCGCCCCTTCAACCGGTGAGAATACGCTCGGACTAATCGATACGAGAATTAAAGCAGATAGCAAGCCAGATAAAATCCCGCATACGGCACCTGAAGTATTAAAGCGCTTCCAATAGACGGTATATAAAATAACTGGCAAATTCGCACTTGCGGCGATACAAAAGGCTAACGATACTAAGAAAGCTACGTTTAAGTATTGAGCACCCAATGATAATAAAATAGAAACAATCGATACCCCTAATGCTGCATATCGTGCTGCTAGCATTTGTTCTCGCTCTGTAATCTTGCCTTTTTTAATAATTTGTCCGTAAACATCATGGGCAAATGCCGAGGCTCCAGATAACACGAGTCCAGCAACAACGGCTAAAATCGTCGCAAATGCCACTGCGGAAATGAGCGCGAATAAAATATTGCCGCCAATCGCCTCGGCAAGTAGTGGTGCAGCCATATTTCCACCAGGATTTGCTGCAAGAATCTGACTTTCCCCAACAAAAATCGCTGCTCCGAAACCTAGGAATAAAGTTAAAATGTAAAAAATCCCAATCGTCCACGTTGCGGTAATAACTGAGCTTCTAGCAGTCTTTGCATCTTTTACCGTGAAAAAGCGCATCAGGATATGCGGCAGACCCGCTGTTCCAAGGACCAACGCCAGCATGAGTGAAAGCGTTCCCAAAGAATCGGTATATTTTATACCTGGACTTAAATAATCAGCCCCATGACTTGTCGCACTTTTCACTTCTGTGAACATCGCTCCGATATTAAAGTTGAATTTTAAAAGGACGAGGAAGGAAATAATCACCATTCCGGCCATCAGCAAGACAGCTTTTGTTATTTGTACCCAACTCGTGGCAATCATTCCACCAAATAACACGTAAATCGTCATCATCACACCAACAATTAATACCGCAATCCAATATGGAATATCGAATAAAAGCTGAATAAGAGCACCTGCACCAACTAATTGGGCAATCATGTAGAAAAGAACAATCGTAATCGTACTAAGAGCGGCAACCCCTCTTACTTTTTTCGCATCAAAGCGGGAATTGATCATATCTGCTAACGTATATTTCCCAAGGTTACGCAATGGCTCTGCCACTAACAACAACACAACTAAATAGGCAATTAAAAATCCGATACTATAGAAAAAACCATCAAACCCTTGTAAAGCAATCATTCCAGCAATTCCAAGGAAGGAGGCCGCTGATAAATAGTCTCCGGCGATAGCTAGTCCATTTTGCCAACCAGTTAGTCCCCCACCTGCTGTATAAAAATCACCGGTCGATTTTGTTTGCTTTGCAGCCATATAAGTGATGACTAAGGTGAGAAGTACAATCGAGAAAAATAGTATAATTACCGTCAAATCCATTCGCCATTACCCCCTTAACTGCTCATGTTTATTTAAAATTTGCTCCGCTTCTAGATCAAAGGTAGCGGCTTTTTTTACGTAAATGGCACTTAACGCCCAAACCATCACAAACTGTGCGAAGGCAAAAACCCATACCCAAGAAATGTCACCAATGGCTGGGGTGTTTAAAATCGTTGTGTAAGAAGTCATGATTGGCAATAAAAAATAAAAAATCATAAAAAATACCGTCATTGGGACTAAAAATGTCCGCTTCCTACCCAAAAATTCTTTGAACTCCGGACTGCTTTGCACCTTTACATAGTCTAAACCGGTCGACTTTTCGCGATTAATACGTTCCTCTACAGCCAAACTAAACCATCCCCTTTTTTTGTAACTTAATGACTATTATATATATTTAGAATTTTCTGTAATTAATTTTCGCACCAATGGTTGAAATTGGTGGGCGAATGGTTAGGAAAGGGGCGCGAATGGCGGTGGACCATAAACTGAATTTGCTCCTAGCTTTTAAAAACATCGAGAATCGTTTTGCTTGCAGAACGACTAACAGGGATTTTTGTTCGGTCTTTATCTTTTAACGTCAAATTACTTGTTCCATTAAACCATGGACTGATTTCTAATACATGATTGAGGTTAACGAGATAGCTGCGATGTGCCCGAAAAAAAGAATGACCAACGAGCTGATCCTCTAATTCCTGTAAGGTCATTCGACTTAAAATCACTTTATCTTCAGTATGAATCTCTAATAAACGCTTATTCGGCACAGCATAATAAATGGAATCAGGAGAAACGACAACCATTCTCTCTCCATCATCAATTAATAATTTTGATACAGTTGTTTTCTCCTTTTTTTCCACTGTTTCATTCGCACGGTTTCGACTCGTGAAACTTTTACGAATCCGGGTCATCGTCCTTTGAAATCGCTTTTCATCATACGGTTTTAACAAGTAATCAACCGCTTCGACATCAAAGGCATCAATGGCATAATCATCATAGGCAGTGGTGAACACCAATAAAGGCAGAGAATCTGAAGCCTGCTTCATAATCAGTCGTGCTGCCTCTATCCCTGTCATTCCTGGCATTTCGATATCAAGAAAAATCACATCCGGGCGGTGTTCGGAATATAACTCAATCACTTGTTCCCCTGTTTCCGCATGTGGGGTGTGAATGATTCCCTTCTCATCATTTAATAAATGAAATAATTCTTGTCTGGCCATCCGTTCATCTTCAGCAATCATCACACGAATTTCATTCATCCAATCACCTGCTTTTCTTTATATTCGTTTGGAGTGGGAATCGAAAACTTCACTTCACTGCCTCCGCTCGGTAAATTGCGAATCACAAGTCTCGCTGACTCTCCTAATAACTGCACTAACCGTTGATTCACATTATAAATGCCCGTACCACCCTTTTCCTCCCCTCCTAACGGTTGCTTTCCTGCAATTGGTAAAAGCTCGTTAGGAAAACCTTTGCCATTATCGCGAACGAAAACAGTCAGTTTCCCCTCTTGTTTTTCGATGAAAATTTCAACCTTTGCATCCCCTGTTACATTCTTTAACCCATGATGAACCGAGTTTTCAATTAACGGTTGGATCGTTGACGGCGGAATGTAAATATTCGAAATATCCTCCGGTTTTCTTAAAATGATTTTGATTCTTCCTCTAAACCGTTCTTGAATAATCGCCGTATAGGCTTCCACATGTTCACACTCTTTTTCAAATTCAACCAATGATTTCGATACTAACCGTAAATTAAATCGCATATAACTAGCCAATTGCAAGGTAAGATGACGCGCATTTGCTGGATTTTCGCGGAACAAACCAGCAATTAACTGGAGCGTATTAAATAAAAAATGCGGGTTGATTTGCGCTTGTAAATTCCGCAACTCTGCATCCCGTATATGGGCCTTAAGCTTTTCCGCCTCAAGCATGTTCAGCTGATCGGAAATAAATTGACCTAAACCTTGAGCCATCATCCTTTCAACAGGTGAAACATGTTCCCGTTTTCGGAAATAAAACGTAATCAAAAAAAGGACCTGCTCGTCTTTTATAATTGGAATAAAAATGGCTGCCTCAAACGGACATTTTCGATGAGTAGAGATCAACTCTGTTTTCGAATCGGTCACCTGCATTTTTTTAAATTGAATGGCTCTTTGTGCAGGTGGAATCGTCATCGGAGCGTAGCAAACGTGATGTTCCTCTGCTAACCCTCGATGAGCTAACACTTGTTGCTGATCCGTGACTGAAATAGCAGCAAGCCTCAGGCGGCTATATAATAAATCCGCTAACCCATTGGCCACGTCAAAATGCGAATCTTTTTTTAAAAATGGCAGTGCCTCCTTCGCAATTGTTAATGCCTGTTTCGACGCTAAGGCGGCTTCATTTTCTTGTTCACGTAACACAATCCCAATCATCGCCGTGAAAATTGCAATTGCCGCACTATTTGATAACACGAGTGGCAAACCGATCGTATCGACAGTCGCAATCATATCGACTGTATCTGTATTCATGATAAGCAATAATTGCATATGTAAAATCGGCGGAAATACACCAATAAATAATGCTTTCAACGGAGAAATCACTCGTTCATTCGAGAAAAACCTTGCTGTTAAGCCCGCTAGTAAACCTGTCATTGGATTGATGAGCGCATTGGCGATTGCGCCGACACCGCCAAGAAAGAATAAATGAATGCCTGTAATGACCCCAGCTCCAAAACCAAGAATCGGTCCACCTAATAAACCAGCAATTACAATTGCCACAAGGCTCAAACTGACAATCAACTGATTATCCTCGACTGGAAAAAGGATTAAAGCATGACGATTCATTCCATCCTCGGTCATCACAATTCCGATAACACTACTTGCAATCCCAAATAAGCCAAATACCCCTGCATGAACGATCGACATCTTCACACTATATTTCCGATACAATAATGAATTGAAACCAGGTGTTCGTGTCATCACAAAGGCGATAATTAGAAGCAGGCCTAAACGTTCGAACAAAGTGATGGTTAAGCTTTCCATTTCTCTTCTCCCCTTGAAACGATGCCGGTTTGTGCTTGGATATAAAACTGCTTAAACTCTGTTAGTGACTGCGCCTGATTACGTGAAAAAATGGTTCCAAGATAAGCACCTAAGAAGCCAATCGGAATCGTGACAATTCCCGGATTATATAAAGAAAATGGAGCTTCTTTTGCAATCCAACCATCCGTTGGATTCATGATGTAAGGGCCAAAGACGACGAAAAATAAAGAAGCAGCAAGACCGCTAAACATGCCTGCAATTGCTCCAACCTCGGTAAATCGCTTCCAATAAATCGTCAACAATAATACAGGAAACATACTTGAGGCGGCGACAATAAACGTCATCGAAACAAGAAAGGTGACGTTAATCGTCTCCAACCGTAACGAAAATAATGTAGAAACCAAGCCAATGGCAAATGCCGACCAACGCGCTGCTTTTAATTGCTCCTTCTCTGTTGATTTTCCTCTTCGCAAAATATGATGGAAAATATCATGGGAAAAAGCAGTGGTTGAGGAAATCACAAGGCCGGCGACAACCGCAACAATCGTTGTAAACGCAATCGCAGACACAAATGCCAACAAAAAGTCGCCTCCAACCGCTTTCGCGAGCAATGGTGCAGCTAAATTTCCAGTAGGGTCAGCTGCCATTAGCGAATCATATCCTAAAATTGCGACCGCCCCAAGTCCAAGGATAAGTGTCATAAAATAAAAAAGCCCAATAATCCATGTTGAGCTAATTAGCGACCGACGGACCTCCAATGTATTTCGAACCGTTAATAGGCGAATTAATATATGAGGCAATCCTGCTGTCCCAAGCACTAATGCAAGTTGTAAAGACAGGAATTCTAGCGAATGATCAAATAGATTTCCAGGTAGGAAAAACTGTTCTCCAATTGGTGTCCCTGTTTTCACTCGGTCCATGAACGTAGCCAGATTCCAATTA
The DNA here is from genome assembly GCF_016879755.1 of Bacillus sp. B15-48. GTDB lineage: Bacteria > Bacillota > Bacilli > Bacillales > Cytobacillaceae > Mesobacillus_B. The sequence goes on from NZ_WOFU01000004.1 coordinate 406,193, forward strand.
AAATGGGCAAAAGTAATCAGTGACAATAGAAAGGTGCCTGACATAAGCAAGATGGTTTTCACAATCTGTACCCATGAAGTCGCAATCATCCCGCCCAAAACGACATAAATCGTCATTAATCCGCCAATCACAATGACGGAAATCGAATAATCAATATTTAAAAGTAAGCGCAATAAAAATCCTGATGCAACAAGCTGTGGCATCATGTACAGAATAGAAATCATAAATGTACAAATTGCCATAATTAAGCGCATTTTTTTACTAGGAAATCGCGAACAAATGACATCTCCAAGGGAATATTTCCCTAAGCGATGAACAGGTTCAGCGATTAAAAATAGCACAACGAGATATGAGACTAAAAAACCAATTGAATATAAGAAACCATCGAATCCCCGAAGGGCAATCATCCCGACGATTCCAAGAAACGAAGCGGCACTTATGAAATCCCCAGCAATCGCCATTCCATTCTGAAAACCAGTCAACGTCCCTGAAGCAATATAAAACCAATTGGTCGTTTTGCTGCGCTTTGCTGCCCAATAAGTAATAATCAATGTACAGACAATAATATAGATGAAAAATAAAAAATAAGTGGGATTCACAATCCTTCCTCCCCAGTGATTTCTCCCATCTCTCGTTCGATTCTTTTCGCTGTTATGTGATAAAGCCAACAAAAGAACCATGTCATCGGCAATTGTAAAAATGCATATACCCATGCCCAAGGAATCCCATAAAGAAAGCTTGGACGATTCATCACTTCAGGAATGAAAATCAACGATAAAGGAAGCAAAAAATAAAACAATAAGGCAACCGACAAAAGAGCAGCAATCGAATGCATTTTCTTGCGAATTAACTGTAAAATTTGCTCTTCCACCCTTAGTTCCTCCGTTCGGATAAATTCAGAAAATACAGTAAAAGAACATTCACTCAAATGTTACATATATTTTCTAAAATTGTAAAGTAGCTTCCAGTAAATGTCTTACTAGTTTAAGAGAGAAAACTACATCTCACGAAACGACTGTGGGGTATGGTGTAAGGGATCTCAATCATTCTTGTTTCCTTTTTTCAAATCATTTAAGGAGTAAAACGTTCCTCGCCAATAAATTCCGCCTTGGATATAGGTTAAAATGGTTGCTCTAATAATTGTATAAAGAAATAGACTTGCAGTGATTGGGAAAGCAGCAAAAGTCAGTAAAGGGAATTTTGTTTCTTTTTTCAACACTAAATAATAAGTGATGAATATGAGCACAATTGCGACAAGACTGTATAAGCGAATCGCTGCGGTTCCAAACAGCAACAACCAAAACGGAAGAATTTGGGAGATGAAAATGCCTCCAATGGCAAATAGGACCATTGAAAGCCGATAATGCAACCCGGCAAACGTGTTTTTCTCGAGGCCGCGGATGGCTTCTGAAAGGTTGTTGTACCATATAACTTCCACAAAGTTTAATGCCTCTGCCAGATGTTGTCTGAATCCAGCTTTTTTAATTCTTAACGCTAGCTGAAGGTCATCATCTGGGCGCATTGCCAAACTTTTATGGGTGCCAATGGAAACATAAGCTTCCCTTTTCACTAAATTAAAGGCTCCAATCGAAACGCTTTGTTTCGAGTTAGCTGAGTTCGTTACCCAAGGACGCTTAAAATAATTAAAGCCAAATAAAAAGAATGAAATAAATGCTTGCAACCAGAAACCGTTCCCAGTGATATTTGGCATAACCGATAGATGGTCTACTTCATTTTGGTTAGCGTAAGAAATCGCTTTTTTAAATGCATGTTTATCGTATAAAATATCGCCATCCGTGAATAGTAGCCACTCCCCTTTTGCTTCTTGAAACCCCTTGTATAATGCGTGATTTTTCCCTAACCAGCCGGAAGGTAACTCATCAATATGGATGACTTGGAGACGAGGCTCTACCAGCAAAAGCTCAGTAATGATTTCACCTGTTTGGTCAGTCGAACGATCGTTGACCACAATCCATTCGATATTTTTGTACGTTTGCGCGAACTGGCTCAAAAGGCTGGCTTTTATTTGTTCCTCTTCATTTTTAGCTGCGACAATGACACTGATTAATTCGTTGTTATGAGAGTTGAATGGTTGATCAAGAGATTTAATCTTCTTCAATCCCACCGCAGTATCCACCGCGACGAACAGCCAAAATAGGCAAGTAACTAGCAATAAGATCTCGATTTCATTTTCCTCCCTTTACACGAATTTTAACTTGTTATACCACAAGTGACTAAAAAACTTAATATCAAAAATAGGAGCAATCCAAGTCGACCAATCAATGAGCAGACTCCAAAATTCCCTTTCTTTTTTTCTTCATTTTTGAAAGTTCAAACTTTAAGTCATCCCTCTGCTCTAATAATTTCGAGACTAACTTGGAAACATCTCCTTCTGTTTTAATTGCTTGATAGGATTCCGAAATTTTCCCATGGACAATCGTGAATATCTTTATTTACATCAGAGAACATGATGCTCTCTCCTTGGATTAGACTATACATTATCTATAGGATAACATAGGTAAATTGGACAAACATATCCATCTACATAGACGGCAAAACTACACAAACATAATGTGACCATCATATTTCTATTTTTTTTCAGGAGCATAGTCTGTTAATAATGCAATGATGATGAAAGCGAAAATAAGCAGGTTCAGGTGAAAACGGTTAAATTTACTTGTACTAATAAATTCTGTTACCGTCGATCTGTTTTCTCAATATATCCCCCCTTACCAACCTTAGGTCGTGGTGATTGGCAAATTCACCTCGAAACAAACAGCGAAATGTGGAGTGACGAAACAAAATTTTACCTCGTTAATACATTAACTGCTTATGAAAGCGCCGGAAAAGTCTTCCATAAAACATGGAAAGCCGAAATTGAGCGAGATCATCTATAAGAAAGACAGACACCGGGATAGTTCCGGTGTCTCTTTATTTGTTCACCCCTAGTGAACGCCAGAAGCCCCCATCAATTCTTCTTAAACAATCTGGAGTTATTCCCCATTATCAATACTTTTTACCTCCTCTAAAACCATGTAAGGTTTCCCCACAATTTATTATCTAGTTCAATGATTATGGTCGAGCGGAAAGCGACTGCTCCATATGTTAAAATGATGACAACGCTGGAAACCTTCTGGAGGTAACGATGATTTGGAAATGGCTAACTGTTAATGTCTTGACCGTTTTAATTATTCTCGTTTGGAGTCAAATTCAAGGCTATGAATCAAATAATGTACTACTTGGTAAACTTCTCGCACAAATGGCTTTTATCCTATTTTTAATCAACTTAAATATGTATTTTGTGTTTTTGATGATCCGTAAAAGTAAAATTAGACAAGTTAAAGTGAAGTTGGCGAAAATCTCGAAAAGAATGATGAAGTATCATATTCCGATTGCAATGACTGCAACAGGACTTATTCTTTTTCATGCTGGAATCATGATCAATGCTTATTGGGGAAATCTCTATAACATGAAATTAACCAGTGGCTACCTTGGATTCGTGTTATTAGCGATTTTATTATTTAGTGGACTTTTAAGGAGAAGGAAAGCAACAGGAAAAAGGCGGAAGTTTCATTACGTGATGGCATTTGTCTTTTTTGCCATCGTTTTGATTCATATCTTTTTATAATGAAAAACCACCCTTGCGAATTTGGCTTGTTATGTAAAGGAAAAGCTTTAACAAAAAATTCGAGCAATAAAAACCTTTAATAGCCTCGATCCCATTTTCGCTACCGAAACCGCTCGCTATATGTCCGCCATACGGTGCGGACCAATATCGACCATTTGGGCTGGATCTCCAACTTTCACTTTTTCCGCTCTTTCTCCAATATACGCCCATTGGCATACCGATTTAATCACCTTCTTTAAGAGGTGAACTGTTTGACGAGGGTTCTCGCCTAATCACTAAAACCATATTAATTTCCTCTTTCTCGTTAAATTTAACCATGACTTGGCATGGTGGAAAAATGGAAAGCCCGTAAGAAATGAACATTCCTTCCGGGCTTTTTAGCAGAAATTCAACCGATTCCTAATCTATTAACCTAAACAAAAGTCTTTGATTCTTTTTCTAATTTCTGTTGTAATCCCATACTCCTGTAAAAGATAATTCTCGATATCACCATAATGATGCAAGATTGAATTCATTGCCGCAGTTACATAATCTGGCTTCAAAAGGAACCCATGTTTAAATTGATTCAATTCATCCTCGCTCACATGTGGAGCGACTTTCATAAAAATCTTATGATAAAAAGGTTCTAATAATTGGTTTGATAAAAGATAATCATCTAAAATCTTGTCAAAAGGAACTCCAAGTGTCATTTGGATAATCATTGCTCCCACACCGGTTCGATCACGTCCTAATGAACAATGATGAATCAGCGGCAAATGTACTTCTGGGATTTTCAACTTTTCCATCAATCGTTTATAAGCTGGATTTTTTATCGCCATTGCCCCATAAGAATTGAGGAACCTTTCGTTTGTAAATTGCAGATAATAATCTTTTGTTTTTTCAGGATTATAATTGGTGATATTTTCCGCCACTGAAGCAGAATACCGTTCGTATACTGCCTGACCAATCACAGGGTCCGGTTTGAGTTTAGCTTCCGCCTGTCTACGATAATCAAAAATACTTTTTATCGCTAAAGAGTCTAGGAAGCTTTTATCCTCTCTTGTTAGCCTTGATAATTCTCCTGAGCGAAACAGAATTTTTTGTTTAATCCTTCCCCCCTCACTCGTTTCTAATCCGCCCATATCACGAAAGTTAATTCCACCTTCTAAAGGAAGAATATATTCAGTTGCTTTTTCCACCACGACCTTCACCTTCCTATTTTTCCTGGATAATCATCTGATAGTCAATCCCTAGTCTTGCGGTGACTCCCGGTCTAAAGCCTTCATGACCACATCGGTCTCTTTTATAAGTCGTCTGATCATAAGCTGATTTTCGTGATCTTTCAAAAATGAAGAACAACTAAATAGTTAGTTGAACGACCAGTACATTTAACTATTTCTTTTGCATCAAAGAAAGTCTGTTTTTAGCATTAATAGTAACAATTTTCAGAAAATATCTCAACAACTAAATACTTGTCCCTTCCCTTTCAAAGCTCATTCATTTGAAATAAAAAAAGAATCTGTTATAATACACATTAGTTACGCAAATCGACTGAATGTTCTGATTATAATTTCAATCCATTTCCTTAAGCAGGGTTTGAAATTTTTTTCAAATTCGATGAATGGGGTAGAGTCTAACAATGAATAGAACGAAAGAAAGACTGTGGACGAAAGATTTCTTATTGTTTTCGGTGAGCGCCTTCTTTGTCGGACTTATCTTTCTGTTAACTATGACGACGGTAGCGGAATACGTCTTATCCAAATTCGATGCAACGAATAGCAGTGCTGGGCTTGCTGCAGGGATTTTCGTTATTGGCGTGATTATTTCCCGTTTGTTTACCGGAAAATATCTTGATATTATCGGGCGTAAAAAACTCCTTATTACTGGAGTTATTTTCTCCTTCATAATCTCTTTGCTTTACTTTCCTGCAGAAAGTTTAAATTTTCTTATTATGGTCCGCTTTTTACACGGGCTCGTTATCGGATTAGTTCTGACTGTACTACAAACAGCTGTCCTAGATATTATTCCCAAAGCGCGAAAAGGAGAAGGGATTAGTTATTTTTCACTCGGTTTCATCCTAGCATCAGCCTTTGGACCGTTTCTTGGGGTAGTGATCATGCAATACGCAAACATCATTACGATTTTTATTCTCGTTACAATCGTATCAGGTTTGAATATAATCCTTGTCTTTCTAATAAATATAAAAGAAACTCATATCACTAAAGAACAACTCAATGAATTAAAAGGATTCCATGTTAAAGATTTTTTCGATAAGACCGCAATTCCAATCTCCTTAATCATGTTTATTAATGCGTTTGCGTACTCAGGGATTCTATCCTTTCTTGCCTCATATTCGAAAGAAATTCAGTTAATGTCCGCTGCTAGTTTCTTTTTTATTATCTATTCGATTGCCGTCTTTTTATCTAGACCGACTACAGGCAAATTACTTGATACAAAAGGGGATAATATTGTCTTCTATCCCGCCATTCTTTCCCTATCTGTAGGGCTGATTGTCCTAAGTCAGGCTACGCATGGGGTTGTGCTCCTTATAGGTGCTGCGCTCATTGGTTTCGGTTATGGAAATTTACTATCCGCCGGGCAAGCAATTGTGACGAAAAACACGCCAAATCATCGAGTTGGGGTTGCAACCACCACTTACTTTTTTGGCATTGAAATCGCAATTGGCATCGGTCCAACTTTTCTAGGTTTTTTTGTTTCCGCCTTCGGTTTTCGTAGTATGTACTTGATACTCGGAATCACCGTCTTTTTTAGCCTTATCTTGTATTATTTCGTCCATGGAAAAAACCAATCATACGAAAAACCGGTGTCCCAAACTAGCGAACATAATAGTGTTTAATGAGGTAAGGCAAGAAAATAACTGATATTGTAGAAATATATAGAAACCGCTGCAGCAGTCTGCAGCGGTTTCTAATCGTCATTAAGTGTTACATAATCAAACAGTTCTATCCTTCCAATGATTCTACCAAGTTTTTAAAATAGTTGGCGGCTGAAAGCATGTGCGAACCGTACCAAAACATTTCACCTTCAATATTAACGGCTTTGACATTTGGCATCATCGCCGTAAATTCAGCTTGATGTTGTTGTTTAAACGGATACGGTTCCGAAGCAAGAAACACATAGTCTAAATCGGCTTTTTGAAAATCCTCTTCGGTGATAACTGGATATCTGCCGTTGAGGTTTGTAAATGGATTAATGAGGCCCATTCTTTCTAAAACGGACTGAATATATGTATCTTTTCCTACCACCATATATGGTTTCTTCCAGATTACATAGGCTGCTCGTTTTGCTTGCACTTGCGGTATTTTGGCAAATTGTCCTTTTATTTGTGCAACCAAATTGTCTGCTTGCTCTTTCCGATCGGTCAACTCGCCCAGTTCTAACATCATTTCATATGCATCTGAAATCGATTGCACATCAGCTACATACACAGGAAAATCCTTTTCAAGACTTTCCACAATCTCCTTTGTGTTTTCTTCCTTTTCAGCGATAATCAAATCAGGCTTGATTTCGTGAATGACTTCTTCCTTAATCTGTTTTGTTCCACCCACTTTTGTTACTGCCTTTACTTTGTCTTCTGGAAGAATACAATACCTCGTTATCCCTTTCATTTCGTTTTCTAATTGCAGAGCAAATAAAGTTTCAGTAATTCCTGGACAGATTGAAACAATTTTTTTCGGTGGATACTGATATTCTATTACTCTTCCAAGGCGATCTTCTGCCTTTTTAAGCATCCGTATTCCCCTCCCTTTTATAAGATTCATAATGTTTTATACAATTTAGTTTACCATAAACCTGAAGTCTTGAAGTGGTGATATTTCTGCCGGTTTATTTGCGATAAAACAAACTACCACAGTACGAATGACTGTGGTAGACCCAAAATTTTATACTATCTAATCTGTTAAAAAAGAAGCAAAAGAGTTACCTCTTGCTTCCTGCGATTATTGCTGTTGTATTTGTTGTTGCTGAACTTGCTGGAGCTGCTGAGTGACTTGCTGCAGTTGCTGTTGGACTTGCTGATATTGTTGCTGTTGAGCTGGTTGAGCACTATTTTGAGCTTGCTGCAGTTGCTGAGTAGCCTGCTGCAGCTGTTGCTGAACTTGCTGAATCGCTTGCGGATTTGCTTGTTGTGTTGCTTGTTGCAGAGATTGTTCTGCTTGCTGAAGAGCTTGTTGCGCTTGTTGCGCTGCTTGTTGAACTTGTTGATTTTGTTCCATGTTTATATTCCTCCTAAACATCGTAATGAAATTACTCGTTTAGTATGTCAACTTTGGATAAAGTAAATGTAATTACTAATTATAGTATTTTTTCACATAGATTCCTTCGTATCATTTACTAACACCGATTTGATCGCCTCTTCAATTTCTTTGTATCCTGTACAGCGGCAAATATTCGATTCTAACCAATCCTTGATTACCGTATCATCTGCATTTGGGTATTTTTGAATTAAGGCGTGACAATTCATAATAAAGCCTGGGGTACAATAGCCACATTGGAAGGCAAATTTTTTTATAAACTCCGTTTGAATCGGAGTATTTTTTAGTCCTTCCACTGTGGTCACTTTTTTACCGACGGCTTCTATCGCTAACATTAGGCACGATTTCATCGAATCGCCATCAACGTCAATGGTACATGCACCGCAGTCACCATTTAAACAACCTGGTTTTGCACCTGTTAGCCCTAGTTCTTCACGCAGAACAAATAATAACGTATCCGCATTTCTTACATACACGCTACGGTTTTCACCATTTAAATTTAACATTATATCACTTTTATACATTTGCCGCTCCTTCCAATTCATTCAGTACGTCATGTAGCGTATTTTTCAAAACAAACCTTCTATACTCTGCAGAACCGTTTACATCATCAAGGATAGGCGCAGGAATTCGCTCGATTGCTTTATCAACTCTTGCCTCTAACGAAAGTTGTTGATTATTTAAACTATCTTCCATATGCATATCACGAAAAGGAAAGGAACATAACCCGCTAAACGCCACTTTGATTTGTTCATTTTTTTTCAGTGCTGCCACTGTTATTAATGGATAACCAACATCCCATTGTCTGCGCTTTTTCACACTTAGCGATGGCCATTCCATTTCCGACAACTCTGTAATAACTTGAACAAGGAACTCCCCTTTATCTAATTGTAATGTTTGATTGAATACATCTTTTATCGGCAATTGTTTTAAACCAGTCTGACTCGCAATCACAACTTGACTATCGGTTAGCAAAAGTGGCAGAACCGTTTCCCTAAAAATAATATTGGCACATATATTTCCACCTAGCGTAACTTTATTTCGGGCGGTATGGTCAGCAATTTCCACAATGACTTTATTTAAAAATGGGAAAAGTTGCATGTCTCTAATCCTTGTTAAAGTTTGCGCTGCTCCTAATATCACTTGATTGTTATCTTTTTTTAAGACAAGGCATTCCGGGATTGCTTTAATATCAATAGCAGCATCTGTAAAAAGCTGATTCCTTCTTCCTAGCGTAATCAGTTCGGTTCCTCCTGAAAAGTACATTGGCTGCTTTCCTTGTTCCTCAAGTGATTGATACAATTGTGTCGCTTCCGTTAGAGAGGTTGGCTTATAATATTCAAAGTCAAACGATATCATCTATTCATCCACCGCTTTCTTTTCCTTCCAAATGAATTCAGGAGTAAGAGGCAGTTTATTTAATTCCACTCCCGCTGCAACCGAAAGGCTGTTAGCTAATGCAGCAGGCATGCCAATCAATCCAATTTCCCCTAATCCACGTGCTCCATATGGGCCGTCAAGATGAGGGGTTTCCACAAAATGAACAATATATTCGGGATGTTCACCATAACGGAATGGAGTATATGTACGCAGCCGTGGATTTAATACGATTCCCTCATTATTAAATACAAATGTTTCACTGCTCCCAAAATTCAGCCCCATACTCATCGCACCCATTACTTGTCCTTCAGCCAATTTTAAATTTAATACTTTTCCAGCATCGATGACAGAATAGGCCTTTACTATTTTATAAGTGTAATCTCTTATATCAAACTCCACTTCTACACCTTGAGCCCCTACTGTGTATTCCGGCCCTGGCTTCCCTTTCCCTGTCTCATGGTCAATATGGGTCAAATGTCTTAAAGTGTATGTTCCTCTGCCAATCACTTGACCGCCAATTGAGTAACCAGTTGGATATTTATAACCGTGACAAATCTCTTTTATTTGAATAAACGTATCAGGTTCATCCCTTACATAGACTTTTTCATTTCCTACATCCAAGTCATCAGGTGAACAGATCAGAACACGCGATGCGATGTCCTTCAATTGTTCAATTGCATCGTCTGCCGCTTTTAGTAGAGCTCTTCCAGCCATTAACGTTCCTCTGCTGGCAGCTGTTTTCCAATGCTTAGGAGTTGTTTGTGTATCAACTTCCATCTTGACATGAATTTTATTCATATTCATTTTTAGTTTTTCGGCAAGTAATTGAGCAAGGATTGTTTTGGTCCCTGTTCCAATTTCGACAATCCCTGATAAAATGTTCACGCTGCCATCCACGTTAAAAGTTAGCACTACCCCGGAATTCGCTTCGGAATCAATCGTTGATGTTTTCCAAATGCAGCTGACTCCTTTTGCTCTTATTTTCCGATTACTTACTCGAATAACGGTTCCCTCTTCCCAGTTCATTAATTGCTTCAACCTGTCGATACATTGAGGTAAATTTCCAACTGTACTGGCGTTAACACGCATTTGTGTTGCTGTTGTCAGACCAGGTAAGATTGAATTTTTCTTGCGGAGCTCTAATGGGTCAATGCCAAGCTTTTGCGCAAGCATATCCATTGCTCGTTCAAATGCAAATAAAAGCTCAGAATGACTAAAGCCCCGGTAGGCCGTTGCATATGGATGATTTGTATAAACACATAATGAATCGCATGATATATTTTTAATATAATAGGGACCCGTACATGTAACTGCAGCAGCCCGACTGATTGTAGCCCCCTTATCGGAATAAGCTCCCGAGTCAAACATGTATAAAATTTCGGCTGCAGTTATTTTCCCTGCTTTTGTCGCCCCTAGCTTTATATTCGCATCAAGGCCAATATGTACAGGAGAGGTGATCATATCTTCTTCCCTTGTATTCAATAGTTTAACCGGTCTCCCACCAACAGCATGTGTAGCCATATAAGCAATCAACTCCAGTTGCACAGCCACTTTTCCTCCATACCCTCCGCCTACAAGTGGTGTTTTTACAATGACTTTCCCTTCATCTAGATCGAAATATCGATTCATTAGTTCTTTTATGATAAAGGGGGATTGAGTCGATGATGAAAACACAACAAAACCATCTGGGCGAATTTCTGCTGTCACACATCTTGTTTCCATCGCAATATGATCGGACGGGGAGAAGGAAAAACTTGCCTCAATCGTTACATCACTTTCATTCCACCCTATTTCCATATTTCCTTTCCGTATTTTCGTTCGATCAGCAATATTTGTATTCGGCTCGGGATAAACATGCTCGATTCTTTCATACGCAGCTAAATTTTCATGGATTAAAGCAGCATCTGGAAGAAGAGCTTCCTTCGGGGAATTTATGACAGGCAGAGGTTCATACGTCACCTTAATCAATTCGGCAGCCTTTTTTGCTTCAACTAAACTATCTGCTACTACTGCAGCTACTGGTTCGCCATGATATCTTACTTTTTCAAAAGCAAGTGGCGGTCGATCATTAATTTCTTCTCCCGTCAGCGGGGCTGGCTTTCCAACTAAAATGGCTCGAACTCCAGGTGCATGAAGTGCTTTCGTTGTGTCAATTGCTTTTATTTTTGCATGGGCATAAGAACTAGCAACTAACTGAATATGCAACATCTCTTTCGATGAATAATCAGCCGTATATTTTGCTGCCCCTGTTACCTTTTCCATTGCTTCTTTCCGGTAAATACTTCTTCCAATGTTCGAGTTCATAAAATAAACCACCTTTAAAAGCAAAAAAAATTATCGATTCATTACTGTCTTTTTACAATATTATCGGTTAATTTCCCCTTCTTCATTCATTAAGAAAAATTCTGCTATAAGTAGCATTTGTATAAAAACATCCATTAAACAAATTCTAATACTAAAATTCTTAGTAAGGAGCTCTACATAACATGGCCAATAACAATGATTTAATTTCCACTGAAATGTTAGTCCTTATCATTACCGCAACTGTGATTGGAACATTAGCACGTTTTCTGTCGCTTAAATTAGATTATCGCCAGTATCCCAATTATCCGAACGGCTATTTAATCCATCTCGTAACAGGTGGAGTGGCTGCTGCATTAGGGGCTTTTATCATCCCTACTCTCATGACCAAGAATTTTACTGCGGTTACATTTTTAGGAATTGCTATACAACATTTTCGTGATGTCCGCAAGGTTGAAAGAGAAAGTCTTTTAGACCTCGAAGGAGAGGAATTTGCCAAACGAGGCAATGCCTATATTGATGGAATTTCAAAAATATTTGAATCGCGCAACTATATTACACTCATCGTAGCCTTTACTACAGCACTCGTTATTCAGCTCTTTCAATCATTTTTAGATGTACCGACATGGATTGAAGTCTTTGCTGGTTCAGTAATAGGCCTTGTATTATTTTACTTTTTAAAACATTTTACAGCGCGTCAAAAAATCGGTGACATCGTTACTGTGACGGAAGGGGAAATTGAAATAAAAGGCTCTGATCTCTATGTGGATGGAATGTTCGTTTCCAATTTAATGGGAAGGGAGGAAGCGAAAAATTGGTTCCTTGAAGAAGGAATCGCTGCTGTGATCCATCCGAATAAGGATCACTTTCAAATTCCACTTATGAATAACGGTCAACGACAAGCTATTTTATTTGAAACAACGCGAAGATTAGGACAAAGGAAAATATATAGTGCGCAAAACCCTACAGACGGGAAAGTTATCATTGCCATCGTTCCAATCATCCAAAATTTTGAGCTATTAAAAGAAACAATTTTACTTACTCCTTTACTGGAGACTGTGAAAAAGAACCCTGAAATCTTAAAAACAGCAAAGGAAGTGAAAGCCGATGAGTAAAGGCGAAGGAGGAGCTAAAGGAATTCTTGCCTATATTACAACCGATAAAAGCCGCCATATCGGGGGAGCCCCCTTAGCAATATTAGCAAAAGATGAAGATGAATTAATTGACATTTCTAACGCAATCGCCGAAGCATTTTTAGCCAATCTGCTTCAATTAAAAAATGGAGATTGTTTAGTAATAAAAAAATAGCTTTATACAGTGGGCCTTTTATCCCTACTGTATAAAGCCTCTATTCAACCACTCATTTTTCCGTCTTGGTTCTGTCTCATCCAGTGGCGATGTTGGGCAATCGAATGGATGAATTCTTGGGTAAAACTATTCAAATCTGCTGTGTTGCGAATGGTTACAATTCCTAAGTCTGAGAACAATTGTCCTTTCGTCTCTGGTCCAGCGGTAGAGATCCGTTGCACATCAGAGGAAGTTAATAAATCTACCCCCTCGTTCGTTGCCCCTATTGCTTTAGCATGGATAAAGGCATCGCTCAAGAAATCTTTTGCTTCTTTATGCATCGTTAATGTGTCCACACTGTTTTTACCTCCAGGAATATAGAGTGCATCATACATAATCGAACCACTAGTCGCATAACTTTTCGTTGCCTCTAATTGTTGCCCTTCTGCACTCGAAATCATTCCTAAATTTTTACTAATTATGTCCGCATGGACTCCAGAGCCGGCCAACGCTGTCATCACCATTGTGACATCATTAAAATTAAAACCCTTTTCTATAAGAATCGCTACTTTTCTCGTTCGAGGACTCCGAATCGTTGTTTCTTGACTCACCGCTGATGACGAAGCTGTAATCCCAGTCCCGCCAGAATTCGCTGGCGGATCGACACCAATTCCTTGGGCAATCTGAACGGCAAGGTCTCCATCAACATTATTAAACATTTCAACAACCCGCTGCTTAATTTGCTTATCTTTGACACTCCCGACTTCAAAATGAAAAGCTTTAACAATATGCTGTTTTTCAATAGGAGACATGCTGTTCCAGAAAAGGGTTGCCTGTTGGTAGTGATCATTAAAGCTCTTACTCCGTTTCCGGACCTTTTGCCCGTCCACTTTCTCAGCATAATGCGTGTAACCATGTTCCATATCACTTGCTGGTTGCGGCGAATTATTCCGGAGAGAATTTGGCGAATAACTTACTGCCCCTTTATCGATTGTCATGCGATGAAACCCATCTCGTTGGTTGTTATTTACCGGCGCTATCGGACGGTTAATCGGAATTTCATGAAAATTAGGCCCGCCCAAACGAAGAAGCTGTGTGTCAGTATAGGAAAACAGCCTTCCTTGTAATAACGGATCATTGCTAAAATCAATACCAGGTACAACATGCCCAGGATGAAAGGCTGCTTGTTCAGTCTCAGCAAAGAAGTTATCCTGATTGCGATTCAACGTCATCTTTCCAATGATTTTGACAGGAACGATTTCCTCCGGCCAAAATTTAGTCGGATCAAGAATATCAAAGTCGAATGTAAACTCCTCTTCTTCTTCTAATAGTTGAACACCCAGTTCATATTCAGGATATTCTCCATTATTGATTGCTTCCCAAAGATCACGCCGATGAAAGTCGGGATCCTTTCCAGCCAGTTTCTGTGCTTCATCCCAAGCGAGAGAATGAACACCGAGCAAAGGCTTCCAATGAAACTTCACAAACCGGGCTTTCCCCTGTTCATTAACGAATCTGAAAGTGTTAACACCAAAACCTTCCATCATCCGGAAGCTTCGAGGAATCGCTCTGTCAGAAAGAAGCCACATAATCATATGTGCTGTTTCAGTATTACTGACGACAAAATCCCAAAATGTATCATGTGCAGCTGACGCTTGAGGGATTTCATTATGTGGTTCAGGTTTGATGGCATGAACGACATCCGGAAACTTAATCGCATCTTGAATAAAAAAGATAGGAATATTGTTTGCAACTAAATCATAGTTGCCATCTTCTGTATAAAATTTAGTCGCAAAACCTCGGACATCCCTTACCGTATCAGCTGAACCTCGTGATCCGACAACCGTAGAGAATCGGACAAAAACGGGAGTCTTCACTGACGGATCTTGTAAAAATTTCGCTTTCGTATATTCCGTCATCGGTTCGTATACTTGGAAATAGCCATGAGCTCCAAAACCACGTGCATGGACAACCCGCTCTGGAATCCGTTCATGGTCAAAATGAGTCATCTTTTCCCGAAAATGAAAATCCTCCATCAGGGTAGGTCCTCTTTCGCCTGCTTTAAGTGAATCATCTGTGTTCGTGACGCGTACACCCTGGTTGGTTGTTAGTTTGGTATTTTTATGATCAACACGGAAACTTTCCAACTGCTGATTTTTTTTGTTCTCGTCGTTTACTGACCCGTTCTGTCGTTGTTCCTTATCCATTTCTTTTCCTCCTTCTCTCAGTTTATCCCAGTTATTCTCCCTTGCTCAGCCCTTTGCAGAAAAGAAGCATGTTTAGAAAAGGGAAGAAGTTACTTAACAAAATATGGGAATTCAACCAATAAACGTATTTTCCTCATTCCGATTTAATTTATGCATCGGAATAAAGAAAACTCGCCGATTGGGCGAGCTGGATCGCGGAGAAGGAGTCTGTTAATGAATGTAGCAAAATCTCAAACAACCTGCCTACTGATGGGCCTGCAATAAATTGTTCCAATTCAAGAACTCTTAAGCCTGATAATACTTTTTTCTGTCACTTTCGTGATCCTCATGATGCAGTTTTCGAATTAGCCTAATCAAGTAGAATTTAATCAATGAATTTTCTGCGGATATAAAATCGGATATTTCCATAAAACTAGGAAATATCCAATCATTTATCCTTATTCAAAAATATCTTTGGCAAGAATATAATTCACATACTCTCTTGCACTTTCTTGAACCTCTTCTTGTAATGCTGTGTATGCGCCGTTAAAGACAAAAGCAGGTAAATATTTTGTACCTATTAGATTGCTAGTTGCTTGGAAGGGCTTTAATAGTTCACTCATAGAAAAATGATTCCGACCCCCTGCTTGGTATTTTTCTTTCCCACTTCCAGATGACACTGCTAAAATGAGCTCTTTTTTATGTAGTTTCGTTCCATTTGAACCATACGCCCATCCACGTGTCAAAACTTCATCAATCCATTTTTTCAGAAGTGGTGGAGAGCTATACCAATAAAATGGAAACTGCCAAACAATCCGGTCATGTTCCTCGCACAACCTTTGCTCTCTCTCTATATCAATTCGTTCATCTGGATATTTTTTATATAGCTCAGATACAGTTATTTCAGAATGTTTCTTCAATTCTTTCACCCATGTTTTGTTGACAACTGAAGTTTCTAAATGTGGATGAGCAACAATGACTAACACTTTCATATAAACCCCCATTACGCTATCTGTTCATTGTATTTCTCAGTCTTTCCGTATCCTTTTCCTTCTATCATTTTTGTGCAAAAACTCATTCAGGATCCCTAGTAGTATTCAGACCTATTTAGGTCTTTTGATTGAAAACAACTCACCGATAGTTGCATAATTGCTACCAGCCAACCGGCTCACAGCAGCCAAGCCTCTTGCGTCAATTCTTCCTTTCTCATAAATACCACTTTGTATATGAAATTGAACAACTCTGCCAATAATGAGGTCACAAGCTGGGGTGTCCATATCTCCTAATTCTATCGCTTGTTCCAATTTACACTCCATACGAATCTTTGCTTCTTTAACTCCCGGTACAGAGACTTTTGTGCTTTCGATTGAAGTTAATTGAGCTAACTCAATTTCGCTTTGATCAGAGGGCAGGCTCGCTGCTGTTTCATTTATTTTTTCCACATTTTGATTATCGACAATATGAACGACAAATTCCTTCCGTTCGATAATATTTCTCGCGGTATCCTTCTGTCTTCCTTCAAACCTTTGAATTGATACTGAAATCATCGGCGGATTTGAACTGACAATATTAAAGTAACTGAATGGCGCCCCATTTAAAACCTCACTTTTTGAAATCGTTGTAACGAATGCAATAGGTCTTGGGATAATACCTCCTGTTAAAAATTTATATTTTTCTACTTCAGTCATATTATTAGGATCGATTGAATACATAAATACACCTCTTTTTAAGACTTATTCACTTTCTACGCAAGCAGGAGCGCTACCGTTTCCTTTTTCTCTAGCTTATCAATTACGTAGATACCCAGTTTTTTTATTAAAAATATTTCCCTATATTTCTTGTTGTACAGCAAACTTGCGAAAGAACGATTCTTCCCCGGCAACTAATAATTGTATAAACTGAGTTTTTCAATCTAGTCTAAAAAACGCTTCGATTTGTTATCCGTATACAAAAGTAGGCAGCAAAGTAGAAATGGATGGGATATAGGTAATGATTAACAATGCAATTATTGATACCCAAAGAAATTGAAAGATACCAGGCAACATTTCGCTTAATTTCATATTTGTGATGCTGTTAGCAACAAAAATATTCAGTCCGAAAGGCGGTGTAAAAGTGCCGAGAGCCAAATTCAGTACCATAATAATTCCTAAATGAATAGGATCGATGCCTAATGAGATTGCACTCGTCAACAGTAATGGCGCAATCACTACTAAAGCAATCGTGGAGTCAACAAACATGCCAATGATTAAAAGCATGAAGTTCAAGAACAGTAAAAACGTCCATCCGGATGTAAATGTTTCTGTAACGAATGCTGCCAACTGTTGCGGTACCTGGCCTGCTGTCATTAGCCATCCAATCGCAGATGCTGACGCCACTAAAATTAGTACTTGGGCAGATGTTTTGGCTGATTGAAAACAAAGATCATATAATTTTTTCCAGGTGATTTCTTTATAAATAACCATGCCGACAAAAATTGAATACATGGCTGACACACCGGCTGCTTCAGTCGGCGTAAAAATACCAAGGGAAATGCCACCGACAATAATCACAGGGACCATTAGCGACCAGGATGCATTTTTGATAGAGTGCGCAATCTCTTTTAATGAAACTCGTTCACTTTTAGGGAAGTTTTTTGTTCTTGAATAGATATAAATATACAATAGTATGAAACAGGCAAAAAAGAGACCTGCTCCCAATCCAGCAAGAAATAAAGAGCCGACAGATGTATTGGTGGCACTTGCATATAAAATCAAAGTAATACTCGGCGGGATCACAAGAGAAACAGCACCCGATTGAATGATAAGGCCGCTGGAGAAGGTTTTCGGATATCCTTGCCGTAACAATTCAGGATACATAATTCTCCCCATCGCCACCACCGTAGCTGGACTTGACCCCGAGAGCGCCCCAAAAAACATAGAGCCTGTTTGCGTAGCCATCGCAATCCCCCCAAAAAAATGGCCAACTAAGGCTCTTGCAAAAGCTAAGATTCGTGTAGAGAGCCCTCCTACATCCATTGCATTTGCTGCCAAAATAAAGAATGGTACAGACATCAAAACAAACTTATCAATTCCTCCAAAAATTCTTTGGATCGCAACCATCGAATCGATATCTGTGAACACCATCAACGTGATAAAGGTTGAAAGAATTAAAGAAATATAAATTGGCGTTCCAATGAGTAACAAGAAAAACAATATAACCAACAAAGCAATGATCATCGGAAATCCACATCCTTAAGCACAGGAATATCATTCTTTTCATTATGATCAAAATTGGTTGAAAAACATTTTATTAACTGCTGTACATACCGGATAATTAATAAAAATCCTGACAAGGGGATAATTCCATAAATAAGGGCAAACGGCACGCCAAGTCCCGGCGTTAACTGACCATTTCCGAAAGTAAACTGCAGCAATTTAAAGCTATACCATGTGAAAATAACACTAAAAATTAAAGATAATACATAAATGACAAACATTAATCCCTTTTTGACTTTTCCTCTTACCAATTGCGGAATAAACTCGATGCTAAAATGCTCATCATTTCTGGCACACACACTAATTCCAATAAACGTGACCCAGATTAACATAAAACGGATCAGCTCTTCAGACCATGTTATTCCTTTTCCAAACATCCTTAGCGTAACATTCACAAGCACCAACAAGGTTGCAAATAGAATACTAAATGAAATAAAGGCTTCTTCGATCTTATTGATGATTTTCATTCTTTTCCCCCCTTAAAAGGAACCGTATTAAATGAAGTACTCTCACTCACTTCCTCGAAGTGAGTGAGAGTACTTCAAGACATGGTCTTACTTAATTTACACCGGTTTCCTCATATATGCTTTCAAGTAATTCCTTTTGATCAGGCGTATTAATCAATTCTTCATGTAAAGGTTGTGACAATTTAATAAACTCCTGTCTTCCTTCTTCCGTTAACTCATGGACTTCAAGTCCTAATTCAGGAAATTCTTTTAGCTTCTTTTCAATTGATTCTCTCGTGAGATCTTTGGCAAATACCCTTGCCTCTTCTTCAGCTTCTATTAAAATCTTTTGCGTCCCTTCATCCAATCCATTAAACCAGTTCGAATTAGCTACCATCATATAAAACTGATATCCATGATTTGCTATGGTTATATGATCTTGCACTTCATAGTATTTCGCTGAATAGATTGTCTCTAACGGATTTTCTTGAGCATCCGCCACGCCTTGTTGCAGTGCATTGTATGTTTCTGTAAACTCAATCGGCACCGGGTTCGCTCCAAATGCTTCATACGTCTTTTGTAAAATTTCTGAAGGAATTACGCGCATATTTATGCCCTTCAAATCTACTGGAGATTGAATCGCTCTGTCTTTTGTTGTAATAGCCTTGAATCCACCTGCCCAAAAACCAAATCCCTTCAATCCGGTAGGCTCCAATTTTTCTAACGCGAGCTCACCGACTCCCCCTTCTAAAATACTCCAGATTTCATCTTCATCACTCGGCCATAGAAAAGGATATTCAAACACCTGTAAATGGCTTGCATTAAATGATGTCACAGTTGAAAGCAAGGTTTGAGCCATTTGAATAGTCCCCATTTGAACTTGCTCTGTCTGTTCTCGTATTGAGCCCAACTGGTTATTTGGATAATATTCGACTTTGATTTTACCATCCGATTTTTCTTCAACAAGTTCTTTGAATTTTTCTCCACCAAGTGCTAATGGGTGGCCTTGAGGTACAATACCGGCAACCTGAATGAATAATTCTCCGGAATTTTCAGTATTTACACCGGAAGATGTAGTTTGTCCACTCTTTCCACAAGCAGATATAATAATAATAGATAAAAGCAATAAAACTGTAGTGATGAAACGTTTATTCAAACTTCTCATTTTTCAACCTCCTATTGATTATTTTTGATTGAAATAGAAATGAAAAAGAAGGGGGGCAAGGCCCCCTCTTATCTATTTCGATACCGCAGATTTTTTCGCAAGCAGGCTCCCCGCGTTCGGTACAACAGGGGCCAAATTTAAATTTTTTAAAATTTGATGGACCGTTGCAGTAGCTGCAGACAGAACTGGTAAACCGAGTTCATCCTCTACCTTTTGGATGGCTGGAAGAGACGGCATTTGAACACATGCGGAAAGGACTACTGCATCGGCGCCTTCCTTGTTCAGTTTTCTAGCATGTTCAAGAAGATTCATTGGGTTAAGGCGCCCAACTTCTAGGTTGTCAGAAACTTCAAGACTGATTGCATCAATCACTTCAATCCCACTCGTATTCAAGTACTCAACCACCATGTTTGTCAGTGGCTTCATGTATGGTGTGATAATGGACACTTTTTTCGCACCGAGCTCTTTGATACCTTCAATGAGTGCCCCGGCACTGCTCACAACCGGTGCGTTGTCGTTGTTGTTTGCAACGACCTGACACAAGCGTGTTTCAGATTCTGCATGATAACCTGGTCCCTGGGACATAATGGCAATCAAGCAGGCATAGGCAAGAACATCACATTTTGCATCAGAAAGTTCCAATGCACAGCGGTCGCTGTCCTCATCCATCTTTTTCAGCTCTTCCTTCGTTACATGCATCATTCTCATCCGGCTTGAATGAAATGTATAGGACTCTTCGGGAAACAACTCTGCTCTGTTGCGGAGCATTGCCGGAATTTCAGTTTCCATCGTTGTGTTTGAGCTAGGTACAATTAAACCGACTCGATAGTTTTTTTGCATGTTTCTTCCTCCTTATGGTCGATGTTTTTATTTACAACAGCTACGTGAATACAGCCGTCTAATCCTTTTGCATGGGTATTTACAGCTTCATACGTTTCGGCAATGTCAAAGTCATGTGTAATCATTTTTTTCAGCGGATAGCGTTCTGATTCAATTAGTTTTAGTGCGACACCGACAGCTTTTTTCGGACGGCCTAATACCCCTTTGACTGTTAACAACTTCCAGGTGATTTTACTTGACATGACTTCATCTGTTAGCAAATGATCTGTTCCTGAATGGACAATGACACCGTGGTAACCGGCAAGATCCAAAGCGGTCTTAAATTGAATTGGTGAAGTTGCTGCATTGATAACGGTATCTGCCATTTTTCCGTTTGTAATTCGGGATACTTCCTCAACGATATCCTGCTTATCTGCATACAGGACGTAGTCTGCACCCATTTCTTTAGCAATTTCCAAACGATGCTTATCTTTTTCGAGACCGGTGACGATAATGGTTCCTGCGCCCGCTTCCTTCGCTCCAATTACGGAACCAAGTCCCATCGGTCCAGGTCCTTGAATAACAACCGTATCTCCAACCGTTGTTTCCCCAACTTCCTGCACCCAATGAACCCCGTTGGAAACCGGAATGAACAGCGTCAACAAATCAGCTGGCGTTTTTTCATTTACTTTATGGATAATCGAGTTTGGATGCAAATACATGTATTCTGCAAATCCGCCCCAAAGAGCTGTTTTTTCATGGTTAATATCCATTGCTCCATATCTTAAATCGAAGCACAAATGATAATTCCCTGTTAAGCAAGGATCACAGTGTCCGCATGGCACGTACTCCTCGACAATGACACGGTCTCCTTTTTTGACGTTCCATCGCTTTTCTGCTTCCGGTCCAATTTCATCAATATATCCGACAATTTCATGTCCGATAATACAAGGCAAGTTAAAGACGGCATTCCCTCCGAAGAGGAAGCCTTCACTGTCAAGTCCACAAACTCCGCATGATTCTATATGGAGAAGGCCATCATTACTGCCGATTTCCGGTATTGGGAATTCCATAATTTCTATTTTTTCTTTTCCTTTCAAAACAGCGGCTTTTGCATGAGTTGGTCTAGTCATTTAAGTAACCTCCACTATGATTCTTATTTGCTCCTAATCTTCCATTTCATCTCTTCAAACGGAGCCTGTATTATCGCTTCTTTCAGCTCTGCATGGGAGCTGTATCGCTTATTTTCAATCCTGCGCAATTTTACTGTCGTCTCAAATTCTTTGCTGAACGGAAACGGGTCTACTACAAGAGAACCATCACCAGGTAATTGCACATTGAGTTGAATGCCTTCAGAATGCTGTGTTTTGCGAACCGGACCAAGAACTGCTTCTGTTTTGTCTTCTAGAGTGTTCAAAGAAACGAGCTGGGACATGCGGTCCATTATTTGCAAAATCTCATAGTCCATCCAAATCTTATCTTCAAACTCACTTCTCTTTTGGTTAAACTCCCAATAATTCATTTTTACATCGACCCACTCTTTTTGTGTTTCGATGATTGTTTTTTGCATAAAGTCTTTAAGATCCTCAGGAATCTTATAAGTAAAAGTTGGGTCATAGCCGAAACGGCTTGTATATAGTCCAATCCAATGCATGCCAATCAGCATTCCAGCATATGGGTCTTCTTCAAGAATCTTTTTATAGCCGTTCGAATAAAACTTTACGTGTTGTTTTATATTAATATTGATAAAGTTGACAGGCTTGCCTGTCTCCTCATCAAACAGCACTTCCGCATCAGGCTCAATCCAGCCGATGTCATGCTTTTCAACTGCTGTAACGAGTGACTTGGAAATGGGTTCAAACTCGTCATTTCCCCAATGGTTGGCTACTTGGCCTGCTTGAACAGAATGATCAAACTGATTTACAATCCAGATTTCATTATTGTGCTTAGTTACAAACATATTTTCCCCTCCTAAAATTCTATTTCTTACGCATGTTCTAAGTTTTTCTTTAGAGCTGCAATGACCTCATCCGTTGAAACAACATCAGCGTATTTTTGCTGCATATCAAAAAGGTTTATGGCATGTGTCGTAATCCCTCTGTCAAACACACATTCTTCTGGAACGATAACATTGAAATTGTATGAAAATGCATCAACAACTGACGCCCGAACACATCCGCTCGTTGTAGTGCCCGCAACAATTAAAGTATCAACATTATTTTCCACAAGGTAGGAGATAAGTGGTGTTCCAAAGAAAGCACTCGGCTTCTTTTTAGAAATGACAATTTCACCTGGTACAGGCTCAATTTCCTTTACAACTTTTGTTCCTTCTCCACCTTCAAGGAGGGTCGGATGATTAAACACATTCCCTTTAATCGCTGTGCGTTCATTGGAGTTGTGTTTGTGTCCTTCAATTATCGTGTAATAGACAGGAATGCCAGCTTCACGGGATGCTTCTAGCACTCTCTTAATATTGGGAACCGCTTTCCAAGCATCTGCCCCGCAGCTTGTCGGATATTTTTGAATGGATTGTTCAATATCCTCTGCCTCTTCACCTGTAAAACCGTATTGTACATCGATGATGACAAGCGCCGGTTTGTTTCCGATTCCTGTCATTTTCCCTAATCCCGCACCGGAATAGATTTTTAGGTCCCTTGGATCCAAGTATTGATCCCAAATTCTTTTTGTCACGTCGATTCCATCCTCCTTCAAATATATAAAAATGCTTCTAAGTAAAACTATTCAGTCATGGAGAGCCATTTTTCTTTCAGGTCACGCCCATTTAGGTCAACACCTATTAGAACGAGGTAAAAGCGGTCGGTCTCTTCCTCTTTCCACTCCATTCGCTGGACACCGGAATATTGCAGTAAATAGGAGCGTTCCTTTTCTCCCGCACTTATAGGGACAAATCCTTTAGCCCGGATGATTGTACCGGCATGTTTCTTAAAAAATGCCTCAACATCTTTCATCCGAACTGCTTTCTCAATCGGTAATGCTGTCGTTGTCATACTTGTAAATGCTGGACTCTCGCTTTTTGAGTCAGTTATAGGAATGGGCGGTACAGATTGACTCATTCGATTAAGCATTTGCTCCATGTCTATATTTCCGTATTGCCCGAAAACAATCGTAGCTGATGAGTTTTGCTCTCTTAACATTTGTTCGATGTTACCTTTATCTTTTTCTGCAATGAGATCTGTTTTATTCACAACAATGAAATTGGCCAATCTTGTCTGACTATTCATTAAGTTATTAATATTTGGTTCATTGTTATTTAGTAAGTACTCACTATCTACGACGGTAATGACCATTCTCAAAGAAACCTTTGCGATAATTTCACTCTCATTTAAAACTTTCGCTACTTCTTCGGGATCTGCAACACCTGTTAACTCAATAAAAATGGCATCTGGCTTCGTTTGCAATAGCTTGTCGATACTACTTGCTATTTCACTCTTCTTACTACAGCAAATACAACCGTCGAGAAGTGTTTCTACATTTTCTGCATTACTTTTTCTCGATACAAGCATCCCATCAATATCGATTTTTCCTCGTTCATTTATTAAAACTGCTGGCGGCTTCCCTTTCTGTCTGAACACTTGTAGCATGTTTAAAAGTAAGGTTGTTTTGCCGCTTCCTAAAAAGCCACTTATAATGACGACTGGAACCCTTCTCATATTTGACCACCAAATCTATTAGATATCTTTTTTTACGAACTTGTATTTACGTGTCGCTAACCAATGTTAGTTTGTACTAACTAATATATATGGTACATAATATTCAGAATACTGTCAATACAAGTTATTGTTAAAATTATCAGTTTTTTATTGTCGTAAAAAATTATAAAAGGAAACTCATATTGCCCAAATACTCATTGTTATTTAGTAATTCGATTTTCTTGAAGCGGATTTTAAAGTCGTCCTCTTTAGGTACAAGATGGTGTTCCATCCGAGCCGTATAGATAGTCTGTATTCCCCTTCTTAATTCAGTGAGCATCAAGTTCGAGGTGACAATGATCTCGTCTTCATTTTCATCGAGGACTTCAACATTCGTGATTAAATGGCACGTTTCCGAACGCGGCTCCTGACCGTATGCCAAACCTGTTTGCAATCGCCATACTCGCTCTTCAAGGCGTTCGCGATTATCATATATGATGGATACATGTGTTTCTGGATCAATGTCAGCACTGTTGCATGGCAACCAGTATATGCAGTCGTCAGTAAACATGTCCAACCATTCATCAAGCTCGTGACTGTTAATGTATCTTGCTTCTTTATATAAAAATGTTTCAATTTGTTCCAATTTGACCTTTGTTTGCATCCTCCTATCCTCCTATTCCTATTTTATTAACCTTTTCTACTTATAAAAAAGCAAAGAAGATTATTATAGTTAGCGCTAACCAACATTGAAAAAAAGGACATTTAAAAACATCGCTTATTGTACTCGAATAATGATGTTCATTTGTGTAATAAATGTCCGATTCTTTTAAGCGGTGAAATGAATCACCTTGAGCCGTTTTAAATGCCATGCTTGGCATTCACAATTCTCTTAATTAATGGCATCTGACAGGACTTCTGGTTCTAAAGCGCTCACAAACAGCAATACTGCTGTTTCCATATATTCGTTTTCTTTCACTGAAGTGATTTGGTGTCCTTCCACAAAGTTACGGGAAATAAATTCTCCATAAAGCATGTAAAGGTAGGCCATGGCGAGCGCCTCTAAATTCTCTATTGACTTCATGCGCCCCTTTTCCTGCATGTTCGCGAAATATTCAATAATGAGCTCTTTCAATTGGCGGGGATGCTTGTTGATTTGTTCAAAAAGCCCCTCTACCCTGTTTCCTTCCTTAATTGCAATGCGAATGATGTTTAAGTTTTTTTTCATCATTCGATGATACGCTTTACTAATCATTAACAAATCTTCTTTTAAATCATCGACGATTTTATTCTGGAATATTTCCTTCATCGATACCGTGTAATAAAATTTGTCAATAGCAGTTTCTAATAATGCCCGTTTCGTTCCGAAGTGGCGAAATAACGTCATTTCACTTACTCCTGCTTCTTGGGCAATTTCCTTTGTAGAGACTGCTTTATAGCCCTTTTCAGCAATCAAGTTAATCGCCGCGAAAAGGATGCGATCACCCGTGTCTTCCATATTGATTGCCATATGTGCACACTCCGTTTATTTTTTTACTTATTGTTAGTCTATGCTATAACTTTATAGATCGTCAACGAAAATATTACAGAATATTCCCAAAAATGCATTCAGGCTGTGACGAAAGCGTGAAGTTAATGGTAATTATATTCTTATCCCTTATCAGATTATCCTTTTTCTCATACATGAATGTTCCTATCAAGATGAAAATACCGAGTTTGATTCCTTCATTATATAGGATGTATTTTTCGTTTTATCAATAATATCCTCAAGTGGTACCGCCTTTCTTGCGACCCCTGTATCCACCGCTGCCTGAGCCACCGCTGCCGCAACTGCCGGAGCAACCCGCTCATCAAATGGATTTGGAATAATATAATCAGGAGAAAGTTTGTCTTCTGAAATGAGAGCGGCGATTGCATATGCGGCTTCTATCTTCATCTTCTCATTAATTTCTGTTGCCCGCACATCTAAAGCGCCACGGAATATTCCCGGAAAGGCGAGTACGTTATTAATTTGATTTGGGAAATCTGAACGCCCCGTGCCGATGATTCGTGCTCCAGCAGCTTTAGCCACAGATGGCTGAATTTCCGGTGAGGGATTAGCCATCGCAAAGATGATTGGGTCCGTATTCATACTTTCAACCATTTCCTTCGTTAAACTATCCGCTTTAGAAACACCAATGAACACATCTGCTCCACGAATCACATCTTTCAATTCACCTGCAACTAGCTTTTCGTTTGTAAAGGAAGCCACTTCTTCTTTCAATGGATTCATGCCGTTAGGCCGCCCTTTATAGATTGCCCCTTTTGTATCACAAATGATTGTTTCCTTCAGGCCAAATTGGCTCAGTAGCTTGACAATGGCAATTCCAGCTGCGCCAGCTCCATTTACAACCACTTTAATATCTGACATTTCTTTGTTAACAAACTTTAATGCATTGATAAGGCCTGCAGTTGTTACAATCGCTGTCCCATGTTGATCGTCATGAAAAACAGGAATATCTATTTCTTTTTTTAGCCGTTCTTCGAGCTGGAAGCAGTGGGGAGCAGCAAAGTCTTCTAAATTAATTCCACCAAAAGAAGGAGCGAGCAGCTTAATCGTACGTATGAGTTCTTCCACATCTTCTGTATCGAGGCATATTGGAAATGCATCGAGCCCTGCAAAGCTTTTGAAAAGGATGCTTTTCCCTTCCATAACAGGTAAGGCAGCTGTTGGACCAATATTTCCTAAACCTAGCACCGCTGTCCCGTTAGTTATAACTGCTACCATATTCCCTTTCATTGTATAATCATAAGCTTTTTGCTCATCTGCATAGATTTCCATACAAGGTTCGGCCACTCCGGGAGAGTAGGCCAAGCTCAGCTCTTCCGAATTCCTCACACTTACTTTTATTTCAGAGCCTAACTTGCCCTGTTTTTCACGATGTAGTTGAAGTGCTCTTTCACGAAGATCCTTCATTATATACCCTCCCTCAAATAATTAAATGAATATTCTGTTTATTTTTTTAAAAAAAGAAATAAGTTGAATGTTATACGGTCTGTCATTATTGGTGGCTTACCTATGATGATTCTTTTTATGGCTAATCAGGTGTCAAAGGGATGCCAATGAATGATCATTACCCGAAATAGCATCCCAAACCTGATTTTTTATTCTTTGTTTTGCTCAATGAATTTCGCTATGAACGCTCCGACAAGCAATGCAACGACAGGCGCGCTTATATGAAAAAAAGAGATGTTTGAAAGGGCGATAGCGAAAGTGAACGTTGAACTTAAACGGTACTTTTGGTTGGAAAACCCCGCTTGGAGGCTCGTTCCAAGTACACCAATCAATGCAAATCCAGCCAGCATAGAGACGAATGAGATAGGCAGTGCTTGAATAAATGGAACAACGGCCCAGGCAAAAATACCAAATAATAATATGACAACTCCGGAAACAACCGCTGCCATATACCTTTTATTCCGAGGACCTGACTCTTCTCCAGAACAAATCGCAGACATCATACCTGCTACATTTGCGCTTTGACCACCAAAAAATCCAGCCAGCATTGAAAATAAGCCTCCTGCTGAAATAATCGATTTTATTGGTGGATTAAATCGGGTACTCTGCAAAGCACCTATTCCAGGTGCAGCATCATTGCTTAGGACAAGTAATGTCAACGGAAGTGAAATAGTTAACAATGCAGTGGTCGAAAATTCCGGCATATAAACACTTGGCAAAACATATTGAGTTTCTAACGGTGAGATTTGAATATCCTGTGTGACGAGAACAGTCACGAGCGCGACTGCTACCGCACCAAGTACAGCGGGAACCCGTTTAATCCATTTTGTGAAAATAAAAAAGCTGATGAGAGCGGGAATACCGACCACAGCCAAGTCATTCACCGATGAAACTAGTCGAACGACATAAGTGGTAATGAGCCCGCCCAGCATGGCAGCAATCGTTTCCTTAGGAAACCATTTCATAATTTTCGTAAATAAACCAGAAATCCCAATGATGAACATGATGGCACCAGATAAAAGATAGGCACCAACCAGTTCCGAGAAAGAAAATAATGGGGTCATGGTAACAAGAAACGCAACACCTGAAATAGAATGTGCCCCAGTAATTGGAATCTTATATAGTAAAGGGAAAATAATGCCGAACAGCCCACCGAAGAAATAAACAGCAAACATCCATGAAATCGTTTGTCCTGGAGTAAACTGTCCTACGCTTGCGGCTTCTAATATAATGGCAGGCGGTCCGGTCATCGCCAACATTCCTGAAATCATTCCTGACGAGACATTGTTCACATTTAAATCTTTTAAAGGATGGTGGTTCGTTTTCTGCCCAAACACTTTTTTCTCCGCATTCGTTTCACTTTCCATAAAACATGGGCTCCTTGTTCATCATAGAATGAAACTCATATTCCCCAAATATTCATTGTTATTCAATAATTCAATTTTCTTGAACCTGATTTTGAAGTCGTCTCCTTTCGGTACGAGGTGGTGTTCCATGCGGGCCGCATAGACCGTTTGAATCCCCCTTCTCAGTTCAACAAGCATCAAGTTCGATGTGACTATGACTTCTTCTTCGTTTTCATCAAGGACTTCTACATTCGTAATGAAATGTCTTGTCTCCGAACGAGGTTCTTGACCATAGGCTAAGCCTGTCTGTAAACGCCATACACGTTCTTCAAGACGTGAACGATCGTCATATATGATGGATACATGTGTTTCCGGGTCGATGTCGGCACTGTTACACGGTACCCAATATTTGCAGTCATCCGTAAACAGGTCAAGCCATTCACCAAGCTCATGGCTATTAATGTATCTAGCTTCCTTGTATAAAAATGCTTCAATTTGTTCTAGTTTGATTTTTGTTTGCATCCTCCTGCCCTCCTATTCCTGTTCCATTAACCGCTTCCACTCTTTGTAAATCGCACGGGTTGACACTTCGTCGCTTGAATTTGATGAAATAATGCCCTGTTCATCGACCTCTTCACGATGCATCCCTCGACCAATGGCGAGCCATTCATCCCCGCTTGCTTTCAACCCTTCTTTCACTCGGTCAAACGCAACTTCCACATCATCTGGACTTCCGAATCCAGCTGGGCCGTAGAAACCCTCGTGTACACGCAGTCGCTGAGCGTTCTCCTCTTTAGAAGCGCCTTTTAACATGATTGGATACAGTTTGACTTCTGTCCGTTCCTCGCTCACTGGCTCGATGACTCGCACTTGCGATCCGAGAATTCCAAGATTCGGGAAAATGATTAAGTTAAACGGCAAAGCACCAATTCCTAAACTTCCTGCAAGTTCATAAAGTGAATGGCCATTTCCAAGGTCCGATACTTTCTCCTCTTTATGCATTTGCGCAAATTTTTTCTTACTACCTGTACGTTTTTCTACAAGGTCAAAGAATGTTTTGTGCACAAAGCTTAAATGATAAGGATCAATTGTATTTTCTAGCTGAAATTTCCAGTTGGCATTCAAGAAATATTTGTGCTTTCCTGCAGATAGTTCAATTCCATCAGGGCCTGTTTCTGCAACATAATCAAGGTAAGGCATTGCATTGCCTAGGTGTTCTTTAAGCGAGTGAACATCTTCATTCAGGCTTGCGAAGATGAACCCTTGATAACTGTCTACGCGCGGAACATGGATGAGGCTCATTTGGTCTCGTTTAAACTCTTCCCCATAACCATCTTGGAAAGGAGCTCCGAGTAACTTCCCGCAGTTGGAGTATGTCCAGCCATGGTAAGCACAACGGAAAGCGTTTGCGTTTCCTTTTTCAGCTTGGCATACTGATGCACCACGGTGACGGCACCGATTGAACATAACGGAGATTTCTCCGCTGTCGGCACTGCGTGTCACAATGACCGGCTGTGAGCCAATTCTAGTTGTCTTGTAATCTCCCGGATTGGCAATCTCACTTTCATGGGCCACATACACCCAAGTGCTTCCGAAAATTTTTTCAATTTCCATTTCAAACACTTCCGGGTCTGTGTAAATCTTTCCGTGCACTGCTCCTTCTTTCACGTAATCTGCAATTTTAATTTTTGTAGTCATTTCCCTTTTCACCTACTCTTTATATTTAGTGTGCCATACTCGGATATAAGTAATTTATTTTTTTATTCATTCGTTCCACTAATCAGTGGTGGCTGTTGTTGCTTCTTATCTTTCCAACGGGTTTGTGACGGATCAAGGAGGTGATGCAAGTCTTCATGTTTACACCATGCAAGACTTTCCAACTCCAACGGATCTAAGTAAATTTTCTTTTTCGTTCGAATATCTTGAATCATTAACCTAGGACCTTTGGATGAACTATCTAGTTCTACGACTACTCTGGCAAATTCATTTTTTAATAGCATCTTCACACCTATATATCACCTCTCAATACTAATTATGGTTAGTACTAACTAACAGTTAATGTATAGTCGTTTGTTAGTACTAACTATAAGTTAGGCTAGTAGTTGTTAAATTCTATATTATTAGAATATTCGAAACAAACTATGAATGTCAAGACATTTTTATTAAATCGCTCATGGTTATGTTTTTTCCTCGTAATAACCAGGGTGAGCATCCAACGCTTTACAAGCAGGACCTCACCTATGAGCGATTGATATACATCCTTTCAGCACGTTTTGCCAGCAAGCAGTGCCTCGTATTGTTCTGGAGTATCAATATCTTGAATTTCCGGTCGGTTCATTTCTGTATACGAAACAAAGTTGGCATATTTTTTTAATACGGACCTACCCCCTTCATCTCCTTTTACCTTCAGTAACTCAGGGAATATTTCCCTTTTAAATAATACGGGATGCCCTTTTTTCCCGTAATAAGCGGCCTGATAAATTAGGTGCGTTTGCTTTGATGAATCTGTGATGACTGCGTTGATTTCGTTGACAGACATGAGTGGCTGATCACCAAGCAGGAAAATTGCTGCATCTGCCTCTTTCGGTAGCGCTTCAATTCCTGCAATAAAAGAGGTGGACATGCCTTCATCAGCTTTTCTGTTCAAGATGACGATATCTGCACCGCCTTTTTCTGCTTCCTGTACAAGACCATCAATCTTTGGATGAACGACAACGACGATTCCGTTTACATTTGACTGTTTGCATTGGTCAAGTACATGGGAAAGCAAAGTTTTTTCCTTAAAAGGCAGTAACAGTTTCGGTTTTCCCATTCTTTTAGACAGGCCTGAAGCCAAAATAATAGCCCAAACTTTCTCTGTTACGCCTTCCATAAGAGATCATCTTTCTTCATTTTGCCATTAAAGGGGTCTAGTTTTTCAGTCATTTTACGACCAGTTCCCCCTCGATACACAAGAGTAATTTCAGCGATAATGCTTAATGCAATTTCTTCCGGTGTTTTCGAACCGATATCCAAGCCGATTGGACTGTGAATCTTTTTGAGTGTTTCCGTATCTTCAAACACAATCCCTTTACTTAGCTCCATCGTCCGTTTCCGCGGCCCAAGCAAACCAATATATGCTGCAGGGGAATGAATGATTTTTTCAAACATAAGTTGGTCTTGAATAAAATGGTGTGACATCAGCACTATATACGTATTGTCGTCAATTTCCAAATTCGGCGTTTCTCCAGAAGGATACTGAATTAAAGAATTTGCTAAAGGGAAATTATCCTTGTTAATATACTTCGGGCGATGATCCATCACAGTCACTCGCCATTTTAACTCCTTGGCAATACGAACGAGGGGGACAGCATCCGGACCTGCTCCATACACCGCTAAATGAAGTGGAGGAGAAATGTAATCGTAAAAAACGTCTACACTCTTACCACCAACCTCGAGTGTCTTCGTTGCAGGTTGCAATCCTTTCTGATCTAAATAATCAGCCGCAACTTCTTGATAAGAAATCGCTCTCAAATCTTTTTGCTCGTCACGGATGACCCATCTTTTTCCTATGAGTCCTTTGTCTTCTGAGTCAATAATCACGATGGAATCGGTTGTCTTCTCCTGGCCAAGGCGGAACCACTCTTCGATCACCTGTGCCTTTTCTGGCTTTCTTTCAGGAAGATAAGGCTCTAAAAAGATGTTCATTTTTCCATTACAGCCAAGACCAAGCCCCCAAATCAAGTCGCCATCATCCATGAAATCATAATGGACAATCTTTTCATGTTCGTTTTCAATGACCTCATTTGCAATCATCGCTAGGTCACCTTCAACACAACCGCCGCTCATCAATCCTGTCAGTTTGCCATCCTCCGATATAAAACACTTCGTCCCTGTTTTTTGATATGTGGATCCCTTTGTTGAAACGATTGTACCAAGCACACCATTTATGCCACTTTCTTTGCACCTGATGATTTCCTCATAAATCTCATGCATGTCTGTCACCTCGGAACTTATAAAAATATAAATCTTCTAAAAGTACTAAATTATCTTACTATTCTTTTTCTTTCAATAATATCACTATAACAAAAAATGTCAACTTGCTTTTGGATAGAAGACTAGGAGAAGTACGATTTTACGTGACTGTGGTTTGGTAAAGTAGAGTTGGAGAAGGGTTTACATTCTTCAACCGATTGTCAAACCCACTCCAAAAAAACGGATATTATAAAGCCTTTTTCTGCTGAGTCAGTTGCCCATGGGAAACTTTCGTACGAAAATGGTCTCTTTCCATAATGAAAGAAATTAAAAAGCTTCCAGCTATCGCCCAAAATGGAGAACCAATATTAAAAAAACTAATATCCGACATCCCAATAACAAGCGCGAAGAAAGCTCCCATTTGAAATTTGTCTGCAGAAAAAGCGAGCTTTACTGAATTTAAAAGGACACCAATCATGGAAAGTCCAGCTATAGCCGTAACAATCACAAGTGGAATCGCAATAACAAATGGGACGATTAAACCTGCCATTATCCCAAATAAAATAAAGAAAAAACCGTTAACTACCGATGCGGCATAACGTCCAGATTTAGGGCCAGAGTCTTCTGATCCACAAATCGCAGTCATTGGTCCCGCTGCATTAATGGCATGCGCGCCAAAGAGAGCGGCAATAAATCCAAACCCCGAGCTCCATATTGCGATTTCATTAATAGGCTGCTTATATTTTTGTGCAATTAAAACCCCAATCGCCTGCGCATTTTCCGTACAGATAACGAGCAATGCTAATGGCAAGGAAATCGATATAATTGCATTCAGGTTAAAAACGGGAATCATAAGCTCAGGCATGACAAATACACTTTCCAACTGAGGAACCTGCACTTCTCCGAGTGATACGGCAATTAAAAAGGCAGCGATTAAAGCAGTTAACACTGGTGGAATTCCTTTTAAAAAACGTGAAGATAAAATAAAAAATAAGACTGCTGCGCCGGCAATAAGCGGAGATAGTTTAACAGATGTGACCATATCGATTGCAAAGTGGATCATAACGCCAAAAATCATTCCCATCACAATCGGAACTGGAATCCAGCGAATCACTTTTTCGATTAAACCTGATACGCCAAGAATGAAAATAATTAAATTGGCAATTAAATAGGCGCCCACTGCTTCACTCAATGAAAATTGCGTCAAAGAACCCGATACTAAAACTGCCCCGGCAATTGAATATGCTCCGGCAATAGGAATGCGATGTTTAAGCGAAAATAAAATACCCATGAGACCGCTGAAAAAATAGACGGAAAAAAGCCACGATATCATCTGGGAATGAGTTAAACCACCATTGGCTGCTCCGTTTATAATGATCATTGCAGGGCCTGTACATCCAAAAATGGAGGCAACAATTCCGGATCCGACGGTTTTCATGTTAAGAAACTTTGGCAAGTCTCTCGCTCCAGAGAGAATACGATACTCTGCCATAACTGACCTCCAAACGTTACAGATGATCGGAAAGCAATGTTCAAAATAAACAACAATTTGTCAGAAGTACAAATCTGTACTTCTGACAAGGGATAATTATTGTGCTTTAATTTCTTTTACTTTTTCAATAAATTCATTGATTAATGGATTTTTAGATGCGTATTCATCTTGGATTTCTTGCGCAATTGCTCTAATTTCACCCATATCCTCAAAGTCATGGAAAGTGACGCCTTGCTCTTTCGCTTCTTCAATGAACTCATCATGTTTTTGTACTGTTATTTCATATGAATAATCAGAAGATACTTTCGCTGCATCTAAAACGATTTGCTGTTCTTCCGCTGTCATCTTGTCCCAAATCACTTGACTATACAACTGTGCAATTACCCAGTCATGATGTCCAGTTAATGTAACGTGCTTTCCGACTTCATAATATCGGTTACTTAAAACAGCATCTACGTCAACGTCTGCGGCATCAAGTACGCCTGTTTGCAAACTACTGTACACTTCCTGCATAGACACTGGTGTTGGACTTGCACCAATCGCTTCATAGAAATCACTTGTTGCTTTTCCAGGTGGAATTCTTACTTTCAACCCTCTTAAATCACCCATTGTTGTAATTGGCTTTAGAGAGAAGATGTGACGGTTATCAATGGTAATGTAACCAATCGGAACAGTACCTTCACTTTCATCTAGGCTACCCAAGATTTCAAGAGCAAGATCTGTATCTACCATTGCTTTCAATGTGTCGAAATCCTCAATGAGGAATGGCATATTCCAGGCATTTAACGCTTCTGATTTTGTTGTCAAGTTCGCAATTGTGGACCAAACCATATCAAGTGAACCGTTCTTCATTTGTTCCATCATGTCAGGCTCAGTGCCAAGTTGTTGCTGTGGGTATATTTCGACGCGAATTTTCCCATCAGATTTTTCTTCCACTTCTTCCTTAAACTTTTCTGCAGATAGATGAAGAAGATGGGAGTCTGCGGTCACGTGGCCAATTTTGATTACGCGTTCAGAATTTCCACTTCCGCTGCCATTTCCCTCTCCATTTGTACCTTCACTGCCAGATGAGCTGTTGCTTCCACATGCACTTAACAAAAGACTAAAAAACAATAACAATGTCACTACGAGAAAACTATTTTTCTTTTTCAATTAAAATCCCCCTTATTTCTTTATAATAAATTACATAAACGATGACGTCCCTCGGTGCCGTTCTTCTTTATAGTCCCGCCACTCTTGGGATAAACGTACTAACCCATGGAACATAAGTGATCACGAGAAGAATAGCGATTGATATGACTAAGAATGGCAATATTGCCCTTATCAAGCCTTCTAGTTTCACATTTGCAATAGCGGATGTGATAAATAGAACCGTTCCAACCGGTGGTGTCAAAAGTCCAATGGTCAAATTAATAACGATGATCACACCGAAATGCAATGGATCAACACCATATGTTATGGCTAACGGAAGCAGAATCGGCACTAAAATAATCATAGCTGCAATCCCTTCCATTACCATCCCTACGAGCAAAAAGAGTACATTGATTAACAATAGGAAAACAAGTGGGTTGCTTGTAAGCGATGTAATCCCTTCGGCAATAATTGTTGGTATGTTTTCAATCGTCAATACCCAACCAAAGATATTTGCAGTTGCAACTAAAAAAGTAACAATCGCTGCACTTCTTGCAGTATTTAAAAAGATTTGTGGTAAATCTTTTAATTTTAGTTCCCGATAGAAAAATGCACCGACGATAAACGCAATCAAAGCTGCTACTGCGGCAGATTCAGTAGGAGTAAAGATTCCCGCCAAAATACCTACAACGATGATAAAAGGAATTAATAAGCCAGGCAACACGCTCAATGAATTTTTCATTATTTCCGAAAATTGTGACTTCTCAGCTTTCGGATAATTATATTTTTTTCCTAGGAATGCGATTAAAATGGCAAAACCGAATGTAAATAGAATCCCTGGTATAATGCCTGCCATAAACAATCCGCCGATGGACACTTGAGCAGTTACACCGTATATAATAAATGGCATACTAGGTGGGATTAATGGCCCAACAATAGAAGAAGCTCCAGTTAAGGCCGTACTGTACTCACGGTTATACCCTGACTTTTCCATTTCAGGCACCATCACTCGACTCATGACCGCACTTTGTGCCTGGGCTGATCCCATGATGGAGGCAAGAAACGTATTTGCCGCAACATTTACATAAGCAAGTCCACCTCGGACATGCCCAATGATGCTATTGGCAAATTTAATCAGTCGCCCAGTAACTCCGCCGAAGTTCATGAGCTCTCCGACTAACATAAACAGTGGGATTGCCAGCAATCCAAAATTTTGTGTCCCAGAAAACATCCTTGACGGCAATGAATTTAATATTTCAAAGCTGCCTGTAGCAAATACAAAGATGAGGGCTGTCAATCCCAACACAATAGCAATCGGGACTCCTACCGCTATTAAAGCGACAAACCCAGTAAAAGCAATACCCATGGTGTTCACTCCCCTCCAAATTATGATGCTTCCTCAATTGGAACTTCTTTTACACCTTTGTCTCTAAAAACCTTAACAATATTATCAATAGCAAATATGTTGATAAAAAGCAGGCCTAACGGCAAGACTAAATATGGCACCCACATCGGGACTTGAGACGAAATTGAAACCGTATTGATTGTTGATGGGGATGTAACCCATTGGATTGCATACACAACAACGATGGCAGAAAATATAATAATCATGAATTGTACAAAAACTTGTACAACTTTAAACACTTTCGTAGGAAACTTGTCAATCAAAATAGTAATGGCAGCCATACTCCCGTTTCTCACTGTTAAAGAAGCCCCTAAAAATGTGCACCATGCAAACAGGAAAAGCGATACTTCATCTGCCCAAATTAGAGGTATTTTCAAAAAATAGCGGAACAACACATTGAGCACCATAACAATTACAAGCAAGGCTGTAGAAATAATACTCAAAAACTTCGCGATGTTTTCCACACTTTTAATAAATAAATCATATCCTTTTAAAATCATGAACTCTTCCTCATTCCCTCATGAGTTTTAAGTTAATTTGATAATCAAGCGGCTGCAGCCCTTCACAGCCGCTAAATTGTTAATTGCCTTTACAAACTTGCTTCTGCTTCCTTAATTAAATTAAACACTTTGTTTGGACTTAGCGGCAGCTCAATGTCTTTAATAACAAGCGGCTTTAATGCATCCCTGACCGCATTCGCAATCGCAGCCGGCGGTCCAATGGTACCACCTTCACCTACACCTTTTACTCCCATTGGGTTCCGTGTTGATAGGTATGGTTCTTCACCAATTTCCACATCCGGTACTTCGATTGAAGTCGGAATTAAATAATCCATGAATGTTCCTGTTAGGAGTTGACCGTTGTCGTTGTATACAATTTCTTCATAAAGCGCTGCCCCAATCCCTTGCGCTACTCCACCTTGAATTTGTCCTTCCACAACCATCGGGTTTAACACCCTGCCACAATCATCCACAACGATATATTTAAGGATTTCTACAAAACCAGTTTCTTTGTCAACTTCAACGATTGCTACATGAATACCAGAAGAATACGTTACCGTTTCCGGTGAGAAGTAGTGGGACGCTTCCAATAATCGTTCTGCATCCTGAGGGACGAGACTATTTGGACCCGGTCTGGCTGCTTTGACGATATCCTTGAACGTGATTTTTTTATCAGGTGTTCCAATATGGAAAATTTCCCCGTTCTGGATCGTTAATTGTTCTTTTTCTTCTTCCATTAAAATGGCGGCAATGTCCAAAATTTTATTTCTCAATTTTTCAGAGGCAATATGCACTGCGTTCCCGGCCGTTACAGCACTACGGCTTGCAAAAGTACCAATGCCGAACGGAATGACATCTGTGTCGCCAGCCCTTACCGTTATATTTTCAGGACTAACACCAAGCTGATCAGCACTAATTTGCGAGAACGTCGTTTCATGGCTCTGTCCATGTGGTGTGGAGCCAGTGCTAACGAGGATTTTACCTGTTTCATCTAGGCGAACGATTGCTCCTTCATACGGCCCAATACCTGTTCCTTCTACATAAGAAGATAGACCAATTCCGACAAACTTGCCATCTTCTCTCCATTGCTTCTGTTGTTTGCGGAGTGTTTCATAATCGGCCATATCAAGTGCCTTTTTCAAAAGTGTCGGATAATCTCCACTATCATAAATGACTTTCGCTCCGTCTCGGTAAATCATCCCTTGATCATAGGGCATGTCTTCAAGGCGAATGATATTTTTAAACATAATGTCAGTCGGATCTAAATTTAACTCGTCCGCTATCATATCTATCAGCCGGTCCATGACATAAACAGCTTCCGGTCTACCTGCACCACGGTAGGCAATGTTTGGCGCTTTATTTGTCAGAATTGATAATCCTGTAATGTCATAATGCTCAATTTTGTAAAGGCCTCTTAAATGGGCAGCCGTATTATAAGGGCATGTTAACAAAAGCGGATTATATGCACCGTTATCGAGTACGAACTCATCTTGAATACCAACAATTTTCCCATCATTGTTAAAAGCTACTTTCACTTGATGAATCTGATCGCGCGCGTGTCTCGTACTTTGTAAGTGTTCTAGTCGGTCTTCTACCCATCGGACTGGGCGTTCCAACACCATCGACAAATATGGAATGAGGATTTCTTCTGGATAAACAGCACATTTGGCTCCAAATCCTCCCCCCATATCAGGTGCGACGACTCTCACCCGATTTTCATCAATGCTCAGCAAGTTGGCTAGGTTGGTGCGTACCATGTAGTTCACTTGGGTCGAGCTCCATACCTCAAGTTTTTCAAGCCTCGTATCAAACTTAGATACGACCCCTCGTGTTTCAAGCGGGTTTGCTGTGACACGTGGTGTTCGGATTTTTGCTTCAAGCACCCTGTCCGCTTGCGAAAAACCTTGTTCAACATCTCCGACCGACAAATGGAACTTTGCCTGTACATTATTGTCAAGATGAGGGTGGATGACCGGCGCACTCTCTTCCATTGCTTCATATGGATCTGTAACAGGTTCCAACGGCTCATATTGTATTGTTACTAACGCAGCTGCATCCTCAGCAGTATAGCGGTCATCAGCCACAACAATGGCAATCGGCTGTCCTACATAAACGACTTGTTCTTTCGCAAGAAGATCCTCTGAGCAAGGCTTAATTTCAGGTTGGATAAAATCAATTAAGCTTTGAGGAAGTGAAAATTCAGACAGAGCAGGAAGTGGCTTCACCTTGCCTTCTATATCCTTCGCAGTGATAACTGCATATACACCTTGTTGCTCTTCTGCTGCGGCTGTATCAATATTAAGTATGCGTGCGTGTGCGTAAGTACTTCTGATTACAAAGGCTTCGACCATCCTATCTAACTTCATATCAGCAACAAACTGACTTTTTCCGGTTAGAAGGCGATAGTCTTCTTTACGCTTATATCTTTTTCCTACATATTGCTCCTGCATCCTCTAACTTCCTTTCATAAAAATTAAGACTTAACTTCAACAGCTTCATTTTCCTGGGCCGCTGCTTTTTGATCCACGAATTGTCTGACAGCCTTGACGATATTTGCATAGCCGGTACATCTACACAAGTTCCCTGAAATCATATCCCGAATTTCCTCATCGCTCGGTTCGGGAGTTCGTTCTAAGTCCGCTGTCAGCGTCATTAAAAATCCCGGTGTGCAAAATCCGCACTGTAACGCATGGTTATCGGAAAATGCTTGCTGTAACGGATGAAGCGTTCCATCTTCATTAGCAAGTGATTCAACGGTTTCAATGTCTTTGCCGTCAGCCTGAACAACTAACGTGAGACAGGAACGAATCGCCCGATCTCCCATTTTTACCGTACATGTACCGCAAACACCATGTTCACAGCCAAGATGTGTGCCGGTAAGGTCTAGTTCCTCACGTAAAAAGTCTGCCAGCAACATTCTTGGTTCAATTTCTCTTACAATTTGTTTCCCGTTTACCATAAGCTCTACTTTCACGAGACTCATACTATCATTCCTTTCGGAGTCCTGTTCACCGCAGTGATTAATGCCCTTTTAGTAAGTACTTTTGCTAGATGAATGCGATAGTCTGCTGTAGCATGCAAATCCCCTTCTGGGTCTAAATAATCATCAAGTTCCTGTAAAATTTCCTCAATCACGTCTTGTAGCGGTGGTTTGCCGATGAGTGCTTCCTCAATATCTTCCAAAACAGCAGGAACAGGGCTTGCGCCGCCAACCGCTAACTTCACTCTTGAGAAATTCCCATCTTCATCCAAACCGACCACTGCTGCTGCTTCCACAAGTGCAAAATCCCCATGCCTTCTAGTCATTTCAATGAAAGCGCACCCATCTTTTTCGTCAATGATTGGAAAACGGATTTCCTTTACAAGTTCCGTCGGTTCAAGTGATGTAAGCAAATAGGTCAGGAAAAACTCATCTGTTTCCACCGTTCTTTCCCCATCGGTACTAGCAATGACGATTTCTCCTCTTAGAGCGCTTAATATACACGGCAATTCTGCAGACGGGTCTGCATGGGCAATGCTTCCGCCGATTGTGCCTAACGTCCGAATCTGCGGATGTCCGACATATTCAATCCCTTCAGACAAAAGCGGACAATGTTTGCTGATGATTTCAGAATCTTCTACTTGATAGTGTTTTGTCAAAGCGCCGATGGCAATATATGAATCTTCTTTTCTAATGTAGTTCAGTTCTTCGATGCGACTTACATCGATTAAGTACTGAGGTTGCGACAGACGCATATTCAATACTGGAACCAAACTTTGGCCACCGGAAATAATTTTCGCTTCTTCTCCATATTCCTCTAATAAATTGAGAGCTTCAGAGAGTGTAGCTGGCCGTAAATAATTAAATTTTCCTGGTTTCATTTTCTAGCCCCCATCGTTTCAAGCATTAATAATTAATTTACTGAAATTTGGTCTCTTGACTTTTTCTCAATGTCCTTAAAGAATTTCCCAGCCATAAACTTAGCAATCCCTACCAATACCCTGCTACCTACACTGGCAATCATTCCACCGACATCTGCTTTACAATCCCAATGAAGTGTACAACCTTTGTCCGTTTCTTCGAGTTTGCAATCCATCGCTGCCTTTACATGTCCTGGTGACCCACTTCCTTCTGCGTTAAACACGTAATAGTAAGGGGCTTCAACGTCATCTAGTTTCACACGTCCAGTATATTCCCCTTTAACAGCTGCAACACCTAGCTTCATAACTACTTCATATTCATTTTCACCGATCAACTCAAGCTTTTGACAGCCAGGAATCACTTGTTTCAATATTTCAGGGTCATGCAGTGCTTTCCAAATCGTCTCAACTGGCAATTTAAAATCCGTTTTTCCTTTTAGTTCCATCGTTCATTCCCCTTTCGTTTTCCCGTAAATATGTTTGAGAGCAAATTCATTATTTGTTTTAGAGTTAGCACTAACTAAAATACAAACAATGAAAAAACTCAAACCTTCTATAAAGTTATAAAGTTATCCGTATGTAATCACTTTGTCGTGCTCTACGGTCATTTTCACTAGTTCATTCGGCATTCCAAGTTCTACATCTTTATTGACTAAATCTCCGTCTCCTACATTTCTAGCACCACATGAAACTTTTGAAAGGACGATTCTTCCGCCTCCACTAATGATTGCATCAACAGAATTTTTCAAAG
The DNA here is from genome assembly GCF_016879755.1 of Bacillus sp. B15-48. Taxonomy (GTDB): domain Bacteria; phylum Bacillota; class Bacilli; order Bacillales; family Cytobacillaceae; genus Mesobacillus_B. Next base: position 448,036 of record NZ_WOFU01000004.1, read on the forward strand.
GTACGGCGGTCACACCAACACCCAATGTTTTATCTAAATTTTCATCCTTAATAAGTTCTACTGCCTCACCCGCCAAAAACATAGAAACTTGGTGACCTTCTTCTACTGCAGTCTTTGCTATTAGAAAAGCTCTATCTGCCTGTGTAGGTGCAGAAGGACCATGAGTTAAATGAATAAGGATTTTCGCCATCTTAATGAACACCTCTTTTAATATAATGTTATTGCATATTATATTCTTTAAAATAAGAATTTTCAATATATTTTAGAATATTTTTTCAATTGCCGTGTTGTTTTCATCGTTAGTTAGTGCTAGCTACCATAAGAATAACGTGTATTTTTTTATATGTCAACGAATATTCCGTCTGTTCTGAAAATTTTTAATTTTACTTAAAATGACTGTTTCGAATACCGCATTGAAGCTTTCTTATCAACATGTACTATTTATTTCTTAATCATGACTATGTTTCATTTAAGCTATACACCGTTTGCAAATATCGGGATTATTAGTTATTCTAATTTGTTTAAAGCAAAACAGATTGTTCCCCATTCCTCCTTTCTTTCTATTAATAATATTGCTTTGCTATTCTTCAAGTTCCATTGCGTAATGGATGTTAACTCAAAATGAAATACTATTTTTCTTAAAAATACTCTTTTATTGTTTGATTTAATAATATTTCAGGAACACTTTCATGTCACATATTTTGTTAGTAAATCTTACACAATTTTTATTTAAGAAATGAATTCATCTATAAATTAATGAAGTATCAGACGATCTTCCTCAAAATAAAACAAATAAAAAAGCTAGCCTACATCGATACTGAAGACTAGCTTTCCTTGATTTGATTTTTTCATCTCCAGGTTTACTTTTAAAAGCACTTTAGCGCCGTTATCGGATTATTTAATTAACCAACCTCCATCAACCGGTAAAATGGATCCGTGGACAAAATCCGAATCACTACTAGCTAAAAACAACGAAGCACTTGCGATTTCTTCCGGCTCCCCATATCTTGCTGCCGGGACTGAGTTAATCGATTTCTTTACTTCATCGTTTTCAAAAAGTTCTTTCGTCATATTTGTTAAAATCGCACCCGGAGCGATAGCATTTACTTTAATTCCTTTCGGTCCATATTCAGTAGATAGCTGTTTCGTATATCCGACAAGACCATGCTTTGAAATGGTATATGCTGTTCCACCGCCATTAGCTGTAATGCCTGCAACAGATACGATATTAATAATCGTTCCATTGCCTCTTTCTAGCATTTGTGGAAGAACGGCATTCGTAAGTAGAACTGGTCCCTTTAAGTTAACACCAATTATCTTATCAAAAAAGTCTGATGATACTTCTAACGACGGCAAAAACCCGTCAAATATTCCGGCTGTATTACATAGAATGTCAATTTTATTAAATTGATCCAACCCTTTTTTTATCGCCTTACATACTTCCTCTTCATTGGAAACATCTAAGGAGATAGCTAAAGCATCTCCTCCCTCAGCTTTAATTTGCTCTACCACTTTCTCAGTTTGTTTAAAATTAATATCAGCTGCAATAACTTGAGCACCCTCTTTAGCAAAAAGAATGGCTTGGGCCTTTCCCATACCTGAGCCAGCACCAGTTATAAACGCTACTTTCCCATCCAATTTCCCCATTTTGTTTAGCCTCCCTTTCTATAATAAAAGCTTATAACTCACTTTCCCTTTTTAGTACGGGTAGATAGAGGTAAAAGAAATTTATCCTCTGAATTTTTTATCATATTAAACTCACATTTTCCCTATCTTGTTGAAGCTAATCCACCATCTACGGGGATAATTTGGCCTGTTATAAAGCGTGCTCCTTCACCGGCTAAGAAGACCATTACTGGTACAAAGTCTTTATCTGGATCGCCAAGCTTTCCACCGATTGGAATGGCCTTCGCATAAGCTTCATCATGAGCTTTCAACTCCTCACTGGTGAATTCAGTGCGGCGTTCCTCATACATAGGTGTCCAAACAGCTGGGGCTAGAGAATTAACGGTAATTTGATATGTCCCCCATGCATGGGCAATCGATCTCGTCCATGAAGCTACTGCCCCTTTCGTCGCAGAATAATGAGCACCTGCCGGATAAGGGTTCATGCCTGCTACCGAAGCAAAGTTTAAAATTTTCCCTCCGTTATCCTTCATATATTTAAAGGCTTCTTGATTGGCATACATCGTTCCATAGACGTTCACTCCGAAAATAAAATCAATATCATTTTCGGTTAGGTCTTCAGGTTGAATGATGCGGTTAACTCCAGCCGCACTGACTAAAACATCAAGACCACCTAATTTACTTACAGCAGACTCAAATGCACCTCTTACTTCATCTCGCTTAGATACATCACAATGAAGATAATGAACAACTCCAGGTCCTTGGTCTGTTGCTTCCTCTGCAAGCTTTTGACCTTGTTCATCTAAAATATCTAAAGAAAACACATGTGCGCCTTCTTTCGCATAGGCCCGTACTGTACTAGCAGCCATCCCACTTGCCCCACCAGTAACAATGATTCTTTTCTTTTCTAATAGCATATTCAACCTTCTTTCTTTTAAAAAATTCTGGTTAACTGATTATGTTCACCCTGCCGTTCGATTATGATTTTGCTCTTTCCAGTAGCGGTTCCGGTGGCCAAGGTCGTTTGAATTGTTCTGATATTCGTTCTCCGTTGTGTTCCCCTGCGGCTAACAACCGAAGATTTTTAATACGCCACTCATTATCCTCTTCTCTAACATAACGGATTTCGTACCGCCCCCATCGATGTAAGTCTAATTTATTGACCTGAGCCTTAAAGCGCTGCCAAGAATATAAATAGAGGTACCCTATAGCCATATCTTTCGTTTCAAACAGGATTTGTTCATTAGACACATGGTGGCTGCTGCTTTCAACTGCCCGTAACGCCCTTTTGTAAAAGTCATAGGTGTCTTGTTTCGTGAAGCAATATTCCTCACGTTTCCCTTCTTCATTCTCAAGGATAAAAACGGTCGTACTATCATCCGAAAAACATGCTATCATCCCGTCTGCATCACCGATATCTGCACAACGAGAATAGTGATGCATCACTTCTTTTATCGCTTCGATATCTTCTAAAACTTGGATTCTTTCTTCCAATGTTTTTGGTTTATATCTATCTAGTGTCTGCATTCTTTTATTTAATACTTCCTTCAATTTTTCTCCTCCCACAATTGTAAAAATAGGTGAAAAATCAATCGGACAGCTACTTCAAAAAGCGCTTAACTTTCATAGAGTATGTTTTTAAAGGCAAACTTCCATCAGTGGGGGAGCTTTCATCCCCCACTGATGGTTAGTTGACATTTCCATATTAATTATTTAAATCAATAACGACTGTTTTGACTTGTGTTAACTCCTTAATCGCTTCAATGCCATTTTCGCTGCCCCAACCACTTGCTTTATGTCCGCCATACGGAGCGGCCCAGCGAACCCAACGGAATGAATTGATCCATACTGTTCCTGCTCTTAATTCTTTTGTCATTCTGTGTCCACGAGCGATGTCACTCGTCCACACGCCTGCTGTGAGCCCATAAGAAACACCATTTGCTATTTGAATTGCTTCTTCTTCCGTTGAGAAAGGGATGACGCTAACAACTGGACCAAAAATCTCCTCTTGGGCAATTCTCATATTTGGATCGACATCGGCAAAAACAGTTGGATTAACATAATACCCTTTGTCGATATTCGGGCGATTCCCGCCGGCTACTAATTTTGCCCCTTCTTTTTTTCCAATTTCAATATATTTTAAAGTCTTTTCCAATTGCTGTTTATTCGCGTGCGGACCAATATCAACCATTTCGGTCGGGTCGCCAACTTTGATTTGTTCCGCTCGTTCGGTAAATCTTTGGATAAATTTTTCATATATATCTTCATGAACAAGGACCCTTGACCCTAATGTACAAGCTTGACCTGTATAATCAAATCCATGCCGTACGGCAGATTCAAATGCGGCTTCAAAGTTTGCATCTGAAAAAATAATCTGAGGCGATTTTCCACCTAACTCAAAAGACATTTTTTTAAGATTGCTATCCGCCGATGCATGCATAATTTTCCGTGCGGTTACTCCATCTCCAGTAAAAGAAATTTTATCGACATCAGGATGCGAAGTTAAACGTGCACCTGCTATTTCGCCATATCCAGGAACGACATTTACGACGCCCGGTGGAAAACCTGCTTTATCAATTAATCTAGCAATTTCCATTGCATTCACTGGGGTTGTTTCCGCGGGCTTAAGGACAACGGTATTCCCCGCGCATAAAGCCATTGATAGTTTCATCGTCACGGACGTAACCGGTGCATTCCATGGGGTAATTGCACCAACAACACCAAGTGGTTCACGAATCGTAAAGATTTGTTTGTCGTTTTCAAAAGGGATGGTCTCGCCCTGGATTTTATCCGTTAATCCTGCATAATAATACCACCACTGATGAAGTCCGGTCGCATCCTGTTTCGTCCGATAGAGAGGTTTCCCATTTTCTAAACTTTCAAGTTCACCGAAATATTCGGAGTTTTCCTTCATTAATTGACCCATAGTTCTCATGATTTCTGCACGCTCATATGTGCTCATTTTTCTCCATGGACCGTGTTCAAAAGCTTCACGTGCCGCCTTAACTGCACGGTCGATATCCTCTGCATTGCCCTCTGGAACTTGAAAAATAACTTCTTCCGTCGCGGGATTCACTACATCTATCATTCTTCCTGAAGAACTTTCAACCCATTCTCCACCAATGTACAATTTATCGTAAACTTTTACCTTATTAGAAACTTTCACCGATAGACCACCTTTTTGTTATTTTAGAAAGGTCACTAGAAGCGCTTACTCCTGTTACGTTACCCTTTCTAATTTCATTTACTTTTACAATGCGATAATTTTCCTACTTACATTCAATGAACTATTGGGCCGTATATCCACCGTCGACAGGAAGATTTACCCCGGATACAAAATCAGACTCATCAGAAGCTAAGTATAAGGCTGCATTTGCAATATCAATCGGTTGTGCCGGTCGGTGAAGCGGGATACTGTTAAGAAAAGCTTTTTTATTTGCCTCGAAATCATCGTCCTCTGTCCGTGCCAAGAACTGTTTCAACATTGGAGTTTCCGTTAAACCAGGACAAACGGCATTGACACGGATTTTATCACTTCCTAAGCGCACTGCCAGAGAGCGAACTAAATTGACGACAGCTCCCTTCCCCGCAGAGTATACCGGACTAAACGGAGAAGCAGTAAAGCCTGAAACAGATGCTGTAAAGATGATTGAACCGCGGCCTGCTTCTTTTATATATGGAAGAGCATATTTAGTCGTAAAGAAACCACTTTTAAGATTTAACATCATCTAAATCAAAATCCTCTTCTTCTACTTCTTCGATTCCCGAAGGACCTGGAATCCCAACATGATTCCATAGCACATCGATACGCCCATATTGACTGCCAATTTGATCTACGGTTGATTTAATCGCAGCAAGATTAGTTAAGTCTGTTTCAAAAAAGTTCGCCTCTCCGCCGTTTTCTCTAATTTCATTCACCACGTTTTCGCCATTTTCCTGGTTAATATCGAGAACATTTACAATTGCCCCTTCTTTTGCAAAAAGGTTCGCACCAGCTCTTCCCATTCCAGATGCCCCTGCACTAATGATTGCTACTTTATCTTTTAATCTCATTTTTTAACATCCTTTCAATTACAAAATAGTTGTTTTTAGTCAATAGAAAGACCCTTTATGATTTCCTCTCCGCCCTCTATTTCTTTTTCATAAAGCTCAATAGCTGGTTTTGTTATTTCTCTCCATTCCTCGATTTCTTCTGGAGTAGGGTAATAGAATTCAACTCCCATTTCATTTTGCAGTTTTTCATACGCTTTTAACTCGTTTTCAGCAATGACTTCCTTCACATACGTTTGTAAATCTTTGCCTGTCTCAACTAACACATGTTGAAGCTCCTCTGGCAAAGATTCAAATTTATCAAGACTAATAATTACAGTAGTAATTGGGTTAAATAATGGTGCGACTAAAAAGGTATTAATCGGTAGTGCTGCATCGGCTGCATACGATGCTGACGTTAATAGTCCATCAATGACGTTTGTTTGTAGAGCTGTTATTAACTCAGTCCCTGCCAATGTCATACTGTTTGCTCCCATTGCACGAACGGTTTCAGGGGTGATAATGCTACCTGGTGTTCTTATCTTTAATCCTTTTGCTGTGTCTGGCGTCGTTATCGCATTATCTGTACTCGTTGTAAAAGCTGCACCAAAAGTACCTGTAGTAGAAAAGGCTAAAAGTTTTAATCCTTTATCTTCCAACCCTTTTGCTAATATTTGTCCACCAGTTTCACTATTATTAAATTTTTCTCGATTCTCTAAATAAGACAGGGGATTTTTCTGGTCGTAATCGAAAATAAACGGTAGGTCATAAACATTCCAAAGAGGATCAACACTAGAGATGTTAGCTGAATTTGCATGACTCATATCAATCTGACCTTGGATGATTGCTGGAATTTCCTGCGATTCTGGCATTAGCTGTCCATTAGGGAAAATTTCAATCTTTAGTTTCCCATCACTGCGTTTCTCTACCTCGTCAGCAAACCAGACCATATGTGTATGGTGAAAGGCTTCCGCCGGATAACCGTGGGATAATTTCAGCGTATATGATTCTTGTTTCGGACTTTCATTAGGAGCAGAATTCGAATCCTCTGCAGGTTTTTGAGTTGTAGAAGCGTTCCCACAGGCGGCTAAAAATAGGAAGAAAGCCAAACAAATCAATAGATTTACCTTTTTCATAATCCCATTTCCCCTTTTTATTTTGCGATATATCCGCCATCCACCGGCAAATTGATTCCGCTCACAAATGAAGATTCATCTGAAGCTAAGTATAGTGCAGCATGGGCAATATCTATTGGATGGGCGGTTCTACCTAAAGGAATATTCCTTAAAAGAGCACGCTTGTTTTCTTCAAAGTCATCGTTTTCAGATAATGTTAAAAACTGCTTTAACATCGGTGTTTCTGTTGTTCCTGGACAAATGGCATTGACGCGAATTTGATCTTTTCCTAATCGAACAGCAAGCGAGCGAACCAAATTTATTACTGCCCCTTTAGCGGCTGAATAAACTGGACTAAATGGAGAAGCTACTAATCCACCAATCGATGCTGTGTAAATAATCGACCCACCAGCTGCTTTCATGGCCGGCAGTGCATATTTAGTGGTAAAAAATCCACTTTTCAAGTTTAAATCTATGGCAAAATCAAAATCTTCTTCTACTACGTCCTCGATTCCATATGGACCAGGAACACCAACATGATTCCAAAGAATATCAATTCGTCCATACATACTTGTAATTTTGTCGATTGTTAACTTAATGGCGTTAAGGGAAGTCATATCTGTTTGAAAAAAGTTAGCCTCTCCCCCATTTTCTTTAATGATATTGACAACTTTTTCTCCTTCTGTTTGATTAATGTCTAAAACATTCACAATCGCTCCTTCCTTGGCAAACAGTGTTGCTCCAGCTTTGCCCATCCCAGAAGCACCCGCACTAATAACAGCAATTTTATTTTTTAGTCTCATGAATCTACCTTCCTTTCAAACTAATAACTCAGATATTATTTAAATAAAAATGTGCTAAGCCATGGAACATAAAAAATAACGAGAGCGGAGACGACTAAACCAATGAGGGAAACGCTTGTATAAACGAGCTTGCCGTTTCTTTCATACTCCTTCGTTTAGGCTTTTCCTTTTAACATGTCCTTTAAAATATCCATTTTAAGATGCTCATTCTTTAATATTAATGGACCTATGTATGCAAAAACTCCGTAAATAATTGCGTAGCGGCATATTTCTTCTATCGTTTGAAGGGATATTCCTAGAACATATCTTAGGAAAACTGCAATGATAGCACCGAGAATACTGATGGCCAAACACGACACTGATATGAGTAAAAGGCTTTTGTCTAATAATCTTGTTAAGGACTTCATTCTACTCATTTTATCCAAACCGCCATCTCCTTTTCTCGGAAAATCCGAGTTTAATAGTAACCTCTATTAAACTCGGTCTTCCTCTTGTTTTATAATCATTTATCTAATTTAAACTTGATAATGTTTCTAATAACTCTTTACCGCCTTCAACTTCATTCATAAATAATTCCTTTGCCGGCTGGGTAGCCTCTTCCCATTGTGCCATTTCATCTTCAGTAGGGTAGAAAATCTCTACTCCTTGGTTTTCTAAGTTTGAAAAGACTGTTTTTGCTTTTTCTCCGACCTGCTCTTTTGCATAAATTTCAAGGTCTCTACCTGCTTGGAGCAGCACTTCCTGAAGATCTTCCGGTAAGGAATCGAACTTGCTTAAAGACATGACCACTGGTGTGACACTATTAAATACAGGTACAGCTGAAAATGATTTGATCGGAAGCTGGGCATCATGAGCATATAATGGAGTTGTTAATAGACCATCAACGACACCTTGTTGCAACGCTGTAATCACTTCAGAACCGGCTATCGTCATTCCGCTTGCACCAATCGCCTTAACGGTTTCAGGTCCTATTAAACCACCCGGAGTTCTGAGCTTTAAACCATTGGCACTTTCCGGAGTTGTAATCATATTATCTGTACTTGTCGTAAAGACAGAGCCAAACATATCAACAAAATTAAGTGAAATTACTTTCAATCCTTTTTCTTCCATCAATCGAACGATTTGTTGACCGCCATTCTCTGCCTGGTTAAATTTGATTTTTTCTTCAAGATAGACACTTGGATCGTCTGAATCAGACTCAAAAAGAAATGGCAGTTCATAGAAATTCCAAATTGGATCAAAACCTGCTAGCACCGGAGAAGATGAATGACTCATATCAATTTGCCCTTGCAGCATGGCTGGGACTTCTTGATCTGGCGGCATCAATTGCCCTGTTGGATAAATTTCAATTTTTAACCTTCCATCACTTTTTGTTTCGACCTCATCTGCAAACCATTCCATAAACGTATGATGAAACGCGCCTGTTGGGAAACCGTGGGACATCTTTAATACATAACTTTCGTCGTTAGCAGTTTCTTGTGAATCTGTGTCATTCTTCTCTTCCGTCGAACTCGGCTCGCTAGATTGATTGGAGTTTCCACATGCTGCTAAAAATAAGATAAAAACGATGCTTAAAAATAACTTTACCCTTTTCATAATGGCCCCCTGTTAATCAATTTTTTTCACTAAATTGTCCAACCTATTGATTTATCTCCTTTCCCAAATTTCAAAGCGCTTACAATTTACATTAAAGATGAGCTCATATTTATTTTATTGTAAAAGAAAAAGGAGTTGGTGTAAATATAGTTTTCATAATATTTTGAATATTAATTCTTCTCTTCGCGTTTTCTTCTTTTCTATGCGTTTCATTTTTCACAAGTAAGCTTAATTAAGTGCACTTACTTTTAAAAAATCAAGTTTCGTAAGAACGGATTGAAACATCGGATCACCTGCTCGTCATTCATATACGAGCAAGTGATTAACCCCTTTATCTTTTAATTTTTCACAGCGAGGTCAGGCAGCCCAAAAAGTTTTTTTGCATTATAATACTGAATCTTTTCTCGCGTCTCTTTTTTCAAGCTTTTTAATGCACCGATTGGTGAGTCAAATTCCCAGTGAGGATAATCCGACGCAAACAATAGGCGGTCTTCACCAACCATTTCAATTAGCGGTTCCAAAAACTTTTGATCCTTTCGCTCAGGTTCAATCATTGGCTGCGTTCCAAACCAAAAATGCTCTTTGACGTACTCACTAGGCGGCCTTTTTACCCATGGTACTTCCCTTCTAATCGCGCGCCATTGCGTATCCATAGAATACATGGAGGCAGGTACCCAACCGAAACCAGCTTCAATAAAGGCAATTTTAAGGTCTGGAAACTTATCAAACATTCCTGAGAAAACCATATTCGCAATTTGAGCTTGATAGACTAACGATTGGGTTGATTGTATTTCGACGAAATAATTTGGCGGTCCAATCGGACCAGATTTAAATAACCCAGCTGGACCAACCGTTAGATGAAAAGTAACAACCTTGTTATTACGGACTGCTGCCTCCCAAATTGGGTAATAGCGCGGATCTCCCCATCCACCGTAAGGGGCGTGGATACCGAGCCCAACCTGTGCCATTTGCGGATGATCTCCCAGTCGGTCGATTTCCCTAGCTGCTGCTTGTGAATCTTGAGCCGCAACTAAAATCGTGCCGGAAAAACGGGAGTCTTTTGACAACCAGTGATCAATGAGCCAATCATTGTAAGCTGGTGCTAATGCAGTGGCCATTTCGCGCTGTGGAGCACCAGAGATGAAAAATGTCCCATCCGTAAATAGAATCGCATGAGAATAATTAAACTCATCCATTACTTGTTTTTTGAAGAATTCTGGTGAAGAACAGGCAGGCCCCCCATTCGGGTCTTTACTATCGGCTCTCAATCCCCCGTTTACAGGAATCGTAAAATCAACACTCGGTAAATGTCCCCTAAACTTACTGGCAATCATATAATCTTTCCAATAATCGTCAAGGTAAGGTAATAAGTCTCTTTTCCTTACTGGATTCGGATGAACATCACAATCAATTACAGGAACTTGATTTTTATTTACATCTATCGTCATCTTAACGTCCACCTCTCTATTATTTTGAATAGAATCACTATTCAGAAAACAACTTCCGTGAAAGTCCCCTTCTCGACTTAGAGGAGACTTTTCTTTTCGTTTAGCAGGCTATTATTTATTTTTCAACGTCTCGATGGAATTAAGCCAAATATCTGAGACGACATCACTTAATTCATCAATATTAAACTCTTTTTCACGATCAAGAACACACCAAGTATAGGCTGTTTGCTGGACCATGCATTGTATCGCACTTGCAACATAGTCTAGTTTCTCATCGGAAACAACGCCTTGTTTTTCAAAGGTTCTGTGTACATTTTTAATAAACCTTTGCCGGAGTTGTTTTAATTTTTCTTGATAAAAAGGATCGAAACTAGATACTTGAATTAATACATTATACAATGGAGCATGTTTCTTGATGGAGCGAAAAAATGCGCGAGTTGAAAGTCGTATTCGTTGCTGGCTGTCAGCTTTTGCCTGGGTCTTACTTTCCTCGTAAATATCATCAATCATATCTTCAATAATATCGACGAGGATTTCATCTTTATTTGCATAATAGCGATAGAAATTCCCCTCTGATACTTGTGCTTCTGTCGTAATATCTACGATTCTCGTATTAATATATCCCTTTTCTCCATAGACAATCGCTGCAGCCTTCTTCAATTTATCTTTCATCAACTTGCCTTTTTGCGTTTTTGGTTCCGTACTCGTTTTCTGGGTATTTTGCATCTTATACCACCCTTAAAATTTTGTCTACTTTGTCCTTGCTGAATGCAGACCTAAAACGCTTGCAATTCAACAAAGTGTTCACACCTTCTTTTTTATTAATTTAATTATAGCAAAAAAACTTAACTTTTTACACGAACACTGCGATCCCATGCCCGTTCGTTCGACATCTTTACTAATTCATATTTTTTCACTTTTTCTGTTGGTGTTTTTGGTAGTTCATCAATCAATTCTATAAATCTTGGAAGCATAAATTCGGACATATACTGTACACACCAATCATAGATTTCCTGTTCTGAAACTTTTTCTCCCTCTTTTGCGACAACAAATACCTTTACTTCCTCTTCACTTAATTCATTTGGGATTCCGACTGCTGCTGATTCTAGTATTTTCGGATGATTATTAATAATTTTCTCGACCATGTAAGAAGAAATGTTTTCTCCTTTTCTCCGAATGACATCTTTCATGCGGTCAAGGAAATAATAAAATCCATCTTTGTCTCTATAGACACGATCTCCGGTATGGAACCAGCCATCATAGGTGGCTTCCTTTGTTTTCTCCGGGTTTTTATAATAGCCTTCCATAAATACATGCGGCTGTAATGGCTTGATGCAAAGCTCACCTGGAACATCTGCCGGCAAAGGTTGGTTATTTTCATCACGAACGCTTGCTTCGTAATGAGGTAATGGCTTCCCGCATGAACCCACTCGGAAGTTTTCAGGTGTCGAGGAAATACATGATGTTGATAGTTCCGTTGATCCATAGCCTTCAAAAAGCTGCAGCCCAAATCGTTCTTGAAATGGAAGCCAAAGGTCTTTAGGAACAGGTGCGCCCACACCCAATCTTACAGAGTTTTTGTACTCCACGTTTTCCGATGAGTTTTTGTAGAGGATGGTAATCATCGCCCCAATAAATTTAAAAACCGTAACATTATACTTATCCATTTCGCTCCAAAATTTAGAGGCGCTAAACTTTTTGCCAATCGCCATTGGTACTTTTGAAAGGAGTGCCGGCATCGTCGTCCCCATCTGTGCATTTACATGAAAGAAAGGAAGACATGTATAGATTAAATCATCTGGCCGGAATTGGTACGTATGCTTCGCTGAAGACTCACCTGCGACAATATAAGCATTTTGACTTAACATCACCCCTTTAGGGAGTCCGGTTGTCCCTGATGTGTAGAGTATACACATCAGGTCTTCATATGTTACGTCCATTCGATTGGCAAAGGAAGAATCTGCTTTTTCCATCAATTGGACATAAGCCAAAAAGTTTGGCCGGTGGACGGTCGTTTGGCTGTCATCCCCAAGCGTAATCGTATGCTGAACTTTTGGTAATTGGTGATAAATTTTTAAGTATTCATTCAAAAAAGGTTCTTCAACAATTGCTAAAACAGCATCAGAATGGTTGATTATATAGCTTAACATTTCGTCTTTCGTTGCGGTGTTGATTGGAACCATTGTTGCTCCAATTTTCGCAAGTCCAAACCAGCAAAAGAGATATTCTGGTGAATTTGACAAGATTAAGGCAACTTTATCGCCTTTTTTTACCCCTAACGAGGAGTAGACATTGGCCATCTGATTTACTTTAGCCGCTAATTCACCTAATGTATAAACTTCATCCTGAAAATATAACCAGTTTAAATTTGGTGATTCTTGGACTAAATCATCTAATCGCGTTCCAATATTGCCCATCGCTTAAACCTCCTTAATCACCTGCCTTAGTTAAAGAATGTTATGAAACTTCGATTTCCATTCGAAGGATTAAATTCGACCACGACTTTCCATGGGTATCAAGATTGAGTGAACGCGAGACACCACCTGATAACGCATTGGTCATGACAAAGTTGAGCGCTTTTATTCCATCAAACTCATATCTTGTAATCTCTCCCTGAACTAATTCACCAAACAATTCACGGACACGTTCGACTGTCACTTGTTCTTTGAGCAATTCATAGTCCTTTTCGTCATAGGGGACAATTCCGATATTTGATGTATCCCCTTTATCGCCAGAACGAGAATGAGCTAATTCACGCAATGAAACTTTTTTCATTGTAAAACCTCCTCGATCATCGAAACTTTTAAGTGAATATCTTTATAATCTAAAAACGTACTGTACATTGCGAGTACTTGTCGCACATTTCTGCGATTTCCACCAGCGCCAGCTCCCCCTAATAGATACAAGAGCTCAACTTCATGTGCCCATGCTTCGGCAACTTCTTTCGACTCTGTTCTCATTGCTGAGCGCAGCCTCACTTCATATGGCGGTTCACTTGGCATTGGTGAAGCTGAACCATGAATCGAGTTTACACCGATAAGATCATAGCGGATTTCTTGCGAATGGTCTTTATAATAGCGGTCAAACCTCTTTTTTAGTGTCTCCTCGCTTAATAATGCCCGTTCATAAGCGCCAGGGCCGGCATAGGACATCTCTCCTTCCCCGATATAGCCCTCTAGTACACCTACGAGCACTTTAAACTTTTCCGGACGCGGTTTTCCCCTTCCATTTTCAATTAATACATCTTTCTCACCGACTTGCTTGACAGTCACATTTTTCAAATCGGCCACTCCATCTGGAGTAATATAATTTCGTGGATTATGCACCTCGTAAACAAGCTGGGATTTAACCGTATCCACTGTCATCAGTCCACCGGCATCATCTAAAATGGAAACCACTCCGTCTCCATTTTCCTCGACAGTCGCATACGGAAGGCCAAGGCGGTCTAAACCTGGGACAACCCGGTACGGTGGATCCGCATAATTTCCACCGGTTACATGTGTTCCGCACTCTAAAATATGTCCAAGAATAATCCCTTTGCCTTTCCGCTCCCAATCTTCTTCCTCCCAGCCAAATTCATAAATCATCGGTGCTAAATAGAGGGATGGGTCAGCTAACCGGCCACCAATGACAAAATTGGCCCCTTTTTCTAACGCTTCGACAATGGCATCGGCGCCAATATAAGCATTTGCTGACACAATATTTCCTGGAAGCTCACTAAGCGGTTTTCCCGTCTCATAAATAACTGGGTCTGTTTCTTTAATTTGCTCAAGTACATCATCCCCGGTAATGGCGGCTAACCGGATATTTTTTAAGCCCAGTTCCTCGGCGATTTCCTGTACCTTTTTAATCGCGGCCTCAGGGTTTGCAGCCCCCATATTACCGATGATTTTTAAGCCTTTGTCAACATATGGCAAGAAAATACGGGCAATTTGCTCAAGTCGGACATCATAGCCTGTATTTGGGTCATTGAGCTTTCTCATTTGTGCCATTGATAAGGTCCGTTCTGCAAGCGAATCAAAGCATAAATAATCTAGATTTGCCTTTTTAGCTAATTCAATGGCTGGTTCCAAATTATCTTCTGCATACCCAGAACCGCACCCAATTACAATTGATTGTTTTTTCATGCTATCCATTCCACCCTTTCCATTGATCAAATGATATTCTTTTCCTGTAAGTTTTTGATTTCGTCCTCACTGAGGCCTAGAAGCCCATTCAGTATGTCGTCCGTATTCTCCCCTAGATATGGAGGGCGTCGGTATGTTTCATTTTCACCAGCAACGCCTGACATTTTGACTGGATTGCCAACGGCTTGCACCGTTTTCCCGTCTGCAATTGGAAAATCAATCAGCATATTCCGTGCCTTAATATGCGGGTTTTCTACTAAATCCTCTGGATCAAGGATGGGAGCGGCAGCGATGCCAACATCACGGAACATTTTCGCAATTTCATGCTTAGAAAATTGACTGCCCCAATCTTCTAACAACGGGCGGAAGAATGTTTCAACCTGACTGCCCCGTTTTTCAGGCGTATCAAATTCAGGATTCGTAATGAGATCTTCTCTACCAATCACCTTACAGAACTTTTCCCAATGATCTTGCATATAAACGCTGACCGTAAACCAACCATCTTTGGCTCGAAAATCGCCGACAATAAAGGAAAGGAAGTTGGTTTCCGGTGACGGTTTTTTCCCAGTTAACGAGTAGTTCATCATTGGTCTTTCATTCAATAAGAAGAGACTATCTACCATCGCAACATCGACATATCGGCCTTCACCAGTGCGCGAGGCATCAAAAATGGCGGTCAAAAGACCAATGGCCCCGTTTAAGCCGGTAAAGATATCTCCTAATGAAAGGCCGTGGAAGCCCAATGATTCCCGAGAAGCCGAGCGGTTAAGGAGATTGTATGTAACCCCTCCTAATGCTTCTCCAAGGTTTCCATAGGCAGCCCAATCCATGTATGGACTAGGCAAAACATCTTTGTGGCCGTAGCCGCTTAAGGAAACGTAGACTAGTTTTTTATTCACTTCTTTTAAATCGTGATAGCCTAAACCTAATTTATCCATTACGCCATTGCGAAAATTTTCTACAACGACATCTGATTGTTGGGCAAGTCTTTTAAAAATTTCTTTCCCTTCGCTGCTCGCTAAATTCAATGTGATGCTTTTTTTGTTCCGATTCACTCGGTACATCGTGGAAGAAACTTTTTGTCCTTCGGCGTCGACTAAAAATGGTCCTGTCCCGCGAGCCGATTCACCGACCTTTGGCCGTTCGACTTTGATCACTTCGGCCCCCATATCCGCTAACATTTGTGTCATGATTGGTGCAGCTACCATATGTTCAGCAGAGAGAACACGAACGCCGCTTAATGGCAGACGAGTATTTTTTTCAGTTTCCATCGTTGATCCTCCTCATTTTCAGTGGAAAAATGACTATACACGTTCAATGATTGTGGCTGTCGCCATCCCCCCGCCACAGCACATCACCTGTAATCCGTAGCGCTTATCCAAATCCTCTAATTCATGAAGCAATGTTGTCATAATCCGTGCTCCGCTAGCTCCAGTTGGATGCCCTAATGCAATTGAACCTCCGCGTGGATTGACTTTTTCAATATCGGGATTAAATTCTTTTAACCAGGCATGCACAACAGAGGCAAAGGCTTCATTACATTCGAAAATATCAATATCTTCGATTGTAAGGCCTGCCTTCTTCAAAATCCGATGGGTGGCCGGAATTGGACCATCAAGCATAAGTGTCGGATCGGATCCGACCACCTCGCGGGCGATAATGCGGGCACGCGGCTTTAATCCGAGCTCGAGAGCTTTCTCCTTTGACATAATTAACACGCCTGCCGCTCCGTCACTTATTTGACTAGCATTTCCAGCAGTTACTTTCCCATTTTCGACAAAAGCTGCCTTTAAGGAGCCTAGTTTTTCTAATGTCGTATTCGGACGAATCCCCTCATCTTCCGTAATGAATTTCTTTACACCTTCTTCCTCCATTTCATAAGGAATGATTTCCCTTTCGAATAAACCGTTTTCTCTTGCCTGACTAGCTAGTTGATGGCTGCGAATGGAAAGTTCATCCATCTCTAATCTTGAAATTCCCCATTTATCAGCAATTCGTTCAGCCGATTCTCCTTGGTTTATCATTTCATAAAGGTCATTCAATTCCGGTGGAGACTCAACCCGGTCAGCGCCTATTTGCACCATCGTCATATTCTCCACTCCGGCGGCAATCACGACATCATAATCACCAGCAATGACCCCTTGAGCAGCTTGATTAATGGCTTGCTGTGAGGACCCGCACTTGCGGTTGATTGTCATCGCGGCAACTTCTTTTGGCAGACCTGCCATTAATGTCGAAATCCTGGAAATATTATTTCCTTGCTCGGCTGTCTGAGTGACACAGCCGACGATGACATCATTTATAAGTCTCGGATCAATATTTGCCCGTTCGACTAACCCTTTTAACAACGCCGTTAAGAGATATTCCGGTCGCTCATTGCTGTACATTCCCTTTCTCTTTCCGACAGGCAAGCGAGCTGCCTCAACAATTACTGCTTCTCTTCCCATTTCAACCTCTCCCAACATTCTGTTTGAATCTACTGAATTTTCCGAATTAAATAGTGGCACGTATGCTAATCATACTGATAAAAGCCTTTGCCGTTCTTTTTCCCGTTATAGCCAATCTCAACCATCTGATTGAGGTAGGTTGGTGCCTTAAATCTTTCCCCATAAGCCTCTTCCATTGAAGCTAATGCTTTTAAACCAGTATCTAAACCGGCGAGGTCCGCCAATTGGAATGGTCCCATCGGATGCCTAAATGCCTGTCTCATTGCCTTATCAATATCTTCGATGGAAGCAACCCCTTCTTCATAAAGACGGAAGGCTTCCATTCTTTGTGCGAGGAGCAAACGAGTCGTAATAAATCCAGGTTTATCTTTTTTACAAACGACGGTTTCTTTGCCAATTTTAGCGCAATAAGCTTGAACAGACTCCAACGTTTCGTCAGAAGTCTCTAAGCTTTTAATAATTTCAACTAAGTTCATGACTGGAACTGGGTTAAAGAAATGAGTACCAATGATTTTATCTTTACGTCTCGCTTTGGAACCAATTAACGTTACACTTAATTGGGAAGTATTTGTAGCTAAAATCGTTTCGGCCGGGCATATTTCATCAAGCTGCTGAAATAAATCTTGTTTTAAAGAAAGGACCTCAGGAATGGCTTCAATTACTAAGTCAGCCTCTTTAACACTTCCTAGTAAATCAGTTGTGATTTGAATGTTTTGCAGTGCATTTATTTTCATTTCGTTCGTGATTTTTTCCGACTTGATCATTCGATTTAAACTCTTTTCAATGCCTGCAAGGCCCTTTTGCAAGACGTCTTCATTAATATCTCTTAGGATGACATGATACCCTGCGAGCGCTGACATCTGCGCGATTGCATGCCCCATGATACCAGCACCAATAACCGTTATGTTCTTCATCTTATCCTCCTAATCTATGACTTTTGTGATCGTATTCAGCCTTTAACAAATTTTTTTGAACCTTCCCCGCTGAATTACGAGGAAACTCACGTACTTGAATAATTTCTTTAGGAATCTTAAACTTTGCCAATCGGGAAGATAACCAGTTTTTTAGATCGTCTATTCCAACCGGTTGCTCAGCAATGACGAAAGCAATTGGAACTTCCCCCCACTTTTCATCTGAAGCGCCAATAACCGCTACTTCTTTCATTCCTTCATAATTTTCGATAACCGCTTCAATCTCACTTGGATAGACATTAAGGCTTTTTTTTAAGCCCAATCTATCTGTAAGCACATTCGCAACTTTTTGTACTCTTAAAAAGAGCTCTCTGTATGTAAGGTTTTGCTCGTTTGAAATCATCGACTGCTTATTAGGGTTCACTTTATTATGATGAGATAAAATTTCGTTTACTAACAATTCATCACCCTCTAAAAAAATAAAAGTGAAAATGAGTTTACTTTTATTTTACACATCCAAATTTTGTTTGTAAATACATTATACATAATTTTCAGAATATTTAATCGAAGGTGGCAAATCGATTCGCTCGCTTTTGCCACCTTTTTCTCGAATTATTTCCCGTTAAACCAATTGAAATCTTGGAATCATCATCCCTTCTTGTTCCTGAAAGATGACTTCAACATCCATATCACATCGAATTTCTTCAACGTCGCAATGAATAATATTTGACATTAATCGCACACCCTCTTCTAGTTCAATTAAAGCGACGATGTAAGGAAGGTCGCCTTTATAAGAAGGATGGCCTGCACGACGAGCAATTGTGTAAGAATAGACCTTTCCTTTGCCTGTTGCTTCTACCCAATCTAAATGTTCGGACATACAATGAGGACAAACTTCCCGCGGGTAAAAAATATGATTCCTACAGTCCTGACATTTTTGAATCATTAACTTTCCTTCTTGGCATCCATCCCAAAATTGTTTCGAATCTCCATCAGGAGTAGGGATTGGTTTTTTTATCGCCTCACTCATTCCTTAGTCCCTCCCTAAAATTACGGTTGAAGATGTCGATAATGAACCACCAATACCGTTTGCTAACGCCAGCTTCGCATCTTTTACTTGCCGGTCCCCACATTCTCCACGCAATTGGCGCACAGCTTCAATCACTAGAAAAATTCCATACATTCCTGGATGAGCATAGGATAGACCGCCTCCATTCGTATTTAGCGGGAACTCTCCTCCAGGTGCCGTTCTTTGATTGGATACAAAGTCGCCACCCTCTCCTGGTTTACAAAACCCTAAAGCTTCAAGGGCAAGTAAAACGGTAATTGTAAACGAATCATAAATCTCGACAACATCTATTTCATTAGGAGTAACCCCGGCCATTTCAAAAGCAGCCTTTCCGGAACTTTGTGCGGATGTAAGTGTGGCTAAATCAGGCATTCCTTGAATCGACCAGTGTGAATGAGATTCTCCCTGCCCTAATAACCAAATCGGTTTTTTACGACAATCCTTTGCTCGTTCTGCTGAAACGACGACAATCGCACCTGCACCGTCAGTCACGAGACAACAATCTAACAAATGAAGGGGATCGCTGATCATCGGAGAATGTAACACATCCTCAATTGTTAACGGATCCCGTTTCGTTGCGTAAGGATTTAACTGCGCCCATTTTCTTGTCGCAACCGCGATTTCGGCTAGGTGCTCCGAAGTCGTTCCATATTGATGCATATGCCTATGAGCGGCCATCGCGTAAGCACCGACGGGATTGGGCAAACCAAATGGTGTCTCATATTGCCCGGTAAGCGTTGTTGGCTTTACTGGCAAGCGCTTATTTTCTGAAGCTTGTGTGCTTCCATAAATAATTAAAGCTACTTCACATAAACCTGCTTTAATCGCCGCTGCCGCATGCCCAATATGTACTTCGGCTGCTGCGCCGCCTATTTGTGTGGAGTCGGTAAACTTTGGGTGAATTCCTAGGTATTCACCCATGACGGCCGATGGAAACTGCCCGACTCCCGGCAGCCCCCATAGCCCGGCAACAAATAATCCATCGACATCTTTTTTTGATAATCCAGCATCATCCAACGCCCGTTTTGCTGCCTGGGCTTGGATTTGAAAAACAGATTTTCCTTCTAACACCTTGCCGTTATCTAATTCAACATCACCAATTCCAACAATTGCTGCTGTATTTTTCAATGCCAATCTTCATCCCTCCATTTCATGCCTATGATTCGTTTCTATTCGACCGTTTTCCCACCGTCAACAAAGTAGGATTGTCCGGTAATATAATCAGATGCCTTTGAAGCTAAATAGACAGCCATCGAAGAAATATCTTGAGGTTTTCCTAATCGTCTTTGCGGAATCATCTTCAGCATACGGTCTAAACGTTCTGGATCTGCAATGTCATCTTTGTTAATATCCGTTGCAATTAACCCAGGGGCAATTCCATTCACCTGGATATTGTAACGTGCCCATTCATTTGCAAGTGTTCGCGTAATGTGCATAACCGCCGCTTTACTCGCTCCGTATGGACCAATATTTCGGTATGCCCTTGAGCCGCCAATTGAAGAGATATTGATGATTTTTCCGCTTTCTTGTGGAATCATCATTTTCGCTGCTTGCTGACAGCTAAAAAACAAGCCTTTAAGATTGACGTTAAAAGTACGATCCCATTCCTCTTCGGTCACATTCACCGCCGCATTCGTCGCATTCGTTCCGGCATTATTTACTAAAATATCTAGTTTGCCAAATGAATTTTTACATATTTCATAGATTTTATATATATCATCAAGCTTGCCGACATCGGCAGAAACGGTCACTGCTTCTCTACCCATTTGACTAACTTCTTGGGCAACTTCCTCACATTTTTGTTTATTTCTACCAACGATCACAACATTGGCACCTAGTTCTGCATAATCTAGAACGATTTGTTTACCGATTCCTTTGCTGCCACCAGTAACAATCGCTACTTTTCCCGTTAAATCTAACAAATCTTTCAAAATATATATGCCTCCTTCACTTTCCGAGAATGGAAATCTGGATAGATATCATTTATTGAATATTCGGAATAATAATTGCGAAATGTCGTCTTATCGGTACTGTTTATATTCTAATTTTGCAATTGTCCGCTTGTGGACTTGATCTGGTCCATCGGAAATTCTCGTCGTTCTTGCTTTTGCCCATAGCTTAGCCATTGGGAAAACATCACTTACTCCCCCGCCACCATGCAATTGAATCGCGCGGTCAATTACATTCACTGCCATTTTCGGTGCAGCTACTTTAATCATCGCAATTTCTTTCCGTGCCTCTTTATTGCCAACGGTATCCATCATATGAGCTGCTTTTAGTGTCAACAACCGAGCTTGCTCGATTTCCACTCTTGAATCGGCAATCCATTCTTGAACGACTCCCTGTTCACTAAGCGGTTGACCAAATGTAACACGTTCTTTTGAGCGTCTAATCATGTATTCTAAAGATCTTTCCGCTGCCCCAATTAAGCGCATGCAATGGTGAATTCTTCCTGGTCCTAATCGTCCTTGGGCAATCGCAAACCCTTTCCCTTCCGCCCATAAAATATTCGAAGCATGTACACGAACATTATCAAAAATGACTTCACTATGTCCATGAGGAGCATCGTCATAACCAAACACGGATAAGTGTTGGACAATGGTAATTCCTGGAGTATCCTTCGGAACGAGAATCATCGATTGCTGTTCATATTTAGGGGCATTCGTGTCGGTTTTGCCCATCACA
The DNA here is from genome assembly GCF_016879755.1 of Bacillus sp. B15-48. GTDB lineage: Bacteria > Bacillota > Bacilli > Bacillales > Cytobacillaceae > Mesobacillus_B. The sequence goes on from NZ_WOFU01000004.1 coordinate 469,892, forward strand.
ATCAATAGTTTACATTTTTCATAGGCAATCCCTGATGACCACCATTTACGCCCATTGATGACGTATTCATCTCCATCTCTTTTAATGCTCGTTTGGATATTTGTCGCATCTGATGAGGCAACATCTGGTTCAGTCATGCAGAAAGTGGAACGAATGGTTCCTTCTAAAAGGGGCTTTAACCATGTCTCTTTCTGTTCATCTGTTCCAAATTTATCAATAATTTCCATATTCCCTGTATCAGGAGCAGCACAATTAAACACTTCTGGAGCTATTAACGAGCGTCCCATAATTTCGCACAATGAGGCAAACTCTAAATTTGTTAACCCGACTCCATGCTCATGATCGGGCATAAATAAATTCCAAAGACCTCTCTCTCTTGCTTTACGTTTCAACTCATCTAAAATTGGAGGTTCATGCCATCTATCTTTGCCTGCATTTAACTGCTCTTCAAACAAATTCTCGTTTGGATAAATAAATTCCTCCATAAATTGGATGATTTCATTTTCTAATTGTTTTACTTTTTCCGATTTTTCAAAAATCATATTTGTAATCATATTATCCATGCTCCTTTATATTGTTTTAGTTTCAATTAAACGATTCGCATACGTTAAGAGACTTTTTACACTTTTTTCGAATCTTGCAAAACGGGGATCAGATGTGTTGCCAGATTTATAGCGATAATAGATTTGCTGTTGGGTAGCTGCGATTTTAAAATAAGCTAGAATTAAATAAAAAAGATAATTTGAAACATCTCTGCCTGTCTTACTCGCATAAGCCTCGAGGAACTCACTTCTTGTCATAAACCCAGGCTGAGCCGTCGTAATTTCCAAACTTTCCTTTAACAACTCTGAGTCATTTTCCTCCACCCAATAACTTAATGTATTACCGATATCAAACAATGGGTCGCCAATCGTCGCGAGTTCCCAATCTAATATCGCGGTAATTTGCTTTGAATCATCGGATAATAGGACATTATTTAATTTAAAATCATTATGAATGAGTGCTGGCTCTTGCTCGTTTGGCAGATGATTTCTTAGCCATTTTGTCACATTGTCTACTACCGGAATGTCATCGGTTTTGAATTTCTCATAGCGTTTTACCCAGTTGTTGACCATCCGTTCGAGAAATCCGATTGGATAACCGAGATTCCCAAGGCCTGCTTGTTTGTAGTCTATTTGATGAAGGTCGACCATCGCTTCGACCATGAGCGTCGAGATATGTCGCTTGTCTTCGATTGTTAAATTGTTTTGAACAATTAATTCGTCGGTGATTGGGTTTCCATTTTTTCTTTCCATTATATAAAAGTTACATCCTAACACTGCATGATCATCACAATATACATACGGCTCAGGTGCATACGGAAAAACTTTATGAACTTTTTTCAATAAATTGTATTCGCGATTCATATCATGTGCTTTCGGTGCAAGCGGACCGAATGGTGGCCTTCTTAGAACGGCTTCCCAGTCCCCTGCTTTCAATACATAAGTTAAATTTGATTTTCCTGACGAAAATTGCCGGGTCTCTATTTCTGTATTTGGGATTCCTTTGATATGTTGGAATACATACCGTCTAATTACGTCGTGATCAATTTCTTCACCAGCCCTAATTGGGATTGTATTCTTCACAAAATTCCTCCTTCTTTATCATTTGGCTCTGTTATTGTTCATATTGTTGATTTTCATGTAAGTATAAGAATTTATAAGCGGAGAATTTCCCGTTAATGGATATCTTTGGGGGTTAATAAGCACATATAAGGGGAGAAATTACGACTAACGCCCCTATATAAACCAAAATCCAAAGATTTAGATAATATAAACGGAAAAACTCCCCTTATTTTTTTGGGGAAATTTGGGTATTTCCCAATTTAAACGGATTTTTTCCATTTATTTTTCAAACACGATGAAATCAACATCCAGCTATAACAGAGCTTATAATTAAAACCATTTTTTATAGAGAATATCTATCACTACTCCGGGAGATAAAGTGAAAATGAGTGCACTTTCACTTTAATTCCGTAAAACACAACTTCGCAAATACAAATAAGAGCATTTACAAAGTTGTTTTCGTGATTGTACGCCATTATTTATTACGTTGTTACCTTCACAGGATCTGGCAGCTTAAATAACTTCTTCGCGTTATGATAGCGAATTTTATCTCGAACATCTTTCGAAAGCCCTTTTAATGCTCCAATTGGCGAATCGAATTCCCAATGTGGATAGTCTGAGGCGAATACGATTTTATCAGCACCAATCATTTCGATTAATGTATTTACATGCTTCCGATCTTTCGGTTCAGGCTCAATCATTGGCTGAGTTCCGAACCAAATATGATCTCGCACATACTCACTAGGTGGTCTTTTCACCCAAGGTACTTCCCTTCGAACTGCCCGCCATTGCGTATCCATTGAATACATGGCCGCCGGAGCCCAAGCAAACCCTGCCTCAATAAAGGCCATTCGAATGGTCGGAAACTTTTCAAACAAACCGGAGAAGACCATATTTGCCATTTGAGCTTGGTATGGAATTGGATTCGTTGATTGAAACTCTACAAAGTATTTCGGTATGCCGGTCGGACCTGCTGGGAAGAGCCCTGTTCCTCCAGCACCTGTTGTATGGAAACAGACTACTAAATCATTGCGTACGGCTGCTTCCCAGATTGGATGATAACGAGGATCTCCCCAACCTCCATGTGGAGAATGCATGCCAAGTCCAACTTGAACGATTTTCGGATGACCTCCAACCCGGTCGATTTCCCGTGCTGCAGCTTCTGGATCTTGAGCGGCAACTAACACGGTTCCAAATAAGCGATCGTCTTTTGATAACCAATGATCAATTAACCAATCATTATAGGCAGACGCCATCGCTGTTGCCATTTCACGTTGCGGGGCTCCTGAGATAAAAAATGTTCCATCTGTAAACAGAATCGCATGTGAATAGTTAAATTCATCCATCACCTGTTTTTTAAAGAAATCTGGTGAGGAACATGCAGGGCCACCATTCGGATCTTTACTGTCCGCTCTAAGGCCTGCATTCACAGGAATCGTAATATCTACAGTTGGTAAAACCCCACGGAATTTACTGGCAATCATATAATCGCGCCAATAGTCATTTAAATAAGGCAATAAGTCTCGTTTACGGACTGGATTTGGATGGACATCACAATCAATTACTGGAACTTCACCTGAAAAGTTATTTTCAGTCGTCATCATTTTTTCCTCCCTATTAATCTTTAAATATTGTATTATATAGAAAAGAATCCCTACTGCTTATGCATAAAGGACGATGTTTTCACCCTCAACTTCGACCTTATAACTTTTAACTTTTACCGATTCTGGTTTACGAATCGAAAGGCCATTCGTTACATCAAATTCCCAATGATGCCATGGACAATAAATGGTCTCACCTTTTCTTTCATAACAGTACGTTCCTACATCAGATGGTAATGCTGCCCCTTGCAGTACTCCTTTTCCTAGTGGACCACCTTGATGTGGGCAAGTATTGCGAATGGCATAATAACCGGAGTGTGTGCGAACAAGAACAACGGAGGTTCTGCCAATCTCATAAATTTCTTTATCACCGATTTCCATTTTATCCTTATGACATAAAATATGTTTTTCCATTTCCACCAACCTCCAAACTTTTTCTTTTCTGACTAACACTATTGGATTCCAAACAGATTAAATATAACTAAATATAGAAAGAGAAACGGTAAATGAGTAATTTCTAAAAAGTGAGCTCACTTTCATTTTCTAAATATTATTTTATATAATTTTCTGATAATTGTAAATATTAATTTACAAATATTCTAAAAATTGCGTTACTTATTTTCGTTAAAAAGTATTTTTTTCAACCTACCTATGCACTAAAACCACCGTCAACACCGATAATTTGCCCACTTACATAGCTTGCTGCGTCAGAAACTAGGAAGGCAGTTACCTCCGCAACTTCATTTGTAGTTCCTCTCCGTCCTAACGGTGTTTGTGAAATCACATTTGCTGCCGCAGGTGACAAGGACGTTCTGCTTTTATGAGGTTTATGAATACTAAGCGAATCAATCACACCTGGAGCAACGCCATTTACGCGGATCCCTTCGGAGCCATACTCCCGGGCAGCATTTCGAATTAAGCCTTCAACCGCCATTTTGGGAACGGAGGACATCGTATCATTTTCTAAAGTACGTAGAATTGCAGCCGTTAAAAGGTGCACAATCGCTCCGCCCCCTGCTCTTTGCAAAAAAGGGATGCCGCGTTTTAAAATATGAAAGGAACCAATGATGTCGGTTTCCACTACATAGCGAAATTGGTCATCCGCTATTTCTGTAAGTGGCATGATTTTAAAGGCCGTGCCCGTAGCAGAAACGATGCCATCAATTCTACCCCATTGCCCTTCAACTTTATTAAAAAAGGCTGTCACTGACTCCCCATCACAAATGTCAATTTTAGCAATCTCAGCCTTACCACCGCTTTCCCGTATTTCATGTGCAGTTCTTTCAGCCCCCTCATAGTTAGAGTTGTAGCCAATTGTGACATAGGCTTCTTGACCAATTCGTTTGGCTATGTACTCCCCTATACCACCGCTACCACCGATGATGGCAATACGTTTCATTTTATTGTTATCGTGTCCCATTATACTCCTCCTTTGTGTACTATCTGATGCAACGCAATCGTAAAATGCTATTTTCAAAAATAAGTTTAAATGCAGCCAATAATTCGTAAACAGTTATTGGCTGCATTTTTAGTAGATGATTAAAATACATCTATGCTTACATTAGTGAGTTATTTTATTTTTCCTTCATTTCTGGTGGAATAAGATTATCTGGTACTTCTAAGCCTAGTTCGTGTTGATAAAATAACACTGCACCTTCATGTAACGGCACTTTACTGTTGACGTCTTCTAACGTAATCTCGGCAAAATCAAATTCTCCGACTGTTGGGTATACTTCCGCAAGGGCCTCTTGATTATCAAAAACAATTTTCATCATTGCATAGACCACTTCGGCAGGAACGTCCTTCCGTACTCCTTCACCAGGTTTTGTCGTAATAACCGTTGCTTCTTCAGCTAAACCATCATAAATATTTGCAGGCATCACCATTGATCCCAAGTGTGGAGTCACTTCTTGAACTTTCTTTATTTGCTCATCTGTAAAGCTAATAATGCGGATTGGCAATGTAGAATGAACATCTAGTATCGCAGCATCAGGCTGCCCTCCTGCTTTAACAAACCCAATGCTGTTCCTATTTTTAACTGCTGTTACTTGGTCATCTAATGACCCCTCATACCAATTAACATCTATTTCGAGAGCATCCATCCACTGCTGTGCTCGCTGGGCAAATGAGCTCCCCCGTTGACCTGGGCCAAAAGATTTTCCTTCTAAGTCTTCAAGTGTTTCCACTCCACTTTCTTGTGTAACAAAGAACGGAATTGGACTTACAGACCATGCGTACATCATTCGTAAATCTGTAAAGGGTGTTCCTTCAAAATCCTCAATTCCGTGATAGGCAGAGTTAGCAGTATCGTTGTTTGCAAGAGAGAAATCCGCTTGTCCCCTGCTTAATACCTTCATACTGTCGGTCCCACCTTCTGTTTCCATAATCGTTAAATACATGTTCGTTTGTTCCTCTATTAGTGCGCCAATTTTTGCATAAAAGGCAAAGGCACTTGAACTTGGGGAGGTGGCAGCGTAGTTAAATGAACCACTGACTTGTGATAAATCAAAGGTTGCTGGATCAAAATCTTCATTTTTGCTGCTGTCTGAATTGGAATCTGACTGAGTTTCTTCACTACTGCAAGCAGTTACTAAAATTAGCAAAATACTTAAAAAGATTAAGAAACAAAACTTTTTGCTCTTTAATAATCTCATATAATGCCCCCTATAAATCATTTAATCTCCAAAACTTAAGTCTGATTCATTTAGCTCCAGTTGTCTCCCTACAAATCCTCCAATTGAATAAAACTTTCCGTTTACAATTTTCCTCGTTTAAGCACCTCCTTAAAAAGGGTTTCCTATATAAAAAATAAAATTAACAGAAAAATAACAGTATTCAGAAAATAGTTTAAGGAACTAAATATTTTCAGAAACACGTTTTTGAAAACTGTTTGAAAAATATTGTCCAATTAAAACAATCAAGAACAAGGAAAAACCAATGCTGCTTAAGGCAACAACAGGGACAATCATTAAGATTGCAGCAATACCACAAAGAGTACTCTCATACCATTTGTTTATTTTAATAAGGTATCCAGCAGACATTGAGCAAAAGCTAATCACACCAACTATAGCTGTAGCAATATGGATAAATACTTCCCCATTAAACCCATCGACTAATAATAGACTACCGTTATAGGCAAAGATAAATGGTACGATAAAGGCGGCAAAAGACAGGCGAACAGCGATAATTGCTGTTTTTAACCAATTTGATTTTGCAATTCCTGCAGCAATAAAGACACCTGTACAAATGGGTGGTGTGATAGCTGAAACAACTGAGAAGTACATGACAAAGAAGTGAGCGGAAACGGCAGGAATGCCTAATTCAATTAACGCAGGCGCAGCCATCGATGCTCCAAGAACGTAAGCCGCCGTTGTTGGCACGCCCATGCCGAGGATAAGTGCCAATCCCATTGCTGCAAATAGAGAAAGTAGTAAACTATCCGCACCAAGACTGACAATCATATTACCGATTTTAACACCTAGTCCTGTTTTTCCAAGTAAGGAAACAATTATTTGTGCACATGCGACAAGCGGAACGATTGATGCCATTGCCTTAGCACCTGAAATCAAGATGGTAACAGATTGAGCCAATCTTTCCTTTATTCGAGAAAATTTAAAATCTTGAATAATAAAAGAGACCCAAGAAATAATGACAGCGTAAAAACAAGCGAGTTGGACGGTATATCCTTCCCCTATGATATATAAGAGGGCAATGATAGGTAATACGAGCGTACCGAATAAATTGAAAGTTAATAATTCTCTCCATGAGGGAATATGAATGGGTTGATTCATATCATTTTCATTGTTTTGACTTTGATTCAGAGACTCGATAGAAACTAAGTTTTTCTTTTTCGCATCAAAATGGATGGTCATGAAAATCCCCAAAGTAAACAATAGGGCGGGAATAATTGCAGCGACAACGATGTCCAAATACGATACCATCAAAAATTGAGCCATTATAAATGCAGCCGCACCCATTATTGGCGGCATAATCTGTCCGAGAGTAGACGCGGATGCCTCAACTGCTGCAGCGTAAGGGCTTGGATACTTAAGTTTTTTCATTAACGGAATCGTAAAGCTGCCTGTCACAGCAACATTTGCAGCCGCATTCCCAGATATGCTACCAAAAAATGCACTCGATATAACAGAAACTTTCGCAGGTCCTCCAGCTGATTTTCCCGTTAGCTTTAAGGCAATTCCCATAAAACTGTTACCCGCGCCTGTCGATTCCAACGACGCACCAAAAATGAGGAAAATGGCTATCACCGTCGCAACGATTAATACAATTTGTCCATAGATTCCTGTTCCGGTCATATATAAATTTGAAACGATGAAATCCCATTCCATTTTTCCATGACCCCATTTTCCCGGAATTAAATGGCCAAAAGAGGTATACAACAGCATGCAGATTGTTAGAATAGGCACAGTAAAACCGATTGTCCTTCTTGAACCTTCAATAATCGCAATAATTAGTAAAGTCCCTAAGAATATGTCTAACGAACCGTAACCAAAAGGATCCATAATAAATCTTTCATAATGAATCACGACATAAGCGCTTGATACGAACCCGGCGATAATGAAGAAATAGTCTGCTACCCTGCTTATAACCCCCTTTTTCTTAAGAGGGTGAAGTAAATAAACAAGAAATAGACCAAAGCCAATATGAACACTTGTTTGTATTAACGATGTAAATGGCTTAATTCCTGCTGTATATAAATGAAAAGTAGTGTAGAGTATGGCAACAGTAAAAATAATGATTTTCCTTGTATTACTTCCATCCACTCCTTCTAGGTGCTTGTTAATAAAATTCATTAAACCACCTCTTTCTCAAATAGATGCCATTAATACGAGTTTTCTAAAGTGATGAATACAATTGGAAACGATTAATTTATAAAACTGAAAGGTGTAAATCTTTGTTTCTCTCTTTTGTGTTCTTCCTCCTTCCCACTGCAAATGTACCAAAAATAAAAGTGAACTTACTTTCATTTTTAGCATAAAAGCAGGCTAGTGTCAATTTATATTTTGAATTTTCTGATTTTTCACTTCAGCAGCGGGGGATTCTCCATGCCTCCCACCGTTGCTGAAAAAACCTCCATCTAACCGCTTATAGTTATTAAATTTTATGTTTAAATCACATGTTCTTTCTTCAATTGAATTAATTCCTGTTCACTAAGACCACATAGTTTAGTATATACTTCATGATTATGTTGCCCTAACTTCGGACCTGCCGTTTTTACTTTTCCTGGTGTTCGTGAGAATTTCGGGACAATCCCAGGCATTTTTATTGGTCCTAATTCCTCATCTTCTACGGAAACAATATCTTCCCGGGATAGTACTTGTTCACAGGAAAATAAATCTCTCGTATCTCTTACAACCGAGTAAAAAGGTGCCTCTTTTTCAATTAAGATTTTTTCAATTTCTTCAAGCGTTCGATTCGCCATCCATTCCTTAACAATCACATCAAGAGCATTCGCATTTTGAACCCGTTTTTCATTATTGTAAAACATTGGGTTAAAGGCCAATTCCTCGCCGCCAATCGCAAGCAGGAATTTTCTTGCAGTATTATCAGTAGCTGCTGAGACAGTCAGCCATTTCCCGTCTTTTGTCCGGTAAGTATTGACAGGATGACCACCAGGATGGCGATTGCCAATTCGTTCATGTACTTCTTGCAGTTGGTCAAATTTTATCACCGGAAATTCAACCATTCTCATCAATGATTCAAAGAGGGCAAGGTCAATTAGCTGTCCCCCTTTCTGATTTTTTTCCCGTTCATATAATGCTAGTGTGATGCCGTAAGCACCCATTAATGCAGAAACGGAATCCGCTAATGAAAACCCAGCATGAACTGGAGGACCATCAGGAAAACCAGTTAGATATTGGATGCCGCTAAATGCTTCAGCAGACCTTCCAAAAGCAGGATAATTTGCCATCGGACCCGTTTGACCATATCCGCTAATTCTCAGCATAATTAAATTCGGATTAATGGATTGTAAGTTTTCCCAAGAGAATCCAAGTCTCTCCATTACACCTGGCCGAAAATTTTCAATTAATACATCGCTTTGTGCTACTAAGTTTTCGAAAATTTCCTTCCCACGCTGATGTTTTAAATTCAAAGTAATGCTCTTTTTATTTCGATTTGCGACTTTATACCATAACCCTTTTCCGTCTTTCTTAGGAGACAGTCTTCTGCCAGGATCCCCCTTGTCAGGGTGTTCTATCTTAATCACCTCTGCGCCGAAGTCACCAAGCAATCCAGCACATTGAGGACCAGCAATGACTGTACCTAGATCAATTATGCGGGTATTCGTCAAAATTTCACTAGATAACATGATTATCTCCTTATCTCTTTTTTATTTTTATGTCTATTTCCTCTAAATCGTAAGGATTTCTACCATTGAAGCTAAACTATTCAGAAATTTCAATCTATTATTTATTACTATAAACGAAGTGATGTCACTTGTAAAATGCACGTGTTAATTTTTTGAATATTCAAAATAATATCTTGACCATTTACCCGAAGTAGCGCTATAATTAATAAAAATAAAAGTGAGTTTACTTTTACTTTTATTTGTTGTCAAAAGCTGAAATATAACAACTAATAGATTAATAGCATCGCATTTTAGTTGGGAATCCGAGAGCAATCTAAAAATATTAAGTAGGAGGAAAAGGAATCAATGAAAAACAAAGGATTATTAATCGTCATTTTAGCTTTAATCTCCCTTGTAACAGTCGCTGCTACCGTCGTAGGCTCTTCTTTAGGAGGAAAACCACCATCAAATGAGAGACATACAATAACAGAAATTTTCCCGGAAAATAGCGAATGGGAAAAAGTCGTTTCTGCGGATGGGTTCCTAGAAGGAATTAACTTTGATCGCAATGGAACCATGTGGATGACTGCCATTTTCACTGGAGAAATTTTAGAAGTTCGAAATGGAAAAGCGAAAGCCGTTGCAACATACGGCAATCCGAATGGAGCCAAGTTCCATAAAAATGGTCTCCTTTATGTAGCTGACTTAAACGGTGAACTTTATACATTCGATCCTAAGACTAAAAAGCGAGAAACACTCCTAACAAAGTACAACACTGAACATTTGAGAGGACTCAATGATTTAGTATTTGATGACCACGGTGGTGTCTACTTTACCGAGCCACATGGATCAAGTGCATTGAACCCAATCGGACGTGTCTTTTACTTACCTCCAGGCAAAGATGCTAGATTGCAGCTATTTGCAGAAAATATCGCCTATCCAAATGGTGTAGCCGTTTCTCCAGACGGGCAACGGGTCTATATTGCTGAATTTGACAAAAATCGAATCATTGCAGCTCCTTCCGTGCACACGGATGACATTTATGATACCTCCTACGTTTTTGCTCAATTTGAAGGCGGCGTTGGTCCGGATGGCTTAGCTGTTGATACCGAAGGAAATGTCTATGTCGCTCATTATAAAGCAGGACAAGTCATCGTGATCGATGAAAATGGATTTAAATATGGGAAAATCCGTCTGCCTGAAGGTGCTGGGACTTTTAGTACGAACCTAGCTTTTCATGAAGGATACCTGTATGTAACTGAGGCTAGTCAAAATAATGTTTGGCGTATAAAAGTGAATAAAGAAGGCTTAACGCCTTATGGGCTCCAATAACTTCCATCAGTGGGGGCATTAGACCCGTTAATCTGAAATAAAATTCGATAACGAATCATTTTTGTCTCTCGGTTTTCTAAGACTGTTCGAAGCAAAATGCTAGACACCACCATCCCGTGTGGATGTCTGCATCGTATCGGACAGTCTTTTTTTTATTTATCCATGGAGTAAATACTAGCCTCTGGATAAGTGTTCTTCTTAATTTCCCCGAATTCTTCCAAAAAGTCCAAATACCCTACTGTTTCCCACAGTTTGTAGTTAAACCCCAACTTCATCTTCGGAAATAATTGTTGGCAGATTTCATATCCAGTCGAAGGCTTTTGAGATAATAACTCTTTAACCTGCATCGCCTTATTATTCAAACTTGATAACCGCTTGTCGATCAGGGTATGGACATCAGTCACTTCTTGGCCATGTCCGGTGTATAATTTCGAAATTGGAACATTCAACCATTTTTGGAGAGAATGAATATATTGAAGCAATGGTTTAGGCCGATTCTGTTTATTTTCTATTGGAGGTTCCATAATCGGGTTTGTTTTCATTTTCACTAGCAAGTGGTCGCCACCAATCATTACCCCACTTTTTTGATGATAAAATGAAAGATGACTTTGTGCATGACCAAAGGTTTCGATGATTTGCCAATCTGGTAGTCCCGGTAGTTCATCCCCTTCTGCTAAATATTTATGAAGTTTTCTTTCACACCCATGTTTCACATATTGTTGAGTCATCATGAAGAAATTTTCCTTTAATGGTTCCGGAACGCCTAGTTCTGTACTAAGGTCAAGAATAAATTGATGATGTGACGTTAAAAACTCATCCTTTATCCCTAACCAGCGCTGGTTGTTTTCATGCCCATAAACAGGAATATCTTTAGTGAAAAAATCAAGGCCACCTGCATGATCAATATGATGATGGGTTAAAATGACTTGTTCAATATCAGCGATTTTAAGACCCCATTCTTTTAAACCTATTGTTAACGCCGCTTTTGATTCCTCTGTTTTCACACCAGTATCAATTATGGTAAGTGCTTCACCCCATATGATGTACACGTTCACTTCACTAATAGCATAAGGAGTTGGCAAGGTAATCTTTTTCAACTTTACATTCTCTGACCCCATATTTAAAATCCCCACTTCGGTAAAATTAATCTTTATGCTGGACGTTGTTCGAGTAAAAATGGAAAGCCCGATTGAAATGAACATTTCTTCCGGGCTTTCCCTATATTTTTTGATTAAAGATTTTTACTCTAAACAGTAGTCTTGAATCTTTTTTCTAATTTCCGATGTAATTCCAAATTCTTGTATAAGGTAATTCTCAATATCGCCATAATGATGGAGAATGGAATTCATTGCCGCTGTTAAATAATCAGGCTTCAAAAGGAAACCATGTTTAAACCCGTTCAATTCCTCTTCACTCACATGTGGAGCCACTTTATTAAAAATTTTTTGATAAAAAGGTTCTAAAAATTGGTTTGATAAAAGGTAATCGTCTACTATCTTGTCAAAAGGGACTCCAAGTGTCATTAGGATGATCATTGCTCCTACACCTGTTCGATCGCGTCCTAATGAGCAATGGTGTATTAGCGGTAAATGGACTTCTGGAGTTTTTACCTTTTCCATCAATCGTTTATAAGCTGGATTTTTTATCGCCATTATTGCATAAGAGTGGAGGAATCTTTCATTTGTAAATTGCAGATAGTAGTCTTTTGTTTTTCCAGACCTATCATTTGTAATATTTTCAGCTACTGAAGCAGAATATCGTTCATATACGGCCTGGCCAATTGCAGGGTCTGGTTTGCGTTCAGCTTCCGCTTGTCTGCGATAATCTAAAATACTTTTTATTTGAAAAGATTCTAGAAGTCTCTTATCGTCAATTGTAAGTTTTGATAATTCTCCAGAACGAAACAAAATCTTTTGTTTAACCCTTCTCCCGTCACTTGTTTCCAATCCGCCCATATCTCGAAAGTTCATTCCACCTTGTAAAGGGAGAATTTTTTCCGTTATTCTTTCCGCCACACTCTTCACCTTCCTAACAGTTCGTTCGTATGCTCACCGTGTTTAGGGGGTGGAGATGAAGGCTTACGTGATGCCTCGCTTTTATACATCGTCGATACATAATGCTGACCCCATTTTTCCTCAATGAGCTGTCTTTCTTGATAATATCGATGAGATGAAACCTCATCAGCCTCTAAAACGGGAGCCATACAACAATCTACTTTTTGGGCAAATTCAGTCCACTCGGCTAACGTATGATTGAGAAATAAGTTTTTTACTTCCTGATATATTAGGTTGTCTTCGGTTGGGGCTGTATTGCGTGCCGGTATCCAGTCCGGCCGCTTAACAGCCTGACAGAGATTCTCCCAAAATTTTTCTTCTAACGCACATAAACTGACAAAGCGGCGGTCTTTTGTTTCATATAAATGGTAACAAATCACTGCTTTGTTTAACTTCGATATTCCTTGTTGATAACCTGTCGCTGATGCAATTAAAACATGGTTTGTCATTAGGGAAAGAACCGCGTCTGCTAACGACAAATCAATATAAGACCCTTTTCCAGTTTTTTCTCGATGATAAAGTGCAGCAGCAATCGACTCACTTGCAGCGATTCCGCCAACTAAATCGGCTAGTGTTATACTTGGATGAATTGGCATCCCTTCTTTATCTTTAAATTGGGAAAGGACACCGCTAAGCGCCATATAATTCAAATCATGACTGCCTAGATGACTCATCTCCCCGCTTTGACCATATCCTGTTATAGAACAGTAAATAATCTCTCGTTTCTCTTGAACAATCGTTTCGTAGTCAATTCCTAGTCTTGCAGAAACTCCCGGCCTAAAACCTTCAATGACCACATCAGCTTCTTTTATAAGACGTCTAATTTTAAGCTGATTTTCGGGTTCTTTCAAATCGATCCGAATGCTCTTTTTATCCCGATTTTGAGCGCGAAACGAATATTTGTCGCGCTGATCTTTTTCCGGTGGAAACCGAGAAGGGTCCCCAGTTGGCGATTCGACTTTAATCACTTCTGCCCCTTTGTCAGCTAAACGAAGGGTTGCATAAGGTCCCGGTAAATATTGAGTAAAGTCAATGACCTTAATCCCATCCAACATATGAATCATCCCTATTCAATTAGATTTGCAAATGGAGTGGACTAGTAAAAACCATTCCCGAGCGCCTAATTATTCTCCTGAAAAAACCGGTTTTCTTTTATTTAAAAAGGCACTTACACCTTCATTCTTATCTTTTGTTCCACAAAGCTTAGCGAATAACTCTGCTTCTGTATTTAAACTATCTTCGAGCGTTGCATTGAGTCCCTTGTTGATTGCGATTTTGCTAGATTGTACAGCTAATGGCGGTTTTTTGGCAATTTGCCTCGCAATGGCTTCCGCCTCTGTTAATAATCCTTCACGCTCAACAACATTTTGAACAATTCCAAGCTGATACGCTTCATCTGCTGAAAGTAGTTTCCCAGTATAAATCATTAGTTTTGCCATTCCCGGCGAGACATATCTAGTAAGTCTTTGGGTGCCGCCCCCACCTGGGATAATGCCTAAATTGACCTCAGGGAGACCGATTTTAACTTCTTTAACCGCGACACTAATATCACAACACATAACAACTTCAAAGCCGCCTCCAAGGGCAGATCCGTTAATGGCCGCAATGATTGGAATTGGATAATTATCAATATATGAAAAGAATTCCTTGCTTTTAAAAACTCGTGCTCTACCACTCTCTTCATCTAAATTAGCTAGTTCTCTAATATCTGCCCCAGCAACAAATGTCTTCTCTCCGGTTCCAGTCAAGATGACGCATTTGTTCTTCGCTTTTATCGATTCTAAAGCGGTAAGTAGTTCTGCCTTCACTTCATCCGATAATGAGTTTACTGGTGGATGGTCAACATAAACAATCGCATATCCTTCTTTTTGCTCAATACGATGGAATTGAAAAGTCATAATCATAGCCTCTTTCTTTAAAAATTTTTATAAAAGTTAGCTCACATTTACTTTTTACCAACACAAATAAAAATGAATTGAAATTTTGATACATTTACCTAAATGGAGGGGATAAGAAGTATTCCTATCATTAATAGTAGCAATTTTCAGAAAATATTTCAACAAATATACACTGCTCTTCCCTTTGCAAGCTCATTCATTTGAAATAAAAAAGGAATCTGTTATAATACACTTTAGTCGGTAAAATTGACTGAGTATTCCGAATTATATTTCGGTTGCTTTCCTAATAGGAGTTAACATTCTTTTTCAAATTTGATGATTGGGGTAGAGTAACAATGAATAGTTCAGAAGAAAGACTGTGGACGAAAGATTTCATCTTGTTTTCAGTGGGCGCTTTTTTTGTCGGTCTTATATTTTTGCTAACGATGACGACGGTGGCGGAGTATGTCCTATCAAAACTCGATGCAACGAAAGGCAGTGCTGGGCTTGCTTCAGGAATTTTCGTTATTGGTTTGCTTATCGCCCGATTGTTTACGGGAAAATATCTTGAAGTAATTGGACGTAAAAAACTCCTTATTTTCGGAGTGACTTTTTCATTCGTCATTTCTTTGCTTTATTTTCCTGCCGAAAATTTACATTTTCTAATTGCAGTACGTTTGTTACACGGACTCGTTGTCGGAGTCGTTCTAACTGTGCTCCAAACAGCTGTCCTAGACATTATCCCTAAAGCGCGAAAAGGAGAAGGCATTAGTTATTTTTCTCTCGGGTTCATCCTAGCATCAGCTTTAGGTCCGTTTCTTGGGGTAATCATCATGCAATACGCAAACATCATGTGGATTTTTATTCTCGTTACAATCGTATCAGGTTTGAATATAATGATTGCCTTTCTTATCAATATAAAAGAAACTCATATCACGAAAGAACAACTTAATGAATTAAAAGGATTCCATCTTAAAGATTTTTTTGATAAGGCTGCCATTCCAATCTCCTTCATCATGTTTATTAATGCGTTTGCGTATTCAGGAATTCTATCCTTTCTAGCCTCCTATTCGAAAGAAATTCAGTTAATGTCCGCTGCTAGTTTCTTTTTTATCATCTATTCGATTGCCATCTTTTTATCTAGACCGTTTACAGGCAAATTACTTGATACAAAAGGAGATAATATCGTTTTCTACCCTGCCATCCTTTCCCTATCTGTAGGGCTGATTGTCCTAAGTCAGGCAGCTCATGGGGTTATCCTCCTAATAGGTGCTGCACTCATTGGTTTTGGTTACGGGAATTTATTATCTGCCGGTCAAGCAATTGTGGCGAAAAAAACGCCAAATTATCGAATTGGCGTTGCAACCACCACTTATTTCTTTGGCATTGAAATCGCAATTGGCATCGGTCCCACTTTTTTAGGGTTTTTTGTTTCCGCGTTCGGTTTTCGGAGTATGTACTTGATACTCGGAATCATTGTCTTTATTAGCCTTATCTTGTATTATTTCGTCCATGGAAAAAACCAATCATACGAAAAACCGGTGTCCCAAACTAGCGAACATAATAGTGTTTAATGAGGTAAGGCATGAAAATAACTGATATTGTAGAAATATATAGAAACCGCTGCAGCAGTCTGCAGCGGTTTCTAATGGTCATTAAGTGTTGCACAATTATACATTTCTATCCTTCATCCTTCCAATGATTCTACCAAGTTTTTAAAATAGCTGGCGGCTAGAAGCATGTGCGAACCGTACCAAAACATTTCACCTTCAACATTAACGACTTTGACATTTGGCATCATCGCCGTAAATTCACTTTGGTGCTGTTCTTTAAACGGATACGGTTCCGAAGCAAGAAATACATAATCTAAATCGGCTTTTTGAAAATCCTCTTCGGTGACAACTGGATATCTGCCGTTGAGGTTTGAAAATGGATTAATGAAGCCCATTCTTTCTAAAACGGACTGAATATATGTATCTTTTCCTACCACCATATATGGTTTCTTCCAGATTACATAGGCTGCTCGTTTTGCTTGAAGGAATTTTGGCAAATTGTCCTTTTATTTGTGCAACCAAATTGTCTGCTTGCTCTTTCCGATTGGTCAAATCGCCCATTTCTAATATCATTTCATATGCATCTGAAATCGATTGCACCTCAGCTACATACACAGGAAAATTTTTTTCAAGACTTTCCACAATCTCTTTTGTGTTTTCTTCCTTTTCAGCGAAAATCAGATCAGTCTTCCTTAATCTGTTTTGTTCCGCCCACTTTTGTTACTGCCTTTACTTTGTCTACTGCGAGAATACAATACCTCGTTATCCCTATAATTTCGTTTTCTAATTGCAATGCGAATAATGTTTCAGTAATTCCTGGACAAATCGAGACAATTTTTTTCGGTGGGTACTGATATTCTAATACTCTTGCAAGGCGATCTTCTGCCTTTTTAAGCATCCGTATTCCCCTCCTTTGATTGATAATGTTTTATACATTGGTTTATGTTTAACAAAGTTCATCATGCGTACAATCTGGGCAACAGCATTTTTAGTGAAAGCTAGATGATTATTTCCCCTGGAACTTTGCTGGGCGCTTATTAAAAAAAGCATCAACTCCTTCTATAAAATCTTGAGTTTCAAAGCACATTGCTTGTGAGAAAGCTTCGTATTCCAACACATCGTCAAGATTCCCGTACATGCTTCGATTTACCAACATCTTTGTCAAACCGTTGGAAATACCTGGTCCACATGCCAACTGTTCCGCAAATGAGTATGCGGTTTTCATTAATTGTTCTTCTGCAACCACTTCATTGACCATCTGGAGCTCGAAAGCCTTCTGTGCTGTAATTGGTTCACCTGTCATCATGATTTTTTTCGCGAAATAAGGCCCTAGTATTTGCGATAAAAAAAAGGCGCTTCCTAAATCTGGAACAAGTGCTACTTTGGAAAAGCTTGAAATAAAGCTTGCTCGTTCGGACGCGATGATAAAGTCGCAGGCGAGGGCAAGACTCATTCCTGCTCCTGCAGCTGGACCGTTCACAGCAGCAATAATCGGCTTTTCGAGTTTTAACATCAAGCGAATTAACTCATGACCAGTTAGAATTCGTTTCCTACCTTCTATCAACCTCTGCTCTCGTAATGTAGTTAAGTCGCCTCCCGCAGAGAACACTGGACCATTGCCTGTAAGGATCACAACTTTAATGCTGTCGTCCTTGTCAATTTCCTTAAAAAGTTCCGTCAATGTTATTCTTAGTTCAACACCAAGGGCGTTGCGGACCTCTGGTTTATTTAACGTGAGTAGACATATCCCATTTTTTTTCTTGATTTCGATATCCGTGTTGTTCGTCATCATCTCTTTCTTTCCTCCTTACGTGTTTTCCAAACGACCATTATTTAACCACCAACCAGCGCCCATCTTTTATGTTAAACTGCTCTTAAATATATGTTTTACTACCGTTATTCAAAATTGTTGTTCCTAAACCCTTCTAATTAACAAATTTTTCAAACTATTTTGTTAGTAAATGATTATTTTCCTCTACTTCAACGGTAAAGATAGTACCCATCACAATGCTAACAACGAAAAAACGAATGAAAACTTTCCAATATGTAAGTAAAAATATAAAAAACCGTTCAAGATAAACTCAAAATTTTTTTGAATTCTTTAAGTATTTAATCAACAACAAACAGGCAGAAGAATTCAATCCTGCCTGCATTAGTATACGGCTTGTCTCCATATTACAATTGCTTCTTTAACTTTTCAATCTAAAAATGACCAGTTTAATTGGCAACAACTAGGGAAACATTAGAACCGCCCCGGTCTTTTCCCCTCACTTGTAAGGGTTACACTTCAGCTTTTCCCCCAACTAGTCAAATACCTGCGCGCCAGCAAGGCCTGGATCTTTCTTGAGCCAACTGAAGATCTGCTATCAACTTTCCTTCAAGCGCATGGTATTCTTCAATTCCTGAATCGTCTGCGCCCCGATTCCAAACATCGACATTCGTAGTTCCATTTCTCGGATTTTCATTACCTCAAGAACATCTTCCAGACTCTGGGTCGCTTCCTTCAAGATGGATTTCCCGAACCCGACCAGATCGGCACCGAGCGCAATGACTTTGGCGCCATCCAGCCCCGTCCGCATTCCACCGCTCGCAATCAGCGGAATGTTCCCGATTTCTCCGCGAACCAACTTGATTGATTCCGCCGTCGGTATTCCCCATTCGCTGAATGCTTCGGCAGCAACACGCCGGACCGGATCTTTGGTGCGAAATTTTTCTACCTGGCTCCAGGAAGTACCTCCCGCTCCGGCGACGTCGATAAACGCAACACCGGCATCACTTAATTTTTTGGCTGTCTGACCATCAATCCCCCATCCGACTTCCTTGATCCCGACCGGAACTTCCAGCGTGCTGCACAGTTGTTCGATCTTCTTTAATAACCCTTTAAAGTTCGTATCTCCCTTTTCCTGAATGACTTCCTGGATGCTGTTCAAATGAAGGACGAGCATATCCGTCTCAGTTATATCGATAATTTTCCTGCATTCCTCGACACCGTACCCGTAATTGAACTGGACAGCGCCCAAGTTTGCAATGATCGGGACACTTGGTGCGTACTTCCTCATCAAGAAAGAGGAGGAGTGTCCGTCGCTGTCAAGCAGTGCCCGAGTGGACCCCAGCGCAAGCGCCCAGCCCCTTTCTTCGGCCGCTGCTGCCAGGTTCCGGTTAATTGTCTCAGCGAGGGCTGTCCCACCCGTCATAGAACTAATGAGGAACGGCGTTTTGCATTCAAAACCGAGGAATGTAGTTTCAATGGAGATTTCATTAAAAGCAATTTCGGGGAGCGCATTGTGGATGAACGCATACGACTCCAATCCTGTGGAAATCGACTCCCCTGTAACTTTTTCGTTCAGCGTAATATGAATGTGTTCAGATTTTCTTTGCTCGATTGAGTTGGCCAACGCCAACACCTACCTTTATCATCAAGTTTCTTACAGATTTCACCGCCGTTCGATGGTAGAGCCGGCAGATAATAATATAAACGAGTTCACGACACCTAGCATAACAGGGAATTAACGGATTTGAACTTCTTCCACCGTTTGCTCTACTTCTGCACGTGTCATTTTTTCTCGCCCCTCTCTCATTGCTTTTAACGTTTTATGCGCCAGAGCAAGCGGCAGACGGCAGAACAATACAATGCTTTTTTTATTAAGAGACTTCATATATTCATCTGCTTTTGCCAAGTTTTCATCTGCATATTCGAATAACTTTGCACGATTCCAGCCATCAGGTACAAAGCTTACACCACGTTCAGCCAAATCTTCCTTTTCATTTCGCAAAATGTTTACCGCTTGAAGCCCGCGCCCATAACTGATTGCAAGTTCCCGATCTGTTTTTTCTTCGCCATAGTACTCCCAAAGGTCTGAAAGCATAACTCCAACAAGTCCTGCAACGTAGTATGTATAGTCATCCAAGTCCTCACGTGTACGGATTTCCCAGTTTGCTTTTGCCCATTTTGCCATACCAAATGCCATTTCACTAGCAGCGTTCGTAACAATGGGCAAAACATCTTGTGGACAAGCTTGCAGCCATTCTTCTAAACGAAGGGTAACTTCGGGCATTTGCTCTTTTGTGCGACCAAGAATTCTTACATACTCTTCGTTATCAAATGGTTGTTTAAATAATTCGCCAACTTGCATTAAAATCGTACATTTTACCTCATTATCTAATTCTTCATGATCTTCAATTTCATCAATTGCCCGAAATACTAAATAAGCAGATGCAACCGAATACTTTAACTCCTTCTGCAAAAAAGTAATCGGAATATAAAATGTACGGCTTGTCTCTTTTAGCATACGTATTGCCTCTTCCGGAAACCTACTCATTCTAATATCATACCTCCTATTTAAAATTTTCGTCACAGTGACGCCCCGAAAAATCTTGTTTCACAAGGATTGTTCCACAGTTCGATTTGGATGAACTAAAAATGGAGTCACCCAAATACAGTTTACTTTTTCTACAGACTAAAAGCGAAGCCCGCGCAAATAGATAATATAAATGTTGATAATAAAAATATGGTGAAATCAGTTTATAAGGTTTCACAATGGCGTTATTTCATTTAGTTTACTGGCTTTCAATTTCAGTTTCATTGCGTTTATTATAAACAATGACTGATTGGTGACCCCTTCGATGAATCTACGGATAGATAGTCCCATAATCATATGAATGATTATACACATGAAACATGTAAAAATAAATGAAAACGAGAATGATCCATGACCTCCGTCACTGTGACGCCCCGAAAAATCTTGTTTCACAGGCATTGTTCCACGGCAGATTTACGATGAACTAAGAATGGAGTCACTCAAATAAAGTTTGCTTTTTTTTACAAACTAAATAAAGTAGGGAAACCTTTCACAAGGCTCCCCCCTTATCAAACCGTACGTGCCCTATTAAGGCATACGGCTTACCAACGTGTTACATTGAATACTTTGCTATTCTTTGTGCATAGTTCATTTTGCGAACGCGGTCAGGTGTATAATACTCCCTTCCGCGTTCTTTTGCTTTTTGGACCTTCTTTTGTTGTTTCTTCTCTTGGCTCTTCTTCATATAATCAATGTAGGATTCTGGAGTATAGCCATATTGTTTTCCGTAGTAATATTGAAAAGTCGCTACCAATCCGATTCGAACGAAGAACTCGATATTCCATTTCGTTGTCATTGTCCACCCTTTTCTTTGACTTGGGTGTTTATGAATCATGCATACTCGTAACCTTCTTCTAATATAGCCATCAATTGCCTTTAATTCATTTCCAATGACATTAAAGTAGCAGTTGCTTTTTAATCCATATTCTTCGTTTGCCTTTATTGCTTCCCAAAGAGTTAGAAAGTAATTTACTTTTCCTCTAATTACAGGATTTACTTTCTCTATCCAAACCTCTTTACTATATGTAAAGGTCTTTCTCGTTTTGGTTTTTATCTTTTGGCGAAAGTCATCCCATGTGGACTCTTTAGGTTTAGCTATGAAGTATGGTTTTCCATCTTTCTTTCGGTTTCTCCAGTGTTCAAAGGTGAATCCTAAGAAATCGAAATCATCATGGTTAAAATCCACGACTTTGGTCTTCTCGATAGAGATTTCTAAGCCCAATTCTGCTAGTTTGCCTTTGGTAATTTGTTCGGCTCGTTTGATGTCTTCCTTTGTTTTCGCAAATAGAAGAAAATCATCCGCATAACGCACAAAACGAATTCCATTAAGGTCTAGTTCCCAATCTAATTCATTTAAATAGAGGTTCGCAAGAAGTGGTGAAATTACGCCTCCTTGCGGAGTGCCAGAATCTGTTTGATGGAATTTGCCTTCTTCCATATAGCCAGCTTTTAACCATTTCCAGATAAGGTCTAGGACGGTCCCATCTGCTATATATTTCTGAAGCACCTTCATCAATTTCTTATGTGGAATATTGTCAAAGAAGCCTTTAATATCGCAATCATAGATATAGTTATAGCCTTTTTCCACGTTCCACATTATAAGCTGCACTACTCTTTTAGCACCTCTATTTGGGCGGTAGCCACATGACCAGTTGTGGAAAATAAATTCTTCACATTTTGGTTCTATTACGTTTACTACGGCTTGTTGGACAATGCGGTCTTCAATGTTGGGGATTCCAAGTGGTCGCATTTTTCCATTTTTCTTGGGAATATACTGTCTTCTGACAGGTGATGGTGTGTATTCTTTCGCTCGAAGTTTCGCAAGAAGTTGATTGATATTCTCGTTCTCGTTAGCTTCGTAGCTTTGAATGGTCTCACCATCGATTCCACCAGCTCCATTGTTAGACTTTACCTTTTCCCAGGCAGCCATTAGTTTTCGGTCAAAGAGAATTTGTCCGTAGATACTATGCCATTTCAATTTCAGTTCTTGATTCAATGCTTATTCCACACCTTTCATTGTGTACATCCAGTTCGTTTTACCGAGGTAACGTGTTCTGTTTTCATTACACACCTCTATTAGAGTAGAACCACGAGGTCGCATCCCCTTCCGTTCGGAATGTGTTTAGTCACATTCTTACTTCCGTACTATGAGAGCGTCTGACTTCTTCACTCGTAATGTCAACTTCGAATTACTCTTATATGACACCACCTGAAATTGAGAGTGAAGACCTCACGGGGTCATTACACTTTCCTTCTAAACATACCCAGCACCTTCACTTGATAAGCTCCCTTTAATCGGCTGGCTCTTTGATTAAAGGACTCCTGTAATTTACAGTGAGGACTTCCCGTTATTCTCGCACAGTCGTCAACTTACCCGGCCGTATGTGCTTCACGCTTTCGCATTTGGGTCTGCTTATCCGTCTACGGTTCTCTCGACATTCCGCATCTCCTTCAGACATTACTTCACAATAATGCCCTAGATTAGACTTCATAGGTTGTGCCAGCACTCCTATGGGAGGACTTACACCTCCGAGAGAAATAACCTTCCAGGATTCGGGGACCGTTTTACCGCCGTAGCGTGTCCCAACCTATATAAGTTAGTTCTTGCAGTGGTCCTGCAAAGGTGCAACTGCCCGTCGCACAAGAGAAGCCAGCGTATATAAACGCTGACCTGTGATGATTATTTTAATTAATTTTACTCTTACAATCTCATAAGATAATAACCCCGAAGATTTTGTTTGAAACTGTCCTAACGCAAACAAAATCAATAGTGGCTTATGAGGAGCACATGGGTCTCTTTTTTTCCATATTGTTAAATGATTGATTAAAGTATATAAGGTAGTTGATATTTCCAGGTATCTAGGAATAGTGAACAACCTAACTACTATTTAATCAAATCGCTCTGTATCTATACCATCCAACATATCCTCTAATTCCGTTAGAAAATTTAGTTGCACTGGAGCAGGGATTTGCTCCATCCACTTTTTTATTTCAGGTAACTCCTCAATCTCCTCTATACTCGTTGGCTTTGGTTGAAGAGTTGCCCACCATTTTTTCAATTCGTCGATAAATTCATAAAAATAACGCTCAAATCTTTCTGCCCATTCTGCCCCGTCATCGCCAGAAGTCTTTTGCATCATCTCCCAGGCTTCCAGCGCTGTTTTGAAGTACTCATCAATTAACTTCATGTGGAACTCCTCTCTACATAATCTTATGTTTTTTTAAAATTTCCCTAGCAAACTAGGGATGTTAAAAACCGGTTAAGTCTAATTCATCTTTTTGCTATTTCTCCTACCAATATAGGTAACTATCCCCATATGAAAACCATATCATACCGAGTGCTTCAGTCAACTTATTGGTATTCGTCACAGGGACACCCCGAACGATTTAAATGATAAGCCTGCTTGTTTCAACCACTGTCATTTTAGGAGTTATTTTCCTCTATAAGTTAAAAATATAAAAAGCCCAATTTCCCAGCATTAAAATTGAGAAATTGGACTTTTACCGCTACTTCGGAAAAGTATCCGATTGTAGGAAATCCTTATTTGTTGAAATCAAAATAATAACATCGATTCTTATTGAACAAACGAGCCCGTTGAATAAGAATTAGTGTAACTGAGGGAATTTTTATTTTCAGAAACGACTAAACCCGAAAGCCTAAATTATATGAGTCTAGTTCTGAATCCCAAATCCGTTTTTTACTATTTTTGTTATCTGATTGTAGTTCAGAACATAATAAATCTATGTTAACTTTTCGATCATAATGCCATTGTAATGCAATAGAGGTATATAATTCATTAAGCTGCGCAAAAGAAAACCCTTTTGTTTCCTTAACTACTTTCTCTACATCTTCTAAAGAAATGAATTGATCCATTCCTTTCTTTAGTAAATACCCATAACGCAAATCTTCTGTTGGTAATTTGATTTCATAGGCTCTATCAAATCGACCAGCACGATTAATAAGTGCGGGATCAATTTTTTCAGGATAGTTAGTAGTACCTATTAGAAATATTCCTTCTTTTGAGGTTGCGCCATCTAGCGTATTTAAAAAGACAGAACGCACAGCTTCTGGCATTGAGTCAATATCTTCAATGACTAGTACCATCGGAGCCATTTTGGCTACTGTTGAAAATACTTCATGAATAGAATAGCTTGAAGTGAATTCTGTGATTTGCCAATAAGCTACCGGAGCCGTAATACTATTTGCAATAGATTTAACGAGAGTTGTTTTTCCATTACCAGGTTTCCCATATAGAAGAACTCCCCTTTTATAAGGGATATTATATGTTTTAAAAAAGCTTCCGCTTTTTGAGAAAAACTCATCAATAGATCGATAAATTTCTTTTTTTAGATTTTCTTCTAAGAAAACTTCTTCCCTAGTTACCAAGGTGGTTATTTTTTCTTTTTTGTTGTCAACACCATCTTCAGTATCGGTAAATACAGTAACGTGATTTCTAATATATTCTCTTTTTCGTTCTAAGACATATTCAAGAAAGCCCACCATACAGTTATTATCTTTTGCAAGAATAAAATCATGGTCCATTTCACTGTGATTTTGGAATATAGGTGTTCGTGCTAATGCTACGTTATAATTTGGATAGTAGTAAAGGGCATTAGTTATTCTAGGCTTAATGAGTAACTCTAACCTTTCTTGGGTGTGATTAGACGAGATCGTAGAGGTTTCTATTCCATCAAATATATATGAAATTAAATTTACTTCATTTTTGTTACTCT
Organism: Bacillus sp. B15-48; assembly: GCF_016879755.1. Classification (GTDB taxonomy): domain Bacteria; phylum Bacillota; class Bacilli; order Bacillales; family Cytobacillaceae; genus Mesobacillus_B. The sequence goes on from NZ_WOFU01000004.1 coordinate 495,312, forward strand.
GAAGATCTTCCTCTAATATTTCCCAGATTTCATTTGTTGTTTCTTCATCTGCATACATCTTAAATTCAAAGCCAAACTCTTGAAACAATTTCTTTTTAATCCTATTAATAACAAAACCATACTCATAGTAGTTTGGAATCGTATTAGGATCAATTTCATGAAACTTAATAATATGACTTAGCTTTTTCATCTACTATCCTTTCCCGTCACAGTGACGCCCCGAAAAATCTTGTTTCACAAGGATTGTTCCACAGTTCGATTTAGGCTGAACTAAATGGAGTCACTCCAATACAGTTTTCTTTTTTTACAGACTAAAAGCGAAGCCAGCGCAAAAAGATATACTGACCTGTGATTATTATATTTGTTCTTTTTTAAACGATCCCCTTGAGGTGGTTAAGCTGCATAAAGGTTGTTAAGACTCATTCTCTTCGGCCTAATGGCGAATTCCTCCAAGGCTTCTAGAAACAACAGGTTAATTTTTAGTCGTGTAGATTACTTGAGTTCCTGCAATTAGATCATGTATAGATCGTTTATCTTTTCGTAATCCTACCATAAATGCACTAATTATGAATCCAAATCCAAGTGTAATAACATAAACAAGTGAAGCCAAAATATATCGTTTTAATGTTGTACCAATTCCTACTTTTTTGCCATCTATACGAACAATTTTACCCCCTACTACCCTTTTACCAACTGTAAAACCTGACCATATCACAGGGATAATAAGATAATATAAAAAATTAATGCTATTTACAAATATTTCTGTGCCAATATCAGATACACTTAATAACATAAAAATAAGATAGAGTGGTATTAGTAATAATCCGTCAATAATTATTGATCCGATCCTAATCGAATCAAAAACCCTGCTGCTTTGTGTCCAATCATGTTGTTTAATCAACCTTTCTAATAGTATACGTTAATATTTTATTGTTTTTCCATAAAATTGCATACAGGAATAATATGGATTCGTCTTTCTGTTCATTCTATTCATTCTGCTCATTCTGCCTTTTCATCATCAGAGGTCTTTTGCATCATCTCCCCTAACATAAAAAGAAACTCGTCAAAAATTGACGGGTTTCTTTTTATACGAATTTACTTGTCATTTCGGCTTATTCATAAATTTTATCCGCATTTTTGTAGCGCATTTTTTCCGATTGAATCTTTGTGTTGTTTTCCTTCCGTGGCTGATCTGATTCATAAGTTCCAGTTAAAGCTATAGTCTTATTCTCATCACCAGATCGAATGAAACTCGGCCCTTTTTCCATATGATTAACCTCCAATCTTTATTTACGTTAACCTTCTTTATAAATTATATTCGTCACAGTGACGCCCCGAAAAATCTTGTTCCACATGTATTTTTCCACAGTCCACAATCTAAAAGGTAGCGTATTTAGATGCTGACTTGTGGCTATTGTATTTTTCTTTTGTAAACAGATCCTCTTGATTTGCCTCGTTGCATTTATCGAAGAGCTTATTTACGTTTTTAAGTTAGGATTTCTCAATTTTGATTGTTATATATCTTTACTAACTTTGATTGAAAATAACTCTAAATATTTATCAAAAATAAGGTAAGAATAAATTTGTAGCAATTTAAAAAGCAATTTCCATATATAAATCATTACTATTTTTAGAAATAGCTTTGAAAGGCGGTCCTTTATATCATGGGTAAAATAAAAGTGAAACTATGGACGAACCAATATGTCATTATTATCATATTGTCTTTGGTCATGTTCTGTTCTTTTTATATGATTACAGCAGGTTTCCCAATCTTTGTATCAACGATTAGTGATAATCCTGCGCTTGCTGGAACGATGACCACGACCTTAATGTTGGCTTCACTAATAACGCGCTTCTTTGCGAGTGTCATTATCCAAAAAGTGAATATGAAATTACTGCTCATTATTTCCCTTCTCTATTTTTTAGGGACAATCGGCCTTACCTTTTTAAACGACTCGATCGGATTTTTAATATTCATTCGAGCACTACAAGGGATTGGATTTTGTATGCTTACGAGTTTAGTCTTTACGATATCAAGCAGTATTGTTCCTAAATCTAGGTTAGGGGAGGGCATTGTTTTTTTTGCCATGTCTACAAGCGTTGGGACGACAATTGGACCACTAATCGCCATTTCTTATCTAGCAAATTATTCATTCCATTCGCTGATGATGCTCACTCTCGGTCTAATGTTTTTTTCGTTTTTATGCAGTTTTTTCACCAAAAGTCCGAGGAAACTCGAAAAGGAACCTACACAGACGACTCCTAAAGAACCTTTTTATAAGTACATGTTCGATAAACGTGTCCTTCTTCCATGTATTTTGGTCTCCCTCAATTATATGACCATTGCTGGAACGGTCAACTTTATGGGGATGTTTGGAGAAGAGATTCATGTTGGCGGAAGCATTTCCCAGTTTTTTATTGCACAAGGAATTGCAATGGTCACCATTCGGTCTTTTTCTGGTAAAATTTTCGATCGTTTCGGTCACAAAATTCTTATTATTCCAGCCGCGATTTCAGGAGCAGCAGGTTTGATTCTTTTAGGCTTTTCAACTAGTATGGGGACTGTTTTGGTTTCAGGGGCATTATTCGGAATCGCTTTTGCTATACTCCATCCAATTATCCAAGCTTGGGCATTAACTCTTGTTCCACCTGAGAAAAAAGCAACAGCCAATTCCATGCTTCTAATTTTTATCGATTCTGGTTTGGCTATTGGTTCCATTGGTCTAGGTTTCTTAGCGAATTATGTTGGGTACGGCATGACTTTTAGTTATTCTGGAGGACTAATGATTATTATTTTGATTTTGTATCTAATTGGGAACAAGGAAACGGTAAAATCAGAAGATAAAAAGAAAAAATCATCGAAAACGAAATTTATCCCAGCATACGAACCGGATAGACCATAACAAATCGTCACAGTGACGCCCCGAAAAATCTTGTTTCACAAGGATTGTTCCACAGTTCCACAGTTCGATTTAGGATGAACTAAAAGCCAGCGCATATAAACGCTGACTTGTGGTTATTTATTTGTTCTTTTGTATCTTTATCCATCTCAACTTCTACAAGTTTTCTATTTAAATTTCACTACAATTTTCAGAGAGAAAATAATAATATAGAAGAGGTGATTAGCTCATTAATATGGGCACCAGCTGGTCTTCCAGCAGTGGAACAATTAATTCATGAAAAATAGTCTTCTCTCCCCAAGAAGACTATTTCCCGTCAATTCTGCTCCGTTTTTAAAGAATACTTTTATTTCTTATTCCCAAAGAAAAATCTGTTGACACTTAAAGTTAATTCATGATATTATTAAAAATTTGATATAAAAATATAGGTATGTTAAGGTTAAGAAGGTTACCATATATGGAGGTGGATTATTTGTTTCAAATTGGCGAAAACATTATTTATCCAATGCACGGAGCAGGTATAATTAAAGCCATAGAAGAAAAGGAAATCTCAGGGGAAAAACAACAGTATTATGTCATAAAAATGTTAATCGGTAATATGCAAGTCATGATTCCTACGGGTAAAATATTGAGTTCAAGAATACGCCCTGTTACTGACATAATTGCATTAAAACGCATCATGCACATTTTTCAGCATGGAGAATCAGATAGATTACTGCCATGGAAACAAAGGTATAAAGTGAACACGGACAAAATAAAAACGGGTAAAATACAAGAATGTGCTGAAGTTGTACGTGATTTAATGCGTATGAAGAAAGAAAAAGCACTAAATACAAGCGAAAAAAAAATGTTAGATAATGCACATGAATTTTTGATTAGTGAACTGGGATTAATTAAAGGCATTACTGAAAATCAAATAAATAGTTTCTGTTAAGGTTGATTTAAGATAATGTTTTAGATCTCCTGAAAATATCCTGAAATTTTTTGGAATAGGTTTATTATTATTAAAAGGACATCTTTTCAAAGACATTCAACTTCTTCAACTCACCTTTAGAGCATTAACCACTTTTGTTATTTCTACAATCTAATCCAATTTTAATTATTTAAATTTCTTTTACGACCGTTTGAAGTTAGATTAAATAACGCGTTAAAATAGTTACTTGATTTTTGTAATCCTGATTCACACTGGCACGGACAAGGAGCCGTAAGGATGAAAGAGAGGTAGGGCTTTCATTGTTTTAGGTACACAATATATTATTTAAGTCATTATTTCTAGAAGAAAAATACGGAGAACATAAAAAACAGGCCCTATATAAAGAGCCTGTTTGTATAAACAATTTAAGATTAAGCAGCTTTTTGAACGTTAGCAGCTTGAGCTCCACGAGCACCTTGCTCGACGTCAAATGTTACTTTTTGACCTTCGTCTAATGATTTGAAGCCTTCACTTTGGATAGCAGAGAAGTGTACGAACACATCGTCTCCATTTTCACGTTCGATAAAGCCAAAACCTTTTTCTGCATTAAACCATTTAACTGTACCTTGTTCCATTTTTGTTGCCTCCTAGTGCGTTCCCACACATTGTATTACTACTCTTGCCCAAAGTATCATCAAGACGAAAAGTCCATATTCATACGATCCTTTACACCGAACAAAAATAATTCTTCTTTATCATAGCAGGAAACGGAGAAAATTGCAAATTATTGGAATTTAACTATTGCCAGCCTCCTATATAATTAGTTGGCATGCTAGATCAAAGCCTAAAACTAAAAATCCATCCCATTTAACAGTTCTTTTAGTTGCAATAATTCTTCCTTCGAAAGTGTAACTCCTTTTCCCATCTTTTCATGGGCTTCGTCCCAGTCCCGTAAATCGTACTTGGGAGCACGATCATTCCAACTAATTAAATTCAATTCCTTTTTCCAACCTTTTGCCCCTTCAGACACCACTCCAACCGTTTCTACAATTTCGTATTTAAGGTTCGCCATGTAACTGCTCCTTCCATTTTAAAATCTTTATGTTTACTATACCTGTTTTTGCCGAGTTTTAGAAATGAGAGAATTTGAATTTTAGGTTTTTAAAAAAATAAATCACTATAAGTAGGAAGCGTCAAATAGGCTCCTCTTAAACAAAAATCTGGGCCTATTTGACGCTGCTAATTCAATTTGCATTATCGGGTTCCAGTGTTTCTTGCGGAAACAGTGTAAGCCCTTTTATTTACATAATAACTAAAAAAACACTTTTATTAGCCCTTGGAACTAAATAAGATGGCATTTCTTCTCTTAGCCTCCAAACAAAACTTATGTGCCTGACCTACAAAATCGAGAACCGTTAAACAATCCTTCCCTTCAGCTAACCGCAATCCTCTTCCTAATTGCTGAAGAAAAACCGTTAAACTTTCTGTTGGTCGCAGAAAAAGAATCGTATTCATTTCTGGAATATCAATTCCCTCATTTTATAAATCAACAACAAAGATAAACTTTATTTCTCCTTTAACAAGGTGGTCCTGCGCTTCTCTCCTTAGTTTTCCGTCAACATTTCCGTACAAAGCACCAGATGGAATCCCACCTCATTAAAGAAATGATCCCTGTACTTTGCATGTTCAATGGAAACACAAAAGCCTAAACCTTTCACTTCTTACTGACCCTGTTGACTGGGGCTCAAGCACCAACTATCGATTTAATACTTGGAGAATTTAAACGATTAGGGATATTTTTCAGCGATTTTCAGATACTAAAATAGTTAATTCTAAATCAAACTTAAATGAGGAACAGAACATGAAGATCCCTTTAAAACAATTAATTCAATCCATCGGCCTGACTTGTTCATCTAATATTGATATCTATGGTTTGGCATTTGATTCTAGAAAGGTAAAAAACGGATTTCTCTTTTTTGCTATTTCTGGGAATGAATCTGATGGTCATAACTATATTAAATCAGCAATCAGAAATGGAGCTGCTGCCATTGTTGGTGAAAAGGAATTAGATCAGGAAATATCCATTCCATATTTTCGTGTTGATAACTGTAGAAAATACTTAACGATTTTGGCTAATCAATTTTACGAAATGCCGCATAAAAAACATAAACTTATTGGTATTACAGGCACTAACGGAAAGACTACAACAGCTTATATGTTGCATCATATTTTGAATCATAACGGGAAAACAGCATCTTTATTAGGAACGGCTGGTTATTATTTAAATGGGGAAAAATACGAAGCTAATTTAACCACTCCAGATCCTATATCTTTACAAAAAATGATGTTTGATAGTCATGATGAATTTGTTTTAATGGAAGTTTCTTCTCATGGCTTGGATCAACATCGTGTATTTGGACACATGTTTGACTATGCTTTATTTACTAATTTGAGTCACGAACATTTAGATTATCATGACAATCTTGAAAATTATTATCAAACAAAGAAAAAATTATTTCGTTGTTTAAAAGAAAACGGCAAAGGAATTATTGGCGCTTACACGAATTGGGGAGAAAGATTGTATCAAGAGTTAGCGGAAGAGTTAGTGCCAGTTTCCTCATTCGCTAATAAAGGGAAAAATGAGCCAATACAACTAAAGTCTGTTCATCCAGGTCATAATACTGCTTTATTAATCAACGATCACGAAAAAGAAGTTCGTTTAAAACTCAAAACACCCGGCTTACATAATGCATTCAATGCTTTCGGCAGCTATATTTGTTCAAGGGATTTAGGATTTGAACCCGAACAAATTATTGAGGCACTCGAACATTTTGAAGGAGCGCCTGGAAGATTCGATATCATCCACATACCAACTGGTGCGAAGGCAATTATCGATTATGCACACACATCAGACGGTCTTTCTCACGCCTTAATCACTGCAAGGCAATTTATTAAACACAATCTCTATCATATTTTTGGTTTCAGAGGAAAACGTGATTTAACTAAAAGAGAAGAGATGGTTCGAATCAGTCAATTTTTAAGTAATCATGTCATCTTAACCCTTGACGATTTAAATGGGGTTGATCAAGCTATGATGTTGGATGAACTCTATAAATTAAGCAGACCTTATAAAAATGTAGTTGTAATAGAAGACCGAACAGAAGCGATTGCGTATGCCTTGCATCAATTAAAAAAAGAAGATGGCTTAATTATCACCGGAAAAGGATATGAAAATTATAAAGAAACATTTTCTATGAAAACAATTTCTGATAAAGATACGATTCATAAAATCTTATCGAGTGATTTTGGTGTGAATTGATTCATCTAATAAAATGAGGCAGCCCTATAACAAAACCTAATCCAAATAGGTGGCCCCCCCTGACAGATGAAAATCGAAAGAATAAAAACCGAACAAAAACCGCCCGGTCCTTTTATCAAATGCTATATATTCTAGTTAAATGAACGTTTCGGGAAAACCACAAAATGATCACAGGAGGACATGAATGATATTTTCAAAAAAGAAACGTACCACCTACATCGTTCTCTATGATTAATTAACAACTCATTTGATTGTGAAATGAAGGCTTATTATTCCCAGTACTTGGATTAAAAAGGTGGATAGTTCATAGATAGGTTATATTTTTTTGCTAGTACTTGGATTAACCGTGATGTTAAGACTGTTTTATTGCTAGTACTTGGATTAAACCGATTTTTGGCCGTTTTTTATTGCTAGTACAGGGATTATATCGACCTTCTGACCTCGTTTTATTGCGAGTACTCGGATTAACCCTTCATTTTACAGCGTTTTATTACGAGTACTAGCAATATATCACGGAAATTTGGTGTTTTTTATCCGAGTACTTGGATTAAAAAATGCGTTACCAGCATTATCGGTTAAAAAGCCTACAAATCTCTTCGGTCAAATGTTCATAAATGGCCTACTCCGAAAAAAATTTTCCGTAAAATGTTAAACGAAAATACCACAGCACGAATGACTGTGGTAGACCCAAAATTATATACTTTCTTTTCGTTCAAGAAAAACGGTGCATGCTCCCCCGATGCGGTATTGTTTCCCGCACCGGGTGTCATGCACCAACATTTCTGTGCTGTCCAAGACTCACTTTGAATAATTTGCTAAACCTTTCTCAGTGGGAGTCCCACCCACTATATGATGCTCCCTTCGTGGCGCACGAACCGTCCACTCTGTATCTTTACTTAAAGTTCGGTTTTCGCTTCTCGACTAATGCCGCTACAGCTTCTTTATGATCTTCCAACTCTGTTACTAGCCCCATTTGTGAGGAGATATAATCAAGAGATGATCTTAAATCCATCTTTTGACTTTGGTAAACAGCACGCTTAATAAACTGAATCGCAGTTGCCGGTCCGTTTGCGAGCTTTGTTGCATAATCAATGGTAAATTGCTCTAATTCCTCATCGGGAACAACGAAAGTAACAAGCCCATTTTCTTTTGCTTCTGCTGCTTTTAATACACGTGCTGTCCAAAGCATATCAAGCGCTTGGTCGATGCCGACAAGCTTTGGTAAGTAATAAGCCCCACCGTCTCCTGGGACGATGCCAACATTAATATAACTTTCGGAAAGCTTCGTTGACTCGCCAGCAATCCGGATATCACACATTAATGCCATATCAAGTCCGGCTCCAAAAGCAAACCCATGCACTTGAGCAATGACTGGCTTATCAATTTCTTCTAATAAAAGCGGGATGCGCTGGATGCGTTTCCACAACGAATTTTTACGCGCAAGAGCGGTCGATGATAGATCTGTTTCACTTTCAAAAAACCCTTTCCCTGCTGCCATCGCTTTCACATCGCCTCCGGCACAAAAGGCTTTTCCGTTCCCTTTCACAATCACAGCACGAATTTCATCCGAGTCGCGAACCGTTTCTAATGCCTCAATCCAACTGTAAATCATTTCTTCACTAAAGGCATTCATCTTGTCAGGACGATTGAGTGTGATTGTTGCAATCCGATCCTTTACTTCAAATAGTAAATCAGCCATTTTTATATCCCCCTTATCGTTGTAAAACCTGCTTCGTATTTGCGCCCGATTTTTTTCGAACGAGCTCGAAAAATTACATTTTTTTAAAAAATCGTGGCATCCGCCGGAGGCTTTAACTTCATTCAGCCTGGGTTTAAACCCCCACTGAATGATAAAAGCTTGGCATTCATCTTTCCACTTATCGAACTGAAAGACTTCTGCTGAATGAAGTTAAGTAGCTCCATAAATCATCTTCATTTACTTCCATTAAACGATTTGCCATTTGCTGCGACCAATAGGCTTCGCCTGTACCTTCATCTCGCCAAGACCACAGTCGTCTTGTGTAATGGTGAAGGCTATGTTCATGGGTCACACCAATCGCTGCGTGTACCTGGTGGGCGATTGCTGCCACAGTCTTTGCCGCTTCCTCCACGCGAATTCGAGTATAGCCGACTTCGTTCTCAAGTCGATTGCCAAGAATTGCAGCAATCATATTATCAATCGCTGAACTTGTAATCACAGCTTCACCAGCTAAGTTTGCCAAGTGTTGCTGAACTAACTGGAAGCGATGAATCTGACGCCCAAACTGTTCGCGTTCCTTTGTGAACTGAACGGTTAATAGATAAGCTTTTTCAATGGCACCAGCCATTAAAGCAGCTCTTGCCGCGGCATCAAGTGAAATAGAATAGTCAAATTGCTCATTTGTAATTTTGCTCTGTTTCTGAACCGGTACATTGATAAGGGTGACTTGATCCCTTGGTTCGCTTGCCAAGTTCGTATTAGGCGCAATCACTGCATCTTTTAATGATACTTGAACGATTTCTAGACCCGAACTCCCCTTAGCAACAGCTACTAAAACATCCACATATCTTGCCCATGCAACGTTTTCGATTGTTCCGGAGACTGTTCCATTTTCTACGGTTAATGATGGCTGCTCTTCAATCGCATAGGTCGCTTTCCCCGCTGTAATATCAAGGCCGGCATTTTCAAGAAGAAGGTTCGCAAATGTTGTTTCAACGAATGGAATTGGGACGGCATATTTTCCAACGAGGCGATACAAGTTTAATAGATCATCGAGGTCACCACCAGCTCCTCCCTGTTTTTCCGAGACAGCTACTCCCAACATTTCGTTGTCTAAAAGAACTTGCCAAACGTCCTCAGACCACTTTCCTTGTTCAATCAAATCTACTTTTTCTTTGTCCACTTTATCTTTAAATATTTTCTCTACGACTTTAACAATCATTTCCTTCATTTCGCTCATTGTGCTACTACCCCTTTCGCTACAACTCCGTATAACACTTCAGATGTCCCACCGCGAATCGTAAACCCTGGTGAGTGCAATGTTGATTCCGCCATAAACCGATCAATTTTTCTTTCCGCCTCAAGACGTGGATACGTTCGAACAAGCAGGCGCGTGATTTCCGGAATGCTTTGTTCAAACTTCGTGCCAATACTTTTTACAAGTGCCGCTGGAATCGCAACTTCTCCGCCTTCTTCAAGAACTTTTGCGACGCCAATGGAAAGGTTGCGCAGCCCCCACATCCGGGAAATGACTTTAGACGCTTCCTTCATGCCTGCCGTATCTCCCTGCCTTTTCAATTCAGCAACTAATTCACTAAGTAATGGGAACGTACTTAAAATTCGCTCCGGACCACTTCGCTCAAATGCAAGCTCCGCTAGTCCCTGAGCCCAACCATTTCCAATCGTGCCGACAACCATAGAATCTGGAACAAAAACATCTTCAAAAATAACGTCATTAAAATGATGTTCTCCAGTCAAATACTTAATCGGGTTAATGGTCACTCCATCTGCATGCAGATCGATGATTAATTGGCTCAACCCTTGATGCTTTTTCTCGCCTAATGGCTCGGTCCGAACTAGCGCCACCATATAGTGTGACGTATGTGCGTTACTACTCCATGTTTTCGCACCATTAACGATCCAGCCTCCGTCGACCTTGACAGCCCGGGTTAAGACAGAAGCCAAATCAGAGCCACTATTTGGTTCACTCAAACCAATCGCAAAGAAACATTCGCCTTTAATAATCTTCGGCAAGAAAAACTCCCTTTGCTCTTCTGTACCATAGCGCAATAAAAGCGGTCCTTGTTGCCGATCCGCAAACCAGTGTGCGGCTACCGGTGCACCAACTGCCAAAAACTCTTCCGTTAATATGTAGCGATCAATCGTACTGCGCTCCTGACCACCATATTGTTTTGGCCAAGTCATACCAATCCAACCCTGTTCGCCAATAAGTTTTGAAAAAGCTGGGTCACTACCGCTTAACCATGAATCGCATTTCGTTTTAAAGGTCCCTTTAGCCAGATGTTCCTGTAAAAACTCTCGTACTTCTAAACGAAACTTCTCTTGTTCCTCTGTAAATTCAACTGTTGGTAGATTAAACATTTATATCCCCTCCAAAATGATTGTATCGTGGTAACTGTGATTCTATTTTTGTGTGTGATAATCACAGGGAGAAATAGGCCACCCTATTCCTAAATTACCTTGTTTCTTTTTAATTGATTAATCTCTTCTTCGGTAAAGTCTAGATTTTTTAAAATGACATCATTGTGTTCCCCCACTAATGGCGGATGAGTTCTCACTTCTGCTGGTGTTCTTGATAATTTTAACGGGCTGCCAACTAATGAAATTGGGCCAGCTGTCGGGTGCTCGATCTCTTGCACCATCTTTCGGGCAGCAATTTGTTCATCTTGAAATAATTCTTCAAGATTATTAATCGGCCCAGCCATCGCTTGAATAATATAATCATATCCAGGCAAATCCTTATATGGACCGTTTTTGCCAAAGCCAGTGATGGAGCAATGAATGATCTTCGGATTGATTGCTTTTAAGTCTTCATACCCTAAACCCAATCTTTCCATCGTTCCGGTTTTGAAATTTTCAATCACAATATCCGATTGATTGATTAATTTTTCAATGATTTCTTTTCCTTGCTCCGTCTTTAAATTAACGGTGATTGCTTGCTTATTGCGGTTTGCACTCATATAGTAGGCGCTTTCTCCACCGCGATAAGGCGGTCCCCATGCTCTTGTATCATCACTTCCCCCTGGAGCTTTCACTTTGATCACTTCCGCTCCAAGATCAGAAAGAATCATTGTGCAATACGGGCCTGCTAGCACTCTTGATAAATCCAGTATTTTCAACCCAGCTAACGCGCCTGCCATTCCTTCACCCCTTTAGAAAACAGAAAAGCCAGTTATATCAAAAAGATCAGAAAGATCCCCTGATATAACTGGCTTAATCTACTCATTTGCTCCGGTTTGCGAAGTCACATAGATTCTTCAGTTAAATAAAATAATATTTTAATTGAAAGCAAGTTTGTAAAAAGTTCGCGGATCACGAAAGAGGAAAATCTTTCTAGAAGCGATTATATTATTATAATAATCACAATAGATTGAATTGTCAACAACTATTTTCAGAAAATTGATACATCCGGACGGTTCTCTTAGGGGACAATCGGAAGTTTCGTACAAAAAACTCACATGAGCTTTCGCTCCCAACCCATGCATGAAAATTAATCTCCTCAGCCCATAATGTTAGTGACGCAAACAGTTAGTAAAACGTGGTCTTTTTTGGTGGCTCGACCCTGTACAAAAAACTGTTTGAGTGAGCTTGGTGTTCAACCCTTTGTTAGCTCTTTCCTTTTGGAAGGATGACTACGTACAGAAAAATGCTTAGATTCAATCTCACTCACTGTTTGTGATCCTACTTTAAAGGAGAAGTTTTATGGAAGTTTTTATTGAACGATGCGCTGGTTTAGATGTTCATTCTGAAACAATAGTTGCTTGCGTTATAACTGGAAGTCAGAATGAAGAGTTAATCAAAGAGACAGAGACATTTCCTACCTTAACAAAGGATTTATATCGTCTCTTAAAATGGCTTGAAAACCATGGTGTTTCCCATATTGCAATGGAAAGCACTGGGGTATATTGGAAGCCTGTATACAATATTTTAGAAGGATTCTTTGATATTACACTGGCAAATGCGCAACGAATTAAAAATGTACCAGGAAGGAAAACAGATGTATCTGATGCAGAATGGATTGCTAAATTATTACGACATGGATTAATCGAAAAGAGTTTTGTTCCACCAGTTGATATTAGAGAACTTCGGGATTTAACTAGACTCAGGAAGAAATGGATTGGTCACTTAACATCTGAAAAGAATCGGATTCAAAAGGTATTAGAGTGTTCGAACGTAAAATTGAGCACGGTCATTTCTGATGTTTTTGGCGTTTCGGGGAGAAAACTACTTGAACGACTTGTAGAACAGGGTTATGTGGACGCTTCCGATGTAGAAGAAAGAATACACGGCAGAATGGCGCCGAAAAAACAGATGATTACGGATTCTTTGTATGGCACACTTAATGATCATCAGCGTTTCCTAATTCGTCAATCCTGGTCGCACATTGAATACTTAGAAAAGCTTATCAAAGAAATTGAGGAGCGAGTCGATACCTTATTACAAAACTATCAAGAGGAACTCCAGTTACTTACAACGATACCAGGAATAAAGAAGGATACTGCAGCAATTATCATTGCCGAGATTGGTGTAGATATGAGTCAATTTCCTACTTCTCAACACTTAGCTTCCTGGGCTGGTGTTTCGCCAGGTAATAAAGAAAGTGCAGGTAAACGGTATAGCACCAAGACTGTAAAGGGAAATCCTCATATTAAATCGGCAATGTGCGAGGCTGCGTGGGCTGTTTCTAGGTGTAGGAATAGATGGTTAGCAACGAAATACTGGTCAATAGCTGCAAGAAGAGGAAAGAAAAAAGCACTCGTTGCACTATCGCACCGAATGCTTCGAATTATTTACTCCATGCTTATAAACAAGGAGCCATTTAAAGAAATGCAAGCTAATTAGTATAACCAAAACCAAATAGAAATATTCAAAGTTACCCTCCAACAGGTACCTCTGCTTTCTTATTGGCTTTTTTAAGTTATTTATAGGGTTTCCTACTTTGATCAATGATATACAGGAAACCCGAGGGACTTTTATTTTCACAGAAAAAGGCATATTTGTAAAGTGACAATATAGTTATTAAATATTAAACCCTACACCAGCATAACCCCGTTCTAAATTTAAGACGGGGTTAAAATATAGTTGTTTAATTTGGGATGTAAGATACTCCACTTCACCTAAAAATATAACAATAATGTCGTTTAAATTATATGTTACTTCACAATCTGACACCCGATTACAATATAAAGTTATGTCATCATATCTTTCATTTTTATATTTAAATCATCATATCCTCTTTTTGAAAGATACGGTTACTCTAGCCACCGTTCCTGACTTTGGATAAAGATATAATTGTTGATTGAATTTTACTCCTAAAGGTGCAATTTGATAAATTAAGTTTAAAATGTTGAAACAATCTAAATCTACTCCATCTTTTAAGCGATTCTTAACACTAATAACTACAATGTTCTCAATGATTTCAAATCTAATCACTTTCTTAAATAGTAGTTGAACTGGTTAGGATTAAAAGTCTGTCTTTTGAAAAATAGAAGCTATCCCGAAATCATAATTAATGACTTGGAGATAGCCCTGGTGCTCTAACAATTAGGTAAAATACTTTTTATTCAGAGACCTTAATTACAATTTTACCAAAAGCACCACTACCTAGATGCTCGTATGCCTTGATAGCCTCGTCGAATGAGTATACAGTATCAATCACTGGATAGATATTTAGTTCATTAAAGGCTTTGTTCATGTCATCGAAAGCTTTGCGGTGACCAACATAGATGCCTTGAATCTGTGCTTGTTTTGCTAATAATGCAAATAAATTCACTTCTGCCATCTTGCTTTTTAGGAACCCGATAATATAAATATGTCCTTGGGAGTGCAAGTGCCTCGATTGAACGGTTAATACTATCTCCACCGACAACCTCTAAAATATGGTTAGCGCCTTTGCCATCTGTTAGTTTTAATACCTCTTGTTCCCAATCTGGTTACCTCCTCGTTTAAAATAAAGTAGTCATAACATTAAGACAACTATACATATGTATTATTGACACTTTATTAACTTACCTATCAGTCCACATTGACAGTGTAGTTTTCTAAAAATGGAAGGAGTCGACAAATAATGACAGAAAAAGCAATGGGGCGTTTAACAAAAGACAAATTTGGATTTTCCATGCCGGTTGATCAGCCACTCTATCAAAAACCGCCTTTCTATTATCGAGATTTACACACCATAACAATCACCTATGAAACCGATAAAGATGCGGCGTTAGCGGTATTACCTGAAGGGCTGGAAATGCCTATTCCTGCGACCACCCGTATTGTTGTAGCCCATCAGCCATTTACAACTTTCGGGCCTTATGAAGAAGCCTATCAATTAATCGATTGTTTGTGGGAAGGCAAACCATGTATATTTCCAGTTCGAATTCTCTTGGATACAGAAGCTCCAATGGCAGCTGGGCGTGAGTTATGGGGAAACCCGAAAAAATTGGGACATGTAGAATGGACTCAGGAAAATGAGATTATGCAAGGAGTGGCGGAACGACCAAAAGGAAGCCGAATTTTCACGTTGCTGATGAAGCCGGAACGACCAGTCGAAATCGCACCTTATGAAATGAATCCTGTGGGTCTTCGTGTGATTCCAAATCCAGAAGAGAGTGCAGAACCTTCTCTGTCTGAATTAATTTTAAATACATGCTATGTGCGTCCAATTGAAGCATGGAGCGGCACAGCCTCCCTTTCATTCGGAGTGCTTTCCGCGTTAGATCCATGGCACACTCTCCCTGTGAAACGAGTCATCGATTGTGTTTATGCCCGGGCGGATATGGATGTCGCTCCAAGTGCAAAGATCATTAAGCGGTATTGAGTCAACAACTCATGACTAAAGTCACGAGCTTGTGAAGGCAAAAATCGCCTTCTGGTATCAACAGCCCAATATACGCCCATTGGCATACCGATTTAATCACCTTCTTTAAGAGGTGAGCTGTTTGACGAGGAACCAAGTAAACCCCGTATTGATGTATCACATGTGCTTGGCTATCGCTACATGCAACGATTTTTGTTCGTGTTGCTTGAACATTTTACGATGCAGAGCTTTTCCTACATCAACCCTATATGTTCAGTTTTCAAAGAACAATTTCTAGTTATATCTTTGCAAATGATCTTCAGCAATCGGGCGCGATTGTGAAACAAAAAGTAAAAGGGATGATACGTATTATGTTTAATATGTATCATCCCTTATTTTTTATGACTTTTTACGATTTAGGTCTTGATAAAATTCAAAACATCTATATTTACTGCCGGTGGATCTCTCCCTGCACTTAATGGCTCAAACGTCCGCAAATGGTGGCTCAAAACTGCGCACAGCTGGCTCTTTCTCTCCGCAATACTCATTTGCCACACTGGGGGTCAGGCAACAACTTTTTATTATGTATAACGATATATTGTATGACATAATAATGCATCATGAAATGGTAACGATGATTATGATAATTTTCGTCAATACTACCTATTCCTTCTCTTAAGTTTTCAATTTATCACGAATACAAACATCATACCAATTTTGATTTTTTTACATTATTTTCTTAAATTGGACTCATCATGAAATGATCTCATTCATTTGTTTTAACCATTTCCTTTTTCCTTCTAATGGAGTTGGACTTGGATGATAATAAAAAGGGGGACTCTTATATTCAATCCCTACAATTCTATCTTGTGGTATTGCAGCAAATGCACGCTCTGCTAAAGTTTTCACTATTGGGTTTGTACCCCAAGCCAAAATAATTGGGCCATTGCATTCAGATAGAACTTGGTCCAACTCTTCTTTTCGCTGACTAGAAAATATGCTATGACTTTCAAAACCTACTTTTTTAGCATCATTTAATTTATGTTTGAACTCTACTAGGTTACCTGCTCGAATGTCAGATAGATTGATTAACAGTACTTTATTCCATTTCTTTAATTGCATAAAACGCATAATTTGGTATTGGGTGTTATCGGTTTTAGCGAAGGTGAAATTTACAGGAGAGGATTCTCCGACACTTCTTTGTGGAATATGATATGTAGATTTCTTTGGGGTGCATAATCCAGGGTTCACTAATACAAATATTGCATCATAATTTATTTGATTTTCCATATCTTTTCGATATATTTCTGCATAATTTCTACATTCGAAAAATTGCCTATTTATCTCCAAATTATAAAAACTACCCTTCACTTCAAACTGTTTCTTTAAATGTTCTGCTTTTACAAACTCCATAAAATCTCCTCCAAAAAATATTCTTACTTAGAGGTTAAACATGGATGTATTCATACCTATTATACTAAATAGTAAAAAAACCCTTCTCTAAAAGTGACCTACAACCCATTTGTTAGACACAATTGACTTACAATTTGAGATGCTTTTTTGACAAGCATCCTTTATTAACAGGCACTCCCCGAAAATTCTTGTTTCACAGAATGTTTCATGTAGGTTATTTATTCATTCACCTCACATATTCTCAATCCTTAATCCACTTATACGAGAACATAATTAGGGATTTCGGAAAATAAATCGGACGAGGATTTTATAATAATTATTTGTAATTAGCACATAGTGCAACTAGATGTCTGCATGGTACGAAGTGACAAATATCTCCTTCGAAAACACGCCCGTTAATTGAGGAACCTATTTTAAATAAATCTTGTGACTAACACAATCGATAATCCTATCATTATTCCAATATCTGAAGCAAAACGTTTATTGTCTTTTCTCTTTTCTTGTACAGTTATCATCTTCCCAAGTATCACTAATACAAATGCTGTACTGATTATTGAATGACTAAAAGTTGAACTGAATGTAACATCATCAGACATTAGAACTATCGACATTGGAACACCAACTAATAAGACTGCACTCAAATACAAGAACCATTTCAACTTCTCCATTTTATAGTCGTTTCCCCCCTTTTATTAATGTAATAACCTTTAATTCTTCTACAACTCTTGTAATATAAGCTTAAGTATATTTTTTCACAACCTGAACAAGAATAACATATATATCCAGTTTATCTGGCCCTTAACAAAAAAAGCGTGTCCCTAATCGAGAGATACACTCCCTATAGTTTAATACCTGGTTTCTCTTACAAGAATCATTATTTAATTGATATCGCAAGCCGCATCGCCATTCGTATTGGCAATGCTGGATTCGCCAACTGATTTGCATCTCCAACTAAAAACAGTTCCTTATCAGGATAAAAAAAAGCAAATGAACCTGTTGAGCCCGAATGTCCAACTAACTCGCCTTTGCCCATAAAAAGCGTAGGAAGACCATTTAATGAGATTCGCATAAAGCCACCGCCATATTGAATTGGATACATGGAAGTTTGTAATTTTCTATATTTCTTCAGTTGGTGAAAAACATCTTTTTTAAACAAATTCCCTCCAAAGAAAGCTTTAATAAATATCATCAACTCACGAGCTGTGCTAATGACGCCACCACTAGCGCGACAACTTTTGATGAACTTCGGACGGGAAATAGCAGTTTCCCTATAATAAATACTGGGAACAACGTCATGCTCGCTTTTAGGTAAATATGTTTTCACAAGTCCTAAAGGTTCGAAGATCAAAGACTGGTATACATCTTCTAATGAGGAATCAGTAATGGTTTCAATTATCTCTCCGAGGAGATCAAAATTGACATCTGCATAATGAGCTCTTTTCATTGAGTCAGGTGCAAAGTGCGGTTTCAATTGTTTGGTCAGCGTTATCATTTCATCAAAAGTAAACTGCATATCCTCACCGAGGACACGTTTTTTAAGGCTATTTTTACCTTCTTCAAAGGCATCTGGTAGTCCGCTTGTTTGAGACAACAAATTATAGATGGTCAATTTCGAAGAATATTCCTGTCCCTTGTATATATGAAGTCTACTAAGTGTGCTGCTATCGAAGTATTCTGTTACCTCATCATCTAGTGACAGCTTCCCTTGCTCCCGTAAGATTAAAATACAAGCAGTGGTAAACAATTTTGTGATGCTTGCGATAAGCAACGGTGCGTCTACATCCTTGCCTCCATATTCATTTTTGTATGTAAAATCACCATTCGTGTTTTCGACCAATAGCACGCACTCATGTATCTGCTTCGACTTTATCGTTTGGGTAAATAGTTTCTCAAATCTATTGATATCCATCGTTTCCACAAACCCCCTTTTAGCGGAATTATTTTCACCTTCGTTTTTAATCGCAACAATCATTCAGTTCAATTTATTTATACTATTTTTAAAAATGGATTCTGCAATATTCTCGTTTACTATTCCTGTAAGATTCAGTAGCATTTTAATTATTCGAATCATTTTTAATTGAATGGTTGAACAGATAACAATGCCAACTTGTTTTTCCTTTATAAAACCACAGTATGTATGAAATCCCATCGTTGTCCCGCCGTGATGAATAATCGGATCGTCACTCCATTTTTTCTTCTCGATAAACCATCCGAGTCCCATATTCATATTTTTCGACCCTGTTTTGGCATGGACTTTGTGACATAGTTCAATTTCTTCTTTCAATGGACTTTCTTTAAGCCCCATTTGATGCTCTAGATAAACAAGCATATTGTTCATGGTGCTTTTTAATGCACCAGCACCATGAATGGCTGGTAATTCAATTGGAGGGATTCGAATCTCTTTCTTATTATAAGATTTAATATAACGCTGGTATTGTTCTGGGGTTCCCTTGATAAAAGTATCATTCATCCCTAAAGGATTTAAAATTTCTGTTTTAATCGCTTCCTCATAAGTTAACCCTAAAATTTCAGCTAATATGTTTCCTAACAAACCAACACCTATATTTGAATAGCCCCATTTTTTGTCAATCTCTTTCTTTAAATCAAAATCAATAAAAAATTGGTGTAAATCTTCATGTGTAAAATATTTATACGGATTGCCTTTTTCATCTTTATGTTCTTTCATTCGTTGGCGAATTTTCCTCATATCTTCCCTCGGAAAACGAGAGCGATGTGTGGATAGATGACGAAATGTTACTTCTTTTCCATTATAGGATAATGCCTGTCGATACTCTGGCTTATATGACGATATTGTTTCATCTAAAGCAATGGTATTATTTAAGACTAATTTTGATAATAGTAAACTCGTAAATGTTTTTGTTGTTGAGCCTATTTCAAAGACATAATCGCCTATCTCTACATCCCCATTATCATCATAAATAGTCCCTGTAATCAATTTCTCCTTTTTTGTAACTACACCAAGAACGATACTTGCTTTTTTAGCGTTATTTATTTCTCTATTTAACAACGTTTCCGTTTCCTTATCAATCAAACGAATCCCCCGTTCAAAAATTTAATCGATTTTTCATAAATTATATATATCTCTTTTACTAAGTAAATATCTCTAATATATATACGTTTAAATTGAAAAGTGGGTTTCATTAATGTAAATATTTAACATTTTGCGCTAAAATGCAAAACGAGCGCCAATTCCTCAAGAATGGCGCTCGAGCTTTTATGTTGCCTTTTTGAAGAAAAGTTACCCGTCACAGTATAATGTGTTAATCTAGATCACATTGGAAGTAGGTCATACGAAATAACAAGGGGACGGACCATCTGCTTCTTTTGGAAGCACAAGGTACGTCCCCATGCTTCAGAGAAACACCAGAACCGTCCCGGTGTTTCTACCGGTGTTTCTATCCATTTTCGTGGCAATAAAAAGGCTTGTCCACACCCCAATATGAGGCATGAACAAGCCATTGTTTTTTAAACAATTTCGTCTTTTTTATTAGGCATAAATGCAATAGATATCGTGGCGATGATTCCCGCTATAACAAATGTATAGAAACTCCACAGTAAATCAACATTCATCGTCAGTAAAACTCCCACTAAGATTGGTCCGGAAATGGCGCCAATTCGCCCAACTCCTAGTCCCCAGCCAAGTGCCGTTGCTCGGATTGTTGACGGGAAGTACTTAGTAACAAAGGCATTTAAAATCTGTGTACTTCCGACAGATCCAAACCCTGCAATCCCTACAAGGATATAAGTAATGATAATTGGCGGAGAACCAAGTGTCAGCAGCAATGCACTTACAGACGCTGCAAAGTAAGAAACAATTAAAACTCTCTTTGAGCCAAACTTATCCGCAATCACACTTCCTAATAATGCACCAAGACCAGCGGTGAGGCTCATCACCAATAAGAATGAAAGACTGGAATTGAGTGAATGTCCCATCTGTGTCATAATTTGCGGCAGCCATGTATTTAACCCATAGACTAAATAGAATCCCATAATATAGGTTAGCCATAGAAATAGGATCGGTCGCAAATATTCTTTTGAAAACATCTCCTTGATTGAATTCTTTCCCTTTTTCTGCACTTGCTTCGGTTGATCTTCCTCTTCTTTTTCTTCAAACAATGCGATATCCATATTGTATTTATGACAAATGGCCTCTGCTTCCGCCCTTCGATTTCGACTCAAAAGGAAATTAACAGATTCAGGTAAATACTTAATCATCACTGGAATGAGTAGTAACGGAAGTGCTCCAATCCAAAACATCCCTCGCCAGCCAATCGCATCTAAAAAGAAAATCGCTAAGATTGCACCTAACACCGTTCCAAATGAATACCCTGAAAACATCAGTGAAAAATTGAATGAACGGCGATGTTTTGGTGAATATTCAACCGATAATGCGGCGGCAGTTGGAATCACTCCTCCTAAACCGATTCCGCCAATGAATCGAAACAAGCCAAACATTTCAGGCGTCGTAGCCACAGCGCAAAGAATCATCGTGATTGAGAAGAGAGCAACACAATAAACCAATGTCCATTTCCTACCAACACGATCCGTCAATGTTCCTACAAAAATCGCACCGAACATCATTCCAAATAATGCATAACTTCCAATCGTTCCAGCTTGGGCAGCTGTTAAGCCCCATGGCTGGTAGTTTAATAGATTAGGAAGAACGGCTCCATAAATCCCTAAATCATACCCATCCGCTAAAATACAAACAAAACAAATAAACAACACAAAATACGTTAAATGACGTGGAACCCCAGTATTCACAGGCACTGCCTCTGTATTTTGAGGTGTGTTTCTAGCTACTTGACCCATCCGATTTCACTCCTTTAATTAGGCGGTTAAAATGTGTTAATGAATCAATCCCATTTGAGCTTTCCTCCACTTTTTTATGAAGGACCTCATTTTAGCTGCATAGGGGGTTCCATGATTGGCTTTTCACCCTAAACAGAATCTATAATGTGATTACTTCTTTTCAATCCAGCTATATTGATAGTCTTGATCTTCAAAACGCTGAGCTTTCTCAACGACTTTTAAAGGTCTAAATGTATCGATCATCACTGCTAATTCAAGCGTTTCTTTCTTCCCGATGCTGTCTTCAATTTTCCCAGGGTGCGGTCCATGTGGAATCCCTAACGGATGCAGCGTAATGGATTCTTCTTTCACCCCTTTACGACTCATAAAGTTTCCTTCCACATAGTACAAGACTTCATCACTATCAACATTGCTGTGATAGTAAGGCGCTGGAATCGCTTCTGGATGATAATCATACAGACGCGGTACAAAGGAACATATGACGAAATTATTTCCTTCAAACGTTTGGTGAACCGGAGGCGGCTGATGGATTCTGCCTGTAATTGGTTCGAAATCAGCGATATTAAAAATCCATGGATACAAATATCCGTCCCAGCCTTCAACATCAAGCGGATGTTGTTTAAAGTAATGAGCATGCAGCGCGCCCCTTGTTTTTGTCAGTACTTTAAAATCTCCTTCTTCTGTGCGCGTATTTAACGCTACTGGTCCACGGAAATCACGTTCACAGAATGGGCTATGCTCTAGGAACTGACCCATTTCATTGCGGTAGCGTTTTGGTGTCGTGATCCAGCTTGTTGTTTCGACCACAAGAAACTTAGAAGGTCCTTCATTTGGATTGACACGGTAAATCGTGCCGACTGGCATGACAATATAATCACCAGGTCTATATTTGAGCGTACCAAAGCTCGTTTCAACTTCTCCTGTACCATGGTGAACAAATAATAGTTCATCTCCATCGGCATTACGGTAGAAGTAATCCATTGATTTCGTTGGATTCGTTACTCCAATGGTTAAATCTTCATTTCCAAGGACATATTGCCTGTCCAATACTGCATCTTGCGGTTCTTGACTGACTGAATCGGTAAAGAAATGTCTTGGACGAAGAGCACTTTGTTCCTCATAGCCTATTTCCGCTTCCCCAAGAAACTCTGACTTATAAAAAGCAGTTGGCGGATTATGATGGTAAAGAATCGATTGAATGCCTGAGAATCCTTTCGTCCCCATCACTTGTTCGCGAAATAAAGAATCATCTTCTTTTCTAAATACAACATGTCTTTTCTTAGGGATTCTTCCCATTTGACGATAAAACGACATTTATTTACCCTCCCTTGAGAAGTTATTTTTGATTAGTAAGTACTTTTTTTGAAAATACTTCGTTGATGTCATGTGCAGGTAAAATTTTCCCTGCCACTTCGCCAAAGCCTACACGGTACCCTTCCCCTTGGCACCAGCCAGTCATGGTCAACTCATCGCCGTCTTCGAGCCATTCTCTTTGTTCATTTTCACCGAGAGAAATCGGCTCAGCTCCGCGCCAAGTCAACTCTAATAAACTACCGCGAGCATTCTTTTCTTCCCCGCTGATCGTACCGCTTCCCAGTAAATCCCCCGTATTTAAATCACAGCCGCCAATCGTATGATGCGCAACCATCTGTGCTGGGCTCCAATAGAGATAGCGGTGATTGCTTTTGCTAATCGTTTGACGTTCCTTTTGGTTTTCACCTTTTAAAAGAACTTCCAGTTCAATATCAAATGAACCTTCACCTTCTTGATCAAGATAAGCAAGTGGTTTCGGATCTTGTTTAGGTCCGGCTACCCGGAAAGGCTCCAAAGCTTCCATCGGAACAATCCACGGGGCAATGGATGTTGAAAAGTTTTTCGCTAAGAAAGGTCCAAGCGGCACATATTCCCAAGCTTGGATATCACGCGCACTCCAGTCATTCAATAAAACCATTCCAAAGATATGTTCTTCCGCATTTTCAATCGTAATGGGATCTCCTAATTTATTTCCGGTCCCGATGATATAGCCCATTTCTAATTCAAAATCAAGCTGGCGGCATGGACCAAAAATAGGAGAATCGGCATCCTTTGGTTTCTGTTGGCCAACAGGACGTCTCACATCTATACGACTAAGCACAACCGAACTCGCACGGCCATGATAACCAACTGGCAAATGAGTCCAGTTTGGCATTAACGCATTTTCTTTCCCACGGAACATAATCCCGACATTTGTGGCATGCTCTTTTGAAGCATAAAAATCAGTATAGTCGCCAATTTTTATCGGCATGTGCATGGTGATTTCACTTTGTGGAATCAACGCATTTTTGCGAAGTTCTTCGTTATCTCTTAAAACTGGATTGTCAGCAGAAAGGACCTCTTGCAGCTTTGTTCTGACAGCACTCCATGCTTCTTTGCCAAGTCCCATAAAGTCATTTAAATATGGGCGATTAAAAACAGGTTGATCTGTTTTTATGATTTCTTTAAAAAAGCCTTCGTTTTCTAAAACCGCCATATCGAGGACGTACTCACCTATCGCCACGCCAACACGCGCTGCTTTATCTTGCTTTGCACTAAAAACACCATATGGAAGATTTTGAATTGGAAAATGACACGTCTCACTTACTTCGATAAAAGATTTCATATTGTTACCTCCTGTTGTCCACTCAGTTCACGCAATTCATCCTTAGGTTCATCAAAGCTGCAGCTTCCAAACGAACATAGAGAATTTCGAAGTCGCGTAATTTGTTTAGGGGAAAGAACCAATTTTCCCCATCCTAATGAATCACCGGTTATTTTAAAATGGGACGGATCCTCGTCTATAAGAATCGCTTTGATCATGGTTTCATTTAACTTCAATTCATAGGCAAGCATTCCAGCTAAAAATACATTTAAAAATCCATGCATCTTGGCGTTCACTTCATCCCGATTCATTCGTACTGGATGGTGCAAACCGGCGGTAAATTTCATCGCGAGTTTGCGGTCACGGCATTCGGAAATCGCAAAGGCCAATCTGTCTGGTTCTGGAATCAACTCTGCCTTCACTCCGCCTGTTCGCCATTTCGCGCCGAAATTTTCTCTATTTTCAGAATTAAAATGAGCGATTGCATCCAAAGAATCGGTTACATATTTTCTCCAGTCCTCATCCTCTTTTAATAGATGGATTTCACAGAAAACGTTAACGCTTAATTCATTCGTTATTGCGGCAATTTTATGTAGAAATTCTTTTGTTGGAGTCGCTTGCGGCAAATGTAGTTCCAGAGCATCAATATGAACCCAATCACGATACATATGTTGATAAGAAGTAATTTGCTTAACATCCTCTTCCAATTGTGAAAGGAATTCTTTCTCACTTTGCTCTTTGCTCCCTACAATCGATAGTTTCAGCGGACGTTTCCCCTTAAATAACTGCTCATATTCTCTAATTTCTAATAATTTTGAAATCGGTAAAACAAAAGGACCTAACATCCAAGCATCTTGACTATTATTATAAGCAGCATAATTTTTTATTGCCTGTGTTAATGGCAGTTTCGCAGGGGGAAAAAGCCCAGCATAATCGATTAAACCATGAAGAAAGGCCTGTAGACTAGAACGATTTTCCACTTGTTATCCCATCCTTTATCAAAAACCATTGTATTGCTGATTCATCCGCTCCTTAATCAATCAGAGAAGTTTGGTAGATAAGGAAACGGATGAAGAAAATTAATAAACAACAACCGCATGCAAGCTTTTTTGCAAATGAACGAGTTCATCCGCTAGATTTTGAATCCGTTCGATGATTTCTTCATCAACGATTTCATTGTTGTGATTATAGTGATCGCTATGAGCATAGACATAGCTCGGGGCAAGATAGGCCCTGAAATATGACATAATCGGCTTTAATTGATTTTCAATCATCAAATAATGTTGATAGGTCCCACCACTCGCTGCAAATCCCATCACTTTATTGCGAAAAGTCTCTGGCGGAATTAAATCGATTAAATTCTTTAATGGTGCAGGAATGGAACAATTGAAAACGGGCGTTCCAAAGAGAAAAAAGTCTGCATCCATTACTGTAGAGATTGCTTTTCTCGTATCCTCGTTGTATTCTTCCAAACTTCTGCCATCACAGAATTGAAGATCATAGTCGCGTAAATCTAGCATTTCTACTTCGACTTCAGGATACTTGAGTGAAACTTCATAGAGAATTTTCCGCACTAATATTGAAGGTTTTGCTCCTATAATGGTTCCTGATATACCAAGAAGTTTCATCGCCTTAGCCTCCTCCGAATGTTCTTCCCTGTTTTACCCTAGAACAGCTTCTTTTTTGAATGCTGGCATGACTTTTTTTGCGACTAATTCCATCGACTGCACTACTTTTTCATGAGGCAATCCACCATAGTTCATCAGCAGCATCACTTCGTCACAACCAGCGTCCTCGTACTCTTTTAACATTTCAATGACATCTTGAGGGCTTCCGATTAATACTTGGCCGCGATCTCTTAAGTCTTCATACTTTGCACTCTTACCGTACATGCGTGTATCCAAGTACAAATCAAGATGCGGTTTTGCGATTTCAATCGCTTCTTCTCTCGTTTCTGCCACATATGCATGCAGTGCGAGCGGAGTATGAATTTTCGACTCATCATGGCCAGCTTCACGGTATGTTTTCTTGTAGTTGTCAATAATGTCTTTTAATTGTGGAACTGAATTACAAGCCACATATGGAACACCACTAATGTTATAGCCCATCTCCCCAACATGCTGCGCACCGTTATGGCTCAATGTTCCAATCCAGATTGGCATTTCTTTTTGTTTCGGAGTCACTTCTAGTTTAATATCTTTATACTGATAGTAGTCTCCATCATGAGAGAACTTCTCACCTGTCCAAGCTTTTTTAATCACCGCAAGTGAATCATTGAACCGTAATGCTTTATCTTTTCCGTCTACATTGAATCCAGCGAATTCATGTGGCAGGTAGCCGCTTCCAAGACCTAAGTTAATGCGTCCGCCACTTAAAACATCGAGGAGTGCATAATCTTCTGCTACTTGAATCGGATTTTTAAACGGCAAGGTAACGATTGCTGTACCTAATCGAATGTTTTTTGTACGCTCAGCCGCAACAGCTAAAAACGTTTGTGGAGTCGTCATGATTCCATACTCACTAAAATGATGCTCTGCGAACCATGCAGCTTTATATCCTAACTCATCAGCAACAACCGTTTGTTCTAATACTTCTTGTAATAGTTGTTCTGGTGTCCGCGTGAATGATTCCTTTTGATTTTTGTAATTGTCAAAAACTGTGAATAAACTAAATTCCATTTGAAAAACCCCCATATAGTTGAAATTTTCCAACAAAAAAACCAGCAGCTGAAAAGACGAATTAAAACGAAGGAAATCCTTCCATTAAAATTCCTCTTCAGCTACTGGCTCTTTATCCACTCATGAAGTTCGGCCCGAGTCCTAGCTCTGTAGATAATCCAGTTAAACACTAGCTTTATGTTGTTAAACGAATTATATTAAAATCTTCTGTAAATTGCAAGGGTTTACATTCAGATTTTTCTACACTTTTTGTTTAGCATCATAATAGTTCTTCTTTGCTGCTATCAGCCCTTGAATAACCGCTTTTTGCGGCCCAGAAATAAACCTTGTTTCAATTACTTTAATAATACCCTCTGTATCCTTTAAAGATCTTCCCCGCAATAATCCAGAAAGAAAGCTATTCGTTAACTCTTGTAAAAAGGTATAGGTGGCCTCAATAATCACATCGGTTTCAACATCGACAACCAACACACAGCCGATGTTTTTTTGCACTTCATAAACTGGATTTCCCTTTGGCAACTGAGCAAAACCTGTAACTAGTACATGATTGTCTTTCACTTCTAAATCCATAAAATCAGCTCCTTATGATTTTAAAATAGTTATAATATTAAAATAAATATATCACGAAATTAGACATTTTCCCTCAAAAAATTACAATATATGAAAATGACAGCATGTGTATAGTGCAGAAAAGTGCAACAAGGTCGCTGCCACTAGCTACGAACGGTTCACTTTAAAAATTTACAACCATTTACTACCGATGGTTTTACCACTGGCTAACGTCAGCCAAGTGTGGATTTACAACGTTAAGGGTTTTTAAAGGAATGGCTCTGTTATAACTGAATGTTGATTTTACTATGTTTGAAAAATAAGCGGATAAATTACGCCTAAACTGGGAAATAGCGATATTTCCTAAAAAATAAGGGGAGTATTTCCGTCTATATGATCAAAATCTGTGAATTTTGGCTTATTTAGAGCAGTTAACCGGAATATCTCCGCTTATTTTCGCTTCTTAAGCTTCCACTATATACATTAGGCGGAAATTCTCCGCCTATACTACAAGAAAATCAACAATGAATAATAACTGAGCAAAAGAAATAAAAGCCTAATCCCTCGATAATTTTCGTGAGGAATTAAGCTCATAACCTTCTACTAAAGCCTCCGTTACTTCAATAAGAAAACGACCGCACATTCTTTCCATTTACTTGAAGACAAAGATTAATACAATGGTTAATGTAATTAGTAAGAAACCAATCCATCCATAATCAATTATCTTATTTCCTGTCTTTTTATCAAAGTTCTTTTTAGTTAAATAACTCTCTAAAACTGAAAATCCTGCACTTAATACAAAAAAAGTGAAAACTCCTAAATAATTTGAAAATAATAGTGCTAAAATAATCACACAAAAAATTGTCCAGCGGGTAAGGGGGAGCTTTAATAAAACCATAAAATCATCCCAATTCCTATAAAGTGTACTTAAATACATAACATTACCTATAATTTTACTTTTCAAATCCTTTATTAGTAAAGGAAAACTATCGTAACGAAACTCCCGTTATTTCGTTCAAGCATCCGTTAGTCCAACAAGCCACACACTAAAACCATTCCTTATGCATTCCTTTTAGAAATTGTTCAGTGATGGGAAAACCTGAACTCTCCCCAATTATGGAATCGATTCCGCAATATGGACACAATGCTGTATTATCATCATCACACCAATCGGTAATTAGAGAGGGATTAAAGGTTTTCAAACAATAAAAGCAACCACATATTTTATCCTTTACTAATTGCTTTCGATGATGACTACTAAAACGGTGTGCAATTTCAAATTGTTTCTCCACTTTTTTCACCTTCTTTTAATTGCTCAAGCCCCCGCCTATTTATATGTATTTTCGTTTATTTTTGTGTTTTAAGATTAATTCGTCAACAGTGTTATGTATTGTTTCATCAGATGCCTTATATTCGTCAATCCAGGCAGATGGAAGTTCTTCATGTATTTTCGCAATAAAATATAAAGCATCTTTATCCTCTTTACTCAATCTTTTAATATTATAATTTTTTACTCTCTGTTACTCCCCTTCCAATCACTAAATCCCCCGTTAAGGAAGTTATCTTCTGATAATATAATCCTAAGAAACCCCAATCTCATAATAAAATTATTTCGTTGATAATAAGTGATTATATACTTCAAAGGCAATTTCCTCTCCAATCGTTTCTCCTAATCCTAACAGGATTTTAACTAATTTCCACATTGAATGTTTTTGAGTAGTAGCAATAATAATACCCATTTTCTTTTCTTTTTTCATTCCAATATAGGTGTTAAATCCGACTGTACCACCAGTGTGCCAATGAATGTAATCTTGTGTTTGTTTATCTTTGGAAATCATCCATCCCAATCCCATATGTGTATTATGATCAACTCTAATATTATTTTGTATTTTATGTGTTTGGTTAAAAACTTGTTGTAAAGGATGATCTATTAATCCTAAATTTCCTTCTAAGAAAGTCAACATATCATTTAGTGTGCTTTTCAATCCACCAGCTCCTGGTAGAGCAGGAATAGAAAATGGAGGTATTTCTTTGTTTTTCATATACGAATTGATTACACTTCGCTGGTTTTTATCACTTATATTAATAAAAGTGCTATGCAAACCTAAAGGTTTACAAATCCGAGCATTTATTGCCTCTTCATATTCTGTACCAAGAACACTTGCTAGTAAATTCCCTAAAAGCCCTACACCAACATTCGAATATTTCCATTTGTTTTTATACTTCTTTAATTGAAAGTTTGACAAAAATTCATCTAAATCCTCTGGTTGATAAGATGCAAACGGATTCATTTTATCGTGCACTTTAATATTTGAAGCATCTCTCGGCAAATTCGATTGATGGGTAATTAAATCTCGTAAAGTTATTTCTTTTGTATTATTTGAAAATGCTTGGATATACTTTGGCTGATATTTTAATACGGAGTCATCTAGTTGAACGATATTATCCCTTATCATTGTCTGTAAAAATACAGCAGTAAAAACTTTAGAAATAGAACCAATTTCAAAAATTCTGTCTTCAACAGGTATATTTGATTTATCGTCTATGCCTACTGAATATATCTGTCTCCCGTTTTGATTAACAATACCAAGTAGGATACTTGAATCGTTACTTCTCTTTTGCTTAGACACTAAAATATTCTTAATTCTTGTTTCCATATTTTCTCCTTTCATATAAAGTGGAACTTCAATCAGTGGGGGTTTTCTTCATCCCTCAATGATTGTTAGTTGAACCAATCGGGCGTTTACTGGTTGTTGATCCCCCACTTACAATTCTTATTACTTTCGAATTCTTGAAGTGTGGGGGTCTTACAGCCAGTTAACCTGCTATAAATACTTTTAAAATCCTCCGTTAGAAGAACAAAAGTTAAACATTTTTTACCATAAATATAATTTATCCTCGTTACACTAACCTGCTCTTTACTTCAACAAGAGAAAGTCGATAACCTTTATTCAGTTATCGCTCCTTGTTTATTGAAGATGTATTTTCTTAATAATTCTTTAAATATATGTAATTATTACTTCTAAATACTTGAAAGGTTAAATTGTCATTCACTTTAAGTATTTTGGCGACATTGTTAGTATTCGAACATATTCTCTAACACTTTCTCGCTAAGTTGCCTGTATCGCTCATTTCCTTGTATAAAAAAGTTTTCGCCACACGTACTTTTTGTCAATTGCAGAATTTCAAACTTTGCGGTGCCGTTCGATCCACCAAATGAGCCCACACTATCATAGCTGCCACAATCATAAGGAATCACAGTTCTTTCTCCTGCTTGATTCACGTAAAAATAATGATTGTTTAATATCCCGGATGATTGTGGAGACGATGTCTTATACAACCCATACGTGTCCTGATTTTCTTTTAGCTTTGCAACTTCAACTGGAACGACATTATACGTGCTTTCTTTTTCCAGCATTGGCTGATTAGGCTCACTATAAAACACAAGTACCGGACCTTCAAAACCGTCCGGAATTAAATAAATCGTATTTGTCTTTTCCTGAAAGAGTGGCGGAAACTTATATATTGTAAAAATAGACAATGACAAAAACGCAGCAATCGCAAGACTACTACCGAGCAGCTTTTTCCTGCTTCTCTCTTTTCGGTGCAGCCATTCATTAATAACAAAGTAGAGACTAGCACTTAAGATCGCATAAAACGCTAATTCATCAATGAACAGTACCGTTACTGCCCCAAAGAATAGATGGATTAGCCCCGCTGCTAGCAGTCGATAGTCTTGCATGTTTTTCGTCAACAAATCCGACAGATAAGACACCGGAATCCCATAAATAATTGTTCCAATTGCTGTGTATACAAACACTATTCCAGCAAACATAATAACTTCCTGCACCATCGCGCCGGCAATCAAATAAAAGCCGCTTACAAGCAGGGAAACATATAATGCTGTTAACAATTTTTTGATCATAAAATGATATCCCCTATGTGAAAGTGAGTAATTACAAGGTTTACTTACTCACTTGATTTAGTTGTCAACTTAAATAAGCTAGTGTATAATCACTCATAAATTCTATAATTAACGGCTTTCCCTTGCTTCTTCAGGACTGCTCAATACTTCGAGGAGAAACGCAACCGTTGCAAGGACATCTCCTCAACTATTGCTATCCGTTTGTTTAAGATGAATTTTGTGAAGTTACTTAATACGTCCCTTACCTCGCAACTGATACTCCTCTTGATTGTTTATTTCCAGCAATTTATAGACATAACCAAATTCTTTATCTTCTCTAAATGATGTAGCGGAAACCATATATTCATCGCCTTCTTCAATTAAGTTATAAACCATTGATTCTTCGATGGAAATTTTATAAAGCTCGCGATTAATTAAATACCGTTCTAATATTATAACGAATTATCAGATAATCGATATTGAGCTACCTGCATCTTAGTTTAACATCATTTTCCAATCCTTGAGCATAAAAAAACGAGCAGCATCTATTACAGCCCGTAATTTTACCTTTATTCGACTCCTCCAGCATCATTAACACAATAAACAATAGGATCTGCAATTTACAACTCCTTCTTTCGCTCTTGCACCCCGTTAGTAAAAAACTATCCTGTATAAAGAAATTAAACACGATTCAAATGATTGTCTTTAAATTCCGTTGGGTACTTTAATCCATATCCAATCATTCTATCCATTCCAATATGGGCTGACCATATTAACCCGATTGCTAAAGCCGTTTGATTTTCTAATAATAAACCCCAGGAAATAACAATAATCACTATTGTATAGGTATGAAAAAAATTATAAAGCCTTGCACCAATCTTATTATTAATTAAATAACCAAGCATTGAAATATCTGGTACTAACAGTAAGACAAAAAATAATAGCCAACTAAATTGATCCGTAAAAATAAAGACTTAACACAAAGACCGCAAGACCTTCTACTTGTAAAAGAATTCTATTCAATAACATCCCCCCATTTTAATCATTAAATATATTCTTCATTCCATTAAAATCTCCTTTTAAACTCTTCTGCTTTTGTTCAATATGGTTTCATTTCTATATTTAAGGCGATAATTCCCTAATAACCAATTTAAGGAGAAATTAATTTGTTGTTATCAAAAGCATGGGAACTTTATGAATCGGATAAGAAGATTAAGGGGAAAGTTTACTTGGGCATGAAAAACCGAGATCACTAGGATTTATACTCAGTTAAGTGGAAGCCTTAGAAGAGAATTTTATAGAAAGTATGTTAGAAATGGATGTGAAAGGCATCGGATACTCCGCCGCCTTTTCACTACTCCCCCCTTTGTTAGCTCAATACATATCCTAGTTTTCATTATGGACCTACTGAATTTGCAATCTCAACTAATATTTCTGGTGTTACCCGATCGGACACATGTTTATTAATACTTAGAATATATTGCCATCCATTTTTATCGAATATGAATAGATTAAAACCTTCAGCCATATTAGTGCTATAAACCGCTTGGCTTCCATCCTTAAGCTTTAAGTTTTGGTCAATATGTTCCTTCGTAAATTTCAAACCGTACTTCACAGGTCTGATCATAATCATATAGTGATTTTTCGGTTTATTTATGTGCCGATATTCAACTTCAAATCCATCGTTTATATCACCATCCGAATCACTAAGTCTTCCAAAACTGTGTGTAAATTCAATTGGAGGGATTTGTACTGGCAAGGCAATGTCTTTTTTAAAGTGTTCTTTACTTTCTTGCAGTGCAGCATTAACTTCCTTAAAGCCTATGTCGAAAAGCGATTTTTGGAATTCCTCGCTTGTATAGTTTGCCTTAGCTCCGTACGAAATTAAAAAAGGTAAAGCAATACACAAAATGAAAGTTTTAAATATCTTCTTGATAATGATCACGTCCTAGAATTTTTTCAGAAAAGTCTAGACGTTAGTATCTGCTATATTTTAATTAAATATCATACCTTCAATAATTAATTCCTCCTTAGCTTTTCTACCTCGTTTCTTCAAGTGAAAAGGCGTTTCAGTTGATTCTAGAAACGCCCCTAATAGTTTAAAACTCTTTTTATTTATCATTATCTAAATCATCATCTAGAAAAGACTTTTTATCTGTCTTAATTCCATATTTCTTTTCAAAGAACTGACCAATTATTGAACTGTTTATACCTCTCCTTACTGCCGTTTCTATGACTATATAAAGGATAAATAATCCAACAATATATAATACAATTGCCCCAAACAATCCAGCCATTAAAGGATCTCCCCCAAAAAAGAATCAATTGTTAGTTATATTTTACCATACAACTAAAATACCGTTGTTCAACTCTAATCCTCCAATACCTAGAAAAGAAGCATTACCGTTGTTGCGGTAATGCTCCCGGTTATTTAAGTGAATTTATTCACAATCTATATATTTTAGCCCATAAAGGACTGCTCACTACAGCCCATCTATAAAAGCATTAATTACTATTTTATTAAATGTTCTATTTTAGTGATTAGGCGAGAACCCTCGTGACTTCAGTCATGAGATGAATTGCCTTCGGATACGGTCTAGTGCTAGAAAATCGTGAGATTTTTATACTAGATTAAGTATCCGACATGTCAGCTAATCTTTTTGTATCCCACATTATACACGCTATAATATAACTAGAAATTGTTCTTTGAAAACTGAACATATAGGGTTGATGCAGGAAAAGCTCTACATCGTAAAATGTTCAAGCAACACGAACAAAAAACCGTTACATGTAGCGATAGCCAAGCGCATGTGATTATCAATACGGGGTTCGCTTGGTTCCTCGTCAAACAGTTCACCTCTTAAATGAGGTGATTGAATCGGTATGCCAACGGGCGTATATTGGGCTGTTGATACCAGAAGGCGATTTTTGCCTTCACAAGCTCGTGACTTCAGCCATGAGTTGTTGACAATAAATGGTAGCGATCACCGTAATTAATGATCGCTATTCCACTAATGCACCGTTTAGCTTATAATTCTTTACCTATTAATAGAAAAACTCCAAACCCAATTAACAATGAGCCAAATAATATTAAAATCGCTTTCATTAACCAATATGGAAAAATCTTTAAAATAAATGATAGTAAAAATATTACAATTGATGCCACTAATCCAGCATCATAAGTAGCAATACCGTCTATATATTCTGCTTTTTTATGTTTCTCCTTAGTAAGTTTAATCCCCCAAATAATAAAGATAGCACCTATAATAAAAATAATTGTTACCCCAATATACATCCAAATCATATTCACACCCATCCTCATAAACACTTCTTTTGCTTATCGTTAGCAATAAATCCTTATCAAACAATCCTGCCACTTTACTTTAAGATGAAAAAAGCCTTACCGTTGCCCCAGTAATGCACCCATTTGTTTAAATTTACCATTGCACATACTAACATATTTTTTCTAACTCACTTTTATGTTATAACGATTATAACAAGGATGTGATCTTTTGGAACAGTTTGAAAGAAAAGTTACTAAGATTGGAAATAGTTTTGGAATCACTCTTCCTACTGAATTACTTAAACAAGTCGGCTTAGCACATGGTGATGATGTTCAAGTTGAAGTTAAGGATGGAAAAATTGTCCTGAGAAAAAAAGAGCAGGTAACACTTCCTAAAGGTGTCGATGCAGAATTCATGGATATTTTAAATGATGTTATTAATGAGCATGACAAAGCGTTTAAAGGATTAGTGAATAGATAATGGATGACGTCATCTATCTTACAACAAACCAAGTCATCGCTATTAATACGGTACAAATTCGTCTATACTCCCCAAATGAACCTTTAGGAGTAAAAGATCCAAGCCTACTTGATTCAGCTATTAACAGACCAAAACAATCAGCTTTTGGTAGTGATGCTTACCCAGCTATTTACGAAAAAGCAGCCGCACTTTTTGAGTCAATAGCTAAGAACCTCTCCCTCCACAATGCGAATATGCGAACAGCCCTTGCTTCCTTAATCGTTTTTTTGAAAATAAACCATTTTCGTTGGACGATGGGAATTGAAGAAGAACAAGACTTTACAGTTGATGTTGTAAATCATAATTACACGTTTGAGGAAATTGTTTCAACAATAAAAAGCCATACAGAAAAACTATAGTCCATTCTCACATTGATTGAGAATGGATTTTGTTTCTTTAGATGCCTCATTAAAGATAAGTATCCCGTTGAATAACTTTTTGTCTATTATTTTTGGGTGTCGTCATCATTTTTGTACTCTAAAATATCACCAGGTTGACATTCTAATGCTTTACAAATCGCTTCTAAAGTTGAAAGTCTAATGGCTTTCGCCTTACCATTTTTCAGAATAGAAAGATTAGCCATCGTTATTCCAACCCTTTCTGAAAGTTCTGTCACACTCATTTTCCTCTTCGCCAACATCACATCAATATTAATTATAATAGTCATTTTATTCACCTCAGACTGTTAAATCATTTTCTGATTTTATATTAATAGCTTCTTGTAAAAGTCTTTGGAGTACAGCAGCAAAGACAGCAATTAACATTGAACCAAAGATAGGAACCCCACCAACTATGATGAGACCTGGAGCATCATCTAGTTCTGCTACGACAAATACAAATGGCAAAATGACCACATACACACCACTGATTGTCATTGCACATAATTTGATAATCTTTAGAGCTTTAACAGACAATTCAGAGAAAGCCTGGTTCTTGTCAATATAGCTTAAAAGTATAAAAGCCTGGTACAATGCAACGAAAAAAGGTATCACTGATACATACAAACCAATAACAATGGGATATAGTATATGGGCATATTCTGGATTTGCTGGATTTTTAACTAGCCAAATCAATCCAAATATACCCAAAGCAAGAACTGGGGTTCCAATAAGAAAAACAGCTAATTTTAAAAACAATGTTGAACCTCGTTTCACAAAAAAGCACCTCACTTAATATTTAATAAATTGATTTTAATGCATTTTTTATCGTTTTACAATAAATTATTAATGAATTTTATTGTATTATTATTGTTTTTTAAACATCTTTTAGAATAAAACAAAATAAAAAGCACTTCCTATTACAAGAAATACTTTATACCATTAAGCTATTTAATTTATAATTATTTATTAAATATTTCTCTTGCGTTTTTATGAATGACAGATAGGGTTGATGAAAAATGCTTTCTGTAATGATTGTAATAAAAGCATGTATAAAACAGCCTAATTTGACTCGGTTAACTTTAATTGTATAACCCTCAATAACTCCAATATCCTCCTCTAATCTTGTCACTCTAGCTGAAGTGGCTGGACCAGGCAAATGGACTTTCTCTCCCCATTCTTTCATTGTAATTCGACTGTTCTTAGAGAGTTCATCTAAGATCTGCATGTCCGTATTTTCCAACATTTATTTAACTCCTTTCATTAATAAAGTCAAACGGACAAAAGACTTTATTTAATCTATGTATCCGTCAATAGGTCATAGTATAGACTATACATTGTTCACACAAAATCTCAAAAAACAGGAGTTAATTTATATGAATATACATCAAATTCGTAATGCAACAATCGTTGTTGAATACGCAGGGAAAAGGTTTTTAATCGACCCAATGTTGGCAGAAAAGGGAACTCTCCCACCTTTTGGACCCGGTGTAGGTTTACCACCTGCACCAAGACAAGACCAAAACAATCCTTTGATCAGCTTACCTACATCTGTTGACAATATTATCCGAGATATTGATGCTGTCATTGTCACTCATCTGCATCCTGACCACTGGGATGATGCTGCCAAAGAAGCATTACCAAAAGAAATTAAAATATTTGCCCAAAGTGATGAAGATGTGACAGAAATTCAAAACGCTGGTTTCAAAAATGTAGAGGTTTTACAAGAAGATACAGTTTTTGAAAATATCCAATTGATTAAAACAAAAGGTGAACATGGCAGGGGAGAAATCTTAAAGCATGCTGGTCAAGTGTGTGGAGTTGTCTTCAAACACGCAACTGAGAAAACATTATATGTTGCTGGTGATACAGTATGGTATGAAGCAGTCCAAGAAATCATCGACACACACAAACCGGAAATCATTGTGGTCAATGCAGGAGATAATCAATTCCATGTGGGTGGTTCTCTTGTCATGGGGAAAGATGACGTCTATGAGGTGGTTAAGGCTGCTCCAAACGCAAAAATTATGGCTGTCCACATGGAAGCTGTAAACCATTGGGGATTGTCCAGAGAAGAATTAAAGAGCTTTATTAATGAAAAAGCAATTACTAATGTGTTTGTACCAGACGACGGTGAATCTTACACATTTTAAGATAAAAACGGACAAGCCGTATATTTAATTGAAAAGAGGTTCCTCATTATGTCAGTTGAAACTAATAAATAATTAGTACGTCGTTTTTATGAAACGATTGAACAAGAAAACTATGAGGTCAAAGATTTTTGTCATCAAGAATTTGTATTTTACCAACAAATAGATACACCGTTTCGTGGGGTAGAAGGTCTTGTAGAATCAGAAAAGGAAAATTTTGATACTTTTCCTGGCTTCAAAATGCCAATCAAAGGGATATTAACTGAAGGAGATCAAGTAGCCGTTTATTTTATATTTGAAGGTACGCACACAGGTATTCCCTTCTTAGGAGTTCCTGCAACGGGAAAAATTGTTAAATTTTCTCTTATGATGCTGTTACGAATTGTTGACGGCAGGATCATCGAGAAAAGATCACATGTGGATGTGCATGATATTCTTCGCCAGCTTAACGCTTAATATTTTTTATAAATAATACTTTGTAACATTAAGTGAAAAAGATCCATAAAGGGTCTTTTTCACTATTCTAAGGCATACAGGTTCATTTAAAATTGTTTAATTAAATGGCCCGATTCATTAAAAAGAGCAACATTTCTTGCTCTAGAAATGCGCCCGTTAGTTGAAGAAGAAAACTATATAAAATACTTAAATATCTGAACTGTAATTTACTAAATAGGGTAAAAATAATGAGATTAGAATACCTAAAAGAAGAATTAACGATACACCAACAACAATATGTAAAGAAGAGAACGAGATAAGATTATTTAATACCAAACCTAATAACAGCATTGGTATAAGCATCAGCAAGGATATATACCTCGAACGTGAAGCTATGTCATGCTTTGTTCCACACTCACTACATTGTATTGTCCTATTAGAAAACCATAGTGATGTATAGATTTTTTTCCAACCAAATTTATGTTTACACACATTACATTTTGGTAGTTTCATTAATACCCCCTTAAATCAATGTCATCTTTAACCAGTAAAGCAGGCATTGCTCTTCTTGAACTAATCTGCCACTATCGTATTATAAGGTCAGCCAGATTTTTGGTTGGCCATTTTTTAGATAATAGGCGAGAACCCTCGAGACTTCAGTCATGAGTTGTTGACTTTAAGTTTATCCCTTCATAATCTCCATCTATTTTAACATAAATATCCGATTATCTTTGGGGAAGATCCCCCATAATATGGCTCAAAAATGCAAAATAGAGCGCCAATTCCTTAAGAATGCCGCCCTATTGCTGAATATTAAAAATGAAATTTAGAGTAATTACTTTTCAGTGGCTCTATTGCCCATTGCAATAGAAATTCTATTCCAACTGTTAATTTGATTAATTATTAGAACAAGGTCAACATACTGTTTCTCATCATAGTGTTCACGTACTCGTTGATAAAGCTCATCTGGAATACGTTTTGTTGGAATTAATGTCACGTGCTCAGCCAACTCTAAAGCTACTTTTTCTGCTTCTGTATAGAATTCACACTCTTGTCAAGCACTAACACAGTAAATTCTTTGTTCTGTTTCACCCATTTTTTGAGCATCTGCTGTATGCATATTCAAACAATATGCACAGCCGTTAATTTGAGAAACGCGAATTTTAATAAGCTCACGAAGTTTTCGTTCGATTGCTGTCGTTTTCGTGTATTTTTCCATATCCATCATAATTTTCATACCATCAGGTGCAATTTCATAGTAAGAAACTCTTTGGCTCATAAAGCAAGACCCCTTTGATTTAGTATAAGACTATTATACCCTTACAAGAACACCTGTATCATTTTTATAAAGGAATTGCTCTACAATCGTGGCCCTATTCTTGAAGACTTGAATTCGAGATAATTCATATTATGATCTTCCAAAATCTCCAGTTTATTGAAGAAAGAAATTTATTTTTCAAATCTAACTAACGTTTTTTCGGGTATTTCAATCTGGTCTATATCAAAGCTATTCATTTGTAGTGTTAGTCACCCTCTCTCTTTTCATCTTCTTCTCCTACCCAACAATTATACAACTCAAAATAATCACCCTGTTTAAGATAACCATCCATTCTTTTAATAGTTCTAGTAGCTTCTTTTTCGATTCATCACAAATTTCTGGAGTGGTATATTCGGAAATCTTAATGCCCCAATGACTTCATAAACACAGGAAGTAGTAATCTGATATTGCCTTACATTTTGCCTTTCTTCATCGCTCGCAAAACATCTTCCTATATAAAAATAATCATCGGAATATTCATCATCAGTAATAGGTAACGCTATATTACAACCAATATAACTAGCTAAACTTATTAGCACTCACCTCTTTTATTCATTCATTATCTATAAGAAGTAGGTTCTTTACTTTAATAAATTTTTATAGAAAAATAGCAATAAATAATAATCCTACACCAATAAGTAATCCACCGACTAATTCATAATTATCAAATAGAAAGTAGAATTTGCTTCTATTATTAAAATCAAACGATTTTCCTCTTCGTTTTAACCATAGTCCGAAAATGATAGTAAAAACCAAACCGAAAAAGATTAACGCTGGTGTATCTTTTATATAAATATCACTTTCCACTCTTTCACCTACTTACATAAATTTAATGGTTCTTTATTGATATATTTTCCTTATGTACAATCGAAATACTTCTGTTGTGTCTAATTAAGTAACCTGCCCTTTAACTGATTATAGTCCAAAAAAATGGACTGCTGAAGCAGCCCATAATTACCCGATTTTCGCGCCCTTTAATGGAGGAAGGTTATTGTATTTAGATGTCACTTGAAAATTCAATCGTATCAGCTGTACGTTTAGCCGCCTCTTCGCCCAATAATTTTTTAACAACATATAATGCCATATTGATACCAGAGGATACACCTGCTGCAGTTATTACATTGCCTGCGTCAACATATTTTACATTTTTTATAACATTAATATTTGAAAAAGATTTCTCTAATAGGCTTAACGCCGCTTTATTAGTCGTTGCCTTTTTATCCTTAAGAACACCAGATTTAGCTAAAAATAGAGCACCAGTACAGACAGAAGTAATTAATTTGCTATCATAGGATGCAATCCATTCAATGATTTTATTATTATTTGATACCTGCTCGATTGCTTTCATTGGACCACCTGGAACCACAATGAAATCAAATGAAGGGCAATTATTAAAACTGAAATCAGGAGTTATTTTTAATCCATGATGAACTGTTACTTCTGTTCCATCTTCAGATACTGTACTTACTTTAAACGGCTTCTCTTGCAGCTCGTTTAAATGTAACTTTTTTACGTCACTACGCTTATACGTACTCATATTGAAAACTTCATAAGGTCCAACAAAATCCAGAGCATCTACATAGTCAAATAGCAATATACCTACATGATATTGGCTTTGCATTTCAAAAACTCCTTTTTGTAATCATTATACCTATATGGGGTATATAAAACAAGACTAAAGGTTACCGGATCAACCTTTTTATTTTATAGGAACGCAGATTTCACAATGATGATTATTAACCATTTTGACTACATACCTTTCGATGATTGGTCTTGCTTCATCAAATTGATATCCTTGCCTTTATAATTCAGGAAAAATATCAATCAATGCTTCTGATCTGCTTCTGCTGTATGATTAATTTTAAAAACAGCATATTTCCACTAACAATATTAGCTTCTCTTACATAGCCATCAGTAAATGAATAGTCGTTTGAAACAACTATGCAGGTATCATAACGACAGTTCATGATTATTCTTTAGTTTGTTGGATTTAAAAATTTCCCCTTCTGATAATCACGATAAGCCTGTCTTATTTCTTCTTCTGTATTCATGACAAACGGTCCACGTGCTACTACTGGTTCTCTTAGAGGCTCACCAGCAAAAAGCACAAGGCGTAATTTTTCATTTGCAGAAACTTGAATACCACTTCTACTCGCTTCATCCGCGGAACCTAACCACATCGCTTGCCCTTTTTTCGCTTCGACTTTATTTTCACCGAACTTACCACTTCCTTTTAACACATAAATAAAGCCGTTATAGCTGCCCGGAAGATCTTGAATAATAGAAGCTCCTTTTTCCAAAATCATTTCTACAAAGGTGACAGGTGAAGGAAGCATAGGGACGTACCGAGACTGGTGAAAAAGTCTACTGTTTTCCTCCGGAAAACTTATTAAAGTCAATTACAAGGAATGCCCTTTACATGATTTGTGCGCAAAAAACACTGCTCGTAGAATATTAACCGTTGGTATGAATACGGCAGAATTCTACGAAATGTCTCAATATCAAAAGACAGAAGAGTTTAAAGAAAAATATAAGAAAAGAGCTTCCATCGAAGGGAAAAATGCGGAACTCAAACGTTTCCATGGCCTATCCAGAGCAAGGGGCTATGGTCTATTAAGCGTGTCTAAACAATCTAAATTAGCTGCCATTGCAGTAAATATTAAGCGGATAGCAGCGATAGTATCCGCTTAATAAGAGTAAATAACAGGAATTACCCAGTATTTAGTAGATTTTATAATATAAAAATTTAAATTTCCCTTCTGCAGTTACCTCCATTTAATTATTTCTCAAAAAAACACTACTTTTTCACTGGTCTCGGACGTACCCAACGCTTCCAAGGAAATTTCATGCTTAACAGCAGATTTTAATGGTTACCTATCAAACTTTGCATATACTTTTAGCTGCAACCTTCACAAGATTCCCAGGAAATCCCCATTTGTTTCCCACATCATAAAAAATCATAAACCCACTAAACAAAATTAATATTAAGAAGAAGCACAAGGTATGTCCCCATGCTCCCCCCCCCATGCTTCCCAAAATAGACAATGACAAAAACGCAGCAATCGCAAGACTACTACGGAGCAGCTTTTTCCTGCTTCTCTCTTTTCGGTGCAGCCATTCATTAATAACAAAAAAGAGACTAGCACTTAAGACCGCATAAAACGCTAGTTCATCAATGAACAGTACCGTTGCTGCCCCAAAGAATAGATGGATCAGCCCCGCTGCTAGCAGTCGATAGTCTTGCATTTTTTTCGTCAACAAATCCGACAGATAAGACACCGGAATCCCATAAATAATTGTTCCAATTGCTGTGTATACAAACACTATTCCGGCAAACATAATAACTTCCTGCACCATCGCGCCGGCAATCAAATAAAAGCCGCTTACAAGCAGGGAAACATATAATGCTGTTAACAATTTTTTGATCATAAAATGATATCCCCTATGTGAAAATGAGTAATTACAAGGTTTACTCACTCACTTGATTTAGTTGTCAACTTAAATAAGCTAGTGTATAATCACTCATAAATTCTATAATTAACGGCTTTCCCTTTCTTCTTCAGGACTGCTCAATACTTCGAGAAGAAACGCAACCGTTGCAAGGACATCTCCTCAACTATTGCTATCCGTTTGTTTAAGATGAATTTTGTGAAGTTACTTAATACGTCCCTTACCTCGCAACTGATACTCCTCTTGATTGCTTATTTCCAGCAATTTATAGACATAACCAAATTCTTTATCTTCTCTAAATGATGTAGCGGAAACCATATATTCATCGCCTTCTTCAATTAAGTTATAAA
The DNA here is from genome assembly GCF_016879755.1 of Bacillus sp. B15-48. Lineage (GTDB taxonomy): Bacteria > Bacillota > Bacilli > Bacillales > Cytobacillaceae > Mesobacillus_B. The sequence continues at coordinate 538,831 of NZ_WOFU01000004.1, forward strand.
CCATTGATTCTTCGATGAAAATTTTATAAAGCTCGCGATTCTCTTCCTTTTGATAAGCGTTATATCCGATAATTCACATTTCAAAATATTGACCTGGCTCGATATAGTGGTGTTTTTCTTCTATAATCATACCTCCCATACTAATACTTCTTGTCACTTGAGATGAATTTCCAAAGAATAAAAAATAACTAATCATTAAAGCAACAACTGACATTACTACTATCACAAACCATTTATTGCTGATTAACTTCAACCACATTCCTCCCTTAATTAAATACCGTTATAATATTATAACGAATTATCAGATAATCGATATTGAGCTACCTGCATCTTAGTTCAACATCATTTTCCAATCCCTGAGCATAAAAAACGAGCTGCATCTATTACAGCCCGTAATTTTACTAACGCACCCCGTTCGTTGAAGTATAACTTTACACAATGTGATAATTATCCCCCGTTATTCAATCATAGATGAATCCCTTGATGCTTTGATTGGATTAAATAGCCGCCACCGAACTCAAAAGCAGTATCATATCCCATATTGAATTCGTCAAGGTCTATTAAATCTTTATAAGCTATGGGAATATTAGGATTCCAATTTACATTTTCCAATTTTATAGGAAAATCATCGTCATTAGGGTTTGGGGTATGAATATAAACTGCATCCATACAAGCATCCTTAAGGTCTAAATAAATCCAAGATTGATAAGGCTTTTTAAATGTTTCTAGCTTTTTTAATAGGTTTTTATATAAAGTTATTTGTGCCTTTATATGCTCTCTTCTGATCTTGTTACTGTTATCTCCCATACCAAAAAAATCTAGGTGTGCGTGCCAAAAGTCAAACCAAGCGTCATTATCAAATTGCAAATAATTGTAACCTTCTTCAACTTCTCTCCAGAGATTTCGAAAATATCGTCTTTTGCCGCGGAATTTTTTCATTTTAACCTCCGATTTGGACAATATTGCTTCTTCAGCTAACCTGCTGTTTGTTACTTCAATAACACAAGGAGCAGCCGCATCGTCAGCTCCTTGTGCCACTCTTGCACCCTATAGTCCAAGTAATTTTTTTCATATACAAAACCCATAAAGTATTTATTCAATCAAGTTTCTAAAAGAATCATATAGTTCATCAACACTATATCCTTTAAAAATAAGTTCTTTTCCATCAAACACAAGCATGGCTGGAAACTGTTCAATGTCCAATTCTTCTTGATAATCTACAATAAATTTTTCATCATAAGGTACCCATGCAGCTGAAGCTCTATGTTCTGTCCCTTCCAATATATTCATTACATTTTCATAGACAGTTTCTTGCATCTCCATAGGTAGCGTTTCCCCGTCCTTATACATGATGACAATATTCATTCCATCTGTATGCGATAGAAGCCGTGAATACTTTTCCTCATAAGTCATTTCTATTAAAATAATTTCGTCTGGATGACCTTCGAAGCCATCTCCTCTTGGCGGATTAACTAATACTTTTTGTCCTTTTTTTATATCGTCAATTGATGTCTCGTTATCCTCTTCATATTTTATGACAGTTTTATCGGTTATCTTAGCTTCATATGAATAGCCCTCATCTGTCATACCAGGCCCTTTTCTATCTCGCTTTTCCCATTCGGAAATGTCAACAACTATAGTACTCCCGCTATTATTCACTTCTGAAACAGAACCTATCATTTTATCATCTTCATAATGACCATAGGGATACTCTCCATTATCTTCCGCACTTTCACCACATGCAGAAATAAATGAGATGGTAAATATGAAAATCATAAAAACAAAATTCTACGTAAAAAATGATTTCCTCCTCTCTATTGAACAGTGCCCTCTTAACCGTTATATTTCTTCTTTCACAAACCTGCCCTTATAGTTTAAGTACATTCTCTCACAAATACCACACACTAGCAGTGCCACAAGTATTCAATTTTTTTTAGGATTCTTCCTCGATTAAATGGCCCTATACATAAAGATAGAGCGCAATTTCTATTCTGGAATTGCGCCCTTTATTTGAAAATCGTCAACAAAATAAAGCAGCAAATAACGCTTATCTATAAAGTCTATAACCATACCCTTTTTTATTTGAAATGTTTACTTTATAATATTAAACGTTATACCTTGTCAACAACCCATGACTAAAGTCACGGGCTTGTAAGGTCTTACGACCTTTAGAATTTACAGCGGTCAACAAGACTAGTGTCCTGCCCTTCAAACCACGCTAGAGGTACTGTTTGGGCTCCAAGCAACCCGCTTGTCTTATTTAAGCCACGACTACTTGTGGCAGAATTTTTTCCTTAGTATAACGTTCTCCATAGTGTTTTAGGTTGAACGCCGAATTAATATCTCGGTCATGATGTGTGCCACAAGAAGGACAATCCCATTCACGAATATCTACATTTCCTTTTAGTGCAGTATTCTTATGACCGCAAGTTGAACATAATTGTGTTGACGCAAAATCTTTCGCTGCTTTGACAAAGTATTTTCCTCGTTGTTTTAGTTTGTATTTTAGATACAGACGGAAATTACCAAAACCATTATCTTGCTGGTTTTTAGCATAATACTTGTTTTGTCCAATAGCACGAAGGTCTAGGTCCTCTACTACAATCATGTCATAACGATTCGCAAGAGCATAGGATTTCTTGTGAAGCCAATCTTTTCGCTGGTTTGCTACTTTGGCTGTCAGTCTCGAAACGACAAGTCGTTGTTTTTCCCAACGATTAGAGCCTTTTACTCTGCGCGATAACACTCGTTGTTCTTTCGCTAGACGTTCTTCCATTTCTCGATAATATTGAGGATAATTGGCTTTCTTACCCTCATTGTCTATGAAAAAATGAGATTGTGAATAATCTAGCCCTAGAACACGAGTAGGTGTACCAATGCTTGCGATTTCCATTGGAAATTCAACACAAATAGACACGTCAAATTGCCCTTTCGTGTTCATAGTAACCGTTACATTCTTAATTTTACTGCCTTGTGGTAATGGTCTATGTGTGTTTAGATTTAACCCAACTACTTTCACAGAAGACTTTTGTGCAGTTGGAAGATATAATACTTCATCTTTAATGTAGATATTTCCGTTTTGATTGAATGTAGTATAGCTGGCTTTGCTATCCTTACGAGAATGGAACTTTGGTATTCCTTTTAAATCACGAAATGTCGGTTCTATCCCTAGTGTCTTCTGACGTTTTAAGGCAGATTTCTTGTATTGTTTCTTACATGCAATCTTGTTAAAGGCGGTTATCGCCTTGTTGAAGTGTTGCTTTGCTTCGTTAGAGGCGAATGCGTCTACAAGATATAAGTAAGCCACATTATCATTTACACATTGTTTTTTGAATTCAGATACAGTCGGCATACCCATCTTCTTTAAAGAAGGTAATTTATCGCCAACTTGATAGTTACTCTTTTCCAAATAATCATATAGGTGAGCAACATGGAGGTTATACATCTTTCTATCTGCACCAAAACACTGCCGTAAATAGGTTTCTACCTCTTGAGAAATAGGGGTAGCGCGATACACATAGCCACGGTTTACTAATTCAAGCATTGGTTTCACCTCCTGTCATTTTTGTTTTTGGCTTTGGATATATATACAAACCTGCTCTTCAGTATTTTCACTAACTGTAGCGATATATAACTAGGATTCCACAAATGACCTCCCCAGAGAAATCTTTTGGATTTCGGGATGGCGTTTGAAAAATCTCCTAGCTGATTTCCCCTTTAAAGTCTTCACAACAGTTGGGATATAATAGGCTTTAAGGAAATCAACATATGAATATGGTCTTTATCGGTTTCCATTTCTTCAATCGTTATCTCGTGGTATTTGCAAAGTTCTATAAGAATTTCTTTTAATGATTTTTCAATCTCATGGACAAGCACCTTTCTTCTGGACTTTACACACCACACTAGATGGTATTGAAGCGAGTAAACATAACCTCTACCGTGAATAACTGTTGACACAGTTATCACCCCATGTCTATTATCCTACAAAACAGATCCTATGTATAAAGATAGGTATTGAATTATCAACGAATTTTATTCTTTTTCAAAGATCATATGTTCTTTTAGCCGAGAATGAGAATGTCGGACAATTGAGTTAGCAGAAGCTAACCCTTGTCCGAAGCCGATTCATCTCATGACTGAAGTCACGAGGGTTCTCGACTAAAGTCTAAAACATATGGATAAGTTGGGAGCTATATTTATTGGGAACGCTAAAATCGATCTTATTGGGCTTATTTGGTTTAATTACCGTGTTTATTTTATCGATAGCTATTTTTGCATTCATTTCATTTATTCAAGAAAAATTATTTGTCCCCAGTAATTCTCTCATATGGGTTATTAAATCTTTTGCAGCAAAATTTGTTTTTATATATGAGTTTTACCTGATGTTTGGTCTTTTCCTTCTTTTAAGCAAGGATTTAAGAAAATGGTTTTCCGGATTTTATAAAAAACATCATAGAACTGTATTCCCCATCTTCGGGATTGTTAACATTCTATTGTTTTATGCTGTTATTACGGATGTGGCAGTCGTAACGAATGATAAAATCGTCAACCATTCCTTCCTCACACCACATGGGAAGCAATACAGCTATAGCAATATCACCAAGATCACTGCAGGTATTTATGGGAAGAATCGATTTTTAGGTTCCTCAAAAGGTCAATTTTATTACGTAATAGAATTAAATAACGGGACAAAAATAGATTTTGGGGATGGCGGCTCTAGTTTTGTCAGCTTCAATGAAGAGGATAGTAATGAGGCGGACCCCCGATTTATTCTTGCAAAACTTGACCGTCAATGGGTGGACATGGGGATTCCCAAAAAGGCCAGCATGTCTAATTTTAAATATACTCAGGATTCTTTAGCCAAAATTTATTCAGATAAAATTCGCAGTATTTTAGAAAATACCAAGTAAATATGCATCTTCTACAAATAGAACTTTTAATAATAAAACAGTTACACAGCTTAACAGTTGTGTAACCATTTCTTCTTCAATTAAATGGTCCCATTGTTGAGGGAATTCGGCAATCAAGAAATGCTGTTTATGGCAATATGTTTTATGAATGGAGAGAGCCTAAATATACAAGAAGGACATAAAAACTTGTATATTTTAGGCTCTTTAATTTTATTCCTTATTGCTCGTTAGTTGAACCAGGACTATATTAACTCACAGTACAGTACATTTCATAACTCCCTAAAAATTCCTGTATTTCTTTTATTATAGTTTGCATATCTCCATATCCATCTACAGCTATTTCATATTCTGTGTCTAATCTATTTATTTTTGAAAATATATCATCTTCAATATTTCGTTGCCAAGCTAATCTATACATCAAAGTAACCACTTGCGGAATATCAATTTCTGTTTTCTCAAATGATTTGTATAGAAGACCTAAAATAACTTTCGATGCAGTTTCTACGTGATTTCCTCTTGTAATTTCACTTAAAAGAACGATAACGTCATCTATTTTTTTATTACTCGATAACGAAACTCCGTAAAATTGGTATGGTATTTCAGATGAGCCCAATTGTAAAATCCTTAAATCAACCCATTCAACTACTTTAGGAAGTTTAAAATACCCTATTCCCAATCCAAGTTCATATACAGCCACCTTTTCCGACAGGTTCAATATTTTTTACTTCACCGCTCACGAAATAATTTGTTTTAATTTTAGCGTATTTCACTTCAGCTAAACTCCTCAATAAAAAGCGACAGTCCTGATCCGCTATCGCACACGTTAGTTGCATTAGAATATAATTAATAACACTCCGAATAATGCTGAAACTAATCCAATAAACCAAATAAACAATGACCACGCTTTGATTCCAGAAAAGACCACAGGGAACTGCCAACCTATTAAATCTGATATTAAATCTCCGAATGCTTCCATAAAGGTCTCTTTGGGGTCACCCTTTTTCCATAACCATTTTGAAATGAAAAATAGGGCAATACCAATTGCGATAAGAATAATTCCATTAAGCACAAACTTTCACCACCTAATACTTATAATTATAAGCATCTAGTGTGGAATTTTATTCTTTTCTCGTACTCAATGTATCTACCTAAACAGAAGAAGCGATAGCCTTTGTTCAGCTATCGCCCCGTAGCTTAATAAGATAAGGATTGTTTACTTAATTGCTTATCAAGGCCATGGTACTTTTCATCATCATATAACTCATTGAACCAGTTATATTTTCGTAATTCCTCAATATGCTTATCAATTTTCTTTGTATTTAAAGAATCATCTTGTCCAACACTACCAAGCAATCCTGCAATAATCTCAAAAATCATAAAAGGGTCTCCTTCAGCCGAAATTTGATAATATATTTCCCCTAAAATGCACCGCGCCTATTAAAGTAAACTACCCGTTTGTTCAATAAACATGGCGATTAGCTTTATTCCGTGACCGCACCCGTTACTTGAATAAGCCTATTGCTTAAATCCCAAAGTGTATCATAAATTTCTTTTCTTCTTTTGCTTGAGTAATTTTTGCTGCTAAATCTGTTAATTCGTCAGACTTTTTGAAGTGTGGCGAAGATACAACCAGATCATAAAACAATGAAAGAGATTCAGGGGGAGTAATAGTAACTCCCCAATATGCTAGACCCAATTCTGGTCTATCATACGAATGGAAGTAACTCTTCATTATTTTTAAAGATTCTGAAAGATTTTGAATGAGATCATCGTCAACCGAAATACATTTATATTCTTTTGGGGCATAGTAGCCATAATCTTTTCGAATGTTAAAATCATCGATAATGCCAAACTCATGGACAGGGATATATTATCAACCTTTCACATTATGAAATAATTCTATGGTAAAAAAACGAACAGATGCAGCTGTTATTCAACATTAGCACCCGTTACTTTAATAAGCTACAAGGGTGTCCAATTAGGGTCCTTCACATCATTTTCATTTGGTTTTCTTACAAACTCAATACACCTTTCTTCACAAGCCCCAAATAAGATATAGTTTTTCTGTGCTTGCCTTAAAGAAGGGATATTTGCACCACCACCATAATCAGGGTCATCATATTGAACTCCATCATCTTCCCAAAAGCAAATACTACATATGTCATAAGTTCCAGGAGGTTCTTCATCTAATGTTTTATAACCACAACATGGACATGTATATTTCATCTAATCACCTCAATAATAGCATTTACCTTCTTCCGCTATACTGCCCTTTAAGTGTAAGCCCTTACAATCCAATTGAATAATGTGAGTATATTAGTGGCTCTCTATTCCGCTAAGGGCGGCTCATTTTTTCCGCATTGACTGATTCAAAACTCCGCACTAGTGGCTCAATTTAGCTGCAATATTCAAAAATCATGTTCACCCATAAAAAAGACCAAGGGGGCTTGAAAAAATAATCGATTCACCTATACTTATTACCCACTTCTCTAAGGATTTTTCAAACGTAAAATGGCCAATTTTACAAAAAAAAGAAGAAGCTGCCGTTCATGCGAACCGCAGCTTTTCCTTCTTCCTGCATCCTATTACTGTTTGTATTTTTACCATATCCTATCTGACATGTATGCATGACCGCCAACGCGGTAATATTTTACCGCTCTGGTATCAGGCACCAACATTTATACTGGCTATGAATGATTTTCCCTCAGGAATTACAAAGGGACGGACCCTGTGCTCCTTTAGGAAGCACAAGATACGTCCCCTTGCTTTTCCCCTTGCTTTTCGGAGATTTGAAGATGGTTCATGCAAAGGAGATATTGCGAAGAGGTAAGCTTAAACGAATCCAGCTAAATGAAACAATCACTATTGTAATAAGGTTTGATATAAAAAGGATACAAAGAGAAATATGTCCTAACTGTTCAGGTTATCTGCCCTTACGGCATATCTCCTCTATACGCTCGGGTTGTTTGCTTTCATTTTGTAAGAGTAAGTTAGTAATCCGCTATACCTGAATAAAAGTGGGCATACAGGGTAGTATAAAACCATGAAAGAGGTGATAGGAATGTCTAACATGCTAAAACAAGACGAAATTGAAACATTAAGAGGGTTAATTAAAGATATAGACACGGCCATGTTGACTACGGCTACTGAAGAAGGGCTTGTTTCTCGTCCCATGAAAACACAAGAAGTAGAGTTTGATGGTGACTTATGGTTTTTCACTAAAAAAGAGACGAATAAATATGATGAAATATTACATGATCAAGATGTTAATGTAGCATATGTAGGTAAATCCTACGTTTCCGTCCGTGGAAGAGCGGAAATTGTTGAAGATTTAGACAAGAAAAAGGAATTGTGGAGCAAAGTATATGAGAAAATTATGCAAACTTCTTATGATGATCCTAACGTTATCTTGATAAAGGTAAAAGCGGAAGCAGCTGAATATTGGGAAGGTGGAAATTTCATAAAGAAGATTGTCTTTTACTATCAACGCATGACAGGTCAAAGTTCTAAATCGACAGATATTAATGAAACAATTGAATTGAATCATTAACAACAATAATGGGTTGTTTGGTTTTAGAACAATCCATCTTTCTATGTTGAGTTTATGTTATGTTAACCAATGAAATTTCATCGTCGGCCCCACCGTTACTTAACTGCAGATTATCATGGTTACCTATCAAACTTGGATATACTTTAAGCTGCAACCTTTGCAAGATTTCTAGGTTCTTCCTATTTGTTTCCCACATCATAAAAAATCATCAACCCACTAAACAATAATTATTATTAAGAAGAAGCACAGGGTACGTCCGAGACCAGTGAAAAAGTAGGGAGTACATAAAAATCAACTTAATCAGGGGGTACCAAAATGTCTCCCTCTGTAAGTAACGCGCCTTAGAAGCGATTCTAGAGCCTCGTTTTTCTATCTTCTTTTCTCATTTAATAAAATTTGGACTTTTTCACCAGTCTCGGTACGTCCCCATGCTTCCGCAAATCCGTGTGTAGGGCGTAGCTATCGTCGATATACTTGTTCATAAAACTTGCCTCCTACAGCATTTAACAATTTTTTCATTCCTTCTTTAGGAATGTTTTCAAACTTTGCTAAGTGTAAGGTTAAATCTACAAGTTGTTTAAGATTTGAGTGGTTTATATATATTTAAAACTTATAGAATACTTCATTCTCAAAAGGTATTTGTCGATACAGCAGTACTGTATCAACAAAACTGTTCATCAAAATGTGAAAACCTACAGTAGGTTTCTTCTTTATATTTTCACGCGTTTGTTTCAATACTTTTTTGCAAGAGATGTTTTGCAAAATCAACAAGCCCATGTGCTTCTTCCGTCCGAAGAAAATCTTTATCAAAGGCTTCAGGTCCCAATCGGAAGCGATCCAGTGCGTCGGCATCCTTGAAAATCTGATACAGTAGCACGCCCCGTTCACTAACCGCAGGCAACTTTGCAATTTCTGCCAAACCAAGCGAATCATCCTGATCATGATAATAGGTGATGTAGTAGGTATGGGCATCAAAGTGTAAAACTTGCTCCCGGCAATAATCTTTGTAATACGCTGCCGCACGACTACCATGCCCCTTATCAATCCCATCATCGAGGCGGCGGGAATCATGGAATATAGCCGCCATTCCTAATTTGTCTAACTCCCCATCACTAAGATCTTTTTGATGTCCAATAAGAAGCGCCAAGAGCAGCACGCGAGCGCTATGGGCTTTCGTATGCCATTCACTATCCGGCAGCCAAAACTCTACGTTTTCCTCCATAAATTTATACCATAACTCATAATGCTTCTTGATGGGTTGGCAAACTGGTTCATTCAAAATATTTGCTTGAAACATTTTTTATTTCCCCCATTATGTTTTTATTAAGGTGAATCAGGCTTGTTTTAGCTGCACTAACTGCTCTAACACTTCCGCAATATCACCGTCGATACCAATGGATTTATCAGCAATGACATCTGGAATATAAAGCTCTCTCCCCTTATTTAAGGTAATATAGGTAGCATTTTCCTCTAAGCTAGTTAAATTCATAAACGGGGCTTTAATCAATTGATTTCTTGCTCCTACACCTAATTCCAGCAGGACTAATTTCTTATTATAAGCATTCTCGATAAAATCCTTATAAGCCTGAAAGCTAGTTTGCCATTCTTCGCCCTTTAAAAAATTCCGATCGACTTCTACATGGACTTGCATTGGGCCACCACATTCTGGACATTTAGGAATAAGGTTTGAAGGAACTTTTCCATTTTCTTGGTTTCGGGCCATTTTACTCAATATTTCGTCACCTTGGTAAATTCGATTATGGCAACCATTGGAACATTGCAAATACCGACTATTGCCTTCTATTTCGAAAAGGCGTTCCTTTGAAAATCCTGCCAGTGTAAAATGAGAATCTGTATTAGAGGTGACCACAAAATAATTTTTATCCTTCACCAGTTCATAAAGGTTCTTCATAATAGGACTAGCTTCCTTGTTTTGTAAAAAGTAGGCGTACATACGGCTGAAAAATGCCCACTTTTCTTCCTCGGAAGGATATGGATAAAAAGCTCCCTGTACGATGTTACGAAAACCATACTTTTTACGAAAATCGCCAAAATGTCCCAAAAAAGACGAATCCTCCGCAAAAATATTATAACCTTCCGAAATGGCGAGGCCATTACTTGCGCCGATTAGAATGCTGTCAGCTTTCTTGATTTTGCTTAAAACTTCTTGATACTTCTCTTCCATATGAACCTCCATTATTTCAAAAGTTTCGATAAATCTATTTTGTTTATTGAATTCGTGTAATGCGAAGCCGGATCTCTCAGTACCTATCCAATATCCGAATCTCTTTTTCCCTTCCCGTCCAAAGCATCTTGTAAGACACGTGCAATATCTTCTTTAATGGCAAGTCCTTTTTCACTTAACTCTTGAGGAACGATCGCATCTTTAGGATTTATTGTAATGTAGTAGGCATCCGGAAAACTGTAAGTCATATTCCAAAATGGCTCTTTAATAAACATCGGTGTCATTGTTCCAACGCCTAATTCCAGAAAGAGAATCTTTTTATCTTTGTTTTTTATAAGAAACTCATTGTATTTTCTTAATTCATTTCTGTAAGAGCTTCCTTCCAGAAATACATAAGAGCGTACCCATGGTTCCATTTCCTGCCCGCATTTTGAACATACTGGAATTAACTCTGTTGGAATTCTGGTTCCCTCTATATTTGCATACATGTTCTCAACTTGCTCTTTATTAAAATAAATTTCATCATGGCAACGGGAGCCAGACTGAAAATAACGCAAATCCCCTTGTATTAGGGAAACTTTCTCTTCAGGGAAAGTCTTGGAAAACTGTGCGTCTTGATTCGTTGTAACAATGAAATAATTTTTGCCTTCAAGTAGTTGCAATAAATCAAGGTAGGGGCGACCTGCTTCGGCATCATGTATTAATTTGATTTCAGTCGCAAGAAAAGCCCACCGTTCTTCACTTGTAGGATAACGGTAATGGTAACCCATAAAAAGGTTTTTAACCCCATATTTATCTGCAAATTTTCCAAAATGCTTTAGAAAATTTGCATCAGTATGATAAAAACTAGTGTGTCCAATAGCCTCAGACATCCCAGCAGCGCCACCAACCACAATCGCATCAGCTTCTTCGATTTTCTGTAGTAATACATCTATGTTGTTTTGATATAGTTGCGATAACATCCTTTATTGTTCCTCCAGTCAATTTTTCTTCATCGTTGAATACCTTTCTATTGGCGTTTTATCGAGCAATTTTTGTCTTCTTTTGTAGGGCATCTTGTAATACCCGGCTAATGTCTTCATTAATGGCAAGTCCTTTATCCGCTATCTCTCTAGGAACTACCGCATCTTTTGGATTAATCGTAATGTAGTATGCACTTGGCAAACTATAGGTCATCTCCCAAAATGGCTCTTTAATAAACATCGGAGTCATTGTTCCTACACCTAATTCTAGGAAGAGAACCTTTTTATATTTGTTTTTCATAAGATACACCTGGTATTTTTTGATTTGGCTTTTCCAGAATTCCCCTTCTAAAAACACATGGGAGCGAACCCATGGCTCCATATCCTGCCCACATTTTGGACATGTTGGAATCAACTTTGTGGGAATTCTCGTTCCCACCATATTTGCGTACATTTCCTCAATCTGCTCCTTATTCCAATAAACTCCATCATGACAACGGGAATTGCATTGAAAATAACGCCAATCCCCTTGAATCGGAGACACCTTCTCATCTGGAAAAGCCTTGGAAAACTGTATGTCTTGATTCGTTGTAAGAATAAAATAGTTTTTTCCTTGAAGGAGTTGCAATAAATCAAGATAAGTTTGACCAACTTCGGCATCATAGACAAACTTGATTAATGTAGCAATATAAGCCCAGCGTTCCTCTCTCGTCGAAAAACGGTAATAGAAACCATAAAAGATATTTTCGATCCCATATTGATGTGCAAATTTCCCAAAGTGCTTCAAAAAGATTTCATCAGTCCGATACCAATTGTATCCGGCAGCCGCAGACATCCCAGCAGCTCCACCAACCACAATCGCCTCAGCTTCTTGAATTTTCCGTTGTAAAGTTTCTATGTTGTCTTGATAGGGTTGAGTTAACATTCTTTATCTGTCCTCCTGATGACTTTTCTTAATAGGTAAAAAAAATCGCTCATTTATATCACACACCTTCCCAAATTATCTATTTAATCTGAGGAGTGTATAATGTTTTTTCATGTTTGAATCCTTCTTTACTTAGATTTAAATGTATTATATATTCGATATAGATTAATAAACAAGTATGCACTTTTATGACGCATACTATCTTGGAGGATAGTGTAAAGATGAAAGAATCAGAAGTTAATGTTGCTAATAGTAAAGAGGTGATTTCTGATAGCCAAGAGCCCTTTTTTGGCTACACCCTCTCCATTATCAGTGGGAAATGGAAACTACTTATTATTTATCATTTATCAAGAAACGGTGCAGTGCGATATAACGAACTTCAGCGTATGTTAGGAAAGATAACCTATAAAACCCTTAGTACTACATTAAAAGAAATGCAGAGTGATGGTTTAGTTCATCGTAAGGAATATCCACAAATTCCCCCGAAGGTCGAATATAGTCTTACTGAAAAAGGGAACTCTCTCTGGCCAATTATCCAGGGAATGTGCCAATGGGGAGAGCATAATAAAGAGAAATAAAAGAGAGAGAATGTAAATATTCTGCATTGTTGCTTGTTTATGAAGGATTTGTGCTTCATCTTTTTTAAAAAGATTATTGATTCGCCTGTATTTTTGTAGACATATCAAAATCTCGTAAAAGACGCCGGTCAGCACAGAACTGTGCGGAATCGTCAAAAGGCGTTAGAATTTCATGTGAGGAAAAAATAAGAAACAATGACAGGGGCATTAAAAATGTCCCTAAGCAAAAAAGGTATAATGCCTCGATGCCGAGGAAAATATACCTTTTTTATTGCCCTTATTTTTTTGCGGAAAAATTGACTAACCTACTTTTCATTACGCTGTCTACTCTACCGAACAAGAGGCCTGTTCAAACAGAAACACGGGGACGGTTCTCGTGTTTCACCAAAATTTCCCAATCAAATTGATTATGTTTCATACAAGAAGCATGGAAGCATCAGGAAGTGTTTTCAACAAAAAGAACGTCCTCATGTATCTGCCTCGACTTTGTAGTTTAGTTAAATAATTTCTCAAATCTATTGATATCCATTAGTTTCCACAAATCCCCTTTTAGCGGAATTTTTTTACCTTCATCTACCTAGCACTTCGTGCATAAGGGTATGGTTTCTTATCAAATTTTCCCATAATTTTACCCATAATTATTCAGGCTTCTTCCATTAACCATCCAGGTTCAGTATCTTTATAGAAGATGGATTCCCCGTGCTTTTCTGTTGAAAATCAAGTTCTGTGGTCCTTATTTCATTGCAGGAAACACGGGGACGGTTCTCCTGTTTCACCAAAATTTCCCAATCGAATTGATTATGTTTCATACAAGAAGCATGGAAGCATCAGGCAGTGTTTTCAACAAAAAGAACGTCCTCATGTATCTGCCTCGACTTTGTAGTTTGGTTAAATAATTTCTCAAATCTATTGATATCCATTAGTTTCCACAAATCCCCTTTTACCTTCATTTTTAATGACCAGCCTCTACCTAGCACTTCGTACAAAAGGATAGGGTTTCTTATCAAATATTCCCATAATTTTATCCATGATTATTCTGGCTTCTTCCATTAACCATCCAGGTTCAGTATCTTTATAGAAGATGGATTCCCCGTGCTTTTCCTAGTAGATTTTAAGCAAGTAGTGGGAAGACATAGGAAACCAACATAATTCTGTTGATTGATCAAAATAAAAAAGCGCACTAGGATATACCTAGAGCGCAGATGATCAAGTTCAATTGCTTGAAATATGTTCCCTACGCTGGTGTTAGCCAGATCAGGTTCCAAGGGTCTCACATCTCACAGACGCGATCTTAACAGTAACACTAGTCCCCCACATTAAATTTGCTAATCAAAGTATCCTAGGATGACATAAATAGGAATTTGTATCAAGTAAAACATGGTAAAAAACATGGGACCACCGTCCCATATATCAAAGTTTAAACTCTCATTTAATATGATTGTTGCTGGAATAACTCTTTCACTTGTCGTATTTAAAACTATGTTTGCATCTCTGTACACCCCGATATAAAATACGACATAAAACGAGTTGTGACTAGGCACGTGTTTCCAGTATAGATAGAGGTGATGAGGAGATGCGTATATACCCGTATAAGTATTTAATTTGTTTTTCTATCAGAGAATGAGCAAATTCCTATGAAAAAATTCCCCAAAAAGCATTTCATCAAAAAATTTGCTCTTTCCCTAAAAAAAGCGTTTTAGGTAGGGTATATTTCCCGTTACTTACTGGTCAAAACACGCTTTATCATAAAATATACCCCCCTGTTCTACATATAATGCTAGTTAGCTTAAGTTTGCTGTTTATTTGCACTCGGTAATGACTTTGCCAAACTCCCAATCATTCATCACAGCTACAGTCAAGCTATCTCGCTCCTTCCACAGCTCCTCCGTCACGTCAAACTTCTCAACAGCCGCAAACGATAATAGCTCGGACAGGTAAGACATTCTACCAAATGACACGAGGTCAGATAAGGTGGTTACAAAAATGAACCTAAATGATACACCAGTTTACCTTAATACGATTCAGATGAACAGGAATAAACTGTTCGCCTATATAAAAGATCCTACACAGAAACTGGTTCTATCATATGAAAATCTATTCATTAATTTTTAAAATAGGCTTAATAACTAAACCACTCTCAGAATCAGAAATTGCTTGATTAATATTATCAAAATCATAGTATTTTACTAGTTTATCAAATGGGAACTTCCCTTGTTTATATAATTTAAGTAATTGCGGAATGAAAACTTGAGGAATACTATCCCCTTCAACTACCCCCACAATCATCTTTTCTTTTAGCAGAACATCATTAACATCGATAGCGACTTCCGTACCCATTGGTGGTGCTCCAATTACAGCTGTTACCCCTTGAAAGGTTAGCGAATCTACTGTCTGCCTAAGAACCGCAACATGCCCTGATGTTTCAACAGCATAATTTACTCCCTCACTAGTAAGTTCTATTATTCTTTCAACCGGATTTTCATGTCTAGAATTAATTGTATGGGTAGCGCCTAATTCCCGGGCCATTTCTAGTCTATTTTCGTGAACATCAACTGCAATAATGGTTGTTGCACCAATTGCTTTTGCAGCCATTAAAGCACTCAAACCTACTGTACCACAACCAAATACAGCAAGACTTGAACCCGCAAAAGGCTTGAGCTTATTTAATACTGCTCCTGCACCTGTCTGAATTCCACATCCAAGTGGTCCCAAAAGCCTCACATCAATATCCTTTTCTACTTTAACAAGGTTATTTTCAGCAACAATAGAATATTGCGCAAAGGAAGATTGTCCAAAAAAGTGCGAAACGGGATGGTCATTAAGATGCATTCGGTAAGTACAATCTCCCATTGCTCCACCAATATTTAGGTCGAAAAATTTTTCACAGACAAAAGGGCGGCCATTTAAACAATTTTTACATTGACCACAATAGCTAAACGAAAGAACGACATGATCTCCTGGCTCTACACTTGAAACCCCTGGACCAACCTTTTCTACAATCCCAGAACCTTCATGCCCTAAAACAGCTGGAAGAGGAACTGGGTAGAACTGGTCTCTTGCAATCATATCAGAATGGCATATACCTGATGCGACAATCTTTATTAACACTTCGCCTGCTTTTGGTTCTTCTAATAGTATATCTTTTATTTCAAATTCTTTGCCTTTACCTTCTGTAACTGCCGCTTTCATTTTCAACATAATAATCCCTCCTAATAATGGCTTCTGCTTAAAATGGGTAATCTAATGGTTCTTTTTGGATTGTAACCCATTTAGTTGTTGTAAACTCTTCAACTACCCATTCATAACCGAAACGGCCTATTCCACTCTGTTTCACTCCACCAAAAGGAGCATTCCCCTCTGCCAGAGCAGAAATGTCATTTACATGTGTCATTCCTGATTCAATTTCAAGTGCGAGCTGTTCGCCTCTTTCTAGATTCGATGTAATAATTGAAGCTGAAAGGCCAAACTCAGTATTATTTGCTAACGCAATGGCTTCTTCATCCGATTTAGCACAAATAATTTGAGCAATTGGACCAAAAAGTTCACTACAAGCAAGAGTTGCATCGTTTGGAACATCTACAAAAATAAACGGTGAGATTAAATTGCCATCACGTTTCCCTTGGAGGATTTCTTGTAGCCCTTCCTCCTTGGCCTTTCTAACAAAATTCATCACTTTATCTGCCTGATATTCATTAATAATTGGTCCAATGTTTGTGGTCGGATCTTTCGGGTCACCAACTTTTAGCGTTTTTACACGGTCAACAAATTTCGAAACAAATTCATCATAAATATCAGAATGAACGATAATCCGATTTGTTATTGCACAGATTTGGCCGCTGTGTAAAAACTTACTAAATATAGCAATCTTTACCGCCTGCTCTACGTCAGCATCTCCTAGAACGACTAGAGGATTGTTTCCACCAAGTTCTAAGGCTACTTGTTTTAAGTGTTCACCTGCAATTTTTCCAATATGTTTCCCAACAGGTGTAGACCCTGTAAAACTAATAAAAGCAGAATGAGGATTTGTTAGAAATTCATCACCAGATTCTTGCCTATCAGTGAGAATTGAATTATACACACCAGGTAGCAGACCTGCCTCTTCGAATGCTTTTGAAAAAACTTGACCACCAATCAAACCAACTTGAATATCAGGTTTATGGACGACACAATTTCCTAATGCAATTGCTGGGAAAACGGTTCTTGTTCCTAAATTAAATGGGAAGTTAAACGGTGTAATCGATGTGATGACACCTAACGGCAATTTATAAACACGACTCACTTTATTTGGGCTTAGAGTAGGATAGTCTTTTGGAACATAAATTTCATCAACCATATTAATTGAATCTTTAATATCTCCAATCGCCATGGCATATTCAAATTCAGCTTTTAGGATTGTTCCTCCCGTTTCGCGGATAATTAATTGGATAATGTTCTCTTTATGATTCTCAATATATTGCAGTGCCTTTTTCAGAACTTCCTTTCTTTGTTCTGGAGTTGATTTTGCCCAATCTTTTTGGGAACTTTTTGCGGATGCATAAGCATCTTTTATTTGTTCCAAATTAGCTAAACCAATCGTCGCAACGTTTGAATGATCATACGGGTCTTTTATGTTATACTTCCTTTTACTTTTTCCTTCCACCCATTCACCATTAATGAAATTTTTCCTTAAATCTGTTACCCACTCATCAAAAGGGGCAATTTTGCTAGGGTGTTGATAACCTTGCATCTACCTTACCTCCTTATTTGTATATTTTACTAACCTTTAAACACCTATATTTATCTGAATATTACAAAAAACACGAACCGCGGACTTTTAATTTAATTATTTTAAACCATGTTTCTATTAAACCTCGAGTTTCCTTCTCAGATCACTTTTTGCTTACTATTCGCGAATTCATCTAGGACAGCTCTTAGTTCAGGAGCATCTTTTGGAAACCCTGTCATACGGAAAAAGGCTACCTCAAGCTTTGCTTGGCGTATAGCTAATTTTGCAAGTAAAGTTTGCGCTTGATTTGCCACTTTGTTATTTGGGTGAACACGTATTTGTTCATAAAATTCTTCTGTAATCTCTTTCATCCTCCGGTTTTGGTCAATTATGTTATTTAATGGGATGATTGCCTCAGTCGGCTCTGGTCCGCTTTCTGAAAGGATTTCTTCAATCGTAGTTTTAAGACTGATATCGGTTTGCAAAGTATCAGGGAAACTTGCAAGCTCCGTCAGTAATTGTCTGTACTCTGCATTTTCAACGACTTCATATCGATATTGATGCTCATGCGTGTCCAACATCCAATTTAGTGTAGCCAACATAAGATTGGCTTGCTCATGTGCAAATGCGGCGTCAGAAGGTAACGCAGGAATGATTGTTTCTTCCATCCTTAACTTAAGGGTTTTTAATTGCTGGGTAATTGTTGGAATCATAGCATATCCTCCATAATTAATTTATTAACATCATCAACGAAACGGCCACCTAAACCGGCGATAAAATTGTACATTACATCAAGTTGGGTAATTTTTAGCTCAGCATTTTTAACACCAGTACCAATTAGTGATACAATTGACCAAAAATAATTATAGACATAATAATAATGAAGGCGATTGCGGTCCACCTTTAAACCTGAGATTCTCTCATATTCAGTAATAAACGTTTCTGTATCAACCAGTCCAGCGACGAGAAAATTACCTTCTTCGTCATAAGACCCCCAACCTGGAAGCATAGTATAAGCTAAGTCAGAGTGGCGATCACCTAAGTATGATAACTCCCAATCGATCACTCCATTTATTTCACCACTCTCCTCATCAAACAGGAAATTTCCATTTCTAAAATCCCCATGAAGCAAAGAAACATGATCGACCACTGGACGATTTTCCCACAGCCATTGTTTCATGAGTATCATCGTAGGGTGTGACTCTATTTTGTCCTGTTCCCAAGACCTTTCCCAAAAGGCTAAACGCCAATCAATCGCTTCAGTTGTATTTCGCTCAGGGATATCAAAGTAATTAAATCTATGCCCTTCCCAGTTATAGGCGTGGAGTTTTGCATAATATTCAATAAACTGAGGTGCTAGTTTCTTCCGTAATTCTTCCCCATAGACCACCCCCAACCCAGTAGCTTTTGGAGCATTCTTAGACGGTGATGCAACCCCTGAGATAAAGCTAGTAATTAACCCCACCTCACCAAAATATTTGGAATCGGTGACTAGCCAACTTGGTATAGGTGTCGGGATAATCTCTTTCACCACGTTTAACATTTCATATTCACGGGGGGCTGCAGTGGCACAAATTGCACCAAGTGTCTTAAGGCGAAGGACCAATTTTTCAACTTTGGAGCCACGAGTCAGGATAAAACTGTAGCCTTCATTTGCACCACCTCCCTTTAGACGTTTGATTTCGCTAATCGTAAATGGTTTTTCAATATGATCACTAAAGAAATTAATTAGACGTTTTTCTGGTTCGTTTAAACTAACGGAAGGGCTTTTATCTTCAATTGCCGCCCGACTACGTAATTTTTCAGATAATAGCTGGCCAAGATAGCTTTCACAATGATATTTGTTTCTCAGTTCCTCAATTTTTTCCTCTGTGACAACATCCAATCGGCTTTTAATAGTCATTAAATAGCAGCCTCCCCACATTTTACTGTTTTCAATTAAAAATACTTATTCATTTAAATGCAACCGGTTCGAAGATTGTGTTTTTATTAATCTGTTTTTTGTAAACCTAGACAACTCACCACCTTGTTTTTATACTATTTTGAATATTTCATTTATTTCTATGACTACATTATCACAAATGACATGTATGTCAATTTAATGAATTAAAATTTTCTGAAAATATACAATACCCCTTTTGTCTTTTCAAAAATACTAAATTGTAAATACACTTACTAAAGATTTATGCTTTTACATATCATGTTTTAAAGGGTTTTTACTCAGATATTGTTCTAGACGAGCTCTTAGTTCTTCAGGTATTTTTTCGGTCTGTTGTTTTTCAAAATTAAAAAATACGATACTTGATTGTCCCAATGCGATTAAACTACCTTTAGTGTCATGTATTTTATGCATTACAATAAAACTTTTTGTACCTATTTTTGAAATTGTAGATTGAATGGTTAGCTCTTGATTATAATAGGACTGACTTATAAAATCGCACTTTACGGAAGCCGAAATAAAATTTATAGACCCTGCATCGATATTAAAGCCTAAAGTTTCAAAAAACTTCATTCTAGCTTCCTCTAGATATATAAAATAACTTGTATTACTAACATGGCCTAAAGCATCTGTCTCGCTAAATCGAACTCTTACTGTTGTTTCATGAATCATTTTTTCACCTTCTTTAATTTCCTAATATATAATTATCGATTTGCCATTTTTTTATTTTTTCGATTTAATCCAAGGAGAGGTAATCCGAAATATTGAATTCAGGCATGCATGATTAGCTCTCCCCAATCAAGAAAAGAGACAATCGCCTTCAAATTATGCAATATTGGGGGTGCCAGCATAAATTCCGAATTATATCCCTTAATGGCCTCTCTTGGAACAACCCACGATGCATAGTCAATTTCACCTGAATGAGGTTCTGGTATTTGCGATTTTGGTAGTTTAGCCATAAAAAACATTGTATCAAAACGAACCGGATTAAACTCTGGTGTAATAATCTGGCCAGCGTAAGGTAATTTAGTAAGATCCAAGTAAAGATTTTCCTCTTGTAGCATTTCAAAAAAAGTTATTTGTTCATTAATTAGGAGACATCTGTATAGATGCATCTTCCATTATAACGAAAGTTTACGAAGGTCTTGGCATAGGCACAGCCATAAATGTCACTCCTTAATTTTTCAATGAAATAAGAAGCCGAAATACAACTGACCGCTCCTTTTTCTCCGGTTGGCTAGGTTGATTAGACATCAATCTAGCCAACCTTTTATAATAATTGCATGAATAAAAATGATTAATTTAATTCAGTAGGTGTTAAATTTCTAGAAATTTCAGTATATTTTGCCCGATAGTACATAGTTCTTGATTCTGGTTAAAGATTTCAATTTTGGATATTAACTTAAAATGCTCAATTTCTACTTTCTCAATCGTATAATCAACTGTAATTGTATCACTTATGAAAATTGGTCTAATAAAACGCAGTCGATCATACCCGTAATTAACCGCCATCATTCCTTTTATATTACACTTTTCAACCATTTTGGCTGTTGCAGTTGAAGAGACAGCAATTGATAAAACTCCATGTGCAATCCGCTTTTTGTAAGGAGTCTTATTCATGTATTCTTCATTTATATGATTAGGTCCAAAGTCTCCAGTAATACCTGCAAACATGTACACGTCTGTCTCGCCAATCGTTTTGCTAAAGGATACCTTGTCACCTATGTTAATAAATTCAAATATGTTATCATTCATACATACTCCCATCTATTCCAACATATTAAAATGAAAGCTATCAGCTCAAATTCAATAACCTGGTTTCTTTCAATCATAGTCTCTACTACTCTCAACGAATTTATATTTTGGAAGAAATTTATACTTTCTGTTGAAGGATTGGTTTAATACCTGAAATAAAAACTTCTAATACGATTAAACCAAAACCTATTGGGACGACAAAATATACTGGATAGATTGGCATTAAGATACTGCCAACTGTAACTGCCATTTGATCACTTACCCCACTCATTGCAAGCTTCCAGCCGTATATGGTCAATAATGAGAATATTATTATCTCAATAAGGAAGATAATAAACTTCATTATCGTTTGAATAGAGTTAGAAAATTTTACGATTAAATCATCTATCTTCGGTAATATTCCAGAACTATAGGTATACGCTAGAGCAGGAAAAATGGCTAGCGGCATTAGATAAAACTGTACAATCTCATAGGTTCCAGGAATAGGAGAAATGAGGATATTTCTCATGAATACATCGGCCCCAATTAGAAGCATCATTAACACTGCTGAAATCCCCCCGAACAGAACCCCTATAAGTTTTAATTTATTATTGAAATTTTCAATTTGCTCGAAGCGTTTATTCAACTCTATCACCTCCATTCTATTATTGTGAACCTATTCTATTGCTTCATTGTTTGGGGCAGCCAAGTCGCAAGTTCTGGAATCGTAATAATTAAACCACCGACCACTACTGATGCAACGACAGCAAAAACCATTGACGTTCTGAAGAGTTTTGTTATAGGAATATTCGACACTCCTCCAACGACATAAACACTCATTCCCACAGGTGGAGTCATCATTCCTAAAGTACAAATTATTGTCAGTAATATACCGAACCAAATAAGATCTATATTGGCCGCCATTAATATTGGCTGTAAAATCGGTACGGTCATTAAAATAACTGCAAGGCTTTCTATAAACATAAATAAGAAAAAGTAGATAATCATAATAATTGTTAACAACAGCGTAGGCGATTCCATCAGTGTTCCTAGCATTTCAATGATTTTCCTTGGAAGTAATGACAAAGAAACAAAACGGCCAAATATAGATGCTCCAATGACAATAATCAATGCCATTACCGTCACTTTCATAGTTTCAATTAGAGAGTTTACTATAAATTCTTTAGTTATTTTTCCTAATAAAAGCGCAACTACTAAAGCTATGATTGCACCAACTGCACCTGACTCTGTCGGGGTAAATATTCCCGAATAAATCCCTCCAAAAATTGAACCAATTATTAAAATGCCCGCCAGGATGACAATTACATATCTACTAACGGGCGTGTCTATTTCTTCTACATTATCTTCATGCGACTCTATGTTCCCTTTGTAACTTCTAAGATAAAAAACTGTAACAATAGAGAAAACTGTCATCATTAAAAGTCCTGGAATAAAGGCAGCCACAAATAACTCGCCGATAGGGGTTTGGGTAGTGACTCCATAAATAATCAATACAATACTTGGAGGGATAATCGATGAGAGCGAACCTGAAGCAGCAGCAATAGAACCTGCTAAAGTTTCAGGAAACCCTTTCTTTTTCAGTTCTGGTACTGCAACTTGAGCAAGAGCTGCTGAAGTTGCTGCCCCAGAACCAGAAACAGCACCTAGTGTTCCTCCCAAAAAAACCGTTAGGATACCAAGTAAACTTTTTTTCCCTTTGGAAATTTTAAAAACAAGATTATAAAAATCTTTTACAATTCCAGCTTGCATAATAAACTGGGCCATCAAAATATACAAAGGGATAGTCGTCAAAGAATAACTTGCCACACGGTTGAATGGTTCACTTTGAAGAAAGCCGCTTAATAATGAAATCCCTCCAATCATATATAACCCTATAATCCCTGTTGTGAAGAGAAGTGAACTTATAAATTGTCCAGACAATAATAGTATCAAAAAAACTAGAATAACAACGATGATGGCAATGTTTTCGACTGGGCCCATAGAATCACCTCCAATAATTACATAGGGAACTATTCAAGTTCCCTATGTAGATATACTATTTCTTTTTTTATTCTATTTCCATAACAGCCTGTGGTACGACTCCCCCAGCATCCACTAACATATCTCTCCAAAGTTTAGCTATTTCCTTGCCGGCAAACCCACCACTCTCTTGAGTTTCAATCCAATCGTTCCATGTTTTTGTCATTGCCTGATTAATGTACTCACTAGTTTCAGGGTTAAGATCATCGAGATGAATAAATTCCCCACTATTTTTAGCTATATTACTTTCCCTATTTTGTTCTGTCTCTGAAATTGCAAGTTTAGAACCCTCAATAATAAGTTCGTCTGCAGCTGTTTGAATTTTTTCTCGAACATTTCCCGGGAGTTTTTCCCAATTTTCCTTCGTCATTGTGAAATGAGCTATACCAAAACCAAAATTCGTTCCTTCAATTGTATATTTGATTAGTTCATCAAAACCCATTACCGTCCAATCAGGCATATTGTAAATCAAACCATCCACAGCATTTCTACTGAGTGCATCATATGCTTCTGAAATAGGCATAGATACCGAGGTTACACCTAAATTTGCAGTTAGCATTTCAGTCGCTCTTGATGTTGTACGCAACCGAATATTCTTAGAGAAATCATCAACAGATTCAAATTTCTTCTTTGTTGTTGATATTACATATGGTTCAGTTGGAGAAACAGCAAAGGCTACCAAATCCTTGTCACCAAATTCTAAGTCATAATAGGTCTTGCCATCCAAAATCTCACGATCGCTCTTCATCATATTTTGGAATGCTTTTGCAGCTATACTTGCATCCGCTTCAAGCACTGGTAACATAGTAACTTCAGTATACGGAAAGCGCTGAGCATCATACTGAGCAATTAATGTTAATGCGATATCAATTGTGTTATTGCGAAGAGCATCATATTCTGACCCAAGTGCTACAAGCTCGCCAGAAGTAAAGACTTCAAAAGAAACTGTACCATTCGTTTCTTCTTCAACCCGTTCCATTAGTGGACCATAAAAGCCTCGATGAAAATAGTGATTGGGACCAACGCCCGCTGAAGCCCTCAGTGTAATTTTTTTATCACTTGTATTAGCTTGAGAACCCTGATTACCATCAGGTGTTGCTGCCCCCTCACTACCACAAGCAGCGATGATTAATATTGATAACAATACTAAAATGTGAAACGGCTTTATTACTTTTTTCATTTCTTTATCCCCCATTTTCATAAAGTTTTTATTTGTCTAAGATGAATTAATAACCCTGTCTATTTTGTTATCAGCATTTTAATTTCTATAGGCACCCTCCTCACATTTTACTTTTTTCATTTCCAATCACCAGATGGAAACGCTTGCATGATTTCTAAAATTAAATTACTTTTGAATAATTCTTGTGAATCATCACTCCAATATATTTATTTTTCAGAACTTTCAAACTACTTATATGACTATATTATCATAAATGACTATTGTGTCAATTAAATGTTTTAAATTTTCAGATAAAAAATATAAGTAAATTTTTTTTGCCACTCTTAAGTCAAAATTGGTAATTTCGAGGTAAAAAACACGAGCTAATTAGCCAGTGTTTTTATCTATTTTCGAATTAAACCAGCACTTACAAAGTTTTTCATAGATTAGCAAAGATGCCGTGTGCCTTTGCACAAAGTTCATCTTTATCATTGTAGATATTACAGTCCAAATGGTTTAGCGTTCGACCTTTTTTCACTAAATAAGCATCAGCAACTAAGTATTCACCTTTTGCCCCTTTTAGATAAGTAATCTTAAGATCAACGGTAACTACGGACTGAATAGCTTCCTGATCCTTCAAAAAAGTATTACACGCATTCCCCATCGAGATGTCTGCCAATAAACTTACAATGCCACCATTAACATATCCAACTGTATTAAGAAATATCGGCTGAATAGGCATAGTGACTTTTAGATTTCTACCGCTTATCCGCTCATATTGAAAATTGATTAAATGATCAAACTGAGTTTTTATAACTTTCATTTCTATTAGAATCACCCCGATATAATTTAGTATGAGAATTAAAAGAATACTAGAAAAAGGCCAGATCTCCTTATGAATAAAGCTGAGATTGACCTTCGTTTGTAAAGTAATCTATTTAATCAGTTGAAAACACAACTCAAAGTAGTTTTTTCATTAACCATATTCATAAAATCCTCTTCCAGTTTTTCGACCGTAATGACCTGCTCGAACAAGTTTTCTTAATAAAGTAGCCGGACGGAATTTTGAATCAGCTGTTTCTACATATAGCGTATCGAGTGCCGTAAGAAGAACATCCAGGCCTATCAAATCCGCTAAGGCTAAAGGACCAATCGGATGATTTGCTCCTAGCTTCATCCCTAGATCAATATCTTCTGCACTTGCAACCCCATCTTGTAGTACAAATATTGCCTCATTTATCATTGGAGCCAAAATCCGATTAACTGCAAATAAAGGAGCTTCATTTACGGTGATCAAAGTTTTCCCAAAACTCTGGCACAAATCCTTTGCAATTAAATAAGTTTCTTCCGAAGTGTCATTCCCACGGATAATTTCTACTAACTCCATAACTGGCACTGGATTAAAAAAGTGGGTCCCAATTACTTTGTCAGGCCTTTTCGTAGCCGAGGCCATCTCGGTGATGCTTAATCCGGAAGTGTTGGAGCAAAAAATCGTTTCTGGCTTGCAAATTTCATCAATCTCTTTATATAATTCTTTCTTTTTCTCCATGTTTTCGATAATGACTTCAAATACTAAATCTACATCTTTTATCTCGGCCAAATTTGATGTCGTAGTAAAACGATCCATGATTGTTTCCGGAGAGTCGTTCAATTTCCCTTTAGAAGCTAGTTTTTCGACATTTTTTTTAATTCCAACTAAGCCCCTGTTTATAAAATCCTCTTTCAAATCTGACAGAATGACCTGATAGCCAGAGCAAGCAGCTACCTGGGCAATTCCCGACCCCATATTTCCTGCGCCTATCACAGCAATTGTTTTTATTGACATGCTTGTCCCTCCCTCTATGATAGATATGAAAATTGAATTATATTTAACTTCCCTTGAATTCAGGTGCACGTTTTTCCAAAAATGCCTTCAATCCCTCTTGAAGATCCTCTGAGGCAATCAGGTTTGCTTGTGTCATCAATTCCTGATCCAAGAAGGCATCCCACGGTAGTTGTACGGAATGATTCATCATTTTTTTAACATATTTATTACTTAAAGGCGGTCCATTAAGAATCACCTGAGCAAAGTTCCTTGCTTCCTGTAGCAGTTCACCTTCAACCACTCTGTTTATAATTCCCCAGTTTTTTGCCTCTTGCGCTTCGAGTATTTTACCTGATACAATCCATTCTTTGGCAATAGGTAATGGAACTCTTGTGCTTAATAATTTCATCAAACCTAAATCTGGGATTACCCCAATATTGACAAAATTCAACCCAAACTTTGCCGTATGGTCAGCCACAATAAAATCAGAAGCAAGTGCTAGACTATATCCTGCTCCAGCAGCATAGCCGTGAACAGCTGAAATAACATATTTGTCCATATTGAGAATGACTCGAGTGAGATCAATCACTTCCTGTAAATATTCAGTAATTTGACTAGACTTCGTAAAACTGTTTATAGTTTGTAAATCTCCACCAGCACAGAAGGATTTTCCTTCCCCTGATAGAATAAGAACTTTGACATCAGAGCTTTTATCCAACTCTAATAAAGTTTTTTTTAGGGCAATCGCTAAATCAGTTGATAAGGAGTTAATCTTCTCTGGTCGATTGAGCGTAACAAACCCAACCCCCTCTTCAATCTTTACTTTAACCGTTTCTGACATAGCTACATCTCCAAACATTATTATTCTTCTATAACAGATCTACAAAGGATTGAATCTTATATGCGTTATTTCCCTTGAAATTTTGGCTTCTCTTTTGCTAAGAAAGCTCTTGCTCCCTCTTTTTGATCTTCTGTTGAACATAAATCACTAACTACCCTTGCTTCTAATTCAAATGCTTCGTCTAATGGCAGCGCTATTCCTTGTTTAATCGCCTTTTTAGCCGCTTTAATTGCTAATGGTGCTTTACTCTGAATTTTTGATACAAAAGCTTGAGCGTGACCTAAAGCTTCTCCGTTAGGAACGAGGTTATTCACTAAACCTATACGATAGGCCTCACTAGCATCGATGATATCACCCGAAAAAATTAGCTCGTAGGCCTTTCCACTTCCTAAAATCCTTGGCAAACGTTGACTACCGCCATAACCTGGGATCAGCCCCAAACCGACTTCAGGAAGTCCAAATTTTGCTTTTTCTCCAGCGATGCGGATATCACAAGCTAACGCTAGTTCACATCCGCCTCCAAGGGCAAATCCTTCAATCGCTGCAATTACTGGTATTTCTAGATTTGAAACCCTTTCAAATACTCTTTGTCCGGTTTTTACAGTTTCATAACAAGATTCTGGTGTCATTGTAAGAAACTGTTTAATATCGGCCCCGCCTACAAAAGCCTTGGTGCCAGCCCCAGTAATAATTAGTGATTGTAGTTCCGTATTTTGTTCTACCGCTTCAATCGCTTGTTCAAGTTCAAGAACAATCTGGTTACTTAAGGCATTAACTGGTGGATTATCAATGGTAATTATCGCCGTATTATTTTCAATTTTAAGTTCAACAAATACTTTTGTTATCAAGGGATTCCCTCCTTAAATTGAGTAGGTACTTATTTAACTAAACAATCCTGTATTGGTAAACTCTTCGAATTCTGCTTGTGAATATCCGAGTTTTTTCATTATTTCTTTTGTATTGGCCTCGGAATTCGGAATCGCTGTATGACGATATTCAGGGCTAGATTCTGAAAATTTAATTGGATTAGCAATTTGTTTTACTTTTCTTCCATTCGGTCCTGGAACTTCCACGACCATGCATCGCTCCTGCACAAGCGGCCCTTCTAGTACCTCTGAAAGAGTAAGGACTGGTTCAACGCAGGCATCTGCCTCATTAAATTCAATCATCCACTCGTCCAATGTTTTCCGCTTAATGATTTCTTTAATTTCTTGTTTGACTTGGTCAACGTTTTTCGGGGTTACCCCACCGGCGGTAAGCTCCGGTCTTCCGATTGTTTGGCAAAAGGCCTTGAAAAATTGTGGTTCCACGCCACCGAAACTTAAATATCTGCCATCCAGCGTTGCATAATAATCGTACAGCGATCCACCATTCAACATATTATCTTCCATGCCTGCGTCCTTCCCATCTACTAAATAAGCAGCTCCCTTCATGAACGAGTTGAATGCAATCATTCCATCCGTCATGGAAACATCAATATGCTGTCCTTTTCCCGTTCGCTCACGATAGATGACCGCTGACAATATCCCAATAATTGCATTGTTTGAGCCTGCAGCAATATCTGCCATTTGGATTCCAATAAGGGGCGGACCTGATTCTTTTTTCCCTGAATAGGAAGCAACACCGGACTGTGCTATGTAATTGATATCATGTCCTGCACGATCCTTCATTGGTCCTGTTTGGCCGTATCCGGTTAACGAGCAATAAATTAATCTTGGATTTATTTCTTTTAAACTCTCATAATCGAGATTGAATTTTGCCATCACACCTGGTCGAAATTGCTCAATAATAATGTCATATTCACCAATCAGCTGATGAATAACTTCGATTGCCCGAGAATCTTTAAGATTTAAAGTCATTACCTTTTTATTTCTTCCTAATTGTGCAGAGACGGCTGACATTTCTGTCTCAGGTAAAAACGGGGGTAAATAATCGACAACATCCGGCCTAGAACCTGATTTAATTCTGAGGACATCTGCGCCCATATCTGCTAAACACATCGTCGCATAAGGTCCTGGAACCAATGTACTGAAATCTAGTATTTTTAAACCTTCTAATGCACCAGCCATTTGAACTCCTTTCTGTATGTTCCTTTTATAAGGAATGTAACGATTTCTATTTTTCAATCAAAATGATAATCAATCTTTTGAAAATGGGACCTTGCTTTTTCAGAGATTTCTTCAGGAATGTAAAAAGCAAGTGACTCCTGATGCAAAGCTTGAAAAAAATTAATATCACTTGTCTCGAGGATTCCTGATGTATGACGTGGAATCAAACGAACATGAATAGGTTCCTTATTTACTGAATCTTCTGATATATTCAGGGATAAATTAAAACTCTCAAACCCTTGTTCGGTAAGGACTTTAAAAATACATGTTAATCCTTTTGCAAAATTCAACCAATCTTGTTTTTTAAGATCATCAATGGAGCGTGCTTGAGGAAAAACAACAATAAAATCATTATGACTTTTAGGGGCGTAAGCATGTATCCAATGAATATTGCCATATTCTCCAATCCATCTTTCACCAAGTTTTTTTTCGGCCTCAATTAAGGATAAAAAGAAGGATTTCCCAGTTTGCTTTTCATATGAACTAGTTTTTTCTTTTATTATAGATTGATAGTTGGTTTGTGATTCTGAAACCATCACTTGTATATGCGGATGCAGGATACTCCCTCCCGAAAGCGGTAAGTAATTCCAATTAATAGAAGCACATCTAGCCTTATTATCCGTTGCCATTACCTTTTCAAGATAACGTTGTGCAACCATAAATCCATCTCTAATCATACTCGGCGTAAAATCCTCTAATCGGACATAGTGTTGATTAGAAAAAATGACAACTCCATTATGTTTGCTGTACGGAAACAGGTTTGGAAAACAAACAGCATTTCCGTGAAAAAACCTACCTTGCTCAGCTATTTCTTGTGGAAAAACAGGGGTTACTTTCATCAGGTTTTCATTGCAGAACGGACAATTGGTCCCAGCTGTTAATTTGGATTTTTCAGTATAATCAGGAGGGATGATGGTCAACCCCGGATTAAAAATAAGTCGTGACGTTTCCCCTGTCAGTGGATCAAAGCGAATTTCTGTTTTTCTTTCAATTACATTGCCTTGGTGATCCGTAAAAGTAAACCATTCTTCTTTTTTTCTAAATTCAATCCTCATCAGTTACACCCCATTTATTTAGCTGGGAGCTGTGCAGCACCATCGAGCATAATAGTTGTTCCGTTTAGATAAGGGTTTTCAACAATATGCTTTACTGTTTCTGCAAATTCTTCCGGTTTTCCTAACCGTTTCGGGAAAGGAATATGGTTGGCTAATTCCTGCTTAAATGAATCCGGCATTCCACTGGACATCTGGGTTTCAAAAAGTCCTGGAGAAATCGATACAATTCGCATTCCATAGTCACCGATTTCTCTAGCAATTGGTAATGTCATTCCGATGACCCCTGCTTTTGATGCACTATACGCGGCTTGTCCTAATTGTCCACCAAAAGCGGCAGCAGAGGCTGTATTAACGATGACCCCTCTTTCCCCATTTTCGTTTGGTTCATTCTTCATCATTTCCTGGACAGCATAACGAACCACGTTCATTGTACCGATTAGATTGACCTGTAACACTTGATTGAACTTTTCTATCGGAAATAGCCCTTTTTTTGAAAAGACTTTTGAAGCGAAAATAAGGCCTGCACAGTTTACTGCCACATGAATGGCTCCAAAGGTTTGGATCACCTTTTCAACGGAGTCACGGACAGAGTTATCATCACTCACATCTGTTTTACAAAAAACGGCTGAGTCTCCAAGTTCTCTTACTAAGTTTTCTCCTCTATCTTCATTTAGGTCCAAAATTCCAACCTTTGCTCCGTTTTCTACCGCCAGGCGGGAACATGCTTCCCCAAGACCAGAGGCACCCCCAGTGATAATAAAAACTCGATTGGCTAGTTTCATTGTTATCCCCCTTAATACCCCTTAAATTGTGGTTTTCTCTTTTCCTTAAAGGCCTTAAGCCCTTCAGCAAGATCATAAGAACGAGCATGCTGCCTTAAATTTAGAATCTCATGGCGAAGAGCTGCCTCCTGCGTCTGATCCATTGAGGCGTTTGCTACTTCTTTCATTCGCCGAAGCACCAATGGGCTCTTAGAAGCTAATAATTCAACATACTTTTCAACTTCTTCCGTTAGCTCATTGTCTGCGACTACCTTATTGACCAAGCCAAATCTTTCGAGCTCAGCAGCTGGAAGAAATTCACCGCTAAACAATAGATGCTTAGCACGATTCAATCCAATCTTTTTTGGAAGAACAGCTGCACCGCCGGCCCCAGGAAATACACCAAAATTAGAATGTGCATCGCCAATTTTTGCACTTTCAACAGCATAGACGATATCACAACACATAACGAGTTCAAGACCGCCTGCAAGGGCTAAACCATTCACTGCAGCAATGACCGGTTTTGGCATTGTTCGAATCAGTTCACCAACATCACTGAACAAATCAAGAAAATCTCGCTTCCCAAGCTCAGGATTCTCAATTGAGGATAGGACATTTTTTAAGTCTGCTCCGGCGCAGAATGCATCCCCTTTCCCAGTAAATACGATTGCCTTGATCTCTTGATCTGATTTACATTCAGTTAAAGCACTTTCCAATTCAAGCAACATTTGTGAGGAAATTGAATTCTTCTGTTTAGGTCTATTTAAAAAAATCCAAGCGCCGGCGCCCCGGCGCTCAAATTGAATCGTTTCATATAACATGGCTGTCACCTTTCTTTATAAAAGTCATCTACTGTTTAATTGGATCGTTTGAACACTACAAGTGGCGCAGTCTTTAGCCGGTCCCCTTGCTTTATTTAAGTCTTCTTCCTCTTCTACTTTTTTCCTTAGACCAGTTGCAAAGTCATTAGCAAAAATGGCCGCCCCTAGTGCACCAACAATTTGTGGTTCTTCCGGAATATGAATAGAAACACCTAATGATTTTTCTAGAGCAGTCGTCAAACCAATGTTCTTGGCACCGCCCCCAGTCATCATAACCGGTGATTGCAAGCCAACACGGCCAACTAGTCCCTTCATTCTCGCTGAAATTGCTCGATGCATTCCAGAGAGAATATCTTCTGTTGTGTTCCCATCCGCTACTAAAGAAATAACTTCTGATTCAGCAAATGTTGTACACATACTGCTTATTTTTATATCGGCATCTGATTTGAGTGATAATTCCCCGATTTTAGATAATTTAACATCTAACGCTCTCGCTAATACCTCTAAAAATTGTCCCGTTCCAGCAGCACATTTATCATTCATCGCAAAGTTTTTGACATTTCCTTCTGGATCAACTGCAATGACTTTACTGTCCTGGCCTCCGATATCAATGACTGTTTTCACATCAGGATAGAGATAATTTGCCCCTCTAGCGTGGCAGCTTATTTCCGTAAGATTTTTACCTGCTATGGCTAATCTCTTTCGTCCATAACCTGTGCTCACTGTATAAGTAATGTCGTCTATCTCCAAACCGGCTTTCTCTAATGCCTCTTCGATTGCCAATTTTACGGCCTTTTCGCTTACAAATCCAAGTTGTTTCACGCTATGGGAAACAATACGTTTATTACCGTCGAGTATGACCGCTTTCCCAGTCAAAGAACCACTATCAACCCCCATTGTATAAAAGGGTATTTCTTTATTAGAAGTCATTCACTTCACTCCTTTTCCCGTTTCTTCCACTTGATGCTAATAAACCCAAATTTGTGACACTTTCCGGGAATGAACAGCATTCCCGGAAAACAAAATCTTACCCTCTACTTTTCTTAGCCTCAAGACTTTCAATAAGCGCCTCAATGCGTGTATTCACAAGTTCTTCCTTATAGAATGATTCATCAACCATATCTCCTTCAAACGAAGTAGATTGAATGCCCATTTTCTTATTTAAATTTTCAGCTAAAAGAAAATGTGAGCGGGAAAATGATCGACATGTTCTTGCACCATGGAAGACAATCCCGTCAATCGAATAATCTTCAGATAAT
Source organism: Bacillus sp. B15-48 (assembly GCF_016879755.1). Lineage (GTDB taxonomy): Bacteria > Bacillota > Bacilli > Bacillales > Cytobacillaceae > Mesobacillus_B. The sequence goes on from NZ_WOFU01000004.1 coordinate 572,167, forward strand.
TTCATCATCCTCTCTTCTGTGATCGGATATCCAAGGTTTAACTGACATTCAAGATGGTTGATGGCAATCCCTTCAAGTGGATTTTCAGGATCAATTGAATCAGGCTCATGCCAGAATGCCATATGCGTATAACGACCGGCTACAACTGTCGCATCATAACTTGCAAACTTATCAGCCATCCATCCAAGCTTGTTCCAGTTCATAATTCCTTCCCAGAATATTCTGTATTTTTCATTCGGAACAGCACTAATCCCATTATCGAGTCTCTCTTGAACTTCATCCTTAACCGCTTGCATTGCTTCGACTGTTCCAGGCCATCCTGAAAGATAGTTTACAGGGGCAATTTGAATGGTCCAGTCAAAGAAACTAGCTGGTGCTGGTTTCGCTTGACATAACTCCATTGCTTCCATGCGGAGTTTTCCAACTTGTTTCGTTACACCCATTAACTCACTGAATTTATCCCAGTTATACGGTTTACCACTCACGACTTCTAAGAATTTAATTAAATCCTCAAACTGTCTGACAACATATTTGACATTTTCCTCATATTCCTCACCCTTCATATATGTGGAGCCGTTGCGACCCATATGGTACGGAATGACAACGTTAAACCATGGAATCTTTTTACCAAAGACACGCTCAATCGCCCAATCCCACTGCGGCCCGGTAGAACAGCCTGGATAACAGGTGATAATCGCGTCTGGGGCAGGAATTTCGGTGGCAATTGGTCCTGGATTTAGATCATCAGGAACCCCTAACTCTGCAAACATTGCACAGCCCATCTGGGTTCTTGCATAGGAACAAAGTTCACGGTTAAACCCATGATTTTCTGCAAAAATTTGCGGTTCTTTTTCCTCATGCCTTGCTGCAACACGTGCCCCATAACCTTCCCCGTGGATCCATGCCATATCTTGTGCTCCTATAAAAGGTCCAATCGGCAGACCTGTCGTATAAACGACCTTTTTCCCCGTCTTTTTGGCATTAATCAAATCTTCCCAATACTCATTCACCAGTTTATTTACTAACTTTCCAGATTTTAATCGATTTGCTCTTTTTGCCTCTTGTACTGCCATTTATCTTCATCCCCTTCATTCTTTTTTAAAATTAAACAGCCATTTCCACAAATGCTTCAAGCCTAGTCTTAATTGTCTCTATTGAATCAAGTTCATGTGAAAGTTCTAATAGAAGGTGTGGAATTTTCTCAGCCTGCATCGCATCTTTAATGTCTGGATAGAAGAACATATGTGGCTCACAAAATTGTGTCATGAGAATTACAAGTTGATCGGCTTTATGCTTTCTCATTGAATCGACAAGATACTGCGGCCAATCAGTTTTCGGATCACATCTCGTTGGACAAGGGACACTAGTGTTCTTTTCTAAGTAATGATCAGCAATTGCCTCAATTGGTTCACGGTCTTCAGCAATATTATTACTTGTGTATCTATACCCGTGGAAAAGGTCATCTCCGACAACAACTGCTCCTGATTCTTCTATAAGAGACAATACCTCACTTTTAGGTGCTCCACAAAAACTACCAGAGATAAACACACGAACCCCGTCATGTCTTGTAGAATTTTTTTCTGCAGCTAATTTTGCTACAAGTGTCTCAAGAATTTCGTTATGTTCCTCCTTCGGCATAACCATACTAGATTTAATAATCGACAACATCTCGCTTGAAGTTAGCAGTCCTGGGTTTTCGGATTTTAAGTCATATATTTTTCGAATAAGGCTTCGGTTTTTATTATAGATGCGAATACTCTTAGAAATAGATTCATCACTAATTTCATTTCCTGTGAACCTTTGAATATCACGTTTTAATTCTTGTAAACCTGTAACAATATCCCCTTGCGTCCACGGTTGATTTCCTACCGGCAATCGAAAGAACATATTATTTGCGTTTGGCAGAAGATTTCCTAAAACCTCAGTTCCTCCAACAACTTGTATACAGTAATCCCCTCCTACAAAGGCATCGAGGAATTCTAGATCTCCTTTTGCTGCTTGGTCAACGATGCTTCGAGTTGGACCGCAAAAATAAGAAGGATAATAGGCGTGACCATTGGTAATTGGTTCCTCTATCACTTGTAGAACAACAGGAAGTGCGCCTGCAGCGTGAATCAGTTCTTCTGGAAAGTGCATGATATAACATCCAACCACTTTGGATCCTGTTTCCATTTTCCATTCCTTAGCTCTTTGATAAGGATTAGCTGCCACATCTGCTAATTTACTTAGAATTTCATTCGTTGATAAGTTTGAATACATTGTCGAATAACCTCCTTTAATTTGTTAGATAGCTCTGGATTTATTATTTAATAATAATGTATTTAATAGGCTTAGCCTGAGAACGAGAGGCCGCCATTTATACTCAATGTTTGCCCGGTTATTTTGTCGGATTCTGGCGATGCAAAGAACAAAGCAGCTTCGGCTACATCTTCAGCATTTGGCAGGCCCAATCTCGCTCGGTCCACGGCTTTTTTAAATACATGACTAGCTTCGCTTGACATTACTTCATCAAATGCTGGAGTATCTTCGATCACTGTCAAACAGAGTGTATTGACACGAATTTGCCAACGTGCAAATTCACTTGCAAGTGCTTTGTTCATCAACACTAAACCTGCTGCGGAGGATCCAATCAGCGATTCACGTGGAGTAGCTACTCTGCCTGCATCACTTGTAATGATAATAATTTTTCCATAATTTTGTTCTCTCATATGATCAAGTGCGGCACGGATCGTATAAAGTCTAGTAAATTGTTGAGTGTTTAAACAACCTGCATAGTCGTTGGGATCCAATTCATGAAAGAACTTCGCATATTTTACTGTAGTCCCACCGTTTGAAATTAAAATATCAATTTTACCCATTTCAGCAGCGGCTTGATCAGTCATTTTTTTAACAGAATCATATTCCCATAGATCACATTCAAGAAAAAGCGAGCGTCTTCCCATTTGCTTGATTTCAGAAACAATTTGATTTCCAGCCTCTTGGTTTCTGCCAACAATCACTACATCTGCGCCGCTTTCAGCTAATTTCAATGCTGTCGCTTTCCCAATTCCATTGGTTCCTCCTGTGACAAGAGCGACTTTCCCTTTTAAATTTGTTATCATAATTATCTCCTTTTTCTATATTTAGTTAATATTAAGATAACTCTTTGGACACATAAATTAGATATCGTTAATGTGTATTTGATTCAACTCACTCTGTATTAGGACTGAAGAACTCGACCGATTGCCATAATTTCGGCTTCCTTTGTTCCTTCATAAAGTTCCAGGATCTTAGCGTCACGATACCATTTTTGGACACTGTATTCATCCATATATCCGTAACCGCCATGTATTTCAATGGCAGCATTTGCGCAGAACACAGCTGTTTGCCCTCCTAAATATTTTGCCATTGCTGATAAGGTATAATCTGGTTTCCCCGAGTCAATCAGCCATGCAGCTTTATAGACAAGATTTCTTAAGGCTTCGATCTTGATTGCCATTTCTGTTAACTTAGTCATCGTTGCCTGGTAATTTCCGATTGGTTGGCCAAAAGCATATCGTTCTTTTGAATATTTGACAGAGACATCAAGACATGCCTGTGATAATCCAAGCGCCTGGGCAGCGACCATAATTCGTGTAATATCAAAAAAGTGCATTAATTGTGGGAAGCCATTTCCGTCAGTCCCAACTAAATTCGATTGGGGCACACGGACGTCCTCGAAAGAAATTTGAGCCGTATCACTTGCACGAATTCCCATTTTCCCACGGAGTTTCGTTCTTGTTATTCCTTCTCTATTCGTTTCAACAATAATCTGCGAGAAGCGTTTATGCCTTTTTTCATCCGGTTGCGTAATGGCTTGAACAACCATAAAATCACTGACGGTTCCATTCGTAATGAAGATTTTGCTTCCATTTATGACAAAGTCATCTCCATCGCGCACTGCCCTTGTTTGATAACCTGCAGCATCCGTTCCTGCATTAGGCTCTGTGAATGCACCAGAGGAAACCCATTCTCCTGAACAAACTTTTGAAAGATACTTTTGTTTTTGTTCCTCTGTTCCATAGAGATAAATGGATTCACATCCGAAACTTGCCGTAATAATATTTGTTCCTATTCCCATGTCCACTCGCGAGAGCTGTTCGGTAATAATCGCTTGACCTAATATTCCCATCCCTGCTCCGCCATATTTTTCCGGGATCCACGCACCAACAATTCCTAAATCTGCCGCTTTCTTGCGAATCTCCGGAGTATATTTTTCTTCTTTATCACATTCAGATGAAAAGGGAGCGATTTCGTTTTCTGCAAACTTATAGGTCATTTCTTTTAACATCGTCATTTCATCTGTTAAATTAAAATCCATGTTCCCACTACCTTTCTACCAATCTATTATCATGCTTTTCCGATAATATGGATACACATCGCTGCTTCTTCTACGCCAATGCTTCCGCCGCCATTTTCAGCTAGACCAATTTTTGCGCCAATCACTTGTCGATTTCCAGCTTCTCCTCGAAGTTGGGTAACAACTTCATAAAGTTGCGCAAGTCCCGAAGCACCGATTGGATGTCCACGGCTTTCAAGTCCTCCACTTGTATTAATTGGTTTTTCTCCCCCTAATGTTGTTGCACCTGATTCGGCATACTTGCCGCCTTCACCAGGAGGGCAAAATCCCATCGCTTCGCATTGATGTAATTCTCCATATGCAGTGGCATCATGCAATTCAGCAAAATCAATATCATCTGGACCTAAGCCCGACATTTCATAGGCTGCTTTTGCTAGCCTTTCACCAATGTCTTCGCCATCAAGGTCACGATTGCTTCCCTGTCCATGGACAGATGCAAGAATTTTAACCGCCCGACTTCCACCGATTTTCTTAAGAAAGGATTCCGAGCAAACCACAATTGCTGCTGCTCCGTCGCCAACAGGTGCACACATACTTCGCGTTAGCGGATAGGTTACAGGGCTATCAGCTAATACCTCTTCCACGTTCATTGCCGTTTGATATTGAGCTTTTGGATTGAGTGAAGAATGAAAATGGTTTTTTGCTGCAATCGTTGCAAGTTGCCTTTGAGTGGTTCCATATTTTCTCATATGCCAACGAGTCATCATGGCATAAACGTCCATAAAAACACTTCTACCTGAACCTGGTTTTGATTCATCAGCCGGCAGCTTAACCTGCAAATTTTTTCCATATTCCAGTAGCGTTTGAATTTGTTGTTCATAATTTTCTACATCCATACAACTGGAATAAGAAGATAATGATTTCGCTTTATCAGGATTCGTTATTTTTTCCGAACCAACAGCAATTGCAACATCATACATTCCTGCTCTTATTCCTGTATAAGCTAAGTGAAGCGCAGTGGAACCACCTGCACAAGCATTTTCCACATTCGTAACTGGAATTCGATCAATCCCCATCCCTCTGAAGATGACTTGCCCGCGAATGGAATGTTGATTGTCAAACATTCCCCAAAATGAATTTGAGAAAAAACCAGCTTCAATATCTTCTTTGCCAATTCCTGCATCTTTTAAAGCCTGATTAATCACATCTTCAGCCATCGTACGTACGGTTTCTTCAGGATATTTTCCAAACCGGTTCATTCCAATCCCGAGAATATAAACATCTTGCATAGATACAACCTCCCAAGTTTTTTTCATCTATTTGGCTTCTTGCTTAAGTTTCATTCTTGAGTTTTAGTAGAGATTAGTATTAATCCTTAAACAAAGCTTTATAGCATAATTTTGTCAAAGAGTCGGCGACTTCATAAACTTCTTTTTCATTATGGTCATTCATCATTAAATGGTAACCATACCCCTCAAACATACTGGTGATCGACCGAATTGTAACATCAAGTTTTACCTTACGAAACAAACCTTTGTCGATGGCCCCAGAAATATCACGTTCAATTCGTCTAAAGAGGCCTTCACTAATTTTTAGCCAACCTTCTTCAAATTTTCTGTCGAACATTTTCGCTTCTTTTAATGCGATCAGAACGTTTCGATTTGTTATGTAGTACTCTAAAATTTTAATCGCTTCCATTCGCATCTTTTCATATAGATTTAGCGTTCGATTTGAGGGATGGGTATAGGAATCAATATTTCTAATAAGTTGATTTACCATACTATTAAGGAGGTCAGGTTTATTCTTGAAATAATTGTAGAAGGTTCCATGACTAACATTGGCTCTGCTGACAATATCTTTAACCGTCGCTTTTTTATAACCAATATCAGCAAACACTTCCATAGCCCCGGTTATGATTCGTTTATTAACCGGCTCCATATTCAGTTTTTCTTTTATTTCCTTTCTATTGTTCATTGTTTTCATCGGTATTAACTCCCGTATGGTTAATTTCCTATCTTAATTTACATTATAGTCATATATGACACTAGTGTCAATGACGATAGTGTCAAATTTACAAATATTTCAAAATATTTAAGATTCAATTCAAAATAGCTTTAAACAATCAAGTTTTTCATCTGACATCCTTGAAGAAGAAGTGCCTCCTTTTTATGAGGCACCTCTTGTACACTATATTATTTTCAATGATCATTGCTTAATTATCATAATTGTGCCTATGTTTCTAGTTTTTCTTGAAGAATTTGCTCTTTAAGCCTATATTTTTGAAGTTTACCTGTAGCAGTAATCGGAAACTCTGAAACGAAATACCATTGTCTAGGCCTTTTATATCCCGCAAGATTGGTTTTACAATACTCAGATAGCTCGTCAGGAACAGGTGGATCTTCTTCTGACTGTGGGATGATAACAGCAGCCACTTGCTCCCCAAAAACTGGATCTGGAACTCCAATGACTGTTGCATCCGCTACTTTCGGATGACTTTTTAAGAGTTGTTCAATTTCTGCTGGGTAGATATTCTCGCCACCTCGAATAATCATATCCTTTATGCGACCAGTGATACGGAGGAAACCTCTTTCATCCATAGTACCTATGTCTCCTGAATGAAACCACCCATCTGGTGTGATGACCTTGGCTGTCTCCGCCGGCATATTATCATACCCATCCATTGTCTGATAAGTTGAACGATAACAGAATTCCCCTTGAACACCTATTGGGAGTATTTCTCCTGTTTCAGGATCAGCTACTTTTATCTCACAGTGGGGCATCGATTGGCCGAGTGTTTCCGTTTGATCCTCAACAGAATCTTCACGATGAGTTTGGGAAACGACTCCATGCATTTCTGTCTGTCCAAAGACAATGGAAACACCAATCCCCATCTCTGAAGCCACTCTTCGAACAAGGGAGGCTTCAACTTTAGATGCACCAGACATGAAATGTTTAAGGGTTGAAAGATTAAATTTCTTACGGTCAGGATGATTTAATAATGCTTCAATCATAGTTGGAACAAGCAGAGAAAATGTTCCCTTTTCCTCTTCAAACAATTGGAGCAAAAGTGCAGGGTCAAAATAAGGCACTAAAACTTGTGTACCCCGCTGCATAATAACCCCTACGGTGGCTAACCCACAACCACCAATATGGAACATTGGCATTGGATTCACCCAAACACCACCTATCTCCAAACCTGCTCCTTCGGCAGTGAAATAACATGCGTTCACTGTTCCTTTGTGATTAAACAACACACCCTTTGCAAACCCAGTTGTACCTGATGTATACATGATAATACAATGATCTTTTGGTTTAACCTCTGGAAATACCTGAATAATACCTGACTTGATAAAATCAGCAAACCTGGAAACCCCTATTACTTCCCGTAAATTAGGAACATTGTCGCGAATCTGATTTGCAGTTGCCATCATATCATGTCCCCTATACTCTTCGATTAAAAATAGGCCAGCTGCTCGTGATTGGTTCAACACGTATTCAAGTTCATTGGCTTTATAAGCCGGGTTTACCGTAACCAATGTCATCCCAGCAAGCGCACATCCAAATTCAATCAGCACCCATTCAACTACATTTGGCGCCCAAACGGCAATACGTTCCCCAGGCTTAAACTTTGAAAGCAAAGCTGCTGCCGTTTTTTCTGCATCCTCAAGTAACTCCGCATATGTCCATCTCCGTCTTTTTTGTGTGTCAGCAATCCCTTCAATTAAAGCGATGCGATCCGGCACCTCCGCGGCAGCTTCTCTCAGAGCTTGGCCAAGTGTCCAATCATGAAGTGACCTTGTTGTATCAGCGGGCCAATAGGATTCTATTAATCTCGTATTACGGTAAATCTCACTTTTCAAACTGATATCCCCTTCCAAAATAATTTTTAATAAATCATTTGGTTCAAAAGGAAATGAATCCAAGAAATAATTAGACTTTTTCTATCACAATAGAGATACCTTGTCCGCCGCCAATACAGAGTGTTGCTAAGCCGTATTTCAAGTTTCGTTTATGCAATTCCAGTGCTAAGGAATAGGTAATACGTGTCCCACTTGCACCTACTGGGTGACCTAATGCAATGGCTCCGCCATTTACATTGACTTTATTTGGGTCAATTTGTAATTCATTGATAACAGCAATCGATTGGGCTGCAAATGCTTCATTTAATTCAAATAAATCGATATCGCCAACAGATAGTCCTGTTTTTTGAAGCGCAATTCTACTAGATGGAACAGGCCCAATTCCCATGAGATGAGGATCTACACCTGCAATCCCCCAAGATTTGATCTTTGCTAATGGCTTTATTTGTGGATTAGCCTGAAGAAAATCTTCCGATGCAATCACCACTGCCGCCGCACCATCATTAATTCCACTTGCATTTCCTGCAGTCACGGTTCCCCCATTTTTAAAAGATGGTTTGAGATTACTCAGTTTCTCTACCGATGTATCCCCTTTTACATGTTCATCTTGAGAAATGATTTTTTCACCTTTTTTTCGATCGGGAATCACTACAGGTACGATTTCTTCTGCAAACCGCCCCGATTGTATAGCTTCATAGGCCTTATGATGAGAGACAGCTGCGAATTCATCTTGCTCTTCTCGTGAAATTTGATACTTTTCTGCTAAATTCTCGGCGGTCCTTCCCATTCCACAGCCGATATATTCATCCGTCAATGAAGACAAAAGCATGTCATCCATTACTGGCGCTTTTAAGCCGGTGCCAAATCGTGTATTTCGTAAAACATGTGGAGATTGGCTCATATTTTCTGTTCCACCAGCAAGGGCTACTTCGCTGTCCCCCGCTAGAATAGAATGAACAGCTGAAATAATTGATTGAACTCCTGACCCACACGCACGGCTCACAATTAAAGCCGGTTTTCCTTCTGGGATTCCTATTTTCAAGGAGATATGTCTAGCCAAATAGGAGGCTGATTTCGATGTGTGAATGACGTTTCCAAAAAATACATGATCAATTTCTTTTGGATCAACGCCACTTCGGGCAATGGCTTCTTTTCCAGCTACCACTCCAAGATCAATATCCGTAACTGATTTTAATCCGCCCCCGAATCCACCAAAAGGAGTTCTTGCCCCTTCGATTAAATAAATATTCTTCAAACTTGCTCCCCCATTTCAACTCTTCCATTCTATCCTTATAAAATGCTGTCCCATTCTACATCTATCACAAGACTAATCATTTTGTGATTAATAAGAGAACAGGCCAGTGTTGTCTAAAAAATGTTACTATTGATATAGACTTTGAAGTCATATGTGACAATGTCGTCATTATAATGCAAAAAAAATTCTATTGAGCCTAAAATACGGATTCTAATTTAGAATTGTAATCATGCTAGATCGTTAAAATTGGGCCCACCATCTATGTTAAAGGTGCATCTTGTCTTTTTGTGTTTTCAATCGCGATTTCGCGAAGTTTAAACTTTTGAATTTTTCCAGCTGCCGTTTGTGGAAATTGATCGACAAAATGCCAGTATCTTGGCCTTTTAAAAGACGCCATATTTGCTTTACAATATTCTTCGAGTTCTTCTACTTTTGGCGGCGTTTTACTAGAATTTGGAATGACAATAGCAGCTACTTGTTCTCCCCAGTATTCATCTGGAACACCAAGAACAGCTACATCCTGAATCAAAGGATGCTCTTTAAGTAAGGATTCAATCTCTGATGGATAAATATTCACTCCACCACGAATAATTAGCTCTTTTAAACGGCCTTTTATTTTAATAAAACCACGCTCATCCATTGTACCGATATCCCCTGAGAGCAGCCAACCATCATCCGTAAGTGTAGCTGCCGTTTGTTCGGGCATTTGATAATATCCAATCATTGTTTGATAGCCCCGACAGCAAATTTCTCCTTCTTGTCCTAGTGGCAAGACTTCTCCGGTTGCAGGATCAGCGATTTTAATTTCAATTTGAGGGTAAGGTTGTCCAATCGTTTCCGCTTGATCTTCTGGTGAATCATCTAAGTGCGTCTGCGTCGTGCCGCCATGCATTTCTGTTTGACCACAAACAATCGAAATACCGCAACCTAATTCTTTTTTAACACGGCGTACTAAATGAGGTTCAACTTTTGATGCACCAGATAATATACTACGGATGGTTGATAGTTCGTACTTGCTTCGTTCAGGGCAATTTAAAATGGCCTCGACCATTGTCGGTACGAGTAGAGCGAATGTTCCCTTCTCCCTTTCAACCAACTTCATAAACAATTCGGCATCGAAACCTGGTACTAGAACATGTGTACCCCGTTGTTGAAGCGTTCCGATAACAGCGAATCCACATCCGCCCATGTGTACAAGTGGCATCACATTTACCCAGACACCTCCAACCTCAAGACCAGCCCGTTCAGCCATAAACTTCGTACTATTAGTAATTCCTTTGTGGTGGAGAATTGCACCTTTTGGTTTGCCGGTTGTTCCAGATGTATACATAATCACAAACGAATCATCTGTTTTGACATTGGGGAATGGAATGGACCTATCATTGCCGTTATTAATAAACTGATCGAATTCAGAAAATCCAATAACCTCGCGGAGAGTAGATAATTTCTTTTGGACTTCACGGGCTGTTGTGAGTAAATGATGACCGCGATATTCATCTGCAACGAAGATTCCAGCCGCTTGAGATTGCCTTAAGACATAATCGAGTTCTTTTTCCTTAAATGCAGGATTGACAGTGACTAAAGTTAAACCCGCAATGGCACACCCAAATTCCACTAGTACCCATTCAACGCTATTAGGTGCCCATATAGCGATATGTTCTCCTGGTTTAAATCTCTTTAAAAGGGCTGTTGCAACACGTTCTGAGTCAGCTAGCAGTTGTTCGTAAGTCCATTTTCTCCTCTTTGCAGCATCTTCTGTTCCTTCAACGAGTGCTAAACGATCAGGTACTTCTCTTACCACATCTCTCAATAGCTGACCTACAGTCCAGTCATGGAGTGGTTGTGTCGTGTCAGCAGGCCAATATGATTCTGTTAATCTTCTTTGATTATAAACATTATGTTTTGCCAAACTAAATCCTCCCCTTTAATTCCTAACATTGCTTTTCATAAGTCCATTTAAAAAAGTATTATAGTCCCTATTAACCGTTACGACGATAAACCACCTCCTTTAAGGATATTAAAGTAAGAGCATATGAAGGCACTTTAAATACAATAACAGATAGAAAAAGGGATGGAGAAGAAGAGAAAAAACTTACCCGTATATAGAAAAGAATAAGAAAGGATTCTAAAGATTAACCCTAACGAATGAATCCGCTTACAGGGAATAGATAACCCAATAAATTTTATTAGTGACTAACATATGTAATCGATGCAGCTATTTTTCACGATAAAATTGGATAAAGATGAGTCAGTTTTATTCATTTAAAGAATATTGTCATTATTCTGAATTTTATGTAGAAAAAAAGGGATTTTACCCTCTCATCTTCTTTATTCTTAAATCCCTTTGTTTTCATCATTTTTAATAACTGCGCGGTAGCAAAGTGCCGTCATCGAATCAGCTACTTCAATTAATTCCTCTTGTGTAGGAGGATTCATCATCAAATGATGGCCATAACCTTCAAACATACAAGTTAATGCTCGTATTGTTACATCAACATTCATATCATGACAATAACCTTTTTTCACAGAGCCTTTAATATCTCGCTCAATGCGTCTAAATAAACTTTCACTTATACTATTCCATTTTTCCTCAAATTGTCTATCTACCATCATAGCTTCTGTTAATGCCATAAATATGCTTCGATTACTAACATAAAATTCTAGTATTCTTCTTGCCTCGTATTGCATTCTTTCGTATAAATTTAAATTTCTTTCTTTTGGCTGAATAAATTCATCCACTTTTTCAGCAATCTCATCTACTAATATCCCTAATAAGTCTTGTTTATTTTTAAAATGTTGATAAAAAGTTCCATGTCCAACATCTGCTCGATTAGTGATATCATTTACTGTAGATTTAATATAACCTATATCTAAAAAGGATTGCATTGCAGCATTAATTAGTTGTTCCCTCATTAAAGCCTTACGTTTTTCTGTTCTAGAGAGATTTTCTAAATTCATTCCCATCTACTCCTAATTTATATCGTTAATAATATTGTAGTCACACATGACGTTAGTGTCAATAAATTATTTAAAAATTTTCTGACTATTTATCCTGTTGTGAGTTTTATTTTTCTATCGCCTTTTTTACGGTTTTGTTTCTATATAGAACCTATGTTCCTTTCGTTTCTCACCTCCGTAAATTCTAATCCAGCTTCAGTTTCAAGTTCTTTTTTTTTGGAATAGTAGTATTTAATCCACTTCATTATACCAAAGTCGGAATCTTTGTTTTATATTAAGTGTTAGATTGGCAAACATTTTAATTCTTCTCGTCTTAAAAAGTTTATTTTGAACGAGCAGATACTTCTGTTTGTAATAATTTTTGGGAATAACAAAGGGACGGACCTTGTGCTCCTTTAGGAAGCACAAGATACGTCCCATGCTTTTCATAACAAAAGACAAGAGCTCCCTAACATTTCTTACTTTCAAAAATACTAGCGCCTAGTCCCTTCGCGCAAATCCATCCGCATCTGACCTCAGAGGGCTAGGTGATCTGAACATGAGTTTATACTAATATCAATTGCTGCTTTTATCTAAATCATACTGGCTGCAAAACCTCTTTATCTTCTCTAGGAGTTACCTTAGATTCAATAAAGTAGGCCTTTTCAAAGGCGCCGCGGGTCGCATCGCCAAGCGAAGCATAGCCTGCTGCATCTCCAATTACAAACACATTCTCCATCTGTTCTCTTAATGCTTCCTCTAAAGGATTATACGCTTCTACCCCCATCGCAACAATCACATACTCTGATTCATATTGAGATAGCTTCCCAGAAACTAAGTCCTCCACGAGAATGTAGTCCGGAAGAATTTTTACCAATTTGTTATCGATCACAATGTCCACGTTTGCTTGTTTTAGCTTATCAAGCAGTCTTATTCTGGTTTCAGCGCCAATTCGCTTGCTTGCTTTTGTTGGAATTTCTACATATGTGACCACATTCCCCGCTTCTGCAAGGCGTCGCGTCGTTCCGTGACAGATCATCCCGCTCCCTACCACAGTCACTTTACTATTAGTAAAAACCATTTCCTGCAGCTTAATATCTTCATAAGTATAGACATGATCTAAATCATTGCCCTCCACTTGCGGAAGCCTTGGTCTTCCCCCTGTGGCCAATAAAACAGCATACGGCTTGATCGATGTGATTTCCTCCATAGTTGCCTCTGTATTCATTCGGACATCAATATTTAAGCGTTGCATTTCATTGCTCAGATAATCAATATGCCATTCCATTTTTTCACGATAAAGCGGATCCGTGACAAGATGCAATTGCCCTCCAAGTTTATGACTTTTTTCAAATAAAGTGACATCATAACCTTTTAATGACAGCACCCGTGCCGCTTCCATTCCACCTGGACCACCACCAACGACGACTACATGACGTTTTTCATCAGCAGCTAGAGCCTGAATCTCCTTAAACTCTAATTCTCGGCCTGCCTTTGCATTGATAGAACAGAGAACATGTGAGTTTCCCATAACTGAATGAATACAATGAAGACAGTTAATACATTTTCTAATTTCAGTTTCGCGCCCCTCCATGGTTTTGTTTACCCACTCTGGGTCAGCAATTAATCCCCTTCCAATGGCCACAAAATCGGCTTTTCCCTCAGATAAAATATTTTCTACATATTGTGGTTCTCGAATGGACCCTACCGTAATCACCGGAAGATTTACTTCTTTCTTTATTTCCTCTGCTAGATAGACTCTCCATCCTTGGGCAAATAAAGGGGATTCAATGATTTTGTCCACCGATTCATACGTTCCACAGCTAATATGTAGCCCATCTACTCCCAGTTGTTCCAAATATCGGCTCGTTTGTTTGCCTATTTCTAAACTGATGCCGCTTTCAACAAAATCATCGACATTGAGCCGAACGGTCACAGGGTAATCCGGCCCACAACTTTCTCTAATCCCAGATATAATTTCTTCGATAAATCTCATTCGATTGCGGAAGCTTCCCCCGTATTCATCAGTACGTAAATTCGAATCCGGACTTAAGAACTGATTAATTAAATAACCATGTGCACCGTGCAGCTCAACACCATCAATTCCCGCCTGCTGGCATCTTACCGCGGCCTGAACAAACTTGTTTACTAACTCTTTTACTTCTGCTGTCGTTAATTCCCGAGGTTCCTCTCCTACTGCGGCGCTGGCAACTTTACTAGGAGCAACGATTTGATTTCCATTTATTAACGAAGAGTTTGATTGTCTGCCTGCATGATGGATTTGTACAAAAACTTTTGTACCATATTTATGTACTGCATCAGCTATACGATGAATCCCTGGGATAAAGCGATCGTTATCAAGCCTTAATTGACGGATAAATCCTTTCCCGTATTCATAATCAATACAAGTAAATTCAAGGATAATTAATCCTGTTCCCCCTTTTGCCCTTGCTTCATAATAGGCAATGAGTTGATTAGTAACTTCCCCTTCCGAACCCGCTAGATTTGTTCCCATAGGCGGCATGACCACTCTATTTTTCAGTGATAAATTGCCTATTTTTCCTTCTTTGAAAATGTTTTGATAACGCATAATGAAGCCTCCTGTTTTGTGCAATAATTCACAAATAGTAATAATTAAGCTGTGCTAAAGACCAATGTTGCTATTTAAGATTTTTGGCTCATCGAGTGAAACCGCGGTTTCACTTGCTTTTCAGCATTAGCTGAAAAGCTGAGCAAAAAAAATCAACATTGGATAATAACACAGCCAATAAAAAAAGATTCCCAACTTTATTTTACTGGGAATTAACCGAAATTTGTCATCCCTACATTGTTATTTTCGTGACGAAAATATGTAAAAATGACGAAAAAATTGATTCTATAGTCGCTACATATTCGATAAGTCTAACCCTGCTTGGACAGGCCCAACGTTTTCTTGCTCTTTTGTCTTATAGACGTTGTATTATTTAATGAAAATCACCGCCTCTCCGTTCATCCGTATTTAGTCACAGTAATAACATGGGGACGTATCTTGTGCTTCTTTGGGAAGCACAAGATACGTCCGAGACTGGTGAAAAAGTCTATGAAATATTAATAATACGCTCAAAAGACACAAAATATAGTAGTTATAGTTCAATCAAGTTTCTATATATTGTGTTCTCGAATTCTATTTAATATTTTTTCACTGGTCCCGATACGTCCCCTTGCTTTTTCTCTAACTATACCACCTATAAAAATAATGAAATCGTCGAATCTTATATTTTTGCGGGATTACTAGTAGATGTTCAACGGATTTTTAGGTAAAAGAAATATCGGGGTCAGAGCATAATGGCAAATAAGAAAAGTGCCATTATGTGCTGACCCCATTTATCTAGTTATTTAGTTAATAATATATAGGTAGGACAGTATTGTGTAGTGAGTATTTATTTCTCACCAACTTCTTTAAGTAA